>JAYRGW010000017.1:0-63596 GCA_041907665.1 Bacteroidaceae bacterium
AAGAGAGGCTTTTCTCATACGTCTGGCTTTCCCTGTAGTGGATAATAGATGGCGCTTCTCTATTTCAGCATCAAATATAGAGCTGAATTCATCGATAATATAAAATATTTCTGTAATTTTGTCCTTGGTAATCATATTGAATTTGTTTTGTAAATTATTGATTTTCAACTATAAATATACAAAATATTCTTGTGATTACCAACTTTTTTATCCCCTATTTTTTACTTCTCTTATCCCGAACTGAGGTATTATTAGTACGCAAGTCAAACTCTACTCCGTATGTGATATACCGGGTAGAGTTTCATTTTTTACGAAATAACGTTATCATGAAATATATGCTAAAAAAGAATGATATATTCACCAAAAAGGGTTATCTTTGCCTTCGTTATAAATCGGATATATCCGAAGAGGGGTGCCCACCGAATGGTTGGCTGAGATTATACCCATAGAACCTGATGCAGATAATGCTGCCGTAGGGAGGACTTTTTAATCCTGACATCTTCTATTGTATATAGTATCAAATATTTGCCCCTCTTAATTCGTTAATTAAGTAGGGTATGTTTTCTATTACCACTTTAACGATTGCTGGATCGGACTGTTGCAGCGGAGCAGGCATCCAAGCAGATATTAAGACAATGTCCGCTCTCGGAGTGTACGCCGCATCGGTAATTACCGCTATTACCGTACAAGATACTCGAAAAGTTTATTCTGTTTGTGCCGTCCAACCACAAATAGTTGCCGAACAAATTAGATATGTCATCGAAGACCTTTCGCCTCAGTATGCAAAAATAGGAATGATAAACGATGAGGCAACAATTACAGCCATCTGTGACGTTCTTGATTCATTCCCTATTCCTCATCTGATTGTCGATCCTATAATGGTTTCTAGTAGTGGCATGCTATTGATGCAGAAAGAAGCACTCGAAACCTTCTGCAACCGATTATTACCCAAATCATATCTACTCACTCCCAATATTCCCGAAGCAGAAATATTGGCTGATATGAGTATACATTCTTCTGACGATATACGCGAAGCAAGCCAAAGAATAATGAACAAAACTCATCAGTCAATACTGATCAAAGGAGGGCATTTAACAAACGAGAAAAAGACGGATTATCTCTTTTATAAATCTCCCGATGAAGGCGTTAAAGAATATACCTTCAGCCGAGAAATGGTGCATACACGAAATACCCATGGCACAGGATGCACCCTGTCGTCGGCTATTACAGCCTATCTGGCACGAGGAAAAGAACTGCCCGAAGCTGTGCGACTAGCCAAAGAATACACATATAACGCAATGATCGAAGGAAGTGATCTAACCATTGGACATGGCACTGGTCCTCTGAATCATTTCTTTGCTCCAGAAAAGTTAATAAAGATACCAGAATAAATACAAGCTATCACTATGATCAATATTCAATTTATCACTCATCAAACGCCTAGATACTCTTACATAGAAAGCGCGCAAATGGCTCTCGAAGGAGGATGCCGATGGATTCAGCTAAGGATGAAAGAGGCTACAGACGACGAAATCATCGATGCTGCCAATCAAATAAAACCAATGTGCAAGCAGCACCATGCAACGTTCATTATTGACGACCATGTAGAATTGGCAAAACGAATCCGTGCCGACGGTGTTCATCTGGGGCAGCAAGATATGCCTATCGACGAAGCCCGACGAATATTAGGAAACGATTATATAATAGGAGGTACCGCCAATACTTTCGAAGAGATCATATTGCATTGGCAACATGGGGCCAACTATATAGGATGCGGTCCTTTCCGGTTTACATCTACAAAGAAACGATTGGCTCCCATACTCGGAATAGATGGATATAGCGCCATTGTAAGCAAGATGAGACAGTACGGAATAAATATACCTATCGTCGCTATCGGAGGCATAAGCTACGATGACATCAATTCATTACTCAACACAGGTCTCAATGGTATTGCTCTGAGCGGTGCCATCCTACAAGCCGACCAACCGATAGCAGAAATGCAACGTATTATGAGTATTCAATTATTACATTCTTAAAACAATCAAAACATTATGAACGAAAACATCAAGATTTCTTATCCAAGTTCAGAGAAAGTTTATCTAGAGGGACAGATCTATCCGGATTTACGAGTGGGCATGAGAAAAGTAACACTTACTCCAACCGTAACCGTAGAAGAAAAGAAAGAGATAAAGCAAGAGAATTCACCGGTCATGGTGTACGACACAAGTGGAGCATATAGCGATCCAAACGCACAGATTGATCTACGAAAAGGACTCCCTAAGCTACGCCTGCCATGGATATTGAAACGAGAGGGGACGGAACAGTTATCACAAATCAGTTCAGAATACGGCAGAATGAGACTTGCCGACCGCTCGCTTGATCACTTACGTTTCGAACACATATCGTTGCCGTATCGAGCAAAGAAAGATTGCAAGATCACGCAAATGTCTTATGCCAAGAAAGGAATCATCACGCCCGAAATGGAATATGTAGCCATACGTGAGAATATGAATTGTGAAGAATTGGGAATAAAGACTTATATCACGCCCGAGTTCGTACGTAGCGAAATAGCCGCAGGACGTGCCGTACTACCAGCCAACATCAATCATCCGGAAGCGGAACCAATGATTATAGGCCGTCATTTCTTAGTAAAGATCAATACCAACATTGGCAATTCGGCCACAACATCGAGTATAGAAGAAGAAGTAGAAAAAGCTATCTGGAGTTGTAAATGGGGTGGAGACACACTGATGGACTTATCGACCGGCAACAATATTCACGAAACACGCGAATGGATTATTCGAAACTGTCCTGTTCCGGTAGGCACAGTACCGATGTATCAAGCAATGGAGAAAGTAAACGGCAAAGCAGAATATCTGACATGGGAGTTGTTTCGCGATACACTCATCGAACAATGCGAACAGGGAGTGGACTACTTCACCATCCATTGCGGCATCCGATTAAAAAACATCCAATATGCCACAAAGCGTCTCACAGGTATGGTGAGTCGTGGCGGGAGTATCATCTCAAAATGGTGCCAGATACATCAGAAAGAAAGTTTCCTTTACGAGCACTTCGATGACATTTGCGATATTCTAGCCCAATACGACGTTGCCATATCATTGGGCGACGGACTGCGCCCCGGATCGACTTACGACGCGAACGACCGCGCCCAATTTGCCGAACTGGATACGATGGGCGAATTGGTAGAACGTGCATGGAAGAAAGATGTGCAAGTATTTATCGAAGGACCGGGACATGTACCAATGCACAAAATAAAAGAAAACATGGATCGTCAAATAGAAAAATGCCATGAGGCTCCATTCTATACGCTCGGCCCGCTCGTCACCGATATCGCTCCCGGATACGACCATATAACCAGTGCCATTGGAGCAGCACAAATAGGATGGTATGGCACAGCAATGTTGTGTTATGTCACTCCTAAAGAACATTTGGCACTGCCCAATAAAGAAGATGTACGTATTGGAGTAGTAACATACAAAATGGCAGCCCACGCGGCAGACTTGGCAAAGGGGCACCCCGGAGCTTCGTTGCGTGATGACGCATTAAGCAAGGCCCGCTACGATTTCCGATGGAAAGATCAATTTAATCTTTCGCTCGACCCTGAGAGAGCACTCGAGTATTACAAGACAGGCAACCATGTAGGCGGTAGATATTGCACCATGTGTGGACCTAACTTCTGTGCCATGCGCATAAGTCACACATTAGAGACAGAAGATTGTATAACATCAAAATAAAAACTAAAAACAAATGATTGAAACACAAGTATCAAAAGGTATTATCAGTACCTATTTCGAGAAATTAGAAAAGAATTTGGAACTGGATGTAGCCATTGTAGGTGGTGGTCCTTCGGGAATTGTAGCAGCCTACTATCTGGCAAAAGCAGGAGTACGAGTTGCCCAGTTCGATCGCAAACTTTCACCTGGCGGCGGCATGTGGGGTGGAGCTATGATGTTCAACCAAATAGTCTTTCAGAAAGAAGCGCTGGACATTGTCAAAGATTTCAACATCAACTACGAATCTTATGAAGACAACCTCTATGTGATGGATTCGATAGAAAGCACTTCGGCCCTACTCTACCAGGCAGTGCATGCCGGTGCCACCGTTTTCAACTGTTATTCGGTAGAAGACGTCGTATTTAAAAACAACGAAGTAAGTGGCGTTGTAGTCAATTGGACCCCGGTACTACGCGAAGGACTTCATGTAGACCCTCTCAATATCATGGCCAAATACGTTATCGACGGGACAGGTCACGATAGCGAAGTATGCAAGACAGTAGCTCGCAAAAACGGAATTCGTCTTGATACAGAAACCGGTAATGTAATAGGAGAACGTTCACTAGATGTAGTGGCAGGCGAAGACGAAGTAGTAAAAGGAACCAAAGAAATCTATCCGGGACTTTACGTTTGCGGTATGGCTGCTTCGGCCGTATCGGGTACGCCACGCATGGGACCTATTTTCGGTGGCATGCTTATGTCTGGCAAGAAAGTAGCCGACATGATAATAGAACGTCTTAAAAAGTAATATCCATGAAATGGATTGCTATTACCTCTCCCGACTTCTTGCCGGGAGAGGCTTCTGTCATCGTTATGTTGCTACAAAGCGGCATAAATATCGTTCATCTGCGAAAGCCACAAGCAGATGTATCGGCATACCGGAAACTAATTGAAGAAATACCACCCCAATACTATCCTCGTATTGTATTGCATCAGCATTTCGAACTCTGTAACAAATACCATCTTCGAGGCATTCATCTCAATTCAAGGAATGGCACTATTCCTGTTCAATTCGAAGGGCATATCAGTTGCTCGTGCCACTCATCCCAAGAAGTTAAAGAGAAAAAGGGAAAAGTGGACTATGTCTTTCTTAGTCCGATATTCGACAGTATCTCAAAGCAAGGCTATCAATCGGCATTTACAATAGAGTCTTTACAGCAAGCCCAACAAGAAGGTATTATAGACAGTAAAGTCATAGCACTTGGTGGTATTACTGCTAATAAGATTCCAGTGCTGCGGTCACTCTCTTTTGGTGGAGCAGCACTAATGGGCGATCTATGGAATAGATATCAAACAGATGGACCGAGCGAACTAAAAAAACATTTAAAGATATTACTCAATAGTTAGCCATACAGAGGGCTCCGCAGAATAACTCAAGATTATCTAATCATTAGCTCTGCTTCTTTGGATGAAGACATTTCTTCATTAATTTTAACGACTATTTTTGAATCTTCCACCTCTAAACTCTTTAAATCTTTTTCATTAATCCAGAAGTCTTCTTTATCAACAGGAGTATCGTCCCAATATGTAGGCAAGTTTCTTTTGGAAACAGGAATATGTTGTTTAATCAAAAGAGTATCCAACCTTGTCATTACTGTAGAAGAATCTAAAGTGAACTCATAAACCACCGCAACTCCCATATTAGGATATGCCAAGTGTATAGAATCTTCGCCCATAATATAGACTTGCGTTATGTGATCCAGATTTAATCCAAAAAGATTAAAAGTAACAATTTTAGTATTATTCTTTGGCTGCTTTATAATATACAGAATAGAATCTTTCTTTGTAGTAGTTGCAAGATGATTAGACGATTTAGTATAAGAATTCACACTAAGTAAAGAAGCCATTAGAAAGCAAAGAGATAATAAAACGAGATTCTTCATAATAATTATTTTTAGTTAATAGCATATATATTCTCTAGCAACCCATCAAATAAGCATACAGCTATCAATCTTTACAGAAGATGCTGAAGCAGGTGATATGTAGAATAAGTAAAAGATTCTTTATCGCAATATTTGGCAAATATAATATTTTATATCATATCTCCGTTCTTTTTATGTAAAAAAATAGTTCATTATACTATTGTATTCTCACGATGCAAATACAAATGAATACATACGTATATACGTTTCTTGCGACTCACGCCCGTGAGTCGGAAAAAACATAAGGACGAAACTTGCGACTCACGGGCGTGAGTCGCAAGTTTCGTAAGTACCTAATTAAAAAAGGATACTATCAATAATACTTTTTAGAATATACAAAACTTATATCAACTATATAAGAAGCAAATATAACTATAAGATTGTAAACGAATGCCCGACTCTTGAAACAGAGAGGCGTAAAAACAAAAAGGCTTTCCTTGTTAGGAAAGCCTTTTGTGTTGGAGCGGAAAACGGGACTCGGACCCGCGACCCCGACCTTGGCAAGGTCGTGCTCTACCAACTGAGCTACTTCCGCATTAAAAATTTAGTGAAGAGAAGGAGAGTCGAACTCCCACGACATTACTGTCACTACCCCCTCAAAGTAGCGCGTCTACCAATTCCGCCATCTCTCCATAAATAAATAAAGAACGCCTTTTTTAGATAAACACTTTATCACTCGTTGTGCCCAGAACAAGAGTCGAACTTGCACGTCTATTAAACACTCGCACCTGAAACGAGCGCGTCTACCATTCCGCCACCTGGGCATCGCTGAGCGGAAAACGGGACTCGGACCCGCGACCCCGACCTTGGCAAGGTCGTGCTCTACCAACTGAGCTACTTCCGCATTTGCGGGTACAAAGGTAAGCAAAATCCCCAAACTACCAAAACAATTCTATTTTTTTTGGTTCACTTTTTTCACTTCATTCTACCCTCCAGGGAGATCAACACATTCTGTCGCGATAGTCAGCATATTCAAACTGCTTAAATATGACAGCATTAGCATCGGACGTCCACATTCCGATAGCAGGATGATGAATACCATTGAACATGTTAGTTTTTACAGTCGTATAGTGAATCATATCTTCAAAAATAATCCGATCGCCTATTTTCAGCTCTTGTTCAAAGCTCCATGTCCCTATAAAATCTCCACTTAAACAAGAATTTCCTCCAAGTCGATATGTATACGGTCCTTCCTCGCCTTTGTTAGCTCCTATTATATCCGGCTGATAAGGCATTTCAAGGCAGTCGGGCATATGGCAGGTAAAACTGACATTAAGTATTGCCGTACGTATACCGTGATTTTCGACAATGTCGACAACTTTACTGCTCAACACCCCCGTACGCCATGCAAAAGCAGAACCCGGCTCGAGAATAATTTTAAGCCATGGATAACGTTTCCGAAGCCCTTTCAATATTTCGACAAGTCGTGCCGTATCATAATCTTGATGTGTCATTAAGTGTCCTCCACCCAAATTGAGCCATTTGAGCTGTGGAAACCAAGAAGAGAATTTTGCTTCCAAATGTTGGAGCATGCGCTCCAGCTCGTCGGGCATAGACTCGCAAAGACAATGACAATGGAAACCTTCTATAGAAGACGGAAGCTTATCGGGCAATTGATCGGAAGTGACACCAAAACGAGTACCCGGTGCACAAGGATTATAAAGAGCAGTCTTCACTTCCGAATATTCTGGATTAACTCTGATTCCACAAGAAACATCTTTTTCGATAGTCGCGGAGTAGTAATGTTCAAACTGCGAGAAAGAATTAAATGTAATATATCTACTGTATTTCACAATATCGTCGAATTCTTCGGGAACGTATGCCGGCGAATAGGTATGAGCACGACTACCAAACTCCTCAAAAGCGAGTCTGGCTTCATACAACGAACTAGCCGTAGAATGTTCGATGTATTCTCTGAAAATAGGGAACGTACGCCACAAAGCGAAAGCTTTGAAAGCTAGAATAATTTCGACCCCAGTTTGATCGGCAACAGACTTGATAAGACTTAGATTCTTACGAAGCAAATCTTCCTCTACAATATAGCAAGGAGAAGGAAATTTATTATAATCAATCATATCTACTATTTAATTTCAGATGAATGTGCAAAGATATGGATTACTCGTTACATTTTCATCTATTTTGGCAATCTTTGTCTCTCAATCAAGAAAAGCATCATGATGCACTAAAGTTGGAGTGATTTCTTAGCCAATTTTTCAGGACCGTTACCAACTTACTGATATGGGCCCAGAGTGAGCCCATGCCCGATAACGACGAGAATTATAAAACAAAAAAACGAGGAATTCTCTCGAACTTCCCGCCTCTTCATCTTAGAAAGCCCGTATTGGCTTTCTAAAGTTAACATTGTTATCATCCTAAAAACAATTGCTTATCTCTAAGCTCCTTAAAAAAACTAATAAAACAAATCAATCTTCATCTATTTTCTAAACCTAATGAAAAAAGAACCTTCAATCAATCTTTTTTACCAATCTAATACTTAATTGAAAACTAATCTTTTGTTTAACCTTAAAATAATAAACCCAAAACTAAAATATTCAGCATTTTCCCAAATGCGATACAAAGGTAAGGCATTTAGTTGAATATTGTATCAACAAAGCATGTTTTATAACATATTTTTTGAATATAATCTAAAAGTGTTATTAATACAATATATATTCGGGCATATTCTTTAATAAGGTTTAAATAAATAGCTCTATCAGAGCTTATAAAAAGCCTAATAGAGCTACTATAGTTTCAATTTGGATGCCAAATACCTAAAATGGGGACTTGTTATCCAAGCTAGCTTATCATCAATATCCCATTTGATGTAGTGCATGACAAAGTTGATCGGGACACGAAGTCGATTTCATGCCACACCGAACACCTTCGAGTTTGGCTATCACATCTTCAATCTTCATTCCCCTGACAAGCATCGAGATGCCCTTCAGATTCCCATCACATCCATTGTCAAAATAAACATCTTTAAGGATTCCATTCTCCACATCAAGGTGAATGGCGGTACTACAAGTACCTTGCGTATGATAAGTATATTTCATAAAGAACAGAAATTTCTATCAACCGGATACTACTACTCCTCTTCGAGAGGCTTCATATTGGTATAAACGTTTTGAACATCTTCGTCATCTTCGAGGCGTTCTACCATTTTATCTATTGTTTCACGCTGTTCGGGAGTGACATCTTTCATATCGCTAGGAATACGAGTAAACTCAGCCCCCTTCACTTCAAAATCGTTTTCTTCAAGATATTTTTGAATGACATTAAAAGACTTAGGATTACCGTAAATAGTAAGTTCGCCTTCTTCTTCGTCAAGATCATACTCTTCTTCAACGCCGAGGTCTATCATTTCGAGGATTAAATCATCGATATCCAAACCTTCTTTCATAGCCACGGTAAATACGCACTTGTGGGTAAACAAGAAATCCAAGCTTCCCATTGTTCCCATATTGCCAGAGAATTTATTAAATACGCTACGAACATTGGCAACGGTACGAGTGGTATTATCGGTTGCTGTTTCTACAAAAACAGCGATACCATAAGGGCCATAGCCTTCGTAATTCATTTCCTTATAATCCTTCTCATTCTTGCCCATTGCATTTTTGATGGCACGCTCAACATTGTCTTTCGGCATGTTCTCATTTTTTGCAGTTGCAATGATGGCACGTAAATGAGGATTATTTTCAGGATCGGGCCCGCCGGCCTTTACCGCAATAGCAATTTGTTTACCAATTCGGGTAAATGTACGAGCCATATTACCCCATCTTTTTAGTTTTCTTGCTTTTCTAAATTCAAATGCTCTTCCCATTGGAGTGTAATTTGCGAGAAGACTTCTTCAGCCTCCTCCTTGTTAGTTATATTAAATGTTATATTATCTCAAAGTAGCATGAAGTTTATCGCCCAAATTCTTTATCAATTTAGACATAACCTTCTCTATTGTTTTATCATTAAGGGTTTGGTTATCATCTTGAAGGATGAAACTTACCGCATAAGATTTCTTGCCAGCCTCAAGTCCCTTGCCTTCGTAAACATCAAATAGATTGACATCTTTCAACAGCTTACGTTCCGTTTCGCAGGCTATCTTTTCTATTTCAGAGAAAGGCACATCTTTGTCGAGCAATAATGCCAAATCACGACGCACTGCCGGGAACTTAGATAGCTCTGTATAGCTTATCTTTTGTTTGCTTACCAACTTACGAAGTATATCCCAATTGATATCGGCAAAAAACACCTCGTTATCAATCTCAAAAGCTTTAGTGATAAGATGACTTACAACTCCGAAAGTAACAAGACGTTTGCCCCCGCGAGTAATAAGTTGCATAGCCTGAGTGAATATGTCGTCTTCGCATGATTCGATTGTCAATTCATGACGCTTCACTCCTACTCTTTTCAAAATATTCTCTACATAAGCTTTCAATTCGAATACAGACGTTTTCTCATCCGGATGTGCCCACGAATTACTTACTTTCTTACCGGTAAGCCATAAGCCAAGATGATAATCTTCGGAATAACATGACAAAACTTTTTCAGCATCACGTTTCGAAGCATCAAAACAGTAGCAATTGCCATATTCAAAGAAACGAAGATCTGCATTCTGGCGATTAGCGTTGCGGGCAATACTTTCCAGACCTCCGAATAACAAAGTCTGACGCATCACACTAAGATCGGAACTTAAAGGATTGATAAGTTTTACCGAATGCTCAATAGGATACGACTTCAATTCATTATAATAAGCCACTTTGGTCAGTGAATTATTCAATATTTCATTAAAGCCACAACCGACCAGCTCTTCTCCTATGAGATTCTGAAGTTTGTTAGATCGATCGTTTTCGCCTTTGATTGTCAGACTGGATTTTAAAGTATTGGGTATCTCAACGTTATTATACCCATAAATTCTCAGAATATCTTCAACCACGTCACAGGGGCGCTGCACGTCTACACGATAAGGTGGAACTGAAAGTTTAACACCCTCGGAAGTTTCTTCAAGGATCTTCATTTCCAGACTCGTAACGATACTCTTAATCGTATCGACAGGTATTACTTTGCCGATAAGCTGATGTACATATTCATAATTTAAATCTACGATAAAATCGGCAGGCTCTGCAATACATACGTCTTGAATCTCAGAAGAGATTGTTCCGCCAGCCAATTCCTTAACAAGTAAAGCAGCTGCTTTCAATGCATATATTACTCCGTTGGGATCAATACCTCTTTCGAAACGAAATGAAGCATCGGTACTCAATCCATGACGGCGAGCCGTTTTGCGAACCCAAGTGGGATGAAAATAGGCGCTTTCAAGGAAGACATCGGTTGTCTTTTCTGTAGTTCCAGAGTCAAGTCCCCCAAACACCCCTGCAATGCACATTGGTTCTTGGGCATTGCATATCATCAAATCACGCTCAGAAAGTTTGCGTTCAACACCATCAAGAGTAACAAAAGAAGTTCCCTCTGGCATCGTCTTTACTACTATTTCGTTTCCTTTGATCGTATCAGCATCAAAGCAATGCATCGGCTGACCGTATGCAAAAAGTATATAATTGGTAATATCTACAATATTATTAATTGGGCGTAAACCGATAGATTGAAGATGACTTTTCAACCAATCAGGACTTTCTTTCACCGTAACACCTTTTATTGTAACACCTGCATAATGAGAACATGCTTCAGTGTTCTCTACTTTCACGCTTATATTCAAATCATGATTGTCTACTTTAAAAGCATCAACCTGAGGTTTGCGCAAAGCGGTAGGCTTGCTATTTTGAATCAAATAGGCATACAGATCGCGAGCCACTCCATAATGAGAGCAAGCATCGGCACGATTTGGAGTAATATCAACCTCTATTACATAATCACTTTTGACGTTATAATAATCTTTAGCCAATGTACCGGGGACTGCCGAATCGGGCAATACAATAATACCTTGATGATCATGACCGATACCAATTTCATCCTCTGCGCAAATCATTCCAAAAGATTCGACACCACGAATCTTAGATTTCTTTATTGTAAAACAATCATCCCCATCGTAAAGTTTAGCACCAAGAGTAGCGACAACCACTTTCTGTCCGGCTGCCACGTTAGGAGCTCCACATACTATTTGTTGAGGTTCACCATTACCAAGATTAACAGTCGTAATATGCAAATGATCAGAATTAGGATGTTCTGTGCATGTCAGTACTTCACCTATTACAAGACCTTCAAGCCCACCTTTGATTGTTTGCACTTCATCCAATGCGTCTACTTCAAGGCCAATAGAAGTCAACGCATCCGCCACTTCTTGCGGTGTTAAATCAAAATCGACATATTCTTTCAGCCAATTATATGAGATATTCATATTTTATTTATATAACGTTATTTATTTTTCTTATTTTGACTTGCAAAGTTACAAAAAGTAATTCTTAATGAGGAATATTTCTTTCGTTTTTTATTGAGTAAAGCCTCAACTGTATACAACATTACACTAATGATATTACAATATTTAGTATACTATCATTCACACATTTTCATCAAGATAAAAGAAATGTATGTCCCAATAAGAATGGTAACAACAAAAAGCTTGACAAGTATTAATAGGACATTGAATACAAAAGATCAATTTAAATACTTTTCTTAAAAAGATTGCTATCAATGCAGTGACATTCGTCTCTTAATATGACTAAACTTAAAAAGAATATCAAAAGAACGTTTGATTATATGAGGCGAGTTGTAGTCAACAAAATTAAAAGAATATATAAACCCATCCATAAAAGACAGGTTTTGAAAAGAACAATCTTATAGAACAGATAAAATAAAGAACTCCGACAAAACGATGGAGTAACATTCTTTTTGATCAAAGGATAATGAAAATTGTAGCCACAATTTTTTTAATTGAATAAAATTCAAACAGCCTCTTGTACTATAATCCAAGAAAAAGCATATCATTATCTTTTTTGTTAATATACTGAAAATAAGAATTATATTTCAAACTAAGACCAACTTCCAGAAAACTATTTTTCATTTTTCTAAAAAAAACACCGAATTTATTTGGCCATTACATTTATTCATTCTACTTTTGCATCAGATTAATATTTGCAATGATTACAAATTTAAAACAGTTACTAATATGAATACATTTGAATATTTACTCGAACATAACATTAAACCTTCTGTACAAAGAATGGCTATAATGAGCTACTTGGATAGTCATCGCACTCATCCTACTGCCGATGAAATATTCAATGCACTTTCACCAACAATTCCAACATTATCAAAGACGACAATATATAATACGCTAAAACTTTTTGTACAACAAGGAGTAGCCCAAAGTATTAGTATTGATGAAAAGAACGAACACTTCGATGCAAACACTGCAGTTCACGCTCATTTTTTATGCCGTAAATGCAATAAGATATACGATGCCTTCATTAAATCGAGAAGACTTCCAGGAGAAATAGAACTTAAAGAAGAAGGACATAAAATTGATGAAGCATATATATATTATAGAGGTCTATGCCGTGAATGTATAAAAGAAGAATTAGAGAAGCAAAAAAATTAAATATACAATAAACATAAAGTTTAACGAATTAAAAAATAAAGAAAATGAAAAAATTTAGATGTAGTGTATGTGGTTATGTTTTTGAAGGTGATGAAGCTCCTGAAAAATGTCCGATATGTAAAGCTCCGGCAAGTAAATTCGTAGAAGTTTCTGATGAGCCTGGTGGCGCATTGACATTTGCAGATGAGCATGTTGTTGGCGTAGCCAAAGGTTGTGATGAAGAAATGATCAAAGATTTGAATGCACATTGGATGGGCGAGTGTTCCGAAGTCGGAATGTATTTGGCCATGAGCCGACAAGCCGACCGAGAGGGATACCCCGAAATAGCAGAAGCTTTTAAACGCTTTGCATGGGAAGAAGCAGAACACGCATCAAAATTTGCCGAATTATTGGGTGACGTCGTTTGGGATACAAAGACTAATCTAGAGAAACGTATGATGGCAGAACAAGGTGCCTGCGAAGACAAAAAGCGTATTGCAACTCGCGCAAAACAACTCAACTTGGATGCTATTCACGATACTGTTCATGAAATGGCAGGAGACGAAGCTCGTCATGGTAAAGGATTTGAAGGATTATACAATCGTTATTTCGGAAATAAGAAATAACTAAAGAGCTATTCCCGCGACAACTTACTAAAACTTTTTCAATAGGGGTAAGTTTCGCGGGAATACTATTTTTCGTCCAGCAGATACTATCTTCTTAAAAAAAGAAGAAGAAAAAGTAAGAAGCCAAAAAACTGTTTTGAATTATTCAGAAGATTTATTGCGCAATTGCTTCAGCCAATCATCTCTAAAGATAAATGAGGATGGAAGAGGCATTTGATAAATAGAATCTCGCAAAAGAGCTCCAAATTCATTTAGATTCTTATATTTCAATTGCTCTTCAACTGTAATAATCTGCCCCACTCCTATTCTAGGGAGCTGTTTCTTTTTATTAAAAATTTCTTGAGGCATTCGTAGCAACCGAATCCGCCAATTGATGAGTCCCAGAAAATAGAAGAAGAATGAGTTTTTATCAAAAAAACGAACAGGTAATATCGGTACCTTTGCCATCTTTATTATCTTTATTACATTTCTCTGCCACTCTCTATCTTCAACACATCGATTTTTTATGTGAAAATTAGAAACTGCGCCTGCCGGAAAAAAACCCATAGGATGACCTTCATGCAAATGAATCAACGTATCTCTTACGCCGTTGATATTCGCAGATTTTATTTCTTTCTGTTTATCATCTACTTTCGGAATCACAGAAATGAAATTCTCATCCATTGCCTTTATGAGCGACAATATTTTATTGACCATCACCTTATAATCAGGACGCAAAGTTGCAATCAGATCAATCAACATTATTCCATCCAAACCACCATAAGGGTGATTGGAGATAGTTATAAAAGGACCTGTGGAAAGTTGATTCAGATAATCAACATTTCCTATTCTATAGCGAACGCCAACATGCTCTAGCAAGGTACTTGCAAATTTCGCACCACTATATTTTGCCGAAAAACTATAAGCCTCGTTTACTCTATCCAAAGAAAAGATATGCATCATGCTCTGTGCCAACCAATGTCCCACATGCCCACGAAAAACAAAAGATATTTTTTCAAAATCATCTACATTTACAATCTCTTTCACCTCTGCAATATTTTATTAATAATATAAAAACAAACAATCCATTCAAACTACAAATTTATACGAGAGTCTATTAAAAATCTTCTTTTTCTTTTTGATCTGTCCACCTAAAAATCAGAGAACAATAAGCATCTCCAAAGTTATACAAGTAGGTACACGGCACACCCAAAAAACAATATTCTTTGCTCCTGTCTTTTTTAAGAAAATTCGTTCGATGCCTCTCTTGGAATATGATACATAAGGTTTCAAGAATCTTTTCCAATATTTTTCCCATGTCAATATAACATTTCCAATTGAATACTACAAAGTTAAATAAAAAACAGAAAAAATCATAGTGATTATTTAGGCAAAAAATAATTGGTTTTTTAACTTATTAGCGCAATAACTTACAAAAAATGTAGCTACATTTGTAGCAAAATGAACGACTTATGAAACAAAAGATAGGCATCATAGGAATACTCTTTTTTATCGGTTGTTGCTTTTCTGCTAGAGCACAAGTATTAGATAGTACTATGATCGATACTACATCGAATCGAATACTCGTCAAAGAGATGACATGCCGTTCATTCATCAAAGAAATATACGACTACCGCCGCCGTTCTACACCCTGGCTCTACAAAGGAAAGCGACCCGCTCTATTGGTCGTTTATGCCAATTGGTGCAGTCCATGCCGAAGAATGACACCGATTATCAACAAACTTGCAGGCGAATTTGATGGGAAAATAAAATTCTATCGCATAAATGCCGACAGCGAAAAAGACTTGACTCTATTTTTAAAAGCCAACTACATCCCCCTATTTGTTTTTGTTCCACTGAAGGAAGACCCCATAAAATGTAGCGGAACAATGGCCGAAGAGGCTCTACGCACAAAACTCAAAGAGTTAATTCAAAATAGCAAATAATCTGTTTTCATATAAACAAGGAACTTTCATTCTCCAATCAACCGTTCAGCTCCTTTCAACTCTTTTCTTAAACAATCCATACCACAAATCTTTTCATCTTTCATTTTACTATTTCTCATTACATACCAGTTATATTCATATTACAACTGAGATACAATCCCGTGAATATATTGTTTCTTTTCGGGTTGTATTAGCATTGAATCATCATAAAAAAGAAATAAAAAGAAATAATATATCATGCAATCGAAACATTTTAAAATATTTTTCATACCTTTGCAGAAGTGATAAACTATTTAGCAGTAATCATAAGAACTCCGAATTTTAATAACTGATATAACATGAAAATGCATTTTATTTCTTTAAGCAAGCTCGCATCTTTGTTATTGATGACAACATTGATGGGAACACAATCTTTGTCTGGACAGACGAAGAAAATAAACCGACTTGATTTTAAAACCGCTCAAAATTTGAAGACTTATTTCAAATATACGGAAGGAAATCAAATCATTGTAAGTGGCCATCGTGGAGGGAATGAACCCGGCTTTCCGGAAAACAGCATTGAAGGACTCCAAAATGTATTAACTCAAATGCCCGCCATGTTCGAAATTGATCCTAGATTGACAAAAGACAGCGTCATTGTCTTAATGCACGATGCAACACTAGATCGTACGACGACCGGAAAGGGAAAATTAAAAGATCACACATGGAAAGAATTACAATCTGTACGCTTGAAAGATCATTCGGGCAGAGTAACAAAGTATAAAATTCCGACACTGGAAGAAGTTATTAAATGGAGCAAAGGCAAAACAATTGTCAACCTAGACAAGAAAGATGTCCCCATGTGGATGACTGCTGCTTTGATAAAGAAACTTCACGGAGAACGTAATGTGATGTTGACGGTACACAATGGCACAGAGGCTCGCTATTATTACGATCGGTTTCCCAACATCATGATGTCTGCTTTTGTTCGTAATACAAAAGAGTACGAAGATATGTGCAAAGCGGGAGTACCTTGGTCCAACATCATAGCTTATATAGGCACTTCTCTCAACGCAGAGAATCAAAAGATATACGATACTCTTCATTCGAAAGGGGTAAGATGTATGATTAGTTTAGCCCCTACCGATGATAAATTAGAAACGGCAACCGAACGGGCAGCAAAATATAAAGAGAAAATCGAAACAAAACCCGATATCATAGAATCTGACATTCCTACAGAAATTTGGAGAGTATTACAAACTACTCAAAATAGATAAGCCACCAATTGATATAACAAAATTTTAATTACTCATAATAAAGGTTTGTGTTGAATATAAGTATGTGAAAGAAGATGTTCTATATGGTGGTTCGTCTGTTCTTTTAGTAAAGTTCTGACTTTGTAAGTCAGAACTTTTATTGTATACAGAGGTAGCACATTGCGCTCTTCTATTTCAGCATCAAACAGCGGTTAACCGATTTTAGCTTTAAGTTAAATCTAAGTCAACGCTAATAAGATATAAGAGAAAAAATAGTCTACCTTTTTTAGGGAACTACAGTCGTTTCACTCTTGCATTAGCATCTCGAAAAAGCAGATGCGTCTGTCTTTTGTGTGTGATAATAGCGCTTGTAGTTCTACTATAAAGAACTCTCCCAATAAAATAATCGCCTTATTTCAAAATAAAGGATCACTTTATCAGGAGAGAAAACAACATTCTATCCAAACTTACTTTAACTGATATATGCCATAAGATATGGCAGGTGCAGTTATTTTTAGAGTTTTATCTTTTCCTTCCAATTGTGCTTGAGGGCTTACAAGCAACGGATTAACAGAATGAAAATTCGTAGAATAAGGAAGAGACAAGGTTTGTGCCTTAGCCGAAGGGTTTAGCACAATAATAATATGTTCGTCATCAGAAAAGCGTTCGTATACCAAAGGGTAGACTCCTTTTTCTGAAAGAAGAAAACGAATAGCAGCATTAGGTTTCAAAGCCGAATGCGTCTTTTTGATATTGACTAATTGCTTGACGGTAGACAGCAAAGAGGTAGGATCGTTTTCTTGATTTTGCACCGTGGGAATGCACTCTTCTCTATCTATAGGCAGATAAAGTTTGGAAGCTTCAGCACTCGAGAAACCTGCATTCGTTGAATTATTCCATTGCATAGGAGTGCGCGATCCGGCACGATTGATTACTGTTTGACTACCCTCTACGATAGGCAATCCTTCAACATACCGCATACCGATTTCCTCTCCATAATAAATAAGCGGAACAGTGGGAAGAGTAAACAAAAAGACGAATGGAAGTTTGAGCTGTTCGTAAGTATCACGTGGTCCTACACGCATACGCTGCCGATCGTGGTTACCGGTAGGAGTACAAATATATCCTTTCGTACCGATATCATTGAGATACTTCACCAGATTGTTTGTATAAATGGTCGGATCACCGTTACCTCTCAAATCAAAATAGCAATTATCTATGATTTTATCTCCATCAAAATTGAAGAACAATTGTTTAAATCCACTATTACCCATTTGCACCATAAAGTCCATTGTAAATCCGGCCTTGATCGCTTCATTTGGTTTTCCCCATTCGGAAAGGAGAATGCCATTCGGATATTTCCGCTGTAACTTACAACGTATTTCGTTCCACAATTTATTTGTTTCAACATATCCCGGATCATTTTTCACCAGCGACGATGCCATATCTACCCGAAAGCCATCTGCTCCACGGCTCATCCAATAGTCGATAATATTAAACAATTCCTTTCTATTGCGAGTAGGTCCTTCGGCACTTGCGACTTGTTCCCACGAATGATTGGGATCTGGTTTCCCATAACCATAGTTCAAAGCCGGTTGAGAAGCAAAGAAATTACGCATATAGCAACCGGGACGCTCATAGTTGTTGCTTACAAACTTGTTATTCGGTTTAATAGAATCTGCCGTAGTCCATATATAACGGTCCGAATATTCGTTATGTTCTTTTTTGGCCGATTGTTTGAACCACTCACAATCTAGTGACGTATGCCCCGGAACCAAATCCAGACAAACACGTATCCCCCTTTTGTGAGCTTCTTTGAATAGTCTGACCAGATCGTCATTCGTACCATATCGTGGAGCTACCAAATAGTAGTTTCGAATATCGTACCCTGCATCATTAAAAGGAGAATCGAAGAGAGGGTTCAGCCATAGGGCATTTACTCCAAGCGACTTAACATAATCCAATTTTTGTATGATACCTTTTATATCACCTATTCCATTACCATCGGTATCATAATAGCTTTGAGGATATATTTCATAAAATACGGCATCGTTCAACCAAGCAGGCGGAAGCAATCCGCTTACCTTTTCTTGAGCAAAAGCAATATTCGCATGAAAACACAATATTGCCAAAAACGATAGAGCGATTTTCTTTATCATTTTATTCATTCAATTTATTCATTAAATCTGTTTTCAAAAGCACTAATAACTTTTGAAAACAGATTAGATCATTTTCTTATATCGAAAGAATTTAGTTTATCACAAAATCTATTGATGCACTATAGAAAGCCATTTTTCTACTTCGCTCAGATCTTGTGCAATTAGAGTAGGTTTCTCTACAGATTGCCCAACGACATCCATCGTTGTTTCTCCCGATAGAACCAATATGCCCAGACTTTTTGCATTCAGCGCCGTCTTTACATCTGTATATATTCTATCGCCTATCATTGCCACTTCGTCTGCACGCAAATTGAGTCGTTCCATGATACAATAAAGCATACGCGGATCCGGTTTTCCAATAATTACATCGGGTCTACGATCAGTAGCATACGCCAAACACGAAATAAGAGAACCACAATCAACCAATACCGTAGGCTGGTCTGTCGGGCAAACTTTATCCGGATTTGTAGCTATGTAAGGCAGCTTCTGCTGTATCCACCAAGCTGCACGACACAAACGATTGTACACTAAAGACTTGTCAAAACTCACGATGACAGCGTCCGGCACATCGCTTGCACTCTCACTAGTCGATACGAATCCAGCGGATTCAAACTCAGCGATCATACTAGACGTTCCCAAAATAAACAATCGCTTGTATTCGGGATGATGCAGATGAAGATAATCGATAGTAGCTTGAGCAGATGTATACATATTTTCAAGTTCAACGGGGATTTTCAATTCTTTGAGATGCTGCACATAGTCGCTGGCACTTTTAGTCGGATTATTGGTCAAAAAAGAATAACCGATACCCCACTTCTTCAACTTTGCCAGAAAAGGAATTGTGAATGGAAAAAGTGTATTGCCATTATAAATCGTACCATCCATATCCAATGCGATATGGCGCACCTTTTTTAATGCTTCACAACGTGCTTCTTCCGTTTGAAGAACCATTTGTGTATTATCAATCATCATATCCATCAGCTTTAGCTTTCCACACCAGAGCCAATATCAAAGACCCGATAAGAGCGGCAACAATCAATACTCCAAAAGCATAACTCCAACCGGCAGAGAAATCGACTGCGCCCGATGCCGTTTTAGTAGAAAAATGATCGACCAATGCGCCGATGCCCCAACCTGACAGCACTGTACTGGCATAGGCAAATATACCCGTCAGTCCTACGGCAGTGGCAGCAGCCTCTTTGGTTGCAAGATTGGTTGCAACAATGCCGATTAAAGCTTGAGGTCCATAGATAAAGAATCCAACAGCAAAGAGCAAAACGACCGATCCGATCAACGGTAATCCATTCGTATGCCATACCCAAAAGAGACCTACAAATATCATGGTCAATAGCATACAGATCAAGCATACACGCGCACCTCTTCCTTTGAAATATCTGTCAGTCATCCATCCAGACAATAACATTCCGGCCAATCCGAATATTTCAAATCCGCCTACCATCCATCCGGATTCTGCGGGTGTAACGCCAAGCCACTGTTGAAGCATGGAAGGACCCCAGTCAAGAAAAGCAAACCGCACTGTGTAGACAAAGAAATTGGCTATTGACAGAATCCATATATATGGATTACAAAATACACGTTTCCGAAGTATCGCATTAAATTCCTTATTTGTTTTTTTGTGTTCTACCGTTTCATTTTGTTTTCCTACGGCAATCTCGGGAAGCCCAACAGAAGTCGGAGTATCACGAAGCATCACCCAAATAAACAAAACTCCAATTATGGTAATAATAGCAGGCACATAGAAACACCAACGCCAGCCTAATGAAACGACATAACCACAAATAACAATAGCTACAAAAGCGCCGATGGAATGAGACGTATTCCATATCGACATTTTTGTTGCCAATTGCTTGGGATGCACCCAATGCGAAAGCAACCGAGCGCATGGAGGATAGCCTGTTCCTTGAAACCATCCATTCAATATCCACATCAAGCCAAACAGCCAAACGACTGAGCTCATGCCAAAGATAAAATTACAGATGGCACACATGGCCAATCCGAACATCATAAAGTATCGCGCATTCAAACGATCTCCCAAGAATCCGTTTGCAAATTTAGAAATACCGTATACCACTCCATTAAGAGTAAGGAAAATACCCAGGTCTGCTTTAGAGAAATGCAACGCAGAATCTGCTTCCATCCCCGGAATAGCCATACTCAAATTTTTGCGTACTATGTAGTATAGCGCATAGCCTATCATCGAACCAAAGATGGTACGAATTTGCCATTGTTTAAATTTCTTTGCCGTAGCGTCGTCAACAGAACGCCCTATAAGCTCAGTCGAATTATTCATTTCTATACGAAAATATCAAGATTTATTGATTCAAATATACATCTTTTACATTTCCCAGCGTCCATCTTTGCCGAAAAGAATCTTAATCCAATCATTCAATTTGCCTGTACGAACGGCCAAATCGAGAATGGTAAAACGGCGTCGAATATACTGAGCACGAATATAACCTTGACGTAGATACTCACGAGACACCCCAATATCTTCGGGCTCTACAGGAGCGCCAACGCATTTCAAACGAGCCTTCAAGTCATTGAAGGGAACCAGTTGTTCAGAGAGCCTTCTTTTTATATCCAACCAATTATCTTTCAGAAGTTGCAACTGATCGGCCAATTTCTCCTTACTTATATATTTTTCGGCAGTTTCTATTTCTCCAATATTCGGGAAGTCGGTATTCTTAAACAAAGCCAAAGACTCTTCTGCCAGCTGTGCAGCAGAGGGCCATTTATGGCAACAAGACTTAATATCCAATTCTTCCATCGGAGTATTCAAAGCTACCTCGTACAAAGCAGTCGAAGCCAGTGTTCCTATCGAAACCTGAAATCCATGCGAAATACGCTCTCCATGATTGGTGTGATGTTCCATATTCCACAGATGGCTGAACTGGTGATCGGCTCCCGATGCTGGTCTGCTACTTCTATGCGCCTGCATGGCAAAGCCACTAAGTATCAACCCTTCAACTAAGTCTCCAATAGCTTGAGGATCTCTATCGTGAATAGCTTGAGGATTTCCTAAAGCTTTCGGCAAACAATCTTGAACAATGCCCCATACGGTCTTGTCAATAGCCTCAACACCCATCGCATCAGCAAGGATCCAATCGGCACCGGCTGTAACTTTAGCAAACAAGTCGGCATAACCCGAAGCCGTCATCTCTGCCGGAGCCTGACAAATAATAGCCGTATCGCCCAACCATGCTTGAGGGGCAGGACAACTGAATGTTTGTTTAGCACCATCTTTTGTAATCGATGCGCCGTATGCCGTATAGCCATCTACAGAAGCTGCTGTACCAACACACATATACTGGCGCCCAGTCCTGTAAGCCGAAAGTTTAACCAAATCGTTAATCGTTCCCGAACCTACTGCGACAGGTATAGCGTCTGTTTTCTGAAAAACAGAGACCAATCTATCTACATAACCATATTCAGCATACAATTCCTTTTCAGTAAATATATACGGAGCGTCTTGATCTATTTTTCTTGCTTTAAAAATTTCGGAAACAAACTTTCCGGCAATTGCAAAAGTAGTAGCATCGGCTACCACAATTGCTCTTTTACGAGGAAATTGTTCTATAAATAAATCGGCAACTTCAGACAATACGCCATTACCTATGCGCAATGCCTTAGTGTCGCTAGCTGCTTTTAAAGCATCTTCAATTTTTGACATACTAATTTTTTTTATACCATTAATATTAGAAATGATTCAAAGGATTAGAATAAAAAGTTATAAGAAGTTTTTCTTTTGTTTGTTATATCGATACAAATATAGAGCAAACAACCACAATATGCAACAAATCGAACTATTATTTTTTTCTTTTTATTTCTATTTATTTTCTTTTGCAGATAAACAAAATAAATGCAGGTAGAAAATATTAATATTTTTATTGCTTTTCTTATCTCAGATTATAGAATTAATTTATATATTTGTATCACAAACTAAATGAAACAAGAAAATAAGATGAAGAGTATTGCCGAAAGACATAAATACATTCTAGACACCCTAGCTAAAGATGGTTTTGTCAGAGTATTGGATGCAGCCAAACATTTGGATGTAACAACGGTTACCATTCGAAAGGATTTAAAACTTTTGGAAGAACGTCGATTACTTTATCGTACACACGGAAGCGCAAGTCCTGTAAACCCTCATATGAAAGATAGGGCTATTACAGAAAAAGAGAAAATATTCCCAAACGAAAAAAATAGAATTGCATTAGAAGCAGCCAAATTGATAGAAGAAGATGATTATATCATATTGAATTCGGGGTCGACTATTTGTGCTTTTGCCGAACATATTCAGGCTAAAGAACGTCTCACTATCGTAACCGCTTCTATAAAAGCTACCACATTGTTAACTGACAAAGAAAATGTAAACGTCATACAATTGGGTGGTATCTTTCGAAAAAGTTCGATGTCAGTCATCGGAAATTTTGCAACCAATATACTCAAAGAGATTACATGTTCCAAGCTATTCTTAGGAGTAGACGGCATTGATCCTGAGTTTGGAATAACGACTTCGAATATTGAAGAAGCGGAACTAAACCGTGCGATGATGGATTCGGCTCTGAAAACAATCATCTTGTGCGACTCGTCAAAATTCGGAAGAAAAGGATTCGGGAAAATATGCTCTCTCGATAAAATCGATACCATAATTACCGATGCAGCAGTACCGGAATATATAATGAAAGAAATCGAAGAACTAGGAGTAGAAGTCATCATAGCGAAATAGACGAATAAACAATAAAGCGAACGGACACCGAATCTTTATTTGATGTCCGTTCGCTTTATTTTAGAGCGTTTGAGTATTAAAAGCACGTTAACATTTCAGAAAGCAGCAAAAAGATGCCGATAAAACAAATTTTAAACGCCGATAAGTCGCTTTTAAGTTCAGGAGATGCACACCCCATTAACATGTAAACAAGCTGAAATACAACATGCTATGATAAATCCATTTTTCGGAACGTATTTCAATGTGAACACTCACCGGTATTCTGATACTTTCTTATCCTAACCTAAGAGACAAGACCTTGTAGGGCACTATTTCCGTACTCATTTCACTGTTCGGGTGTAAACCTGATCAGGACAAGGCATAAACACATTACGTACAACACATTGATACACAGCGAGAAATTCATAATGACGAAACTAAAAGTTTCTAGTTACAAACTTTTAGTTTCGTCATTATGAATTTTTGTGTTCGTCCTTATCATTTTTCGAAAACAAAACTTCTATTCTGTGTTTCAAGAAGTACCATGTAGGTATGGTTAAAATAGTATCAGTATCACTCTCAATATTCACTTCAGAAAACGTTCTGAAAAACGACTTCGAGATAACCGTTTATCTGTCAGTGAGATATTATGTCAATGGGGTATGCACATCATAAAAACGAAAATCCATCAGACGCGATACCGAGATATACACATACTGCAAGAGAGGGTTCAAGGACTTGTATTTACTGATATGCATACGACACTTCCGTCTCATTGTTGCGAGTCGAAAGTGTCGTATGTTAGTTTTTTCGGTGACGTCCTTAAGTTTTTCTGAAAACGTATGGACGAAAATATTTTTAGGAGCATATGTCATTTTGAGAACCCGATAACAGGTAATCAATCTGATATATCGGTTTAATAATGCATTGCTTCCGTAAAATCTTTTATAAAAGTGTTCGCCGTATATTGATTGCCAAACTCATCGATAGCGACTACTTTGACTACCGCATTGGGGTCAGTACGTTTATAATAGTATGCATGTGTATTGGAACCGTTATAGTTATCGACATTTCTATTTAATGTACCGACATGATACCCCATAGCATAAGCATCGGCATTATTGACCGCCTTTGTCATAGTCACTCCAGTGGTAGAGGCGCCTTCGTAAGCTTTTACCGTCCAATTTTTGTCGGCATTGAATATATTGGCAACCACATATCCACCGTTTTCTTGTAACGACAACTGGGTAGCATAATTATAATAACCATACGCTCCTCCGTAAGCCTGATTTGCTTCGGACAAACGCATTTGGAAACTCTTATCACGCCCTACAGACTTATAATACCAGTTTGTAAACTGTGTACCGCCAACGGTATATACCTCATAACCATTGGGAGTTCCCTCTGTATTCAACGTAGACTTCCACCAAGCTCCACATGCAGCAGCATGAATATGTTCTAATGTAGAAATCGGAGACGTAACACTGCACACTTCGTTATAGTGGGTATGTCCGCAGAACAAAGAATAATTGGCAAAACCGGACAACAGTCCAAGTACCGTATTTCTATTAGCATAGCTGGTAGTATTGCGCAAAGGTATATGATAGTACAAGATCACCATCATTGATTTGGGGACATAACTCAAATCTTGCTTCAACCAATCTACTTGAGCATCGGTGAAACCACCGGTATAGGTCTCGGCATCGGAGAAAAGGACATTGTCTAATGCCACAAAGTGAACATTACCTCTATTGAAAGAATAATTTAGCGGTCCCCAAGCATTTTCGTATTGGCTTGTTGTACGAGTAGTGCCGTTCGAAACTTTATCATGGTTGCCTATAACCGAGAATACAGGCATCGATGTAGAACCCAATGCCGCTCTTACCGAACCCTGCAACGACGCAGCGCCATCATCGCATATATCACCCATAACCAAACCATACACAGGAGTAGTGGCGCTTTTTAACGTTTCTGAAATATCGGCCATCGTTTCGTTTTTGAAACGCCAAAGATTGGAATAGGTGGCGCTGGTACTTTGTACTCCGGATGCTGTATAATAAGGATCGTTGGTGCGCGCACTTACTTGCGGATCGCCAATAGCGATAAGAGTAAAATTGGTCTCTACCCCACCCGACAATTTAGCCAAAGTGAAATCATATCTTTTGGTTGAAGCCGAAAGCGTTTTATAGAACACAGCAGTATTGTTGGAACTCGAGCTCGTATTTATTTTATATTCGGAAGGCGTAGAATAGTAAACGAACTTGGCATTCGAATTGCGTTTCATTTCATAGACTCCCTTCGCATTTGTTTTTACACACTGGTAGCCATCGCTGACCACTACGCCTGCAATAGGATTATTGGCTGCATCGCCTATAAAGCCATACACATCCATACCCGGACTAGGTGTTATTTCTGTTGTTTCGCCATTGTTTTCGCCTCCGCTACTAGAGCTGCTACAATTGATGAACAGCAGACATATACAATAAGTAGTGCAATACAAGATGGCATTGAATGCCACTTTTAATAATTTTCTTTTCGTCATACCTACTCTTATAAATTTGAATAATTCAATTAATGTATCAGACCCCATCTCACTATAAAAGGAGATGGAGTCCGATTGTTATTATTAAGCCGCAACAGGTCTAAAGCCCTGTAGTTGTCACTTTAATATTGTCTATTAAGAATCGTGCGCCACCTGCAATCTTAATGGTCGTTGATGGAGTCGCGTTTTTAATATTCACAGTTATGGTAGACCAAGTACCGGCAGCGTCACTCACTCTACCCGGAAGATTATAGGTAGTGATATCGGGTGTACCTCCTCCGTTGACGGTAAATGTCAATGCCGTAACAGCACTTATCTGATCCCAATTCATCGCATCGAATGTCAGAATCACATCTTGTGTTTCTGTCATCGCAGATAATGCAGGTGTAGTGATATAGCCGTTTGCCGATCCGGTACCCATTTTCAGATATCCCGGACGTTCATACGCTTTACTACCGCTCCAACCGGTCATCTCGTGCGCATCTCTATAATCTTGAGTTTCCGTACTAAATACATCGTTCGAGCCATCTGTACGTGGAGTCACTACCGTAACACCGTCTTTATTTAAGCCGCTCAGATAGTTTGCATCATCACCTCCGTATACAAATTTACTAAAGTTCTGATAGATGAGCGTTTCTTTTTCTCCATTTGCAATAATCGTACTTACTGTAAGATTCTTAGCATTGGGCAATCCGGTAGAAATATCAAACGTAACCGTCCCTGCAGTAGTAGGAATTCCTACAACAGGAATATTGATGATTCCGGAGACATCTGCCGTATAAGTATAATCGGCTACGGTCAATCCATTACTGCTGCCTGTCATCGTCACCGTTGCAGTATACGACTGACCTGCATAAGCTTTGGAGTAAGGAACAGCTATAAAACAATTCTCCGCACTTTTTCCCTTAGTCATTCCGCCAATAAATGCGGGTGTACCCAATTGTACAAAGCCCTCTTCTTGTTGAACGCCTATACCCAAGTTTTTACCGGCTGCCTCCAAATACAAAGAGTCTGTTCGCACAGCACCGGTATTTTGCGTCGGAGTTACCGTAACGACTTCTCTCGTTGTTCCGTCGCCTGTACCTTCTGTCGGAGACACGGTAAACCAATTGGCAGTGGACGTTATTTTCCATGCGCCGTTTGTACAAACAGTAAAAGTACCTGGCGTAGTAGTATAATCAAGATCTACATGATTATCGCTTCGTAGCACAAACGAACCTTCGTTATCGCTGCATGCCGCAAAGAAGAAAAGACCTACAGCAGCAAACAGTATCTGTTGAATAATATTTTTTAGTTTCATTTCATTCATACAATTAGTAATTATATAATGATTATTCCCAACCCGGATTTTGTTCCAAATCCGAATTCTTCAGAATAGCAGAGTTTGGTATCGGGTGAAGATACATTTTGTCGTCCCACATCCGATTTTGAAGTGCTCCATGCATCAAATGATTAACGCCATCCAGACGAATAAAATCGGTAGAACTACCTACGGTAATATACACGGCTTTTCCATCTTTCGTTCCTTTATACGCAGTATCCGATACATATAAATCGTTCACTCCGTCTCCATTCAAATCCATCAGAACGTTTTTGGCAGGTATATAGATACCTTGATAGTTGTTGGTCATGAGCTGCCCCATCTTCCAACGCATCAGGTCGTCATACCGAACACTTTCGAAAGCCAATTCGATAGCCCGTTCGCGGCGAACTTCCAATATCCATTTGTCCGTTGTCTGATTCAGATAATAAGAAGCCAAATAAGGGTCGTAAGTTGCGGGAGCACTACCATCCACTCCTGCCCTCACACGCAAAAGTTTGATTGTCTTATCCCAAACCGTTTGGTCCATTTCTCCCAATTCGGCTTTTGCTTCTGCTTCGTTGAGCAAGATCTCGGCATAACGGAATATAGGAATAGAATTGTAACTATTTGCCTTTGCCGTATAATTATCGTCATCAATAACCCATTTGATAGGTTGATAGCCGGTATACGAAACTTTCAGATTGGGCGCGTACTGATAAACAGCACCCGACGCGCTTTTACGAGTATAATCCGGCGGAAGAATCGTTTGAGACATTCGCAGATCGCGATTGACAAACTCATCCTTATACGTCATCGAATTATAGTTCGGTTTATCGGTGAAGCGTGAGCCGTCGCGCATGAGATACATATTGGCAAACTGACGAGCGAATCCCCAGTTCTTGCCAGCACTGGCCGACATCATATCCCATGTCACACTATGCATACGTACATCTGCGGCATAAGCCATTCCGAAAATGACTTCCTGTGTATTCAAATCTTGCGAATTAAATAGTGCTCTATACTGTACGCCTCTATTGGCAGCTACATCGACCAGCGAATAGGCCTTGCTATTCATGATTTCTTCTGAAGCCTTTATCGATTCACGCAAATAATAATCTGCCGAATCGAGATTCAATTCCGTATGATACTTACGATAAGTGCCCTCGTAGAGACAAATACGCGATTTCAATGCCAACGCAACATATTTAGATACGCGTGTAGAGGAACGAGTATAATCTGCCGTAGCCAAACAGTTGCTGGATGCGAAATTCAAGTCTTCCAAAATCTTGCTCATCACCACTTGTCTGCTATCTCTTTTCTTATACAAGCCCAATGAGTCTGTATTATTCAGCACATGATCGTACCAAGGCACACCACCAAAGTTCTTCACCATATCATAATAAAAGCGGGCACGCCAAAAGCGGGCAACTCCTTCATAATGATTGTAAACGACGTCAGAAACTTTACCTTTGGCTTTCTTCATATTATCAAGCATGTAGTTGATAGAACGCAAGTCACCCCAACTCCATCCGCCCTGCTGGTTGGCATTCCATCCGGCACGAAAATAGTTTGTACTGGAATTGGTAGAAACAACGTCGGTATATTGATCGCCATAAGTAAAATCGTCAATATCCAGCAGACTATTAATAAAAGAGTTGGTATATAATTTCAAGTCATTTTCCGAATTAAAGAACGCATCGGAACTAATGTCATTCTCTGGGTTCCTTTCGAGGAAACTGCTACATGAGCAGCAGAACAAGACTGTCAATACTAGGTATAATATCTTTTTCATGTTTTCTTTACTATTTATGGTTTACATGATTAAAATGCGACATTTATTCCGAAAGTAAAGGTCCTAAAGTTAGGATAACCGTATCCGTCACCATCTGTACCAGCCGTAGACCTGAAGTCATCATCTCCCGCGCCAAGATTCTCCGGATCGAAGTTTTTGGTATGCTTGAACATAGGCGAATAAGTCCACAGATTCTCGGCAGTCAAAACCAACGATAAACGTTCCAGTCCGAATTTATGGCAGAAAGAAGGATTGAATGCATAGCCCAAAGAAAGATTCTTCAAACGGATATACGCAGCATTTTGTATATACCGATCATTCGCTGTTCCCATCTCTTTGGTAGAAGAGGTAGAACTATACGATCTCAACAACGGCCAATAAGCATTCACATTCTGGTTTTCTGCCGTATAGCGGTCTCTATCTTGATCTTTCAGATCATAAGAGTAAGGGCGGTTGTATTGTCCCCAGAAGAATGCAGACTCGATATGTGGATACCAATCACGCTTACCTACTCCTTGGAAGAATGCCGATATGCTAAAATTCTGCCACTCGGCTCCCAAGTTCAATCCGAAACGGTAACGGGGAGTAGTATTTCCTATGATTTTTTGATCACCCGGTTTTGCAACGGTATTTTCTCCTTTATCTATTGTTTGTGAGTTATCCAAGTCGCCGAATTTCAAATCACCCGGACGCCAAACGCCATCGTCAGATATTTTAAAATATCCCGACTGATTGGCATGATTGTCTATATCCGCCTGATCTTTGAATAGACCTTCTACATGAAATCCCCAGATATCACCCAAGCGAGCACCATTATAATAGGATGAGACACTTAACGATTTGTTCGGATTATTGTATTTGGTCACTGTACTGTAGCTATCCCAATACATCGCCTTTATATTATATTTGAAAGGCTTTCCAAACAGATTGAATTGGTCACGCCAAGAGAGAGAAAGCTCAATTCCAGGAGTTTTCATATTGGCATAGTTACCTTTAGGAGCAGAGGCTCCAAATACGTCGGGCAATTGCGGTCCAACGGTATACATGTTGCTCGTATAACGTGCATAGATGTCTCCACAAAAAGACAGACGGTTCTGCAACATATCGAAGTCTACACCAAAGTCGTATGTAGTACTTGTTTCCCAGCTCAAGTTATCGGGTATCACAGTAGGAACACTTGCATAAGCTTGCAAAGCACCATCTATAATAGCAGAAGTGCGGCCGGTGCCCATCAAAGAGAGATATTTATATGGATCTATATTACCATTTCCCAACGAACCGATAGAAAAACGAACCTTCAAATTATCCAACCAATGATTCGTAGCTTTCATAAACGGTTCATTCGATATTCTCCATCCCACAGAACCCGAAGGGAAAAAGCCCCATTTCTGATTCTTCGGGAATTTGGAAGAACCATCATAACGTCCGCTGAATTCCAACAGATACCTATCTTTATAAGAATAGTTGGCACGATACATCAAACCTACATATCCCCACGAAGTACCGTCTTGGCCCAGAGTATAATAGTCACCATCCATCAATGCATACGAAGGATAATCTTGATATAAGAGTCCGCGGCGATACATTTCGTCTTGATTGTCTGAATATGTTTCCAAGTTCCATCCAACAAGAAGATTGAGAGAATGATCTTTGTTTTTAAAAGTCGGAATATAATTGGCTGTAACGTTCGAAGCCATGTATTCACGATCTATAGACAAATGATCTAAAGAAGAAAACGTATTACGCTGACCCGAAATAGCAGGACCATTCCAATAAGTATACAAGCCATTTTCACGAATACGGCGAGCACGTTCATAGCGATAAGTATAATCACCTTTTACAATTAATTCTTTAAAAGGTTGATAGGTCAATGTCGCAGTATTCTGCCAGTCGAACTTATAGTTCTTCTGAAAAGAAGTGCCTTCTTTAAATCCTGCCCATCCGGTATATACAGCAGCCTCGGTCCATGTTCCATCCAGATTTTTCTCCATGGTCATCGGATAGCCCTGCTGTTCTATTTGCCTGGTAATATTTTGATTGTCGTACATCACCATCGGTTGACGGTAAACACGGCGAATGACATCCGAATTGTCTTCGAAAGTAAACCATTTGTTTATCTTAATCGAACCTTTTGCTCTGAAATTATATTGGCTATAATTTTCTTTTACGCCATCATAGATACCGTCTTGTCCCCAATAACGTCCACTCACAAAGAAACTTGCTTTTTCCGATCCACCGGATACACTGACATTGTGTTCTGTGGCATAAGTCCAATCTTTGTAAATCAAATCCAACCAATTTGTATTGCCAAAATACTCGTATCGGCCTGCGCTGTTGGTACGCTGCCTTTCCAAAGTAGGATCATTATGGCGCTTTACCAACTCGTCGTAATAATCTTGACTGAAGTTGAATACATTATTAACAGAATTCGGATAGATTCCACCTTTAGCATTCTGATACGAAGTGATAAAATTGTTTGTCCATATCAATGCATCGCTTTCTATTTGCGGTTTGAATACGCGTTGCAAAGCCGAGACACTACCATTGTATGTTACTTCTACCTTTCCGGCCTTAGGCTTTTTTGTGGTAATCAAAATAACACCAAAAGCACCTCGCGCACCATATATAGCTGCCGATGAAGCATCTTTCAATACTGATACCGACTCTATATCTCGTGGATTTACAGTCGTGATATCTCCTTCGGCACCGTCAATCATTACCAAAGCACTACCTCCCGAACCGATACTGCCGGCTCCTCGTATATCAATCGTACCACCGTGAGTAGGTTTGCCATCACTTGCCGTAATATTCAATCCCGGCATCATACCTTGTAAGGACTTGGTGGCATACATATTGCCACGCTCGGAAATGCTGTTGCCTTTTATCTGATCGACAGCTCCAACCAAATCTCTACGTTTCTGAACTCCGTATCCTACTACGACGACTTCGTCCAACGATTTTGAATCTTCATGCATCACTACATTGATCGTTTGGTTTGCACCTACCGATTTAGTAATTGTTACATAACCTACATACGTAAAAGTCAATTTCGCATCACCACCCGATACCTTGATCGAGTACCGTCCGTTCAAATCTGTTATCACACCATTGGCAGTTCCGCTTGTAGATACTGTAGCCCCAATCAGAGGAATACCATTTGCATCTGTCACAATACCGCTAACAATGTATTTCTTTTGCTGAACAGTCTGTGCGTTATTTATATCGCCATTCTGTCCATTCGATCCATAAGCTGCTGAAATAGTGCCAAATAGTAAGCCACCACACAGAGCTAACATAAATAAAAAATACTTCATAGTGAAAAGTGTTAATCATTATATCATTGAACACAAAAAAAGAAAAACTTTATACTTCTGGGCAAAAGTATATATTTATTTTTTGTTTCGCAATATTTCGAATCATATTTATATAAAAAAAATAAAAACTTTTTCAGAAGCTAAAGAAACAAAACGAAATATTATCGTAACATATATTACAGTTTAAAGAAAAAATCTATTTCATTTGTGAAACATACATTTTGATCAATATATATACTAACGCAAGACAAACACACCAATAATAATTAATGAAAAGCCCAATACGAGGATATAACAAAGGCAACGTCCTCATCTTGCGCAAACAAGATAAGGACGTTGCCTTTTGTGTATTCAAAAATGAGTTTCCACTCACACGAATGAGTTAAAATTGTCGTATGTTAGTTTTTTCGGTGACGTCCTTATGTTTTTTTGAAAACGTATGGACGAAAATATTTTTAGGGGCATCTGTCATTTTGAGGGCTCATATATTTATTTATCATTCTGTGATGTGTACTGAATTTGGTAACTATTCTTTAATTTAGTTTGACTGACGTAGAACTCAAAAGACAATATATATCATATATTATAATAAAGGTATAAGATATTTGCTCAGCAAATAACCGCCACCGACAAGCCACATATAAATAATACCGGCGAGATAGAATGGCTTTGCACCTGCTTGTTTGAATTTGTCGATACTGGTTTCTGTTCCCAAAGCGGTCATCGCCATAGTGAGTAAGAAATTGTCCAATCCATTTACACCGACACGTCCTATAGACAAGATATTGTCGGGAATAAAAATTCCCAATATGGAGTTAAGAGCAATAACACCGATAAAGCCGAAAGCGAACCAAGGTATAGTAATATGACTTTTTGCTACACTGCCACTATTCTTTCTGTTTCGAACTCTCGATAAAACGAAACTCATTATGATGAGAACAGGGGCTAGTAGCATAACACGAATCATTTTGGTAATAGTAGCTTGATCGGCAATATGCAAAGCACCATTGGGATCCATCGCATTTCCAGCTCCTACAACATGAGCTACTTCGTGCAACGTACTACCGGTATATATAGCCATCTGCTCGGGTGGTAGATTGACAATGCCCGACCTATATAATATAGGATATAAAAACATGGAAAGGGTACCAAATATAACTACTGTAGATACGGCGATAGCTGTTTTATGAGCTTCGCACTTCACAACCGGCTCGGCCCCCAATACTGCTGCAGCACCACATATAGCACTTCCGGTAGAGGTCATAAGAGCTGTATCGCTATCCATTTTCAAGAGCTTGCCTACCAGATAGCCTATCAACAAAGTTACCGAGATAATGATGCAATCCATCAAGATAGCAGGTAAACCGATGTCCATTACTTGCTGAAAAGTAAGTCTAAAACCATAAAGCACGATGCCAGTACGCAACACTTGCTTAGTACAGAACTTAATACCTGGAACCCAAGTATCGGGAACAAAATTCCGCAAACTATTGGCATAAAGCATACCAAATATAATACCTACAATAAGAGGACTTAGTGAGAGATTCTTGACCCAATCGAAGCTTGCAATGTAACAAGCCGAAAATGAGAACAAAGCTATCAGCAATATGCCATGATAGACATTTCCATTTTTTTCGCTAATCATTAACTTCTATCTTTTTAGTTTATTTCGACTGCAAAGGTAGATGTTACTATTGGATTATGCCAATCGTCTTTTTTAATAGCTGATAACTAAAAGTTATAGGAATACCCCATTATTGCTGGGCAAATCGAATAAATAGCTGTGATAATCCACTTTCAATACCTTGGAGTTGCACAAAGTCAAATTGACGAAGCATACTCATTTGCTCAATCTCAACGATCTGAAGTTTGCCCGTATTGAGTTCGTTTTGTATTGATCGTACAGAGACAATACCCATACAATCGGCGTGCTGTAAAAAGAGTTTAATACTTTCGGTACTGCCCAAATACATTAATATTTGCAAATCGGCAAATCGAATATGGTTCTTGGCAAGCGCCAGTTCAATTACGTCTAGCGTTCCAGACCCATATTCGCGAAGTACAAGCGGAATATGCGCCAAGTCTTCAGAAAATATTTTCCGTTTATGTGCCAATTTACTATCAGCAGAGACAACTGCCACCAATTCATCTTCCAGAAAGGTGGAATATTTCAAATTGGGCAGTCTGGAAATACCTTCGACCAAACCTAAATCGATACGATGTTCTTGCAACGCTTTCTCTACATCTCTAGAATTGCCATTGAGCAAAGAAAGCTTTACTTTGGGATAGCGCTTGATGAATTGTGCCAAAACGGGAGGAAGCACATATTGGGCAATTGTGGTACTAGCACCCAAACGAAGTTCGCCCACAAAATCGTCGTGAAGCAAATTCATTTCATAGTCAAGTTGTTTATATTCATCTAATATATGGTCGCAATGCCGAAGTAACAAACGACCGGCATCGGTCAATGCTATTCGATTGCCTTTCCTTTCAAATAGCTGAGCTCCATAATTTATCTCCAGTTCATGAATATGTTTCGTTATAGCAGGTTGACTTATAAACAATTCTTGAGAAGCCTTTGTGAAACTCAGATGATGGGCAACACTTTGAAATACTTTTAGACGAAAATCGGACATACGAAGTATCTTTTGTTTGCACAAAAATAGTATATTTTAATAAGATTGATTACCTTTGAACAGCTAAACTTTAGTTTAATATCGATATGGAAAGAAATCAGGAGCTCAGCCTCGCATGGCAATTTATAGAAAATACGGGAACCCATCTGTTTTTAACAGGTAAAGCAGGAACAGGAAAAACAACTTTTCTACGAACGCTAAAACAACGTTCTCCCAAACGAATGGTTGTAGTAGCTCCCACAGGTATTGCGGCTATTAATGCAGGAGGAGTAACCATCCATTCTTTTTTCCAGCTTCCTTTTTCCCCTTTCGTACCCAATACGACATTCAAATCGGGACAGGTACATTACCGTTTCAGTAAGGAAAAACAAAATATTATCCGTACGATGGACCTACTTGTTATAGACGAAATAAGTATGGTACGTGCCGACTTACTCGACGCTATAGACGATGTACTAAGAAGGTATCGTGATAGAGAAAAGCCGTTTGGAGGAGTTCAGTTACTGATGATAGGCGATTTACAGCAATTGGCTCCAGTTGCGATAGATAGAGAATGGGAATTATTGAAAGATTATTACGATTCACCCTATTTTTTCTCGAGCAATGCACTGAAGAAAACCGACTATATGACCATCGAGCTAAAAACGGTGTATCGTCAACAGGACGAGTATTTTCTTTCTCTATTGAATAAGGTTCGTACCAATAGCGTCGATACTGCGGTTTTGGAAGAGCTCAACAAACGCTATATCCCCAATTTCCAACCCCCTAAAGAACAGAATTACATACGATTGACGACTCACAACAATCAGGCTCAGAGAATAAACGACAGAGAGTTATCGCTGCTTCCAACACCTGCATTCCGCTTTACGGCAGAAGTATCGGGCAACTTTCCCGAATATTCATTTCCTACCGATAGCGAACTGGTTCTTAAGGAAGGTGCTCAGATTATGTTTGTGAAAAATGATCGTTCTTACGAAAAGAGGTATTACAACGGAATGATAGGTGAAGTAATGAAAGTAAGTGAGAATGGTATTTTTGTTCGAAGCAAAGCAGACAGCCACGCTTTTCTACTCGATAGAGAAGAATGGACCAATGCCAAATATATTCTTAATAGTCTGACAAAAGAAATCACAGAGCAGGTAGAAGGTACTTTCACACAATATCCTATTCGATTGGCATGGGCTATGACCATCCATAAGAGCCAGGGACTAACCTTTGAACACGCCATTATAGATGCTCAAAACTCATTTGCACATGGTCAGACTTATGTGGCATTGAGCCGTTGCAAGACATTGGAAGGGATGGTACTCGATTCCCCTTTGCGCCCGGAAGCAATCATTAGTGATGATAAAGTAGATGAATTTAATCGCCAATCGGAACTCAATGCTCCCAACGAAACAGAGTTGCTTAAACTAGAGAAAGCCTACGCATTACATCTTTTGCATGAGTTGTTCAATTTTAAAGCCATAGAGCAGGCTTATAATAGAATGCTACGATTGTTGGACGAATATTTTTATAAGAAATATCCCGATCTACTTATCGATTACAAGTCGCTTCATCCCGAATTGCAGAAAATTATTCAGGTATCCGTGCGCTTTGAAGAACAGTACACTCGATTGCTAAACGAAGCAAACGGCAAATTGACCAATGCAGGAGTGCAAGAAAGAATTCATTCGGCGGCAATCTACTTCAGAGACCAACTTATAAACTTTGTGGATCTTTATTCCAAAACCCAGATAGTAACAGATAATAAAGAACTCCAGAAAAGAGCAAAAGAACGTTATCTGGATTTGGGTGATGCCCTTTCGTTCAAATCGAAGATATTGAATTATGAAGGACGAGAAGACGTTGCGTTTTCTATATCCGATTATCTAAAAAACAAGGCACGAATATTACTAGGATTACAAGAAGAGGACGAGAAGTCGACACGCAAAAAGAAGGTCAAAAAGGAACCTAAAGAGAAGAAACCTAAAATTAATACAAAAGAAGTAAGTTATGAGATGTTTTGCCAAGGAATGAGTATTGAAGAAATAGCAAAAGAACGAGGATTCGTTCAAAGTACGATAGTGGGGCATTTGGTACCTTATATAATAGAAGGCACCATCGATGTCAGCCAACTCATCAGCCAGGCAAAGATCGACGAGGTGAATCAATTCATTAAAACACATCCCGATAAAGCCGAATCTTTGTTGGCTATCAAAGATAATGTAAACGATTCAATTTCTTACTCGGATATCAAACTGGCAATGGCTGCACTCGGGCACTCGGACTGTCGTTTCATCATTAATTATCCCTTCGCGGCCTGTCTTTTTGTCATAAAATAAGAAAAATAGTCACAATATTATTTTTATTAGCGACTATAATTTAGATGGTTTATGATTTGTCCTTTTCCTGTTACAATTACAGAACTAAATGAAGAAAGGAGATTAAGACATGAATTTTGATAAATTGACAATTAAATCGCAAGAGGCTGTACAAGAAGCGGTAAAACTGGTTGAAAGTAAAGGCCAACAAGCCATCGAAACACCACACTTATTGAGCAGTGTAATGAAAGTCGGCGAAAATATCATCAACTTCATTTTCCAGAAGCTCAGTGTCAATACCCACCAAATCTCAATTGTGATCGACAAACAGATCGAATCTTACCCTAAAGTTTCGGGCGGACAACCTTATTTGAGTAAAGATACCGATGCCGTACTTCAGAAAGCCGAAGATCTTGCCCAAAAGAATGGCGACCAATTTGTTTCACTCGAATTCATACTGTTGGCATTACTCACAGTAAACAGCACAGCTTCTCAGATATTAAAAGATGCCGGACTTACAGAACGAGAAACACGTGCCGCCATCGACGAACTTAGAAAGGGAGAAAAAGTGAAATCGCAATCGTCCGAAGACAATTATCAGTCACTCGAAAAATATGCTATCAACCTGATAGAGGCTGCTCGCAACGGAAAACTCGACCCGGTTATCGGTCGTGACGAAGAGATTCGTAGAGTGTTACAAATATTAAGTCGCCGTACCAAAAACAACCCTATATTAATAGGTGAACCTGGCACGGGAAAAACAGCTATCGTCGAAGGATTAGCTAGACGTATCGTACGTGGCGACGTTCCCGAGAACTTAAAAAACAAACAAGTATTCTCGTTGGATATGGGTGCGTTAATCGCCGGTGCGAAATACAAAGGAGAATTCGAAGAACGACTAAAATCGGTTATCAATGAAGTAAAAAAATCCGAAGGAAATATTATTCTCTTCATTGATGAGATTCATACATTGGTAGGTGCCGGCGGAGGCGAAGGTGCAATGGACGCCGCAAATATTTTAAAACCGGCCCTAGCTCGTGGCGAACTTCGTGCCATCGGTGCAACGACGCTCGACGAGTATCAGAAATATTTCGAAAAGGATAAAGCACTCGAACGTAGATTTCAGATAGTACAAGTCAACGAACCGTCCGTACTAGATAGTATTTCTATTCTCCGAGGCTTGAAAGAGCGTTATGAGAATCACCACCATGTTCGAATTAAAGATGATGCTATTATTGCTGCCGTCAGACTAAGCGACCGCTATATTACCGATCGTTTCTTACCAGATAAAGCGATTGATCTAATGGATGAAGCCGCAGCAAAATTGCGTATGGAAGTTGATTCTGTTCCCGAAGAACTCGACGAAATATCTCGTAAGATAAAACAATTGGAAATAGAACGAGAAGCCATTAAACGTGAAGGTGACGAGCCGAAATTGCAACAACTGGCCAAAGAACTGGCGGAATTGAAAGAACAAGAAAGTTCTTATAAAGCCAAATGGCAAGCCGAAAAAACACTGGTGAACAAGATTCAGCAGAATAAAGTGATGATAGAGCAATTGAAGTTCGAAGCCGAGAAAGCAGAGCGGAATGGCGATTACGGCAAAGTAGCAGAAATACGTTACGGTAAATTACAGCAATTGAACAAAGAAATAGAAGAGACGCAGAAGCAACTGCATGAGACTCAAGGCAACAATGCGATGATAAAGGAAGAAGTAGACGAAGACGATATTGCCGAAGTAGTATCTCGTTGGACAGGAATACCTGTGAACAAAATGATGCAAAGCGAGAAAGAGAAATTGCTCCACCTTGAAGATGAACTGCACAAACGAGTAGTAGGACAAGACGAAGCTATTCAAGCTGTAGCAGATGCTGTTCGTCGTAGCCGTGCCGGATTGCAAGACCCAAAACGTCCTATCGGTTCATTTATCTTTCTAGGAACAACAGGCGTCGGCAAGACAGAGCTGGCGAAAGCATTGGCAGAGTTCCTTTTCGATGACGAGTCTATGATGACCCGAATTGATATGAGCGAATACCAAGAGAAGTTCAGTGTTTCTCGTTTAGTCGGAGCGCCTCCCGGATATATAGGATATGAAGAAGGTGGTCAATTGACCGAAGCTATTCGACGTAAGCCATACTCTGTCGTACTATTCGACGAGATAGAAAAGGCACATCCCGATGTGTTTAATATCTTACTCCAAGTGCTGGACGACGGACGGCTCACAGATAACAAAGGCAGAGTAGTGAACTTCAAAAACACAATCATCATTATGACTTCTAATTTGGGCAGTCAATACATTCAGAGTCAAATGGAGAAGATGAATGGTGCAAACCGCGATCAGATAATCGATGAGACAAAAGAACAGCTCATGGAAATGCTGAAAAAGAATATTCGTCCTGAGTTTTTGAATCGTATCGACGAAACAATTATGTTCTTACCGCTTACGGAACCACAAATTCGTCAGATTGTAAAACTGCAAATCAATGGAGTCGAAAAGATGCTCAGAAACAATGGTGTGAACTTGCAACTCACCGATACGGCAATCAGCTTCTTGGCACAATCGGGCTTCGATCCGGAATTTGGTGCCCGTCCCGTAAAACGAGCAATACAACGTTATCTACTCAATGACTTATCCAAGAAGTTGATCGGTCAAGAGGTCAATCGAGATAAAACCATTGTAGTGGATTACGATGACAAGAAACAAGAATTGGTATACAAAAATTAGTTTTCAAATTATGAGGAAAGCGATAAACTTATCGCATATTCTTTAGTTAACAACTTCTTCATCTATATAAACGATGAAGAAGTTGTTTTATAATACAATATGATTTAAATTCCACTAATACCGACTAAAAATATTTCGTATTCATTAATTATATATTACTTTTGCGTGGTCAAAAAAAAAATAAAAAAGATGAGCTATTGGTTTCTTTTTAGCGATGGTAAATTGCTATTATCTCGAAAAGGCGGTTGCTATAGTATTTTAACTCACGACACACTGCCATACACAGTGAACGGTATGATTCACGAAGTAGGAAAATACGAAAACGAAATCTGCAAAGCTGCCGAAATAGCCGATAGTAGCGCGGTCTATTCTGTTGCATCCGAAAGCAAAGAAGACGGTTTGGTATGGATTGGCCTCCGCGAATCTTATGATTTGATAAATGTCGAATTATACAGACTGGCAGGAAAAGGTTCGCAACTAATCTTTTGGGATAAAAACACACGCTATTGCTCTGTTTGTGGCTCTCCAACAAAAGTCAATACCATCATCTCAAAAAAATGTCCCAATTGCGGCAGAGAGATATTTCCCCAACTCTCACCGGCCATATTAGTGATGATTCATAAAGAAGATCGAATACTTTTAGTTCATGCTCGCACGTTTACCAGACCTTTTCACGGACTAGTAGCAGGTTTTGTAGAACCGGGAGAAACGTTGGAACAATGCGTTGCTCGTGAGGTAAAAGAAGAAACCACTCTCGAAATATGCAACATCCGTTACTTTGGTAGTCAACCATGGCCTTATCCCTCGGGCATTATGATAGGTTTCACCGCAGATTATGTTAGCGGTGACATTCGGTTTGCCGATAACGAGCTCACCGATGGTGAATTTTACAGTCATGACAATCTACCCATGATACCACAAAAATTGAGCTTGGCTCGCAAAATGATCGATTCATGGTTGAAATCTTTTGAAGAAGTAAAATAAAAAGGATGTTTTAAGAACAAGAAAGGACCTTCCTTTTCAATCGATAAACTTTTGTAATACAAACAGAAATAACTACTTTCATATCACAGAGTGATTAGCATGCGTCAAAAAATATTCGCAAATTGAATATTATATTACGCAAACACATTGGTTAAAAGGCTATAAACAGTATAACTTTGTAATCAACTAATCTGATAATCACTCAAGATGAAAAAGAAAAAAGACTTTGTTGGCCTTATTGTGAAACATTTTTCACAATATCGAAAAAGCAAATTAAGTTTACTATTTTTGCTATTTTGTGTTTTTAGTGTTGCTCAAAACACTAAAACGATCAAAGGAACTGTTGTTTCTACAACGGGAGAACCTCTTGTTGGCGTTACAGTGCAACAACTAGGAACAAACAACGGTGCACTCACAGATGTGAACGGAATGTTTACACTCAATGTTCCTATGAATAGTACACTTCGTATCTCGTATGTGGGATACGTTACGAAAGAACTAAAAGTAACATCGGCCGCCAATCTTTTAAAAATTATATTAAAAGATGACAACAAACTTCTCGATGAAGTTGTTGTTGTAGGTTATGGAGTACAAAAGAAAAAGCTGGTAACCGGAGCTACCGTACAAGTAAAAGGAGAAGACATTGAGAAGTTAAATACTGTCAATCCGCTCGCGGCATTGCAAAGCAAAACTCCGGGAGTCAGCATCACCCAGTCTTCGGGTATGCCGGGCGAAGGGTTCAAGGTAAACATCCGCGGTCTCGGCACTATCGGAGATGCCACACCTCTTTATATCATAGATGGTATCACAGGTGGCGACATCAACAGTCTGAATCCTGCCGATATCGAGAGTATAGATGTCTTGAAAGATGCTGCTTCAGCAGCCATTTACGGTTCGCGTGCAGCCAACGGTGTTATCCTCGTAACTACCAAACAGGGAAAAGCCGGTAAGACACAACTTTCATACGACGGATATATCGGAATCCAAAACGTATACCGTATGCCCGACCTGCTAAATGCCAAAGAGTATGCCATGATTATGAACGAAGAACGTTATGAAGACGGACTCACGCCATACGATTTCGCTTCTTTGGTACCCGATTGGGATAAGATACAAAAAGGAACGTGGAACGGCACTAACTGGATGGAGGAGATTCGTAACAAAAATGCACTGATTACCAATCATGCCATCAATTTCACCGGAGGCACCGAACGCAGCACTTTCTCTAGTGGTATTTCTTACACCTATCAAGACGGTATCTTGGGCAAACCGTGCGAACCCAATTTTACTAGATATACCGTACGTATCAACTCCGATCATAAGGTGTTGAAAAAAGGGAACTTCGATTTACTTACTATCGGCGAGAATTTAACCTACACGTATACTCAGAATCGTGGTATCAATATCGGCGACAATTATAGCAACGACATTCGCAACATGTTGCTTACCTCTCCTTTCCTACCCAACTACGACGCAGATGGAAACTACCATTACGCCATACCCTGGGAAATAAGAGAGCCTAACCCCGTAGCCAAAATGTATTACAGTAATTATGGAAGCAAATCGAAAAACCATAATATTCGCGCTGCCTTGTATGCAACATTACAACCCATCAAAAATCTAAAAATAAAATCAAATTTCGGATTCACTCTTGGGGTTAGTTCTTCGCGTTCTTTCACGCCTGCCTACAAGTTGTCAAGCAATACGATGAGCGATTTAAGCAACGTGAGCCAAAGTATGAGTTCGGGATGTTCGTTGATGTGGGAAAACACTGCAACATATAACTTCAAATTAGCCCAAAAGCATGATTTTACTTTTCTGTTGGGTCAAAGCCTCGAAGTCGATGGATTGGGTGAAAGCATCAGCGGCTCCAATACCAATAGTATATTCAATGATTTCAAACATGCTTATCTCAACAATACACCTATCATATCGTCACGAACCAGACTCAATGGTTCACCCTGGGGAAGAGAATCCATTGCATCTTTCTTTGGACGTATCAACTACGACTATATGAGCAAGTATATGGCAACTATCGTACTACGTGCCGATGGTTCGAGCAAATTTGCAAGAGGTCACCGATGGGGATACTTTCCTTCCGTATCGGCTGGTTGGGTAATAACCGAAGAGTCTTTCATGAACAATGTAAAGAATTGGATGGATTTCCTGAAAATTCGTGCCAGTTGGGGACAAAACGGTAATCAGTCAATACCTGGATTCCAATACCTCTCAACTATTTCTTTTGAGGATGCCGACTATACGTTCGGTAACGACAAATCAGTCATCACCACCGGTGCATACCCCGATATTCTTGCCAATCCCAACATCACATGGGAGAAATCAGAACAGACCGATCTAGGTTTCGATGCTCGCTTCTTTGGCAGCCGCCTAGGCCTCAACTTCGATTATTATGTCAAGAAGACCAAAGACTGGTTGGTACAAGCTCCGGTACTCGATACCGTAGGAACCAGCGCACCGTATATCAATGGAGGTGACGTAAAGAATAGTGGTGTAGAAGTAGGGTTATCGTGGAATGACCATATTTCAGACTTCACTTACGGAGCCAACTTTAATATTGCCTACAACAAAAACAAAGTAACCAAAATTGCCAATACCGAAGGCATTATCCACGGCACCCCAAATGTGCTCAGCAATGGAACAGATGAGATGTTCCGTGCTCAAGTAGGCTATCCTATCGGCTATTTCTATGGCTATAAAACCGCAGGTATTTTCCAAAACCAAAAACAAATCGATAACTACAAAGGAGCCAAACTAAGTGGAACCGTTCCTGGAGATGTCATTTGGGTAGACACCGATCACAACGGTGTGATAGACCTCAACGATCGTTGCAAGATAGGAGATCCACATCCGGACTTCACTCTTGGTTTCTCTTTGAATATGGGTTGGAAAGGTTTCGATCTTAACGCTACGATGAACGGTGTATTGGGCAACCAAATCATGAAATCTTACCGTTCATTCGTCGATTATCCGCGCAACAACTTCACTACCGACATTTTCAAACGTTGGCATGGCGACGGAACGTCCAACAGAATACCACGACTTACTTCGGGAACACATACCAATTGGCAATATATTTCCGACCTATATATGGAAAACGGAGACTTTTTGCGGATGCAGAATCTCACACTCGGCTACGACTTCAAGAAACTGTTCAGAGCGATGCCATTACAAGAATGTCGTGTATATTTTGCAGCAAACAATCTCTTTACTATTACCGGTTACTCCGGAATGGATCCTGAAGTTGGTTACGGTGGAGGACAAAATTGGGTAAGCGGCGTAGATCTAGGCTTCTACCCTAGCCCTCGGACTTATATGTTTGGTGTCAACATTAAATTCTAAATACGATCATGAAAGCAAGATATTATATTTTAAGTGCATTGGCAACGGTAATAATAAGCGGATGCAATGCCTTCTTAGATTCAGACAATCTGACTAAAAAAGACAATTCCAACTTTCCAAAGACAGAAGAAGACGCAGCACAATCACTGACTGGATGTTATGCCATGTTACGCGACGAAGGAGACAGTAAGATCAATCAGAATCTAATGATAATCTCCGAAATCCTCTCAGACGACCGCTTTGGAGGTGGCGGACCGGACGATCGTTACGCACAGGCTCTCGACCATTTGAAGAAATCCGACAACAATATGTTCGACGATGTATGGTCGGTCAACTACAAAGGAATCTATCGTTGCAATATGTTACTCGAGTCATTGGGCAATATTACATTCGATTCTGCCGCCGACAAAGATCAGATAGAAGGCGAAACACGCTTTTTGAGAGCTTTCTACTATTTCAATCTGTGCAAGACATTCGGCAATGTGCCGTTAATTGTCACTTCTCAATCGAAGAATCCCGCACAGGCTCCGGCCGATTCTTTATACAAGCAGATAGGTACGGACTTACAAAAGGCGGTTTCTCTGTTGCCTGCTACAAAAATAGCCGACATGCAGTCCTCAAGACTTGGACATGTCACCAAATGGGCAGCCGAAGGTATGCTCGCAAGAGTATTCCTGTTCTATACGGGATATTATCAAAAAGAATCGATGGGTACTATCACTAAATCAGAAGTGGTAACCGATCTGAACGATTGTATTACCAAAAGCGGACATAGACTGATGCCGGACTTCCGTGACTTATGGCCCTATTCCAACCAATATACCAAGCCCGATTATCCATATTCCAAAGACAACGACTTAAGCTGGTATGGCGAAGATGGTGCAAATCAAGAAACGATGTTTGCCATCAAGTACAGCCCCAAAGCTACTTGGGATTCGCCGAGCAATGTAGCTCGAAACAATCAGGTAGATCTCTTCTTCTCTCCTCGCGAGACAGATGGTAGTGTAGAAAACAATTTCCCGTTAGGAATAGGCTGGGGATTCGGTACTGTCAATCCCAAGATGATGGACGAATGGAAGTCTGCCGAGCCAAACGATATACGTATCAAAGCGTCTATCTTCGATACGAGCGACGAAGCGCCCAATTATATATGGGGAGCCGATAAACAGATGAACGAAACCGGATTGTGGCAAAAGAAATATGCCGCTATCAATGTCAAAACCGTAACAGACGGTTCAGATCCGGTATACGAAAATTATTCACGCCGCATTTATCCGTCAATCGATACTGATTATCAACTCAACAACATCCAAGACATTGTGGTCATGCGGTTTGCCGATGTACTACTCATGTATAGTGAATTGACTCAAACAGTCGATGGTATCAACCAAGTACGCACACGTGCCGGACTCAAACCTATCAGTGCTTACAGCGATGCCGCCCTGCGCAATGAGCGCCGTTGGGAATTTGCCTTCGAAGGAATGCGCTGGTACGATCTACTACGCTGGCATATTGCAGATAGCGCCCTTGCCGAACAAAATGGAGTTAGCATGCAAAACAACCTGGAACAAACAACGATGGATATGTCCGACATCTCTACCCGAGTTAAAGATACAGGAGGATTCTTGCAAATACCACAAACACAAATAGACTTATCAAATGGCGTATTGAAACAAAATGCCGGTTGGACCGGTGATAATCTACTATACTAAAGAGGAGGAGAAAAAATGAAAAAGATTATATTTTGTCTAATAGCAGTCGTCGGAACACTCTGTTCGTGCAATCCGGTATGCGACAATATCTCTGCCGGCGGCATCGTCAAAGAAAGCGACTTGCAACTCGATGTTCATGCTACTTCCGATGGGGGCAACCAGATAGTCATGATCAACAACACCAAGGGAGTCGGATCGTATTGGGATTATGTCATCGGTCATGCAGCGGCACAAAGCGATACGATACTGATGCCTTTCCTTGGCGAACAAACAATCACCTTCACCGGACTCTGTGATGGAGGAACAGTAACTACTACCCGCAAGGTTACCATCACTCATATCGATCATCCTGTAGCTACCGAATGGTCGTACTTTGCAGGCAACGGCACTCAGGGCAAAACATGGACATGGGACGGCACCGTAGATGCCGTATACGGTACAGGCGGATGGATGACCGAAATGGTCCCCGATTGGACTCCGATAACACTTGCCAACACCGAAGATCCGAACGCATATATGGTATTCGACTTAAACGGCGGACCCAATTTCACTCGATACAACAGCGACGGAACAGTGGCGCAAAAGGGGACTTTCGCTTTCGATATGTCCGATACGACCAAGAATCCGGACAGCGGGGATATATGGTCCATCGGGACGTTAACATTGACAGGAGCTACCGTGCTCAACGGACATTGTTACGGCCAAACAGACCCACAGTACAAATACAAGATACTGACACTGACCGATGACGAAATGGTTCTTTGTGCAGCTCCCGATGGAACGGCTGCATGGGACAACGGAACCTTCTGGATTTTTAAAAAGAAGTAAAACAATACAAACATTTTCCATGAGAAAAAGGGCTCATGGAAAATGTTTGTTTTATAGCGTTAATTATTAATAACAACGATTATTCAAAAATCGTTTTTATATTATCTTTGAAGTAAAATAAGAATGAAAATGAAATTGGCAATTGACTTAGGAGGAACCAACTTACGTATTGCAAAAATAGAAGATAACCTCATCGTTGCAACAAAATCCGTAGAGTGCCCAGCCAAGGCAAGCGAGTCTGTCATTATAGACTTAATCAAAGCAATGATTCGAGAGTTTATGTCTCCCGAAGTAGATGGTATCGGAGTAGGCGTACCTTCGATAGTCGATGCAGAAAAAGGTATCGTCTATGATGTGGCAAACATCCCTTCATGGAAAGAAGTTCGGTTGAAAGAAATTCTTGAAAAAGAATTTAATGTAAAAACATGTATAGACAATGACGTAAACTGTTTTGTTCTGGGAGAGAAACATTTCGGTAGCGTAAAAGGATACGAAAGCATTGTAGGCATCACCCTGGGTACTGGAGTGGGCGCCGGCATCATTATCGACAACAAGTTGTATCGCGGAACCAATACCGGTGCAGGCGAAATAGGATCGCTCCCCTATCTGGATAGCGACTACGAACATTATTGCAGCAGCTCATTTCTAATCAAAAGCGGCAACGATGGGAAGAAAATCTTCGAGTTGGCCGAACAGGGCGATGCATCTGCCTTGAATATATGGAATCAGTTCGGTTATCATTTGGGCAAACTGCTACAGGTGGTGCTATTTGTATACGACCCTCAGGCCATTATCATAGGAGGGGGCATTTCTGCCGCATCTCCCTTTTTCGAAGGCGCTATGCGAGAGTCTATGAAGAAAGACTTTCCATATTCGAGGACTGCCAACAATATTCAGATATTTTTCTCCACCCTGGCGGGGAGCAATCTTTTAGGGGCGTCCAAGCTATAGAAGTTATAGATATTGAAAAACAAAGAGAATAAATTCATTGACCTGATTACAGAAAATATAAATTGAGAAATCAATATCAACTACTAAATAATATAGTATAACATTTAAATAGTTAGTTTTATGACAAAAAGATTATTAAATGTCCTATTTCTTATTTTTATGGTAAGTGTTCCTTGTATGGCTCATCGATCCGTCCAAGTACTAAAGGACGGCTGGATTGTTCAAGTAGGCAGCAAGGCATACCGAACGTCAATCCCAACAACCGCAATGGGAGTTTTGATGAACAACAAAGTATACGGGCCCTCTATACTCGAGGGACTCAACTATCACAAGATCGACAGCACACAGTTCGACCGTCCGTGGCTTTTTCGCAATCATTTCAGATTGCAACCTCTGCGTCCCGGGCAGCATGCTTTTCTTCAAATAGATGGGCTTAGCTATTCGGGAAATATTCTTATCAACGAAAAGTTGATTGCACCGCGAGACTCCGTAAAGGGGGCTTTCCGCAGGTATATGTTCGATGTCACCAAATGGGTATCGACAGACAATGAACTGAAGATACAAGTATTCAAGGCCCAAAAGGGCGAACCCAATATCGGATTTGTAGACTGGAATCCGCGTCCCGTAGACGAAAGTATGGGACTTTTCCGCAATGTCAGCATCGTTGTTGTCGACGATGTTTTGATGCAGCACACTGCCGTGACTTCCAAAGTGAATACCGAGACCTTAAAAGAGGCGTGGCTCACTGTCGAGACACAACTGAGCAACCTCACCGATCGTCCAGTCAAAGGGGCTCTGGTAGGAAAGATCAACGATATTCAAATCTACTTTCCAGTCAACCTCAAAGCCAACGAAACCCGTACGGTGAAGATTACCCCCGAAGATGTATTGAAACTCCATATCGACAATCCGCGCTTATGGTGGTGCAACGGCATGGGATCACCCAATATGTACGACCTCTCACTTGAGTTTGATATTCAAAACAAAGTATGCGACAAGACCGAACTTTCATTTGGCATCCGAGAGATAAAAGATTATCTTACGCCCGAAGGACACCGTGGCTTCACGCTCAATGACAGAAAGGTTCTTCTCCGAGGAGCCGGCTGGACCGATGATATTTTCCTTCGCGACACACCCGATACCTATCAGAAGCAAATAGATTTGGTGAAAAACATGAATCTCAATACCATCCGACTCGAAGGTTTCTGGGGCACTTCCGACGATCTGTTCAATCTCTGCGATCGCAACGGTATCATGGTATTGGCAGGCTGGAGCTGCCAGTGGGAATGGGCAGGATATGTAGGAGGCAACGCCGAAAGCAAATATGGCTGTATCGAGACCGAACCGGGCATGACCATGTTGGTTCGTCAACTGCACGACCAAGTGCTTTGGTTGCGCAGTCATCCCAGTCTTATCGGTTGGTTCGTCGGAAGCGACAAATTGCCTTGTCCCGATTTGGAGAAGCGCTATCGCTCGATGTTGGCTACGATAGACAATCGCCCCATTCTTATTTCTGCTCAACATGCTGTAAGCGAAGTATCGGGAACATCCGGAACGAAAATGTATGGCCCGTACGAATATGTGGGTCCGAGCTACTGGTTCGAAGATACGAAAAACGGAGGTGGCTATGGCTTTAATACCGAAACAGGCATCGGCGCACAACTTCCCGTCAAAGAATCCATCGAGCGCATGATTCCGGCAGACAAACGCTGGCCGGTCAAGAACAACGAATACTACAACTTCCATTGCACCGCTTCCGGAACAGCAATGCACGACTTAAATGTCCTCAACGATATTATAGACCGTAAGTTCGGTGGTGCTTCCGACTTGGACGACTACCTGAAGAAAGCCCATTTGCTTGACTACGAATCGACGCGTTCCATGTTCGAATCTTTCAGAGTGAACATTGCTCACTCTACAGGTATCATCCAATGGATGCTCAATTCGGCATGGCCTTCGCTCTATTGGCAACTCTACGACTATTACGGTGTACCTACCGCTTCGTACTATTCTGTCAAAGCGGGCAACATGCCTCAACAGCTCATCTACAACTATGCCGACCATTCGGTATATGCAGTCAATGAGACACAAAAACCCGTACCGGTAGTAGCCAACATGGAACTATTCAATCTCAAATCGAATCTAATTCAGAAAGACAGTCTTTCATTGACAATACAACCGGGCGAGAGCTCAAAAGTCTTCACGTTGAAAGACTTCAGCGATATAGCGTTCTTGTCTCTAAAACTCAATGACAACAACAAACATTCGATTGCCGAGAACTCTTACTGCCTCACGGCCAAAAACGACGTTTACGACTATCCTAAGTCTACATGGTACATGTCGCCCATCACCGAGCCGGCCGATTATAAGCCATTGGCTTCATTGCCTTCAGCTACGGTAGAGATGACAGCCAAACGCTTGTTCTCCAAAGTTACCGTTCAACTGAAGAATACATCCGACAAGATCGCTTTCTTCAACGAACTCGTTCTCAAGAATGCCGAAGGACAAGCCGAAGGGTTTGCCAAGTGGAACGAAAACTATGTGACTCTCTTGCCGGGCGAAACAAAATCGCTGGAATGTACCCTTCCCGCAGAGCGCAACGGTCTTTCTGTTGTTCTCAGAGGATGGAACACCAAAGAGCAGGAGATTAAGTTATAACCCATTTTACAGAACCCTTTATTCCGATACATGATGATACGTTTGATACTACTGACCGACTTTACCGAAGCCTTTCCTACGCATCTGCTGCAGGGAATACTTCGATATGCCAGAGAGAAATCGCACGAACCATGGGTGGTATGCCGCATGCCGCCTTCGTACAAAGACGAATATACCATCACAGGTGTATTGGAATGGGCAAAGAAATGGGGAGCCAATGCCATCATTGGCCGTTTCAACAACGATGAAGATGTAGAGCTGTTTGCACAAAACAATATTGTGGCTCTGGCCCAAGATTTCAAACAGCGCTTCTCGACTATACCAAATGTAACAAGCGACTATTTCGCCACAGGCGAAATGGCCGCTCGTTATCTTTTATCCAAAGGTTTCACTCACTTTGCTTTTTATGGTTACAAGGATACCGTATGGTCGGACGAACGATGCGAAGGGTTTTACCGATACATCAAAGCTGCCGGCTACGGAGCAAACTTCATGACCTACAAACAGCAGACGCTCGAGGATCTATGGTTTTACGAATCCACTCCTCTCGTCAAGTGGCTCAAATCGTTGCCGCCACATACGGCGTTGTTTTGCTGCGACGACAACCAGGGCAACAAAATTATCGAGGTGTGCAACTTCAGCGACATCAAAATACCGCACGATATTGTCGTGTTGGGTGTAGACAACGATACCACCGTCTGCAATCTGTCCGACCCTACCCTGACGAGTGTCAATCTCAATATCGAAAAGGGAGGTTACGAAGCGGCGGCACTTATCACTCAGCTCATGCGCAATCCGCAAGCTCCTTATCACAACGTGGTCATCAAACCCACGGGGATAGTCAACCGTATGTCTACCAACATATACGTCACCGAAGATCCCTATATACTCAAAGCTCTGGAATTTATTCACGAACACCTGTCCGCCCCACTCAGCGTGTCCGACGTTCTGAAGATTCTACCGCTATCGCGACGCCTGTTCGAGATTAAGTTCAAAAATATTACAGGACAATCCGTATACAACTACATCTCGACGCGACGAATGGAACTCTTCGCCCAGATGCTGCAAGAGAACAACAGGCCGATAAGCGACATCGCCATCGAATTGGGTATGAACAATTACGGCAATCTGGCCCGACAGTTCAAAGCTATCAAGGGATGTACTCCTACCGAGTATCGAAAGAAACAGAAGAAAGGATTCTAAGAAACTTCTAAGCAAGCGTTATACGTCAGCCCAGTTCCAAACCGAACTTTTGCTGAAAGTCTACCAACGACTTGTTTTTCTCCGCCATAAACTTAAACCGATCCGGTCCGCTTACGGGGCGAAAGTTTTCGTCTTTCTCGCTCACCCGCACAGATACTTCCAACTGAGCGTTGTTCAACTCTTTGCGTAAGAAGGTCTTCATCTGAGTTTTTATGACTTCATTCAGTTCCTTTGCCACAAACTCATTGTCTACCACAAACTCAAAATGTGTGGCATCCAATAATTTAGAGACAAAGCCAGGCATCTGTATCGACAATGCTTTATGCTCGATGGGCAACAGTTGTGCAAACCGCCGTATCTGAAACCGTAGTTTGTTTTCTGCTATCGGATCGTTCCCAACACCTTCCAATACCTCCGCGGCAACAGCCTTTTCTTCTTTTTCCTTTTTCTTATCGTTAGCATGCAGCATCGATATGCCCAGCTGCCCTTTGCTCACAACCGGAACTTCTGTTTTCTTCTGAGATTTGTACTTCAAGAGGCCCGTCATTATCGGCGGATCACTTTCCACCTGCTGCGTAGCAACGGGAGGAGTCTGAACGCGTTGTCCTTCTACTTGAGCATGCTCAACAGGAGGTTGTTGCATGTTGCGGGCAGAAGTATTATTGTCTGTCTGAGCGGGAGCGGCTACATTTGCCGGCTGAATTTTCTTTATTTGGTGCATCTTCGGGGGGGTACCCCCATTACCGCCACTATCGTCGTCCCCTTCTGTGAGTTGGGCCAGCTCGATGAGTGTCAGCTCTACCAGCAGCCGTTTATTGCGACTGGCACGGTAGTTCATATCGCAATCGTTGCACAATTTGATAGCCCGATACAGAAATTTCACAGGACACTGCTTGGCTTGCGTGGCATACCGTTCGCGAATATTGTCACTGGTCTCGAGCAATTTCACCGTTGCAGCATCGTGGGCCACAAGCAGATCGCGGAAATGCGAAGCCAGTCCGCCAATAAAGCGACTGCCCTCAAATCCCTTATCCAATATATCGTTGTATAGCAAGAGCGAATCGCTTACCTTGTTGGTCAGCAACATATCGGTCAACCGGAAATAATATTCGTAGTCCAGCACATTGAGATTCTCAATAATGTTCTGATAAGTGATATTACCGCCCGTGAAGCTTGCCACCTGGTCGAATATGGACAGCGAGTCGCGCATCCCTCCATCGGCCTTTATGGCTATGATATTCAGCGCATCCCTTTCGGCCTTGATGTGTTCACTCTCGGCTACATAAGCCAAATGGTCTACAATATCTTTCACACTGATACGGCTGAAGTCGTATATCTGGCAACGCGACAGAATGGTAGGCAGCACCTTGTGCTTTTCGGTTGTTGCTAATATGAAGATAACGTAATGCGGAGGCTCTTCCAACGTCTTCAGAAACGCATTGAAAGCAGCGGTCGAAAGCATGTGAACCTCATCGATAATGTATACTTTATATTTGCCCGACTGAGGCGGAATACGCACCTGTTCTATCAACGTCCGAATATCGTCCACCGAGTTATTCGACGCGGCATCCAGTTCGTAGATATTGAGCGAATGCTGCTCGTTGAACGAACGGCACGATTCGCATTCATTGCACGCTTCGCCCTCGGCAGTAAGATTAGAGCAATTGATGGTTTTAGCAAAAATTCTGGCACACGTTGTCTTACCCACACCACGAGGGCCACAAAACAAATAGGCATGTGCCAACTTACCGGTCAAGATAGCATTCTTCAAAGTAGTAGTGAGCGACTTTTGTCCCACTACCGACTTGAAAGTCGCTGGACGGTACTTCAGTGCAGAAACTATATAATTGTCCATTTGGAAAAAATATCTAAGTTATCATGCAAAGATAGTGTTTTTAATGGTTATTCTTGTTTATCTCAACAAAAAAACTGTATATTTGCATCAAATTAAGTCAATATATTATTAAATAATATTCGCTGCTATGTTCGATAAGTTCCGGAAGAAAAAATGGATGAAAGGGCTCAAATACATCATCACTTTGACGATATTTGGCGTGATCATCATATTCCTGGACGAGAACAATCTGATAAAACGTTTCAACAACGCGCGCACCATCGACGAGATGCAAGACGATATCGAACAGTGCAAAAGCAACTTCAAAGCCAACTCCATGAAGTTGCACATGCTGCAGACCAATCCCCACTATATCGAAAAGATAGCACGGGAAAAATATTTAATGAAAAAGCCAAACGAGGACGTATACGTATTTGAAAAAAGATGAATAAAACAATATCAGCCATATTTGCCACCGGATCTGTACTCGCCATAAGCGGTCTGCTCACCTATCTGTTTTATTGGCCGCTTGCCCCCTATTTTTACCTTATCGGTACAGCGATGATTGCCATAGCGCTCATCTTCATGCGAGAGAAAAGCGAAGACTCCGTGGTACGAAGACTCAGCATGCAACAACTACTGGGAGGCTTCCTCTTATTCGCTTCGGGCGTTCTTATGTCTGTCATGCACAACAACGAATGGATTCTCGCTCTGGCCATCGCCTGCGTATTTCTACTCTATTCATCATTCCGCATGTCTTACATCGAAAAGAAAAAGAAAAAGAATATATAAATCAATCTTTGCTAGTAAGTTTCACTATCATGATTTATTTTGAATTTTATCCTAATAATAAGCCTATGCTGTTCATACGAAAAAACGACCTGATACATCACGCACCAGATCGTCTTTGATTATTGCTATCATCTCATTCTATTTGTTACATATATTTTTTGGACTCGATGAATAGCATCTAATCGCTCATAATCAATATATAAAAAAGAAAATCGAAATGTCATTCCTATTATAATCCTCCACCTAGCGCGTGATAAAGATTCACCATTCCTTGTATTTTGTCAAACATATCTTGAACTTCCGACAATTCGGCATCAAGCAATGTTTGCTGTGCAGTCAATACTTCGAGATAAGTTGTAGAAGAGTGGCTCATAATTAATTCGGTCTTGCTCACCGCTTCCCCTAACATTGCTATTCGCCCATGGTCTACCTCCATACGTTGTCGTGCTATCTGCCATTGTATTAATGCATCATTCACCTCTTTTCCTGCATCAAGAAGCTTTTGTTGAAAAAAAATGGTAGCCTCTTCTTGTCTCAATTTCGCAATCTGGAGTGTAGCTCTATTCGTTCCCTTGTTAAATAAGGGCTGTGTAAGTCCTCCTATTGCATTAAGCAAGCATTTACCCGGATTTATCACAACCCCTCCACCATTATTGGTCCAACCCATCACACCAGACAACACTATACTTGGATAAAATGCAGCACGTGCTGCATTTGTGGCATAAAACGCTTGTGCAAGATTATATTCCGCTTGCCGCACATCGGGACGATTAGATAGCAATTTCAATGGTACACCTGTCGAAAACTTTTCGGGAAAACTCATTTCCGACAGACTGTTGCGCTCTATGCGTTGTGGTGACATGCCCAATAATACAGACAAAGCATTTTCCATACCGCAGATATTCTTACGAATCGACAACACCGATGTCTCAAGTAACATTCTGTTAGCTTTTGCTTGCAACACGGCAGTATCGTTAGATTTTCCAGACTTCTTCAATGCTTCGAGAGTAGATATCGTCTTTTTCCAACAATCCAATGTCCGTTCATTGATCGATAGCTGGCTATCAAGCAGTAGCAACGCAAAATAACTATTGGCTATCGTAGCTACAAGCTCTGCTTGTACCGCTTGTTGATAAGCACGCGTACTTTCCAAAGCTGCTCGTGCACCGCGCTGAGCATTGGTTACCTTACCGAAGATATCCAATTCCCAGCTGGCCGATATTCCCAAATTATAGGTATGAATAACCGAATTGCCACCATATCTATTCACCGCTCCTTCAGAGGTGAGCGAAACAGATGGCAGATAAGATAGTCGGGCGTTCGTCAATGCAGTTTCTGCTTCTTCAACACGCAATCGGGCTATACGGAGATCGGCATTATGTGCCAAACCTTGTTCTATTAGAATTTGCAATCGCTTATCAACAAATAATTCTCGCCACGAAAATGAAGCCAGTGGTGCTATTGTGTCTGCGCATTCTACGTCTCTGTATTGCTCATCGACTTTTATATCTGGACGCGAGTAGGTTTTGTACATCTTGCAACCTGTCAATAGACAGACTACTGAAAACAATATCATTAATCGTTTCATACGTTACGAGTATTTTCTATTTTTCCTATTTCTGTTTTTCTTGCTTGTTTGTATTGAAATGCGACAATTGTCTAAATTTCCATTCTTCCTGCAAGTACTGAAATACAATGAATAAAGCCGGAACAAAAAACACCAATGCCAATGTACCTACAATCATACCGCCTACAACACCCGATGCAAGAGAGCGACTTCCATTGGCTCCGACACCATGTGCCATCATCAAAGGTAATAATCCGAATATCATCGACAAGACGGTCATCAAGATCGGTCTCAGACGCACTTTTGCCGCACTATAAGCAGCTTGTACGAGTGACATTCCGGCCCGACGGCGTTTGGCAGCATATTCTGTAATCAAGATTGCAGTTTTTGCAAGCAATCCAATAATCATAATCAATCCTGTCTGCATATAAATATTATTTTCCAAGTCAAATATAAAGGCAAACAAAAAACTACCCAATAGCCCGCAAGGAACAGACAGTATGACCGCAAACGGAATCAGAAAGCTCTCGTACAATGAACAGAGTACCAGATAAATCAAGAGCATACAAATACCAAAAATAATTACCGCATTACTTGTAGTCTTACTTTCCTCACGCGATATTCCGCCATATTCATAGCTGTAGTTTTTCGGCAACACATTTACCGCCGTTTCCTTAATGGCTTTCAGTGCATCTCCCGAGCTATATCCATCTGCAGCACTACCATTGACAGATATAGCATTATAGAGATTAAAACGTGTCAAATCCGAAGGACCGTAAGTCTTTGTCAGTTTCACAAATTGACTTAGAGGACTCATTTCATCACCCACTCTTATATAAAGGTGATTCAGCGACTCTGGCGTGACACGATATTCCGGTCCGGCCTGCATCGTGACACGATAAAGTTTGGAGAAACGGTTAAAGTCTGATATATAAGCGCCGGTATAGTATCCCGAGAGAGTCTCCAGAACTTCCATGGGCGAGATATCTGCCTGTACGCACTTCGCAGCATCTATATCTACCCAATATTGTGGATAACTCGTTTCAAAAGTAGAATTGATGGCCCCTATCTCCGGACGTCGAGAGAGTGCGGCTATAAATTCGTCAGCTACTTTCTTGAATTTATCGATACTGCCTCCCATCCTGTCTTGAAGATAAAGCTCAAAACCATTGCCCATACCATAACCCGAAATCATCGGCGAAGACATAGCATATATCTTAGCATCGGGTATTTCAGACCCGAAAGTATTGATGCGGTTGATAATATCATTCACCGATTGTTCATTTCGCTTACGTTTGCTCCAATCACTGAGGGATATGAAATACATACCCATCGATGGACCTGAACCTTCAAACGAATAGCCTGCAACATCGGCGCGATATTCAATTTCGGGTATCTGGGCCAGTTTCTTGTCCAACGTATTCATCGTCTTCATATTCTGAGACATCGATGTTCCCGGTTTGGAATTCATACTCACCATCACGCTTCCCGTATCTTCATCCGGAATAAGCCCCGTCTTGGTAGTACGCACAAGCAACGCAAGCAAGACCAACGAAACAAGCAACGTGCTCCACATCAGCCATCGCCGTTTTACAAAAAGCATAGTTCCCCGCACATATCGCCGCGACATAATATCAAACACTGCATTGAATGCGCTTCTAAAACGAGCAGCAAAATTATTTTTAGTATTGCCACATTCGTCAATATAGGGTTTAAGCAATAGAGCACATAGTGCCGGAGAAAGCGTGAATGCATTTATAGCCGATATACCTACCGCCACAGCCATCGTTACACCAAATTGTTTGTAGAACGCTCCCGATGTTCCACCCATCATCGCTACAGGAATAAATACAGCCATAAATATCAGGGTAGAAGTCAATATCGCCGAAGATACCCCTTTCATGGCGTCATCAGTTGCCGCATAAGGAGATTGATAGCCAGCATCAAATTTAGATTGCACAGCTTCTACTACAACGATGGCATCATCCACCACAGTTCCAATGGCAAGAACCAATGCAAATAGTGTCAGCAGGTTGATAGAAAATCCAAACAAAGACATGACGGCAAAGGTTCCTATGATCGATACAAAAATAGAGATGGTAGGAATAAGCGTAGAACGCAAATCCTGCAAGAAAACATACACCACTATTATCACCAACAAGATAGCTTCCAACAGCGTTTTTATAACTTCGTATATCGAAGCATAAAGAAATTTATTGGTATCATTCAACGTCACAAATTCCAAGCCATGAGGCATTTCCTTGCTTATCTCGCCAAGCACTTTATCTATTTCCTTGATGGTCTTTGCCGCATTCGAGCCTGCCATTTGATAGATCATAGCCATAGCCGCCTTATGTCCGTTTAGCGCAGTACTGTAATTATACATTTCATCACCCAATTTTACATCGGCTACATCTTTCAGTCGCAGCACTTCTCCATTAGGTAGAGAGCGAAGTACCAGATTGCCAAATTCTAAAGTGGTAGACAGACGTCCACGATATTTCATCGTATACTCATAGGCGTTTTGATGATTTGAACCGAACGAACCGGTAGAAGCCTCTATATTTTGCTTCGCAAGTGCAGTGGAAATATCGTTCGGAATCAACTTGTATTGAGCCATTTTGTCGGGCTTCAACCAAATGCGCATACTATAATTGGAGCCAAACTGCATGACATTGCCCACACCCCCGATACGCTTCAACTTGGGCTCCACATTGATTTTCATGTAGTTGTTCAAAAATTGGAGGTCATACTTGTCATCCGGAGAATACAGTGCAAAAGTTTTCAACTCGGAATTCTGTTGCTTTTCTGTCGTCACACCCATCTTGGTCGTTTCAGCAGGAAGCTGGCTCAATGCTTTTGTTATACGGTTCTGAACATTTACAGTAGCCATGTCGGCATTTGCCCCTTGTTTGAAATATATATTGATAGTGGCGTCGCCGCTGTTCGATGCTGTCGACGTGATGTAATTCATATTTTCCACCCCATTTATAGCCTCTTCCAATGGTATTATTACGGCTTTCTGCACAGTTTCGGCATTAGCTCCAGGATACATGGCATACACTTGTATCGTCGGCGGTGCTATGTCTGGATATTGCTCTACCGGAAGACAGAACAAAGCAATAGTCCCCATTAGCACTATTAAGACAGAAATCACAATCGAAAGTACCGGACGCTCTATAAAGTATCTCAAATTCATTATAAACTTCTTTTTATTTTTATCTCCATTCCATCTTCCAATAGACCTACACCTTCACCTACAATGACGTCTCCCGGCTTTAGTCCACTACGCACCACATAGTCGTTGCCGTCATTAAGTTTATCTACTACAATGGGAATCGATGCAACTTTGCCTTTTATCACTTTGTATGCAAATATTTTGTCCTGCAATTCATACGTTGCACTTTGTGGAATAACCACTACATCCTGTTCCTTATAAGCGATAATAACATTTCCTATACCTCCACTCCAAAGAATACGCTTTTTGTTGGGAAACATACTTCTGATTGATACGGTTCCAGTCTGACGGTTTATCACACCGCTAATCGTCTTTATCCGCCCGCGCGCTTCATAGATTGTTCCGTCATTCAGTTGTAGACCTATGGAAGGCATCTGCCGAATGACATTCTCGGACGATCCGTATTGTTTGACCAAATTGCGCAATTGGTTCTCGGTCATCGAAAAATAGACATACATTTGCGCATTATCCGATACGGTGGTCAGAGGTTGTGTCATAGAAGGTCCCACAAGGCTTCCTTCCCGATAAGGCAACGTCCCTATCGTACCATCCGCTGGACTTCTCACTTCAGTATACGAAAGACTATTGTGGGCATCCATCCTTTGCGCATGGGCTTGCTCCAGTCCCGCGCGAGCTATCGCTAACGCATTGCGAGCAGTTTTGAGTTCATACTCCGATACTACGTTTGCCTTGAAAAGGTCTTGTTTGGCGGCATACTCTAGACGAGCGCTCCGTACTTGGGCTTCAGCCGCCTTTACATTGGCTGTTGCTGTACGCAATGCCGCTTCATACGCCACTCTATTAATAACGAACAACACTTCTCCTTTTCTCACTTTTTGTCCTTCTTGCACGCAAAGGCGTGAAATCGTACCCGATATTTGCGGATAGATTTCAATATCTTGCCGTCCACGAATCGAAGCCGAATAAGATTCTTTTATTTCTACCGACTTTTTCGAAACAGTTATCACACAAAAACGGTGTGGCGGTTCTTGATGCTGCCTATCCCGACAAGACACTAATAGTATCATGCAAATTATCAAACCTGCCAAAGCTCTGATTTTCTTATTACAAAGAGTCATAAAACATTATTTTTCTTTCTATTTTCAGCATGCAAAGAAATAGAAAAGCCCAAGAGACTACAATCAGAATCTTCCTCAAACGCCAAAAATAAAGTCCGAATCATCAAAACTCACTTCATTAACCAGAATCATTCAGTGCTTCACTCTTTTCATTTCTATCATACATACCACCAATAGCCAATAATCATCGGTTGCTTTGCCGCAATGCACTTCCCTCCATATTTCATCCGTTTCAGAAGCTTTTTTTTACGTTTCAGAGACTTTTATATTAAAAAACAACAAGTTATTTCCGTCCTTTGCACAAATAAAATACCTTTGCAACATAGATAGACAGCAGAAATATGAAAATATTAAATTGGAAAAATTGTTTAATACTATCGCTTATAACGTACGGGTTATACACCCTACTGTGGTTTGCCATCGATCAAAATTCATGTGATGTAGACGATGCATCAACATATATTGTCGCAATTGTCGATTTTATTTCATGCGTTTTTTTTACCGCTATCTCTTTATTCTACAGTTATCTCACATTCAAACTGATTCCTTTACATACTAAACAACCCTACAATCGGATGATTATATATGCCTGTATCTTATTTTTACTAAATAATATAGGTGCTTGGTTAATGTCATCATTGTTCAATTTTGTATACGAAATACCTGCCAACGACCCCTTTCGGTTCAAGGGTATGTATGCCTATGGCATGATTGCAACATTTGTGTCTTGTGTATATGCCAATGCTCTTTATTTAGAATCTTATATTAAGACTCAGAACGAAAAACAAAAACTAGAATTCGACCTTGTCCGGGAGAAAGAAATAGGCCTTCAATCGCAATTGAACTCCCTCAAAGCACAGATCGATCCGCACTTCATGTTCAATAATTTCAGTATATTGTCTGGTCTGATAGAAGAAAATGTCACTTTGGCCGATGAGTTCCTTAGCAATCTGTCCAAAGTATACAGATATATCATACAGAATCTCGAACGAAATACCATTCATCTATCTGAAGAAATAAAATTTCTGAATTCTTATCTTTATCTTATCAACATGCGCTATAGCGAAGCAGTGGTAGTAATCATTCAAGATGGGTTGAACACAGCAGAAGGGTATATCCCTCCAGCATGTCTACAGCTACTTGTAGAAAATGCAATCAAACACAATGGGCATTCCAAGTCGCGTCCACTTTATATCAATATACTGCGAATAGACCAATATGTGGTGGTCAACAATTTAATATCGCCACTTTTGTCCCCTATAGAATCTACCGGAGTTGGACTAAAGAATATTAAAGAGAGATATTCTTTACTAAGCAATAAAGATATTCTTATAAATAAGACAGAAAAATATTATTCTGTAAGTCTTCCTATACTTAAACATCAACATTAAAATAGACACACTATGAATATTCTTATCATTGAAGACGAAGAGCGTAATGCCAACCGACTGATACGGCTATTGAGAAGAATTGACACAACATTCAATATAGATGGTCCACTCACAAGTATCAATGAAGTAATCTCCTTTCTACGTATCAACGCTCGCCCCGATTTGATACTGGCAGACATACGCCTATCCGACGGACTCAGTTTCGAAGCATTGAAAGAAGCTCCGACATCTGTCCCCATTATCTTTACAACAGCCTATGATGAGTATGCCATTCAAGCTTTTAAATACAACAGTATTGACTACTTACTCAAGCCCATAGATTTTGTGGAATTGTCCGAATCCATAGAGAAAGTGCGATACAAGGAAAGCACTTTTCAAGAAGAAAATTTCAAACAACTGTTTGAGGCCCTACAACTTCATAACTACAAATATAGAGAACGCTTTTTATTGCCCTATTGCGATGGTTACAAAACAGTATGTACAAAAGATATTAATCACATATTCACCGAGAACAAAATTGTAAGACTCTTCCTGAACAACGGTACATCAGAGGCTGTATCAATGAGTATGGACGAATTGGAAAAGCAACTCAATCCAGCCTCCTTTTTCAGAGCCAACCGACAGTTTATCGTAAACATAGAGAGTCTTCTGTTTCTGGGCAATTATTTTGGAGGTAAGCTTGTCTTGCGTCTGAAAGGATATCCGGATACGCAAATCATAATCAGCAAAGACAAAGCTCCACTTCTGAAAGAATGGATTGACAAGTAAACAAGTATTTTTTCTGTGCGAACAGAAAACGAAGCAAAAGAACCATCGGCACATCTTTACCTGTCTTATTCTGCACCGGTCTGAAGCCGTAAATCCCTCAACATTTCCGATAAGCGAGAGCAGAAGCCAAAGTCCTTTGGATTATGCCGAGCGTAGGAAAGGTCGGCGATAGCCAACTCTTGCGCTCCCTATGGTCGCTTGAACGAGATGAATTTATCGACTTCATACTCGGCACTCCATCGAGACGTAAAGCTGAAGCCGGGCAGAGTGGATTGGACGCGGATTGGACAATATCAACGCTTTCATTATGATAACTATATTATGGTAGTATCAACCATGAAATAGATGTTCAATTGCATCCAATAAGTGCTAATGATATCCAATCCAAGTCCAATATAGACTTAATCCCGGAGGCTCTCCGGCTTCACGAACTTTCGCTCTACAAATCGGGCGAGGATGGGGTTAGGAAATTCATACCGTTCAAAGGAGGTACGACTGCGTTTATGAATTTTCAAGCCCAGACCGCTTGATTTGGAGTGAAATTCGTGCGCCGGCAGTTCTTCTTGTTTCGTGAGGGTGTGTCAAAACGATGCATCCTCATTTCATATATGGTCATCCTCATCAATTAGATCATTATACTTTATGCAGCTTTATTTTCAAAGTATTGGCAAATTACAGTTCTATTGTGGTCTAATAAG
>JAYRGW010000018.1:0-63482 GCA_041907665.1 Bacteroidaceae bacterium
TTGAAACGATCAATGATCTTTTGAAGAATAGTGCACAAATTGTACATTCCAGACATCGTTCCATCAATAATTTCATCATGAATCTCATCTCCGCATTAGGAGCATACTGCTTCTTTGAGAACAAACCAAAAGCGCTTATGGGATATACCTTTGAAAACACAAAACAACTTTCTTTATTCTAACTACTTATCCCGAACTGAGGTATCGTTGTATCCTTCTGCTGAAATGAGGTAAATACTTCAATTATTTACATGGAAATAAGGCAACATCTATACGGCTATTCATCGATTCTTTTTTTCTGCAACGCAACTCTATTTCCAACCTTTGTCACGTCAGCATGACACCATTATGCACTATCACACAGCATATTAATGATGCACCATATACAACGCCAGCGAAAAGAGGTCTCAAAATCGGACCAAGAGCATATTGTAGGAACGTTATTTCCGGTAGGGGTTTATTTAGACTCGATCTAAACGCATCTCTACAGATAGTCTGGAGGCATATTTCACATAAGCGAATAAATTCTGCTCAATTCGACAAGCAGCTTATTTCCGATGGAAGTTATTTAACAAACAATACTTCCGTATTCCCTATATACCCCTGACTTTTACAGATAAACTGATATAAATCAGTATTGCTTCTCTAGCCTATATGCCCGACCTCGATCGGTTTTGATATATAAATTGCTATTGGCTTCAATAATAGGTTTGAGACGACGAACGAGAGTATAAAGTGTCTCATCGGCATTGTCTTTGCCGGGCCATAGAGATTGGCAAATTTCAGCCTTACACAAATAATGAGATGAAGATAAAAAGAACATCTCCATCAAACTATATTGCAGGGGAGTAAGCCGGATGCGATTATGCTGTTCATCGTAGAAACAACTATCGATGGTAGAAAGTGACATATTGCCGACAGAAATGACACCCGCACTCATTTGTATTTTCCTCCGTCGGCGATACAATAGCAAAGGCATCAGCGAACCGATCAACAGAGACAAACAAAAAACGATAATAGGTCCATCGGGATGCGAGAGCAAAAAGACTTTCCAAAACGGACAATGGGCATATCCCCTAAGAACCAATATCGGAGTGACAGCCGAAGCAGTTTGTACTGCAGGAGACATCCACAAGATCGTATCACTCATCAGGCAATCGCCCGATAACTCATCGGTAGAAGGACGTACATTTCGAGGAAGCAAACGGACCTGTATGCCTGAACTTGAGCGAAGCGGCGCAAAGGGCAACGCTGCAGCAAAAGTTTTATCGAAAGCACGAACAGAAACCGGATTCCCCATCGCAGCTTGGATTTGAGTATAGGCTTTCAAAGTATCCGCAGTAAGCCACTTGGCAGCATGGCGCGACATTGTCTGTTGCAAAGCAACGTTAAGCGAAACTTTTATTTTAGAACGCGTTAACGAATAATTGTGGGCTCCCCAACCAAATGAGAAAGCCAGCATTATCATCACTGCTAGTAACAAAACATTCCGTTGTAACTGATATTTCATGAACAATATAATAACTAAATTATGGGCAGCAAAGCCCTGGAGGGATTGCTTACAGCCGATAAAATTACATATTTTTTCAATTATACAGATCAATCGAACGAAATATTTCACGATTCTTTGCTCCGACAATACAATAGGGTATTCATACAAAACATGTTTTGCCAACGCAATGCCTGGAAAAAGAATAAAGCCGCAACAGAAACAAATCCATTGCGGCTATCCTTTTTATAAATGAAAAATTAAAGTCTGAAAGCAGCTTTAATCTTATCTACATAATCGAGTTTTTCCCACGTAAACAATTCTACCGTAACAGTTTTGTCTTCGGCATAATTTGAAGTAAATGTTTTGGTCACAACTTGAGATTCACGTCCCATGTGTCCGTAAGAAGCTGTTTCCAAATATATCGGATTGCGCAGTTTAAGGCGTTCTTCGATAGCACGAGGACGAAGATCAAAGAGTTGACCAACCTTTTGAGCTATTTCGCCGTCACTCATTTTGACATGTCCATGACCATAAGTATTGACATAAATATTGATGGGGTCTGCAACACCGATAGCATAAGACAACTGAATGAGTACTTCGTCGGCAACACCGGCAGCAACCAAATTTTTTGCAATATGACGAGCTGCATAAGCTGCACTACGGTCTACCTTGCTAGGATCTTTTCCCGAGAAGGCACCACCACCATGCGCACCCTTACCACCATAAGTATCTACAATAATCTTACGGCCTGTTAATCCGGTATCTCCATGAGGGCCACCAATAACAAACTTGCCTGTAGGATTAACGAAATATTTGATATTGCCATCAAAAAGTTTACGAACTTTCTCAAGCGAGATAGATTCCAATACCCGAGGCATCAATATTTCGATGACGTCTTTACGGATTTTCGCCAACATTTCTTCATCAGCTTTAAGCTGAGCCTCACGAGAAGCATCTTTCGGCTGAATAAATTCATCGTGCTGAGTCGAAACGACGATCGTATCGATACGAACTGGTTTGTCATTGTCATCATATTCAATTGTCACTTGGCTCTTTGCATCAGGACGTAAATAAGTCATTTGCTTACCTTCGCGACGTATCTCGGCGAGCACATACAATATGCGGTGAGCCAAGTCGAGCGAAAGTGGCATGTAGTTTTCGGTTTCGTTTGTGGCATAACCAAACATCATACCTTGGTCGCCTGCCCCTTGATTCATAGGGTCTTCACGTTCAACGCCACGATTAATATCGGGACTTTGTTCATGAATAGCAGAAAGGATACCACACGAATTACTTTCGAACATGTATTCGCCCTTCGTATAACCAATTTTTTGAATAACTTCGCGTGCTACTCTTTGCAAGTCGATATACGCATTAGTCTTCACTTCTCCCGCAATAACTACCTGTCCGGTGGTTACCAATGTTTCGCAAGCTACTTTAGAATTCGGGTCATAGACCAGTAGTTTATCAAGTATAGCGTCCGATATTTGATCGGCCACTTTGTCGGGGTGTCCTTCAGACACCGATTCGGATGTGAATAAATATCCCATTGTAAATTGGAATTAAAAAAATTAATGTATAAAATAGGATGTAGTGCAGAGAGTGAAAAGCTGTGCGAACGCACAAAAAGAAGATTATATTTTAGCATTTTTTCTTGTGGTTGCAAGCGATTCAAATCTTTCCACTAACATTTTCGGATGCAAAGGTAGATATAATTTCGATACCTATACTACTACTGCATGGAAATTAACAATTCTTTAATGCTTTTTCGTAAGACAGGATGTATGAATTCGGGAGCAATCTCGCATAGAGGCTCCATCACAAAAAGACGCTGTGACATTAAAGGATGAGGAATCATCAAATCAGCCTCTTCAATAATCCAATTATCGTAAAGTAGTATATCAATATCAATAATGCGGTCTTCATAACGACCTTCAGACGACTTACGAGTTCTACCCATCTGCCGTTCTATCTCCTTTGTGGCATCCAACACATTGCGGGGCGAAAGTACCGTTTCAACTCCGACAACCGCATTGATGAAACTATTTTCCGAAGAGAATCCCCACGGCTCGGTAACATAAAGAGCTGATCGGGAAACAATTTTCCCAATCAGCTCTTCAATATGACTGACAGCCGCTTCGAGATGCTGCTCTTTATCGCCAAGATTGCTACCAATGCCGAGATAAAGCACAGCCATCTTGTTTAATCTATTATAAGCATGGCATCACCATACGTTCCGAAGCGATAATTTTCTTTCAATGCAACATCATAAGCATGCATTACTTCATCATATCCACCAAAGGCAGCCTGAAGCATCAACAATGTAGACAACGGCATGTGAAAATTCGAGATCATGCTATTAGCAACCGTAAAGTTATAAGGTGGGAAAATAAATTTATTTGTCCATCCGTCAAAAGGTTTGATCCGTCCATAGGTATTGACAGTACTTTCGACTGCTCGCATTACAGTAGTACCAACGGCACAAACATTGCGGCCGAGATCTTTCGCCTTATTAACCACAGAAACAGCTTCTTCGCCAACAAACATCTGCTCCGAATCGGTTTTATGTTTGGTCAAGTCTTCTACATCAATCTCGCGGAAATTGCCCAAACCGGCATGAAGCGTTACAAAAGCGAAGTTGATTCCTTTTATTTCGAGACGTTTCATCAATTCGCGACTAAAATGCAACCCCGCAGTAGGAGCCGTCACAGCACCTTCATTTTTAGCAAAAATACATTGGAAATCTTCTGCATCTTCGGGTTGAAGTTCGCGTTTGATAATGCTGTGTGGCAATGGAGTTTCGCCAAGAGCATACAATGCATTTTTAAATTCCTCGTGTGGTCCATCGTAAAGGAAACGAAGCGTACGTCCCCGAGAAGTAGTATTATCTATTACTTCGGCAACCATCGAATCATCTTCGCCAAAATAGAGTTTATTGCCAATACGTATCTTGCGTGCAGGATCTACGAGAACATCCCACAAACGCAATTTTTCGTTCAGTTCGCGCAACAAAAACACTTCAATGCGCGCACCGGTCTTTTCCTTATTGCCATATAGACGAGCAGGAAAAACTTTAGTATCATTAAAGATAAAGCAATCTTTATCATCGAAATAGTCAATAACATCTTTAAATATTCTATGTTCAATCTCACCTGTCTTCCGATGAAGTACCATCAGTCTTGCTTCATCCCGGAAATGAGCCGGGTGTTGAGCTATTTTTTCTTCCGGTAATTTAAATTTGAATTGCGACAGCTTCATAATTGTTTTTATTTTTGTTGTTTATAGTTTCATCTAATTATTTATTTCATCCTCTTCTTCTATCTCTTGGCGGTCAAGCCATTCGCCAAACAGAAGCGGGTCGAGACATTTGTCTACAGTAATATCACCAACCCTAGTACGCCTTAACGAAGTAAGGTATGCTCCACTGTGCAGTGCTTCGCCAATATCACGGGCCAACGCTCTAATGTATGTACCTTTACTACAGACGACTCGTATTTTAATATCTGGCATATTGCACTCTAACAGTTCTATTTCATCAATAACCAATGTCTTTGGCTTGAGTTTTACTTCTTTGCCCTTGCGAGCCTTCAAATAAGCAGGTTGTCCATCTATCTTACAAGCCGAAAAAGAAGGAGGTATCTGCTGAATTTCACCAATAAACGTAGCCAACGTCTGTTCTATAAGTTCCTTGGTGATGTGTTCTGTTGGATAAGTAGCATCTATCTCATGTTCCATATCAAACGAAACAGTAGTAGCTCCCAGCCGAAGTCCGGCAACATATTCTTTTGTATGACTTTGCAGCTCTTCAATTCTTTTAGTAGCTCTCCCTGTGCATACCACCAATACGCCTGTAGCAAGCGGATCGAGTGTTCCTGCATGTCCTACTTTCAATTCCTTTTTCTTCAAACCGAGCCTTGCACAAAGTTGGAACCGTATCATTGATACCACTTTGAAGGAAGTCATACGGTATGGTTTATCAAAACAAAGAACTTCTCCTTTTCTAAATTTCATCCGACAATATTCATAGGGTGACCACTCAACAACCAGATCAGAATAAACGCACCCACAATGATACGATAAACACCGAAAGCCTTGAACCCATATTTAGTCAGAAAATCTATAAAGCCCTTTATTGCTACCATAGCAACAAAAAAAGCGATCACACTTCCCAATAGCAGAATAAAGATATTGTTAGATGTAATGGCACTTGCATCGCCAGATCTATATAGTTTAAAGATATCTAGCACCGTAGCGGCAAACATTGTAGGCACAGCCAGAAAGAAAGAAAATTCGGCTGCGTCTTTGCGAGTGAATTTCTGAGACATACCACCCACGATAGTGGCCATCGAACGAGATATCCCCGGTATCATAGCAATACATTGAAAAAGGCCTATGTTAAATGCTTTCTTTTCGGTCATCACCGTCCGTTCATTACCTTTATTGAATATACGATCGCAGAAGAGCATAAAGATTCCCCCGACAACCAACATCGACGCCACTACAGTGACACTACCCAAAAGTTCGTCCACTATCTTATTTCCCAATCCACCAATAACGATGGCAGGAATAAAAGCAACGAACAATTTCCAATAGAAGTCCCATTTATGCAAGAATTTCTGCACAGAAGAAGCCTCTTGTGGAGCAGGTGTATGATTAAGACGAAAAAAGCGTTTATAGTAAAGTACAATAACCGATAAAATAGCTCCAAACTGAATAATCACGGTAAAAGCCTTGACAAAGGGAGTACTTTCTATTCCCATCAAGTTCTGAGCAATAATCATGTGTCCTGTCGACGAAACCGGCAAAAATTCGGTCAGACCTTCAACAATGGCCAGAATAATTGTTTGAATAATTGTCAATCCACCCATTATTTATCATCTTTTGGTTTACGCAATATAGCAAAGATGATAGAGAGGTAGCCCAATAGGCAGACAACCGGAGCAACTTTTATACGACGAAAACTGAATATATCAGGTTCGTAATGTGTTTCGCTCGAGTTGGGGCCCACCATCAGCAAAAAGCCGATAATGATAACTGCTACACCGATAGCCAACATGATATAATTGGTTTTGTCAAAAGCAAATTTCCTTTTGTCTTCTACGCTGTTGTTTGTATTTGTCTGTTTCATAAACATTGAGTTTTAAACATAATATAAAGTACTAGCTTTCATTCGTAAATACTTATTGATAGACAGGTAAGCGCATAATAAAGTAATCAGTATTCCGAAAACTAAAACGCTAAGCGTCACCACAGCCATCACATTCCAAGTAAGTATATCGCCAAGTGTAGGTTCCAAATCGACTAACCAATACACCCCTACCCACAAAATTATATTGGCAAAGATTCCGGCGACAAGTCCTCCTCGAGCGCTCCGCAATAAGAAAGGTTTGCGGATGAACCCCCAACTGGCACCCACCAGTTTCATTGTATGTATCAAAAAACGTTTGGAATGAATACTCTGCCTTATCGTATTATTAATGAGAGCAAAAGATATAAGTGTGAGCAAGAATGCCAGTCCCAATAATACAGCGCTAATATTGCGAATATTACTATTCACAGCATCCAATAAACCCTGTTGATAGAGTACATCTTTCACATTGCTATTGTGCCTTATGGCATTCGATATTTTGGTGATACTATCTGTATTGGCATAAGCTGAATGAAGCTTCACTTCAATTGAAGCTGTAAATGGATTGTAGCCTAAAAAGTCGGATGGATTAGTACCCATTGCTGCCGTTTGTTCTTTCAACGCTTGATCTTTCGATATATATTGCAGGTTCTTCACATAGGGTTGTTTACGCAACTGGTGCATCAACTGCATAGCTTGTTGCGGTGATGTTCCATCACTCAATAAGAAAGAAAAATTAATATTTTCTCGTACATAAACCGAAAGGTTATTGGCCGTTAGTGAAAAAGCCACTACCAAACCCAACAAGATCAACACCATCGTAGTACTAATACTGGATGTAACAAATTGCATGTCGGAATGAGACGATTTGTTTTTTATTTTCTTTTGCTTCACCATCGTTTTACTTTCTGAATATATAGATTATAGAACTGCTCAATTCCTTGTGTCCAAAGGCGTGGAGATAAGCACAAAATCCATTCCACAATCCCCTGATAAAAGGACACGAATGTTTCAAATTTTTCTCGCTCAACATAGACACATAGAATGCATCGAAAGGCATCGGATAGTATGTTGCCAATTTAAATCCATGACGTTCGCCTTCGGCCTTCATGGTCTCGAGAGTGAAATGCCACAAATGACGAGGCACATCGTAAGGAGCCCACTCCTTACCATATATCCGAGCATCGCAAGAAGCACAGTTGGGTACTGCAATAACCAATATTCCATCTTTCTTCAGCAACCGATCAAACACACTCCATACTTCGTCCAACTTTTCCAGATGTTCCATCACATGCCACAAAGTTATGGCATCGAAAGACTCAGCCGCAAAAATTCCGAGCGCATCGTCTTCTTTCACCTGCAAAGAAAAGTGTTTCAAGGCGAAATCACGAGCAGCGGCATTCTTTTCTACAGCCTCAACCTGCCATCCTCTACGTTGCATAGCATGAGGGAAATAACCCGTTCCGGTACCTATATCAAGCAGACGTCCTGTCTTACAATGAAGTTCTTTTTCAATAAGGCGAGACTTGCGCCGTAGCATCATGCATCGTACCCAATGATAAATAGTATTCATTGCACCTTTACGCGTATCAGAATGAGATATATAGTCGGGAGACTCATAATATCGTCCGATCTCCGCTTCCACAGGTACTCCCTGAGTGAAAGTAAAGCCACAATCGTCACAATGATAAACTTCAAATGTTTCTCTTGTAGCATAATAGTCTGTGCATTCCATCACAGAATGGATGCGACTTCCCTTGCATAGCGGACAAGATGTATGATTTAGCTTATTCATTATCTGATACGTATTACGACATTCTTCCCAAATTTGGTGCAAAGTAACAAATAAATAGTGATGTAAGATATATTCTTTAAGGAGATTTAATACTTACGACTTTTTAGCGGACTTCGCAGTTGCTTTCCGGCGTGGCGCAGTTTTCTTCTTTTCTCCTTGATCAGCTATAATTTTCTGGCATCCCGCCAAATCAAGTTCTTCGGGAACCGTACCTTTGGGTATCTTATAGTTACTTCCTTTATAGGAAATATAGGGACCGAATCGACCGTTGAGAATAGCCAAATCAGGATCTTCGTCAAACGATTTAATATGCCGTTTAGCTTCTGCTTCACGCTTTGCCAAGATCAGTTCTACAGACTCATCAAAAGTAATGGTCATCGGATCCTTGTCTTTAGGCATAGAAGCATATAGTGAGCCATGACGAACATAAGGGCCAAAACGTCCAATATTAACAGAGACCGATTTACCTTCATACTCTCCTAATGTACGCGGTAACTTGAACATTTCAAGAGCCTCTTCCATCGTAATGGCTTCCATAGAAATACCTTTTGGCATCTGTGCAAAACGAGGTTTTTCTTCATCACTGGCAGAGCCGACTTGTATCATGGGGCCAAAGCGTCCGATCTTTACTGACACAACCTTACCTGTAGCGGGCTCATTGCCCAATATTCTTTCACCCACCTTGTGCTCAGTCTTAATAGCGAGAGTAGCTTCAACTGAAGGATGAAACGTTCCATAGAATTTCTTTAATATTTCAGTCCACTTTTTCTGTCCTTCAGCTACTTCGTCAAACTCTTTCTCCACACGAGCAGTAAAGTGATAATCCAATATATTCGGGAAATATTGATTCAAGAAATCATTGACCACCAAACCTATATCTGTAGGTATCAATTTGGATTTCTCGGCACCTACCATTTCAGTATTCACCTGTCCCTTTATTTCACCATTTTCCAGTTTTAGAACCGTAGACTCACGTTTCTCGCCTTCCTTATTATCCTTATCCACATAGCCTCTCTGCTGTATAGTCGATATAATAGGAGCATACGTAGAAGGACGTCCGATGCCAAGTTCTTCTAGTTTGCGTACCAAACTTGCCTCTGTATAACGAGGCGGATGTTGAGTAAAGCGTTCTGTAGCTGTTATATTTTGATGATTGAGTATTTGACTTTTTTCCAATGGTGGAAGTAATCCGCTTTCTTCTTCTTGCGCATTATCATCGTCATACGACTCACGATAAACACGAATAAAGCCATCAAACGTTAGGACCTCTCCGGTAACCGTAAATTTATCACCATGATTGCTCATAATGGTCACTGTCGTTTTCTCCAGTTCGGCATCAGCCATCTGCGAGGCAATAGTGCGTTTCCATATCAAATCGTACAAACGTTTTTCTTGAGCTGTACCCGATACGGAAGCATCCCCTATATTAGTAGGTCTGATAGCCTCATGAGCTTCTTGAGCGCCAATAGTCTTGGTGGTAAATTGACGTGAATGAGAATATTGTTCTCCCATCTGCTCGCCTATCACTCTTTTACAAGTCGACAAAGCCAACGACGACAAATCCACCGAGTCGGTACGCATATAAGTAATCAATCCCGATTCGTACAGATTCTGTGCTATCATCATGGTGCGATTTACCGTGAATCCTAACTTACGAGCAGCTTCTTGCTGCAACGTAGAAGTAGTAAAAGGAGGTGCAGGCGATCGTTTGACAGGTTTAATCACCTTATCGGAAATAGTAAAGGTCGCATTCTTGCAACTTTCCAAAAAAGCTTCGGCTTCAGCCTTTGTTTTAAGACGCCGCGCCAATTCGGCTTTTAGTTCCACTAATTTGCCGTTCTCGTTAGGCACAATAAATGTGGCAATAACTCTATACGATGATTCAGTGTGGAAAGCCTGAATTTCTCTTTCCTTATCTACGACCAAACGAACAGCCACAGACTGTACACGGCCGGCCGATAATGCAGGCTTCACCTTACGCCAGAGAATTGGCGATAATTCAAAACCCACAATACGATCCAACACCCGTCGAGCTTGTTGGGCATCCACAAGATTCGTATCTATCTTACGCGGATTCTGAATGGCATTCAGTATAGCGGTTTTGGTAATTTCATGAAAGACGATACGTTTAGTATTCTCGGGCTTCAGTTTAAGCACTTCATACAAATGCCACGAAATAGCCTCTCCCTCGCGGTCCTCATCGGATGCCAGCCAAACCGTACTTGCTTTTCCAGCCTCCGTTTTAAGCTTAGACACCAATTCTTTCTTCTCTGCGGGAATTTCATATTTCGGAGCAAAATCGTTCTTAACGTCGATACTGAATTCTTTCTTCTTCAAATCACGAATATGTCCGTAACTCGAAAGGACTTCATAATCATCGCCCAAGAATTTACCTATTGTTTTCGCCTTTGCAGGGGACTCTACTATAACCAGATTTTTTTGCATAACTAATACTTTGATGAAAAGGAGTTCACCTATTAACAACCGCAAAAGTAGAAAAAAAAGAATTCTTATACCTTATAAATAAGGGATAATCTATCTTTTTTTAGAAAAAAAGAACAATTATACAATGTTTCAGACTAAACAAGCATCTTCATTCCCACACATTAACAAATAAACACAAGTCATAGACAAAGAAATAAACATTTTTGGTAAATATTTTCAGCCGTATCTTCCTTTTCAGAAATACAGATTAAATTAGTATCTGATATTTACTAAATGAGTTGTTCATCAATGATTTTCTGCAATCCACGACGTATGGAGGCTAATCCGAAATCTTGCGGGTTTATATCTTTAAAAGGAATGAAAAAAGCGGCAGCAACATCGTCGTGAGCGACGATATGATCTGTATCAACTACCGTACAGCAATAAAACATATCGAGAGTATGGACTACAAATCCAGAATAAGGATACAGATTGGGTAGTGAAAACAGAAAAGCTGTTTTCACTACCCTCAATCCCGTTTCTTCCATTACTTCGCGAGCTACGCCTTCTTCGCCAGTCTCGCCACAATCGACAAAACCACCTGGCAAGTCGAACGTTCCTTTTTGTGGTTCCTTGGCACGGTGGCATACCAATAGTTCGCCTTGTTTATTGACGATCAGCGCAACTGTTGCAGACGAAGGATTAAAATAATAAACAAAACCACAATCGAGGCATTGTTTGGCCTTAGCGTTGCGCTCTACAAAACGTGTCGAACCGCACTTTGGGCAATAACTAAATTGAGATAATGGGTGTTCTGTCATTCTTTATTTTCTATCATTTACAGTCGTTGGCTATCGAAGAGCTTCAATAGCTTCCGGCTCTTTTGGAACAACCTTACCTAAGCGTTTAGAACCTGTTTCAGTAATGAGATAATCAGACTCGTTGCGTACACCACCAAAATCCTTGTATGTCTCCGCCAGGTCATAATTAATAAAATCTGCGAATTTCTTCTCAGCACGCCACTGATCAATGAGTTGAGGAATGAAATAAATACCCGGTTCAACCGTATGCACAAAGCCCGGTTGCAAAGGTATCGCAAGACGAAGTGATTTGCGTCCGAATTGCGTACTCTTGGGTTGACCATTGTATCCGACCCAAACTTCGCCCAAATTCTCCATATCGTGTACATCGAGTCCCATCATGTGACCGAGTCCATGAACATAGAACAAAGCAAAAGCACCACTTTCCAAGCAGTCATCGGTATTGCCTTTCATTAAGCCGATTTCTTTCATGCGTTCTATCATGACACGTGCACTCAAATCGTGAACATCGCGGTAGGGCACACCTGGTTTGAGAGCCTTCACTGCCTCGTCGTACATAGCATTTTGAATACTGATAATCTGTTTCTGGCGTTCGGTAAACTTCTTACCGGCACAGATCGTAGACGACATATCACCGGCATAACCCATCTCGGTTTCGGCACCGGCATCAATCAAAAACAAATCACCTTCGCGTACGAGATGCTCGTGAGTATGGTTGTGCAACGTTTCGCCGTGTACGGTGGCAATCGTTGCAAAAGAGAATTCATAATTGGCACGACGTGCTACAGCTTCCATCTCGGCTACTACATCAAACTCGTGCATACCGGGACGAAGCATCTTCATCGCTGCAAGGTGCATATCGGCAGTGACATTGCATGCTTTTTCAATTTCGGCTACTTCTTCGGCCGACTTATAATTGCGTTGTTTGACAATAGCCTTGATAAAAGACACAGAACCTTGTTGATGAATAGGAAGCACACCCAGCCAATCCATCAATTTGAGCTTGTGTTCAGGGCGATATGGAGGCAGATAATGAATGACCTGCCCTTTGCAGACAGCCTGATGAAGATAGCTGACAATATTTGCCGAAGGACGTGTGTCTCGAACACCTATCATATCGGCTTTTTCGTGTAGAGTAGGCTGATTACCCATCCAAACGATGTCATCGATGGTGAGTTCGTCACCAAAAACAATTTCTTTATCTTCGTCGATGTCGATAACAGCCGACAAGCCCGCGAAAGATAATCCGAAAAAGTATAGAAAGGTTGAATCTTGGCGATAGCGGAAAGTATTGTCTTCATAGTTCAAACCACATTCGTCATTTCCCAGGAATAACAAAACGCCCGATTTAAGTTCTTCTTTCAAGAGCTTTCGGCGTTGGATATACGTTTCTTTCTTGAACATAATGATAGTATTTTATATAATTTGCGGTAAAGATAGTGTAAGCGAAGCGCAATACAAAGAATAAATCCCAAAAATTATCTGTAAATTGTCAATACATGGGCCATTTTACGGTCAAAAAAAGAGAAACATCAAAATAGCAACAGGAAAGACGAAATATTAATAGAATAATATGAGTCAGATTGGAAACATTTCACTAATTTTGCAGCATCATAATTATCGTGTTGTTATTATGTCAGAGAGTTTCAAACAAGTTCAGTCGCAATCACAGCAACAAGTACAGACTTTGTCACCTCAACAGGTACTGGTAGTAAAGTTGCTCGAGCTTCCCACTGTCGAATTAGAAGACAGGGTGCGCTCCGAAGTACTTGAGAATCCGGCTCTGGAAGAAGGGAAGGACAACGATATGCCCGACAGCGACGAAAACATGGACGAATTCGGTAGCGATATAACCACAGGCGAAGAGAGCGATGCCACTGATTATAACTCGCGCGACGACTACTTGAGTGATGACGACGTGCCAGACTACAAGCTACAACAGCCCCGCCCTACAAAAGATCAAATAGCCGAAGAAATTCCATTCTCGGATGCAACATCTTTTTACGAAACACTGAAAGAACAACTCAACGAAAGAGAATTGAGTGATAAAGAGCGCGAATTGGCAAACTACCTCATAGGTTCGCTTGATGACGATGGGCTGCTACGCAAAGCGCTCAACAATCTTTGTGACGAACTGGCCATCTACATGGGAATAGAGACGGACAGCAAAGAATTGGAAAAAGTATTGCAAGTGATACAAGACTTCGATCCTGCGGGTATCGGAGCAAGAAGCCTGCAAGAGTGCTTACTAATACAAGTGAAACGCAAGGAGAACTGCACGCTGAAACAAATAGAACTAACGATGCTGAGCAAATGTTATGAGGATTTCACTCGCAAACATTGGGATAAGATAAAGCAACGTCTTAATCTGGACGAAGAGACATTCTTGGCAGCGATAGAAGAAATAAAGAAATTGAATCCGCGCCCTGGAGCTTCGCTAGGAGAAGCTTTGGGAAGGAACTTCCAGCAGATAGTGCCCGATTTTATTGTAGAGACCGAAGAAGACGGCAGTATTAACCTGAGTCTGAATAGTCGCAACACACCTCAGCTCCATCTGAACAGAGAATTCCGCGATATGATGGAAGAGCACACAAAGAACAAGGCGAATCAAAGCAAAGAGGCTAAGGAAACGTATACCTTTTTGAAACAAAAGATAGATGCCGCCCAAGGTTTTATAGAGGCTGTAAAGCAACGTCAGAACACGTTGATAACAACCATGCAGGCAATCATAGACTTGCAACGGCCCTTTTTTATCGAAGGTGACGAATCGTTGCTACACCCTATGATACTAAAAGATGTAGCTGAAAGAACAAACCTCGACATATCAACCATATCGAGAGTAAGCAACAGTAAATACGTACAAACCAATTTTGGGATATTCTCGTTAAAGATGTTTTTCAGCGACAGTTATACAACTGAAGACGGCGAAGAACTATCGACACGCGCCATACGCAACACATTGAAAGAATGCGTAGACAATGAAGACAAGAAGAATCCGCTGACCGATGACGAGTTGGCGACTATACTGAAAGAAAAAGGTTATCCGGTAGCCAGACGTACCGTAGCAAAATATAGACAGCAGCTTAATATTCCTGTAGCCAGATTGAGAAAATGAAAAATGAAATAACGCTAAACATTGTTATCAATAAGATGACTGACAAAATAAAAGAAGAACGCATTACAGCCGATAGAACGCTGATTAATATAGCGAGAATTCTCTCGTTCATATTCACGCCGTTCTTTATTCCGATGTTAGCATTCATCATTTTATTCCTATTCTCTTATCTTCACATGTTGCCATTGGGATACAAACTAATAGTAACAGGAATCGTTTATTGCTTCACAATTCTAATTCCGACACTAACTATTCATATCTTCAGAAAGGTGAATGGCTTTAAACTAGTAGAGCTCAACGAACGCAAAAAACGCTATGTTCCATTCTTACTTACTATTTTATCGTATATATGTTGCCTGCTTATGATGCGCAAAATGAGCATACCTTGGTATATGACCGGAATCATATTAACAGCCCTTATGATATCAATCGTATGCGTCATAGCCAATCTAAAATGGAAGTTGAGCGAACATATGGCAGGATGCGGCGGTATAGTAGGGGGTCTGATATCGTTCAGTGCACTGTTTGGCTACAATCCTGTATGGTGGCTCTGCTTGTTCATATTCATATCGGGTTCACTAGGATCGGCACGCATTATATTGGGGCATCACACATTGGGCGAAGTGATAAGCGGATTTGTTGTAGGGTTTGTTTGCTCACTGCTCATCCTGCACCCTATCAGTAATATACTATTCAGAGTTTTCTTATTTTAATAATAATATAAACCTTAATTTTTTAAATTTCTCAGTTATGAACATTCCAGCAAATTTAAAGTACACCAACGAACACGAATGGGTTCGTGTTGAAGGTGAAGTTGTTTATGTAGGTATCACCGATTACGCTCAAGAGCAATTGGGTGACATCGTTTTTGTTGATATACCAACAGTAGGCGAAACATTGAATGCCGGTGATACGATAGGTACCATCGAGGTTGTAAAAACAATATCCGATATCTTCTGCCCTATTTCCGGCGAAGTGCTCGAAGTAAACGAAGCTTTGGAAGAAAACCCCGCACTTGTAAACCAAGATCCTTATGGAGAAGGTTGGTTGGTAAAGATCAAGCCTGCTGCCGACAGCGATTTTGATGCACTACTTGATGCCGAGGCATACAAAGCTTTATTATAATTTAGAATATAATCAGAAAGAAAATGAAACCAGTTGTTAGTATTATTGTAGGTAGCACATCCGATCTTCCTATTATGGAGAAGGCTGCCGCATTTCTCAACGACATGCAGGTGCCTTTTGAAATGAACGCACTCTCTGCCCACCGCACCCCTGAAGCTGTTCGAGAATTTGCTGAATCGGCTCAGAAAAGAGGGTTACAGGTTATTATTGCCGCTGCAGGGATGGCTGCTCATTTACCAGGAGTAATTGCCGCATCTACGTTGGTACCCGTTATCGGTGTTCCCATCAAATCATCTATAGAGGGTATGGATGCCCTATTGGCTATTGTTCAAATGCCTCCGGGCATACCAGTAGCGACTGTAGGCATAAACGGTGCACTCAATGCTGCCATTCTGGCTGTTCAGATTCTTTCGGTAGCCGACAAAGAACTCGAAAAACGTTTCGCCGCTTACAAAGAAGGACTGAAACAAAAAATCGTGAAGGCTAATGAACAATTAAAAGAGGTAATATACGATTATAAAACGAATTAATGGATCTCTTTAACTACGTTCGAAGAAAATCGTCGATTGTAAATATTGGAGCCACTCAAATGGGTGGCTCTAATCCTATCCGCATCCAATCGATGACGAACACTTCTACATTGGACACCGAAGGAAGTATTGCCCAAGTGAAAAAGATAGCTGATGCGGGAGGAGAGTTAGTGAGGCTTACGACACAAGGCATTCGCGAAGCCGAAAATCTGAAGAATATAAATGCAGGGTTGAGAAAAGACGGCTACATGGTGCCATTGGCAGCTGATGTACACTTCAATCCACGCGTAGCGGACGTAGCAGCACTTTATGCCGAGAAGGTACGTATCAACCCGGGAAACTATGTAGATGCCGCACGTACTTTCAAGCACCTGGAGTATACAGACGAAGAATATGCTGCTGAAATACAAAAAATCCGTGATCGATTTATCCCCTTTCTGGATATCTGCAAGAAGAATCATACCGCTATTCGGATAGGAGTGAATCACGGTTCATTATCGGACCGCATCATGTCGCGCTACGGTGATACACCAAGAGGCATGGTAGAATCGTGTATGGAGTTTCTTCGGATATGCCAAGACTGTCAATTTACAGATGTAGTGATATCCATCAAATCATCGAACACAACCATCATGGTAAGAACTGTTCGCCTGCTTGTTAAGACAATGGCAAAAGAAGCGATGACGTTTCCATTGCATCTCGGCGTAACTGAAGCAGGAGACGGAGAAGATGGACGTATAAAATCAGCTTTTGGCATAGGAGCCTTATTGGCTGATGGCATTGGCGACACAATCAGAGTATCTTTGAGCGAGCCACCAGAAGCAGAAATACCTGTTGCAGAAAAATTGGCGGATTATATTACCGTTCAATCTTTCCATACTCATATTGAGGCTGAAGCCTCAGCTTCATTCGACTACCTTAATCCGAGTCGACGCCAAACAAAGGCCGTACGCAATATAGGAGGAAATGAAGTTCCTGTCGTTTTGTCGTGTAGGCTGGAAAACAATAAGAACGAAATAGACCAGGCTTTCAAACCTGACTATATATATGCAGGCAATCAGCTTCCTGAAATGCTATTGCCCGATACAGACTATATTATTGACGCAGACAATTGGGATGGTACCGAACATACATATCCAGCATTCAATTTCAATCATTTTCCATTTATAGCATCTTGCAAAGCGGAATTGAAATTCTTATTTCTACCCTACTCAATGTTCAATGAAGAAGCTATTGCATGCCTGAAGATGCATCCCGAAATTGTGGTGATATCGCAAAGCAATAACGCACATCGCTTGGGAGAACATCGGGCGTTAGTACACAAAATGATGAATGAAGGATTACAAAACCCCGTAGTCATCTTTCAGCATTATCAGGAAGATGAAGCAGAAAATTTCCAGATAAAATCGGCAGCCGACATGGGGGCATTAATCATTGATGGACTATGCGACGGCATTATGCTGATAAACAACGGGAAATTGCCAGTAACAACAATTGATGCCACCGCATTCGGCATCTTACAAGCCGGACGAACACGTACCAGCAAGACCGAGTACATTTCATGCCCAAGTTGCGGACGTACTCTATTCGACCTACAAAAGACCATTGCTCGCATCAAAGAGGCGACAAAAGAACTGAAAGGTCTGAAGATAGGCATAATGGGGTGCATAGTGAACGGTCCCGGAGAAATGGCCGATGCAGACTACGGTTATGTGGGAGCAGGACCGGGAAAAGTAAGTCTTTACAAACAGAAAGTTTGTATTGAAAAAAATATTCCTGAAGACGAAGCGGTAGATCGACTGCTTGAGTTCATCCGAAAAGATAGAGAAAAGAAATAAAGGACTTCAGCTCGAAATAAGTCATTAAAATAAAGACGTCTCTTATTTTAAACTTATTTCGAGCTGAGGTATTATTATCATAATCGCAAAGAGCCAATGGCACCATCAGCGCCACTCACTTATTGTATTTATACTTAAGTTCGGGATAGAAAATCATTTTTCAATGGGTCGTAGGGACTCCTTTGCTTAGCACTCGTGCATGGAAGAGGCTCAATTCTTCTTATCTAGAAGAAGTTTTTTTGTACACATCTTATTGAATCAGAGTTATCGTATTCAGGATATTTCTGTTGACTCATAAAGGTTTTGTCGTTCCACCTAGGTGATTCGGTTAACTCACCCTTGTGGAACGATCAACTCACCTAGGTGATTCAGTCAACTCACCTAGGTGGAACGACATGCTTGTCAAGAGAAAGATATGATACCCTTCTGATATGAACCAACTTTCATCAGTCTGTTTTCACAGATTTCTCCTTATTAAAGGTATTATAGAACGTTTAAAAGCTTTTCTGACAGAGTATTATGACTTTAATGCATTAGTGTGGCGGAGACATACGAATGTATTATTTGATAGATCTTTGACGTGACGGGGATATATATACTTGAGTCCCTTATCCAAGTTCAAATAATATACATAAAAAAAGAGCGCATCGTATGATGCGCTCTTTTTTTATATATTGGAATAAACTCCTTAGAGTTTAGGACCAGCAGCAACAAGAGCTTTACCAGCTTCATTACCTTCGTATTTAGCGAAGTTCTTGATGAAGCGAGCTGCCAAATCTTTAGCTTTCTCATCCCACTTACTTGCATCAGCATAAGTATTGCGAGGATCAAGAATGTTAGTATCAACACCCTTCAATTCTGTAGGAACTACGAAATCGAAGTAAGGTATTGTCTTTGTATTAGCTTTGTCGATAGAACCATCGAGGATAGCGTCAATAATACCACGAGTATCGCGGATAGAAATGCGCTTGCCAGTTCCGTTCCAGCCAGTGTTAACCAAGTATGCCTTAGCACCGCTCTTCTCCATGTGTTTAACCAATTCTTCTGCATATTTTGTTGGGTGCAATTCAAGGAATGCCTGACCAAAGCAAGCAGAAAATGTAGGAGTAGGCTCTGTGATACCACGTTCTGTACCAGCCAATTTAGCTGTGAAACCAGAAAGGAAGTAATATTTAGTCTGCTCTTTGCTCAAGATAGATACTGGAGGAAGTACACCGAATGCATCAGCTGACAAGAAAATAACTTGTTTAGCAGCGGGAGCTGTAGAAACCGGACGTACGATATTTTTGATATGATAGATAGGATAAGAAACACGAGTATTCTCGGTTACGCTCTTATCAGTGAAATCGATCTTACCATCTTTACCAACCGTTACATTCTCAAGTAGAGCATCGCGAGTAATAGCACCATAGATATCAGGTTCAGAGTCTTTATCCAAATTGATAACCTTAGCATAGCAACCACCTTCGAAGTTGAATACGCCATTGTCATCCCATCCGTGTTCATCATCACCGATCAACTTACGTTTCGGATCGGTAGACAAAGTAGTCTTACCTGTACCAGACAAACCGAAGAATACAGCAGTATTCTCGCCGTTCATATCTGTATTGGCAGAGCAGTGCATAGAAGCGATACCTTTCAAAGGCAAGAAGTAGTTCATCATAGAGAACATACCTTTCTTCATTTCACCACCGTACCATGTATTGACAATAACTTGCTCTTTTGAAGTCAAGTTGAATACAACAGCTGTTTCAGAATTCAAGCCAAGTTCTTTGTAGTTTTCTACTTTAGCCTTAGAAGCATTGTATACAACAAAATCAGGTTCTTGATCGAACTCTTCTTGATTTTTAGGACGGATGAACATGTTGGTAACAAAGTGAGCTTGCCAAGCAACCTCAACGATGAAACGAACTTTCATACGAGTATCTTTGTTGGCACCGCAGAAAGCATCTACAACGAACAATCTTTTGTTAGAAAGTTCTTTCTTTGCAATTTCTTTAACAGCATTCCAAGCTTCTACAGAAGCTTTTTTGTTATCATTCTTATATTCATCAGAAGTCCACCATACAGTGTCTTTTGATGTTTCATCGCATACAATAAATTTATCCTTTGGAGAGCGACCGGTATATACACCTGTCATAACGTTTACAGCGCCAAGTTCTGTCTCTTGACCTACTTCAAAACCTTGCAAACCCTCTTTTGTCTCTTCATCGAACAGCACCTCATAAGTAGGATTATAAAGGATCTCTGTGGTCCCTGTAATCCCATACTTTGTTAAATCTAATTTTGCCATTTTGCTTGAATTATTAAATAAATAAATTAAACTAAAATTACTTCTACCTATTATATAAAGAACTAGGATGTTAGTCTTTTTACCTTTACACCCCTTTTTCGGATTGCAAATTTACAACTTTCATTCAAATTAAGCGAAATATTAAAGAAAAAATTCTCTAATTATTAACTATTTAAATTTTGTATACATTATCTGCCAACTAAACATTGCAATACGAAAGATTATTTGTTATTTTGCACTCGAAAATCTAATCGTACATCTCTAACAGAGTCGCCAAGACGATAGAACTTAACAATATTTATATATGAAAATAGTCAATTTCAATGAGTCGAATTCCGTACTCAACCAGTTTGTGCTGGAGTTACGCAGCAAACAAATTCAAGGAGACAAACTCCGCTTTCGAGAAAATGTGCACCGCATAGGACAAATGATGGCATACGAAATCAGTAAAACCTTGCACTATTCGATGAAAGATACCGAAACGCCACTAGGCATATCTTCAATCAGTGTTCCAGACGAAGACCTTATTCTTTGTACTATACTAAGAGCAGGACTTCCTTTCCATAACGGTTTTCTGAGTATATTTGATGATGCAGAAAACGCTTTTGTCTCAGCCTATCGGAAATACAAAGATAACGAAAACTTCGAAATACATATTGAATATATAGCATCTCCTAGAATAGATGGGAAAACACTTATCATAGCCGATCCTATGCTGGCCACAGGAAGCAGTATGGAACTATCTTATAGAGCCATGCTTACGAAAGGGCACCCAGCTCATATCCACATCGCTTCGATTATTGCAGCCGAACCAGCTATTGAGCATATCAGAAAAGTATTCCCCGACGACATTACTACCGTATGGTGCGCTGCGGTAGACCCCGAACTAAACGAACACTCGTATATCGTACCAGGTTTAGGTGACGCAGGCGACCTTTGCTTCGGAGAAAAAGAATAAGAACAAAACACACTATGGTGCACTGAATAAATTGTCAGAAAGATATTCAATGAACCACATACAAATAATAAAAATGGAGATATGTACTAAAAGACACATCTCCATTTTTTTATCATTTATTGAAAACAAAACTATTTCACTTCCCAGACATCATTGGTCATCAACAATTCATGGAAGTTGTGATATTTCTTTGTTTCTTTGATTTCTTCAATTTGTTCGGTTACAGCAGCTTCATAAGTAGGAGCTTCTACATCACGAATAACACCCAGCGCCACAGGAAAATCAGGACCTTCCATCAATGCCAATTTCAGCTGTAGTGTATGATCGTGGCAATGAGCATCATGAACTAAAATATCCTTTTCGGTCACACCATTCTCACCAAGTCTGACAACTTTTAATCCAAAGCCATTCTGAACAAGTCCAAATTCACGATTAGCACCGAACAGCATAGGCTTGCCATGCTCCAAATATATTGCATTTTGAGCACGAAGCTCTTTAGTAGCCAGAGTAGAATGAGTACCATCATTGAATATAACACAATTCTGGAGTACTTCTACTACAGAGGCTCCCTTGTGCTCAGCAGCAGCCTTCAGCACCTCAACGGTCGCAGGACCATCAACAGCGACACAACGTGCAAAGAAACGACCGCGAGCACCAAAACAAAGTTCGGCAGGACGGAAAGGATCTTCAACCGTTCCGTAGGGAGACGATTTGCTTACAAAACCACGTGCCGATGTTGGAGAATACTGCCCTTTCGTCAAACCATAAATACGGTTGTTCAACAAAATCATATTGAGATCTATATTGCGACGAACAGCGTGTATGAAATGATTTCCACCAATAGCCAAACCATCTCCATCTCCAGAAATTTGCCATATAGTCAAATCGGGATTAGCGACTTTGGCTCCTGTAGCAACAGAAGCCGCACGACCATGAATGGTATGAAAGCCATAGGTATTAACATAGTACGGCAAACGAGAAGAACAACCTATTCCAGAGATAACTGCAATATTGTGTGGAGCAACACCTATTTCGGCCATTGCTTTATGAAAATAACTCAAGAAAGAATGATCGCCACAACCGGGACACCAACGAGGTTGGCCCGATTTATAATCTTGTACAGTATATTGTATTTCGCTCATTTTTAACCCTCCATTAATTTAGTGAATGCATCAACCAACTCACGAATTATAAACGGTTGGCCCTTTACTTCGTTAAATTGACTTACCATCAGTCCAGGAATCTTCATACGCAAATAACCGGCAAACTGTCCCAAGTTTTGTTCAGCAACAACAACCTTTTTATAACGTTTGAGTACCTCGGCCGTATTTTTAGGCAATGGGTTAATGAATTCGAACTGAGCAAAGGCTACCTTCTTACCTTCTTCACGCATTTGAGAAACAGCTGAGTAGAGATGTCCATAAGTTCCACCCCAGCCAACTACCAAGAAGTCTGCATCCTCATCACCGTCAACAACCAAATCGGGAACTTCAATCTTCGAGACTTTAAGTGCACGATTAGCAACCATTTCATTATGATTAAGTGGATCTGTAGAAATAGCACCTGTCTTACTATCCTTTTCCAATCCGCCTATACGATGGGTATAACCTTCCATTCCGGGGACAGCCCAATAACGAACATACGAATCAGGATTACGATAAAAAGGAGTATAATTACCTTTCATCTCCGGAGTTGCATAAGGAGGATTAATCGCCGGATAATCTTTCAAATCGGGCAACTTCCAAGCAGCAGATCCATTTGCAATAAATGCATCAGTCAAAAGAATAACCGGAGTCATGTGTTCCAAAGCTATTTTGCAAGCCATATAAGCAGCATCAAAGCAATTGGTAGGAGACGTTGCCGCGATAACCGGCATAGGGCTTTCACCACTACGACCAAAAAGAGCTTGCAACAAGTCCGACTGTTCAGCCTTTGTAGGTAAACCTGTAGAAGGACCACCACGTTGAACATCTACTACGACTAACGGTAATTCGGCAATAACAGCTAGATTCAGAGCCTCACTCTTTAGACAAAGGCCAGGGCCTGAAGTAGAAGTAACAGCCAAGTCTCCGGCAAATGCAGCACCGATAGAAGAAGCGCAACCAGAGATTTCATCCTCACATTGTACGGTTTTAACACCCAATGATTTGTGTTTGGACAGTTCATGCAAAATATCAGTAGCCGGAGTAATAGGATATGAGCCGAGGTACAGTTCAAGTCCCGATTTCTCTGAAGCCGCAATCAAACCATAAGCAGTAGCCTTATTTCCTGTAATATCAGTATATAATCCTTTGGCCTTAGCTACTTTTGTTTCGATACGAAAAGTTGATGCAGACGCATGAGTATTGGCTCCATAATTAAAACCCGCATTCAATACTTTTATATTAGCATCGGCAACAGCAGGCTTTTTCGCAAATTTATCGTGAATCATTTTTTCAGCGACCTCAATCTTACGATTAAAAAGCCAACATACCAAGCCCAAAGCGAACATGTTCTTGCAACGAATAATAGACTTATTGTCCATCCCCGAATCCTTCAATGTCTCTTTACACATAGAAGTTATAGGGGCTTCAATCACATCATTTTTGATGTTCAGTTCTTCAAATGGATTGGTTGTCTTAAACTCTGCCTTATCCAAATCTTTCTGGGTATAAGCATCCGAATCGGTAATAATAATACCTTGAGGTTTACAAAATCGAATTTGTGTTTTCAGAGCAGCAGGGTTCATAGCGACTAAAACATCGCATTTATCACCCGGCGTGTAGACTTTACCTGCACCAATATGCACCTGATAGCCGGAAACTCCGGTTAACGAACCTTGCGGGGCACGAATATCAGCAGGATAGTCAGGAAATGTACAAATGTCATTCCCAACCGTAGCCGACACGTTAGAAAAAATGTTACCAGCGAGTTGCATGCCATCTCCCGAGTCTCCCGAGAAGCGCACGGCAACCTGCTCTAATTCTTTTACTACAGTTTGGTTGATCATAACAAATTATATTAAAGGTTATTATAACACACAGACTGCCTGTAACAATCTGCATAAAAAGTTTTCAATATTTTAAGGTAAGCATCGATCAAATCCATTCTTTCTTTTTCTACTATATCAATATGGTCGTCAGCTAACCGCTTATTTTGTATTAATCATTTATCATACCAAAATACAAGTAGCGACTATAGCATTCTCAATTAATTTTTTGAGCTATTTTTTTTGTATTGCGCTAAGCTTGCACTATCTTTGCAAACCAAATCGATGGTTTCGTAGTTCAACGGATAGAATAGAAGTTTCCTAAACTTTAGATCCGAGTTCGATTCTCGGCGAAACTACTTTCAATAATATAAAGAAAGGGAAAATGCATTTCTGCATTTTCCTTTTTCCTTTTATAACCTTATTATTATTATTAATAATATCAGCTAACAGATACAGTCGAAGCATTTTCTATCGCATCCGATTCGTCTATTTCTGCTCTAGCTTTATTTTTACTCTTACTAAACACATAATATGCGATTGGAGACGAAACAAATAATGATGACATTGTACCAATAATCACACCAAGTCCCATAGCAAATATAAAACTGCGGATCGAATCACCCCCAAGTATAAATATACAGACCAAAACGATCAAAGTGCACAATGATGTATTAATAGTACGACCCAATGTCGAATTAAGAGCTTCGTTAAATATCCGTTTATTAGAACGTTTGGGATACAGATGGAAATACTCACGTACACGATCGAAAATAACCACCTTATCATTAATGGAATAACCGATAACCGTCAAAATAGCGCCAATAAATGTTTGATCTATTTCAAGAGAGAATGGCATCCATCCCCAGCATGCAGCATAAATTCCCAATATTATAATAGTATCGCTAGCCAAACCTGCAATAGAGCCTATACTATAGGCAATATTACGGAAACGGAACAATATATAAAGACCGATAGCTAAGAGTGCTAAAACAACACACCAAATAGCTGCGACTTTCATGTCATTTGCAATACTCGGACCAACTTTGGCAGAGCTAATAATACTACCACCAGTATGGTTCTCACGATCCTTAAATGTTTGCAAAGAAATATTCTTCGTTAATAGAGGCTTTAAGCCGACATACAACTTAGATTCTATTTGTTCATCAACCTGAGACCCATCCTCTTGTGAGCGGTAATTTGTACTAATACGTACAGTACGGCCATCAGTTCCTATGGCTATAACACCAACCGTTGCATCTTTAAATTCTTTAGTCAACAAAGAATTCACTTGTTCAGGCTGTACTTGCTCCTCAAACTGTACTTTATAATCACGACCACCGGTAAAATCAATACTTTGGCTCAACCCGCGCACACCTAAAAAGCCTATGCTTATAACAACTAAAGCTGCGGCCACCGTCAATTGCAACTTACGATTCTCAATAAAACGATAATGACAATTAGCCATCAAATTTTTAGAAACTCGCGTACAAAATTTCAAGTTAAGGAGCTTATCCTTATTAGTATAATGTTCATAGAATACACGAGTCATAAATACTGCAGTAAAGAATGAGCAGACAATACCTATTAATAGCGTTGTAGCAAATCCTCGAATAGGACCAGTACCAAAGTAGAACAAAATAATACCAGTAATAATAGATGTCAAGTTAGAGTCAAAAATTGCAGAGAAAGCATGTATATAACCCTCCGAGAGCGCTACTTTAGTTCCCTTTCCTGCTCTTAGCTCTTCTTTTGTACGTTCATAAATCAAGACATTCGCATCAACTGCAATACCAAGAGCCAAAACCATACCAGCAATACCAGACATTGTTAATGCCGCTTGGAAAGAAGACAAAATTCCTAGCGTAAAGAAGAAGTTGAATATCAAGGCTCCATTTGCAACCATTCCAGGGATAATCCCATAAATGACACACATAAAAGTCATCAAAAGAACTAAAGCCACAACAAAAGAAATGAAACCTGCCCTAATTGAAGCAGCCCCCAAAGAAGGTCCAACAACATCTTCTTGAACAATTTTAGCAGGAGCCGGCATTTTACCGGATTTTAATACATTTGCCAAGTCCTTGGATTCTTCAGGAGTAAAATGACCCGTAATCTGAGAGCTACCGCCAGTAATTTCATTCATTACATTAGGAGCAGAATATACATATCCATCCAATACAATAGCAATAGATTTATTAATATTTTGCTTAGTCAACTGAGCCCATGCACGCGAGCCATCGGAGTTCATCGTCATACCGACAGATGGTTTACCATATTGGTCAAACTCATCTTTTGCATCGGTAATTACATCACCACCTAAAGGAGCGCGTCCATCACGTTGAGTAACACGTATAGCATATAATTCAAAAGTCTGAGCCTTAGGATCCAAATCAGAAGCTTTCACACCCCACATCAAACGAAGATCTTTAGGCATAACATTTTGAATCTCAGGAAGAGCAAGATAATGATTAATTGTAGCTGTATCTTTTGCTAGAGCCAAACCTACAATCGGACCTCTCTGTGCAGGATACTGCTGCAAGATGGATAATAATGGATGTGCCTTCTTAGCAGCCTCCAAATCCTTGGTAGCAGCTTTAGATGATTCTTTTACATCTTTACCGCTCTTATTCAGCACAGCAGCCAAATGAGAAGCTATATTTTTATCGTTTTCTTTCTTAACAGCTTGTTTTGGTGCCTTATCTGTATTTTTGTTAACCGATGCAGAATCTGCGACAGCCTTATGACCTCCCAATATCCCACGCAAACGGTCATCAACAGTCTGCATTACAGGTTGTACGTCCTTAACATCGTATGTTTCCCAAAACTCCAAGTTAGCAGAACCTTGCAAAAGTTTTCTCACACGTTCAGGCTCTTTGATACCAGGAAGTTCGACAAGAATACGTCCCATCTTGTTACCTTTCAATTCCTGAATATTAGGTTGAACAACTCCAAAACGGTCAATACGAGTACGAAGTACATTATAAGAATTAGTTACCGCTACTTGAATCTCTTCTCGGAGAGCTTTTACCACGTCGGCATCAGAAGATTGAAGTAACACTTTTCCCTTCAATTGTTGAGTTGCGAATAAACGAGCCAAAGATGCCCCAGGTGCCAATTGATGATACTCTTTTACAAAGAGAGAAACAATATCACTCTGACTGTTTGCAGATTCCGTAGCAGCCTTATTCAAAGCCTTATTAAATGTCGGATCGGCATTATTATTAGCTAACGTTTTAATTACATCAGGGACAGAAACTTCCAAAATGACATTCATACCACCTTTCAAGTCCAAACCCAAACTGATCTCCATTTCGCGGCAATCTTTAAACGAATAGGCCCACAAATATACCTTTTTGGTGCCAATCGAATCCAAGTAAGCCTGTTCAGCTGCCGGATTTCCTTTTGCAAACTCTTTGGCCTTATTCATATAATGCCGAGTGACAAAAGAGAAAGACAAGTAGAACACGCATACCAAAGTAAGCAATACCGCCAAAACCTTTACAAGTCCTTTGTTTTGCATATAATTTTAATTAGAATTTTATTATTTCTTTTTAGTTTTTCCATTTTGGAATGCAAATATAGGCTTTTTTTCATATTTAAAATAAAAGAAAGTCAAATATTTTGTGTTATAAGACATTATTTCATTCCGCGGTCTTTCAACAAAGGAGCCAAGTCAGGTTCCGAACCTCTGAAATTCTTATATAGTGTCATAGGGTCGTCACTGTCTCCACGTTCTAACATTTCATGGCGGAAACGATCGGCTGTCTTCTTATCAAAAATACCGTTTTGAGCAAAAACCTCAAAAGCATCACAATCCAAAACGTTCGACCAAATATAACTATAGTAACCTGCATCATATCCGCCTACTATATGGTTAAAATAAGTAGTGGAGTAACGAGGATCTATCTCCGGGATAAGTCCGATATTACTCATCACAGTTTTCTCAAAACGCTCAACATCATATCCATCCATCGTCTTCAGACTATGTAGATTCATATCGAGCAGAGAGGCAGCCAACAACTCGGTTGTGATAAAGCCCTGATTAAATGTCTTCTGAGCCAATATTTTATTAATCAGACTATCAGGTATCACCTCACCGGTTTTATAGTGGCGAGCATACATTTTCAATACCTGAGGAGAAAGTGCCCAATGCTCATTAAATTGAGAAAACAATTCAACAAAATCACGAGAGACATTTGTACCCGAAACACCAGCATAATTGCACTTCGAAAGCATACCATGGAGAGCATGTCCAAACTCATGAAACAACGTTTCAACTTCGTCGGCAGTCAACAGAGATGGTATATCGCCCACCGGTTTAGTGAAGCTTGCGACATTACAGACAATGGGGCGAACACCCTTTTTCTCTTCTCTATAATTACTCATCCATGCTCCACCAGCTTTTCCAGCCCGTGGGAAGTAATCCAAATAGAGAACAGCCAAATGCGATCCATCGGCGTCTTTCACTTCAAAAACATTAACATCAGGTTCATAGACCGGCATGCCTTTGAGGGGAGTTATCGTAATACCATAAAGTTTGTGAGCGCATTCAAAAGCGCCATCACGCACATTCTCCAATTTGAAATAGGGTTTTATTTCTTCTTCATTCAGATTGTACTTTTCGGCACGCAGTTTATCAGTATAGTATGCCCAATCCCAAGCTTCCAATTTCTGTCCGGAACCTTCTTTGTCCATCATCTTCTGTAACTCTACCGCTTCTTTTTTTGCCTTATCCAAAGCATAAGGCCATACGCTCATCATCATTTTAGTTGCATTGGCCTCATTTTTTGCCATCGTAGGTTCAAGCGAGTAATCAGCATAACAATCAAAACCAAACAATTTGGCTTTTTCTAATCGTAGAGACAATATTTTAGTTATAATTTGCTTGTTATCATATTTATCTCCATGATTACACCTATTAATATAGGCCTTGTACACTTTCTCCCGCAACGGACGGACAGAAGAGTATTGTAAAAAAGGCACACGACTATCATTGGTTAATTTAACAAGCCACATCCCAGGCTTACCTGCCTTTTTTGCTTCTTGGGCAGCACTTTTACGATACCAATCAGGCAAACCCGCCAAATCAGCTTCTTTATCTATATACAAAGAAAAAGCATTATTTTCACCCAATACATTTTGTCTGAATTTGAGAGTCGTCTGAGACAGTTCCTTATTTATTTCGCGCAAACGCGTTTGTTTTTCGGGGGAAAGATTGGCACCCGACCGAACAAACTCACGATAAATCTTATCAGTAAGTCTTTTTTGCTCCGTAGTCAGTTCTGCAGCATTTTCATTATCATGAACCATCTTCACCAACCTAAAGAGTTTCTTATTTAAATGGATATTATCAGAATGTGCTGTCAACAACGGATCCAATTTAGAAGAAAGGGCCATTAATGCATCATTCGTATCGGCATCCAGCATATTGGTATAAATAGGAACAACACGACTCAAAATAGGCGAGCTTTCATCAAATGCCAATATTGTATTCTCGAATGTCGGTTTTTGCCTATTGTTTACAATTTTATCGATCAATTTATTCTGCTCTGATATACCTTTGTAAATAGCAGGCTCATAATCGGTCTGTTTTATCTTGTCAAAAGGAGGAACACCAAATTGAGTTTTAAATTCAGAGAAGAAAGGATTTGAAGCTTTCTGTGCAACAGATGGATAAGTCATACTCACAAATAATAAAGTCGCTAATAATTTACCGGTTTTCATGGATACAAATTATGATTAGGTTAAACAGATGATTTATAAGCTATATAACACCATATAGGATAATGATCAGACGATTTTATCGACCGATCTACTGTACAATTATAGCTTTGCAAATTTTTACTAATAAGAATATTGTCTATTCTAAAGAAGAATTTATTACGATTGAATGAAACCCCTAGTCCCCAGCCTGATTGGGTAAACGCATCTTTAAGATTACGAGAAAGGATATGATGAGCATACGAGAGAGGGCTATCGTTAAAATCACCACATACAATGATAGTCTTATGAGGAGATTGGGTTATCGTCTGGGCAATAACACGAGCCTGTTTGGCTCGCAATACTGATGCATCGGCGAATTTGTGCAACAATGATCGATTTTGAGAATGAACATTCCCCGTTTTGAATGAATCCAAGAAACCTTCATATTTCTCTCTATCCTTCAATGTCAGTTTATTAGATTCCAAATGGTTATTAACTAGAGTAACTGTATCTCCATTGATCACTAATTCGTAACATACAGAGCCATTATAACTACTCTGGTAGGGTATTCTTCGAGCCGACAAGACAGGGAACCGAGAAAATAATGCAAGTTTATTACCACTATTCTTATCTCCTACTACAGTAACATCTTTATAGGGATAATTTTTCATCATTTCTTGGATGTATTCTTCATTGACATACTTACCGGTAGAATGCGAAGTTCCATACTCTTGCAGACAAATAATATCCGCATTGCTTTTTGCCAAGTATCTCAGAATAGGATTTTCCCCTTTCACTTTCTCCATATTATTAAAAGACATCACATTATAAGACAAGAGCTTTATCCTTGTAGAAGGCACATCTTTAGAATGTAGGTTCATTGGAAAATATGTTCGAATCTGAGGTATACTCAGTAACAGTGCTACAAGAGATACAAGACAGAATTTATAATGAAATAGAAGCCAAAAGAAAATAAAACAAATATTGCTCAACGCCAAAACGGGAAATACAAGGCCAGCACACGACAGCATTGGATATTTTTCTGGCGATATATAAGGTGAATAGGCAGACAATAAAAAAGCTGATGCAGTCAACAAATTGACAAGCAATATAAAAAAAGCCAATATAGAACGAATATGAGCCATGTCTTCTATTTTTTACTTGCATCAAACAAGCGTTTTTTCTCTTCCGAGGAAAGGCTGCCATAACCCGATTTCTTTAACTTATCAAGAATACGGTCTATCTCCTCATCCTTCTTCTTTTTACGCTGATTATATTCGGCGTCAGTTTCGCGACGTACATTATCATAGTAATGAACCTGCATTTTAGGCTTCCGGTGCCAAGTATGATACTGGAATAGACTAAGAAAGAAATCCAACACTTTATTAATCCATAAAGTCAAGTCCACACCTTTTCGCAGTAATAGGGCAAAGAGCCAACCAGCCATAGCTCCACCCAAATGAGCGATATGCCCTCCCGCATTAGAAGACGTGATAAACATAAAATCTACCACAACTACAAATAGAGCCAAATACTTCAGACTTACATTACCTATCAAAAACAATTGAACTCGATAATTAGGCTCCCTGTAAGCTACCGCAATAATAATAGCAAGTATCGATGCCGATGCACCCACTACCACAGAAGAGTCTAAAACCGGCAGAAAATAAGGAAAGACATTATAGGACAAGATAAACAGTGCACCACCGGCAATTCCGCCCAGAATATACAAGCCTCTCAGGTGTTTGGAAGAAAAGAACATCAGAAATATCTCACCAAACCAATAAAGACAAAGCATATTGAACAAAACATGCCACACACCTGCATGCATAAACATATAAGTTATAACGGACCAGGGTTGAATCAAGAATCGGCTGACTGATGCCGGCAACGCAAGAAAAGAAAACGAGGCACCTTCTTCAAAACCAGATAACTTTAAAACAATTCCAACGACAGTCGTTACAACGAAAACCGCCACATTAATATATATCAACTGTATGGCTATATCTCCATTGCGAAACTTTTCTCGAAGATCAGTAATAATAGTTCCCATTATTGTTTTTGTTCTTATGCTTCCAATAAAGTATCAAAATCAGCCCAAAAAGCATACCACCCAAATGAGCAAAATGAGCAACATTATCGCTCGGATTATTTGAGATGGCCGACCACAGCTCAATAACAGCATATCCGATAACAAACCATTTGGCTTTAATAGGGAAAGGCAAAGGGAAAATAAACATTTTATCATTTGGATAAGTCATACCGAATGCCAACAATATGCCATAAACCGCACCGGAGGCACCAACCGTAGTCATCATATTAAGATAAGCACCCATCGGAACAACACTGGCACCAATATTGACTCCAGCATATTCAGAAAGCACGGTTATGTAATATATATACTGAACAGCCTCTTGAACCAACCCAGCTCCAATACCACATATAATATAAAAAGTAAGAAACTTCTTTGCCCCCCATGTCTGTTCCAGAATACGCCCAAACATCCAAACGGCAAACATATTAAAGAAAATATGAGTAAAGCCGCCATGCATGAACATATAAGTCACAAGCTGAGCTACATTAAAATCTTTGGCAAGAAAAAAGTGCAATCCCAAATAGGCAGACAAATCTATGCCATAATTTGTAGCTACTAAAGTGGCCAAAAATACTATCACATTAATAATTATAATGTTCTTAGTAATCGGCGGAGTAGAAAATGCATTCATATAACACGAATAAAAAATTATTTTGATGGCAAAAATACAAAATAATATCGGGAATTTACGTCAATTCATACCCCAGATTATTATTTTTCGCCTTTTCATGTGTTTTTTTCCTTGTATTTATTTGTAAATTAATAAATTGTTACTTATTTTTGCCTATGCAATAAATAAAAAGGAAATTTGTTTAATTTTAAATTCTAACCATTACATTTTTATCATGAACAAAGCTGAACTAATTAATGCTATTGCTGCCCAATCGGGATTAAGCAAAGCGGATTCCAAGAAAGCTTTAGATGCTTTCATTTCTACTGTTACCGATACTCTAAAAGCTGAAAGCAAAGTCGTGTTGGTAGGTTTTGGAACTTTCTGTGTAGGAAAGAGAGGAGCTAGAACAGGTATTAATCCCGCAACAAAAGCTGCCATTCAAATACCAGCTAAGAAAGTTGCTAAGTTCAAAGCAGGAGCTGAATTGACAAAAGCTGTAGAATAGAAGTATCTTTCTTATCAACTTTTATAAAGTATATACTTTGCAAAGCAAATGCATATGCTTTAAAAGACAAAAAGGTATATGCCTCCAAATGGAAGGATATACCTTTTCTGTTTCAAATATCAACACGCTGCAATACACCAAAAGGCATTAAGAAAGAGCATTCACCAATAAATAAAGAGCCTACCCCGAATCGCTCATTTCGTTGTTTATCTATGACTATGACTAGATGCAAGACATTTATAAAACAGAATAAAGCCTTTTGCTCCCTTACCAAAAGAATTTAGTCGTCTATGCTTACAGCAACAATACAGGATACACCATTCTATAATTTAGCCTTACCATTCATTATTTTCAATCTTAGCTTTGCTTTTACGCCCTAAAGATTGTAACTTTGCACCCCAAAACAGTTTGATTATGAAGATAGAAGATAAATTGATTCCATCAGTCATCGGAGCACTCAAAGCTCTCTATGGAGAAGATGTTTCGGCAGAAAAAATACAGTTACAAAAAACGAGAAAAGAGTTCAAAGGACACCTTTCATTGGTTGTTTTTCCTTTTTTGCGCATGTCAAAGAAAGGACCGGAACAAACAGCGACCGAAATTGGTGAATATTTGAAATCCAATGATCCAGACATTGAAGACTTCAGCGTCATCAAGGGTTTCTTAAATCTTGTCATTGCTTCATCGGCATGGATCAGCTTATTAAACGATATTCATTCAGAGCATCAATATGGCATTACTGAACCGACCGACAAATCGCCTCTTGTAATGATCGAATTCTCGTCTCCCAATACAAACAAGCCACTACACTTGGGACACATGAGAAATAATCTATTGGGCAATGCTCTTACAAACATTATAAAAGCCAACGGAAATAAAGTAGTAAAAACAAACATCGTCAACGACCGTGGCATTCATATCTGCAAATCCATGTTGGCATGGAAACTTTATGGTAATGGAGAGACACCGGAATCTTCAGGAAAGAAGGGCGATCATTTGGTAGGTGACTATTATGTGGCTTTCGACCAGCACTATAAAGCAGAAATCAAGCAGTTGATGGCAGAAAAAGGCATGACACAAGAAGAAGCCGAAGCGGCCTCTCCGCTGATGCAAGAAGCCCATCACATGTTGGTAAAATGGGAAGCAGGTGATCCGGAAGTACGCGCACTTTGGGAGAAAATGAACGAATGGGTTTATGCAGGTTTCGACGAGACTTATCGCAAGATGGGTATTTCGTTCGACAAAATATATTACGAATCGAACACTTACCTGGAAGGCAAAAACAAAGTACTCGAAGGGCTAAGCAAGGGATTATTCTTTAAAAAAGAAGACGGTTCCGTATGGGCCGACCTTACTGACAAAGGGCTCGACCAGAAACTTTTACTTCGCAAAGATGGCACATCGGTGTATATGACTCAAGACATCGGTACAGCCGAACAACGTTTTAAAGACTATCCCATTAACAAAATGATATATGTGGTAGGTAATGAACAAAACTATCATTTCCAAGTTCTTTCCATTTTGCTCGACAAACTGGGATTCGAATGGGGCAAAGATTTGGTACACTTTTCGTACGGCATGGTAGAACTTCCCGAAGGTAAAATGAAATCCCGCGAGGGAACTGTAGTGGATGCCGACGACTTGGTAAGCGAAATGGTTAATACAGCCAAAGAGACATCGCAAGAGCTAGGAAAGTTGGACGGTCTGTCGCCAAGCGAAGCAGACGACATTGTACGTATTGTAGGACTGGGAGCTTTAAAGTATTTTATTCTTAAAGTAGACGCCAGAAAGAATATGACTTTCAACCCGAAAGAGTCTATTGATTTCAACGGCAACACCGGACCTTTCATTCAGTATACCTATGCCCGCATCCGTTCAGTGCTAAGAAAAGCAGAAGAAATGAATATCACACTTCCAAGCAAGATGCCGAACAATCTGCAACTTTCCGAAAAAGAAGAGAATCTAATTCAGATGCTTGCCGACTTTGCCGTAACTGTTCGTCAAGCCGGTACCGATTACAGCCCTTCGACGATAGCCAATTACATTTACGACTTGGTAAAAGAATACAATCAATTCTACCACGACTATAGTATTTTACACGAGAAAGACGAAGATACCCGCATCTTCCGCATCGTTCTTTCGGCCAATATTGCCAAGGTTGTCAAATTGGGTATGGGATTACTAGGTATAGAGGTACCCGAAAGAATGTAAACAAGAGATTTACACTAAACATTAATAAATAAACATGATGAACGAAAAAACGGGAACGGACTTTAAATCCGCAACCGCCAACGAAGAGAAGAAGCTCTTCATCGAAACCTATGGTTGCCAAATGAACGTGGCAGACAGTGAAGTTGTAGCCTCAGTAATGAAAATGGCTGGCTACGAATTGACCGATTCACTCGACAATGCCGATGCTGTTTTTCTAAACACTTGTTCGGTAAGAGAAAATGCCGAACACAAAATTTACAACCGACTGGAAGCGCTACATGCCTTGCAAAAAAAGAGAAAACTTATCATCGGAGTTCTAGGTTGCATGGCAGAACATGTAAAAGATGATTTAATAGAAAATCACCACGTTGACTTGGTCGCCGGACCAGACGCATATCTCACACTACCCGGACTCATTGCATCTGTCGAAGCTGGAGAAAAGGCTATCAACGTCGAACTTTCAAAGACAGAAACATACCGAGATGTCATCCCGTCGCATATCTGCGGCAACCACATTTCGAGTTTTGTATCTATCATGAGAGGCTGCAACAATTTCTGTACCTACTGTATCGTGCCTTATACAAGAGGCAGAGAGAGAAGCCGAGATATTGAAAGCATTCTCAACGAAGTAAAAGACCTGGAAGCCAAAGGATACAAAGAAATCACACTTTTGGGGCAGAATGTCAATTCTTATCATTTTGAATGCAAAGACGGTTCGGTAGTGTCTTTTCCTCTGTTGTTGCAAACGGTTGCTCTGTCAGTGCCCAATGTAAGAATCAGATTCACCACTTCTCACCCCAAAGATATGAGCGATGAAACACTTCATGTCATTGCCAACGTACCTAATGTTTGCAAACACATTCATCTTCCGGTACAAAGTGGTAGCTCGCGCATATTGAAAGCCATGAACAGAAAATATACCAGAGAATGGTACCTTGACAGAGTCGCGACCATCCGCAAGATTATTCCGGATTGCGGACTTAGTACTGATATTTTCTGTGGTTTCTGTGGTGAGACAGAAGACGACCATCGCCAATCTCTATCATTAATGATGGAGTGTGCTTACGACTCGGCCTTTATGTTCAAATACTCCGAGCGCTCTGGTACTTATGCCTCAAAGAACCTACCTGATGATGTTCCGGAAGAGACAAAGATTGCTCGATTAAACGAAATCATCCAACTGCAAAATCAGCTTTCGGCAGAATCAAATGCACGTTGCATAGGCAAGACTTTCGAAGTCCTTGTAGAAGGAGTATCAAAGCGTTCACGAGAACAACTCTTTGGACGCACAGAGCAAAATAGGGTTGTTGTTTTTGACAAAGGTACCCACCATATCGGTGATTTCGTCCATGTTCGTATCACAGCAACTACTTCGGCAACCCTTATTGGCGAAGAAGTTTAAAAGGAATTCATTACCTCATATATATCCATCAAGACGTCTCCAGAACGGGGACGTCTTGGTCTTTTATTAAGTCCTTTTATTATCTTTTACATTAGCGACAGAAGAGATATAGCCACTCACCCGATTATCGCTACAAAATTCTAATTAACAGCACATTGCGCATCAAAAAAACCTCGAAGTAGTATGCAGAATGAACATTCCAAAACATTCTGATACTATTTTATCCGAACATCGCATAGAAGTATCCCAGAGCGTATTTTGTTATCGATTCAGTGTTCAAATGTAAACCGATTCAGTACAAAGGCATAAAGGATGCTAATGCAACGCGTTGATAGACAGAGAGAAATTCATAACTATGAAAATGAATTTTTGTATTCGTCCTTATCATTTTCTAAGAACTATGGCGCAAAGTTTATTCGATGAAACGAAAGACCCTCGTACGGATAAAAAAGTATCAGTATAGCAACAATTGTTCAACTCAAAAAACGTTCTGAAAAATGGATTCGTCATAACCGACTATCAATCAGTATATTTTTATGTCAATGGGGTATGCATATTAATAAAACAGAAAGAGGTTATCCGCAATAGCAATAAAGAATAAATGTTTTGAAAAAGACTTCTATATCTTACGAAATTGTCGTATGTTAGTTTTTTCGGTGACGTCCTTAAGTTTTCGAAAAAACTAACATACGACAACAATTTTAGGAGCATATGTCGTTTTGAAGAGTAAAAGACTATTTGTATTTCATTCCCAAATTGTACATAATAAATCCATACGTATCGGCTTGCTCTTCAAGCACTTTAGCCATCGGCTTACCACCACCATGTCCAGCCTTGCTATCAATACGTATGATAGTAGGATTGTTTCCCTTATTGCAAGCCTGCAACGTCGCAGCAAACTTAAACGAATGGGCAGGAACTACACGATCATCATGATCGGCAGTAGTAACCATGGTCGCAGGATATTTCACTGCAGGTTTCAGATTATGTAAAGGCGAATAACCTTTCAGGTATTCAAACATCTCTTTGCTATCTTGACTAGTACCATAATCGCTTGCCCAATTCCAGCCAATCGTAAACTTATGATACCGAAGCATATCCATCACACCAACCTCGGGGACTGCCACTTTATAAAGATCGGGGCGTTGAGTCATACAAGCTCCCACCAACAAGCCTCCGTTAGAACCGCCCAGGATAGCTATCTTACCCTTATTGGTATATTTTTCTTTGATGAGATACTCGGCAGCCGCGATAAAATCGTCAAACACATGTTGCTTCTGCATCTTTGTTCCGGCAATATGCCACTCTTCTCCATATTCGCTACCACCTCTGAGGTTGACTTGTACGTAGATACCGCCATTCTCTAAAAAAGGAATCCGCGAAACCGAGAATCCAGGATTCATACTTATACCAAAACCACCGTAGCCATAGAGGAGCACCGGGTTTTTGCCGTTCTTCTTCAAATCTTTTTTATAAGTCAAAAACATAGGAACTTTGGTACCATCTTTACTAGCAAAGAAGACTTGCTCGGTAACAAAATCATTTGCATTGAATTGAACTTTAGGGGCACGAAACAACTCGTAAGTATTCTTGTCCATATCGTATTTGTAAGTAGCGCCTGGAATGGTAAATGAAGTGAAACCGAAGAAGCACTCTTTATCATCTTTTTCGCCACTAAAAGCAACCGATCCCAAAGACGGCAATTTTATCTCTTGAATCTGAGTTCCATCCAGACCGTAAACAAAAGCATGGTTAGCAGCATCTTTATCGTAAGTAAGAAATAACTTTCCACCAATAATAGACACACTGGACAATACATTTTTTGATTCAGGAATCAATTCGACCCAATCTTTCAATTCGGGCTTATTTATATCTGCTACCATTACACGCCCTTTTGGAGCTTTATAAGTCGTATAAATATAGATCTTTCCATTGAACACTTCAACCGGACTATAAGAATAATCCATATCGCCTGCCATCAACTGAAACGCAGCATCTGATTTGCTCAAATCTTTGACATATAGAGCATTTCCACGTCCGTCACCACTTTCATACAAAAATTGCATCGTTTCATCTTCATCCAACGAAGAAGTGTAGAAACGGCGTGGATATTTGGGATTCTGATATACCAACTTATCTTCAGATTGAGAAGTACCCAGCTTGTGGTAATACACTTTATGATTTTCATTCACATTCGAAAGCTCTTTGCCTTGGATGGGAGCATCATAAGCGCTATAGTAAAAGCCATCTCCCTGCCAAGCAGCATCGCTGAACTTCACCCACTTGAGATGATCGTCCAGCAAACGGCCAGTAACAGCATCCATCACATAAATTTCCATCCAGTCCGATCCGCTACGAGAAATAAGATAAGCGGCATATTTAGCATCTTTAGAGAAAGACAGACCTTGCAACGCCACCGTTCCATCGGCAGAAAGCTTATTTGGATCTAGAAAAACTCGGGGTGTCCCATTAAGGGCATCTTGCATATAAACCACGCTTTGGTTTTGCAATCCATCGTTTTTATAAAAGATATATTTACCGTGTTTCTTGCTTGGCAAACTTATCTTCTCATAATTTGCAAGCTCCGTCAAACGTTTTAGCAGCTTATCCCGAAAAGGTATTTTGGACAAATATTCGTTTGTCACTTTACGCTGAGCTTGAACCCAAGCCGCAGTAGCCGAACTTGTATCGTTTTCCAGCCAACGATAAGGATCAGGAACTTTCACACCAAAGTAAACATCCACAGTATCCACCTTTGCTGTCTGTGGATAGAGCAATTTGCGCTGTTGAGCCCAAGAAGTCATTGACATAACCATTGCTAGTAAAATTAAAGTTACTTTTTTCATCATCTATAGATAGTTAAATTTGATACCTCTGCAAAACGCCTTTTCAAGAAGTTGTAAAGATAATGATTTTTTCTCTATTTACAACAATTTGCATAAGCTCGGCATAACTTGGGAATAAAAGGATAAATTTTTGGATTTATTTTTTGTATTGCTCTCGGCTTGCAGTATCTTTGCAACGTCTTTTAATATAAGGAAATAATACAAACTTACTATATGGATAAAAAACACAAAAGAACAACCGTCACCTCGGCACTTCCCTATGCCAACGGTCCTGTTCATATCGGCCACTTGGCAGGTGTATACGTACCTGCAGATATCTATGTCCGCTATCTTCGTCTGAAAAAAGAAGACGTATTGTTTATTGGCGGTTCGGATGAACATGGTGTCCCTATCACAATCAGAGCACGCAAAGAAGGAGTAACGCCCCAAGATATTGTAGACCGCTATCACAATCTAATTAAAAAATCATTCAAAGAATTTGGTATTTCCTTCGATGTTTATGGCAGAACATCTAGCGACATTCATAAAAAGACGGCGACAGAATTCTTCGAAAAACTATACGATGACGACAAGTTTGTAAAGAATACAAATCAACAATACTACGATCCGGAAGCTAAACAGTTTCTTGCCGACCGTTATATCACTGGCACATGCCCACATTGCGGTAACGAAAATGCTTATGGTGACCAATGCGAGAAGTGTGGTACATCACTGAGCCCGATGGAATTAATTAATCCCAAGAGTGCCATCAGCGGAGCAAAACCTGAACTTCGCGAAACGACTCATTGGTACTTACCCCTTGACCAATACGAAGACTGGCTTCGCCAATGGATTCTTGAGGATCATAAAGAATGGCGCCCCAATGTTTATGGACAATGCAAAAGTTGGCTCGACATGCACCTGAAACCTCGTGCAGTAACTCGCGACTTGGATTGGGGTATTCCCGTTCCGGTAAAAGGAGCAGAAGGCAAAGTGCTTTATGTATGGTTTGATGCACCTATCGGATACATTTCAAACACGAAAGAGCTATTGCCAGACTCATGGGAAAAATGGTGGAAAGACCCCGAAACTCGTCTTGTTCATTTTATCGGTAAAGACAATATCGTATTTCACTGCATTGTTTTCCCTTCAATGCTAAAGGCAGAAGGCAGCTATATACTTCCCGACAATGTACCTGCCAATGAGTTCCTTAATCTGGAAGGAGACAAGATTTCGACTTCGAAGAATTGGGCGGTATGGCTCAATGAATATTTGGAAGATCTCCCCGGCAAACAAGATGTATTGCGCTATGTACTCACGGCAAATGCTCCCGAGACGAAAGACAATGACTTTACATGGAAAGATTTTCAGGCACGCAATAACAATGAGCTAGTTGCCGTATACGGTAACTTCGTAAACCGTGCTCTGGTGCTAACCGACAAATACTTTGAAGGCAAAGTACCAGCTATTACAGAGCTAACAGATTACGACAAACAAACCATCAACGAATTTATCGGTGTAAAACAAGAGGTAGAGAAACTGCTTGATGTATTCAAATTCCGCGATGCACAGAAGGAAGCGATGAATTTAGCTCGCATCGGTAATAAGTATCTTGCCGATACAGAACCATGGCATCTCATAAAGACCGATAAACAAAGAGTAGCTACTATTCTGAACATCTCTCTGCAATTGGTTGCCAATCTAGCAATCGCTTTCGACCCTTTCCTCCCATTCAGTTCAGAAAAACTACGCCAGATGCTCAATATGAAAGAATTCAATTGGGAGAATCTAGGACATACCGACTTACTCGAAGAAGGACATCAATTGGCAAAGGCCGAACTATTGTTCGAAAAGATCGACGATTCAGTAGTAGAAGCTCAAGTACAAAAATTGGAAGATCGTAAAAAAGAAAATGCAGAAAAGAATTATCGGGCCAATGAAATCAGACAAACAATTGAGTTCTCTGATTTCGAGAAACTAGATATTCGTGTAGGTACAGTGTTGGAATGCCAAAAAGTACCTAAAGCCGACAAGCTATTACAATTCCTAATTGAAGATGGATTAGACAAACGGACTATTGTGAGTGGAATAGCCAAACATTATAGTCCCGAAGAACTGATAGGCAAACAAGTATGTTTTGTAGCTAACCTTGCCCCACGCAAATTGAAAGGCATTGAAAGTCAAGGGATGATCCTGTCCGCCGAAAATATAGACGGTTCTTTGGCTGTAATTAGCCCAAGCAAAGAAGTAAAGCCCGGTAGCGAAGTCAAATAAAAACAAATTCTTATATACCATATTATCATCGCACAGCATGAATTGGGTTACACTAAAATACAAAGCAGAATGTACTTGGAAGGAATATCTTTTTCAAAAAAGACGAAGAGACCTTAAACAAGAAATCATCCGATATTATTCTATCAATCATTCTGATAACGAAGAGATCCTGTCGGCTGTAGCATATTTGCAGAGACATCCTTTGAATACTTTTCCTGCATCTTTTGCAGAAAAGTATAAAGAGGAAGACATCGTGGTTGAAAAAGACTCGAAAAACGGACTTCTCTATATCGTACAAGAGGCGAAGCGTTTGTATTTCAAAAGATCGTACAATGCAATTACCATAAAAAAGCTATATAGTGGACTTAAGATGGAACAAGATATGGAATCACCCCACTGCTATATGGCACCTAAATTCGCAATAGAAGCTGGTGATACTTTCTTTGACATTGGATGTGCAGAAGGTAATATGGCACTTACCTATATTGAAAAAGTAGACCACCTAGTACTTTTTGAACGTGACAAAGAATGGTTGGAAGCATTACAAGCGACTTTTGCTCCTTGGAAAGATAAAGTGACGATAGTAGACCGATATGTGTCGGATGTTGATGACGAAATAAATGTTAGCATTGATAATTTTCTCAAAACATATCCTCATCGGCCCAATTTCATAAAAGTCGACGTAGAAGGAGCAGAAGAAAGAGTCCTCAAAGGTATGAAAGAATTATTATCCCAACCAGGACTAAAGATTGCGCTTTGTACCTATCATCGTCAAGATGACTATGAATATTTCAAAAAAAAGTTTGCACCTACAGGAGCTCAAATAATGCCATCAAAAGGAGTTATGCTCTTTTTGAATGATATAAAGCAAATGAAGCCACCTTACTTTCGAAAGGGTTTAATAAGAATTACTACACCATAACGATGGACGAATCGACTTTAAAAGGAAAAACAGCAAAAGGATTATTTTGGGGAGGAATGAGCAATGGAGCACAGCAACTATTGAATCTCTTCTTTGGTATCTTTCTTGCCCGAATTCTTAATGCCGAAGATTACGGCATGGTAGGAATGCTTACAATCTTCACCGTCATAGCCGGTTCGCTACAAGAAAGCGGTTTCACCAACGCATTGGTAAACAAGAAGGATGCTTCACACAAAGACTTCAATGCCGTATTTTGGTTTAGCACTCTCTTGGGAGTTACCTTATACATTATACTCTTCTTCTGTGCGCCTTTAATAGCACAATTCTACCATAAGCCAGAACTGACTCCTTTAGCGAGATTTCTTTTTTTAGGCTTTCTTATGTCAAGTACCGCAACAGCCCACAATGCGGTCTTATTCAAACGGCTCATGGTGAAGCAAAAAGCGATTGCTCAGATTTGTGGATTAACAATCTCGGGGATAATAGGAGTAACAATGGCGTTCAATGGTATGGCTTATTGGGGAATTGCCACGCAAAGCGTAGTCAATATTATGATAACCAACGCTCTCTTTTGGTACTTTTCTCCATGGCGTCCAACTTTTTCAATCGATCTTAAGCCGCTAAAACAAATGTTTGGATTCAGTAGCAAGATACTAGTAACCAACATTTTCATCCAGGCCAACAATAATATCTTCTCAGTACTATTGGGGAGACTCTTTTCGACAGCCGAAGTAGGATATTACACCCAAGCCAACAAGTGGGATAACATGGGATATTCGCTGATAGGTAATATGGTAAATGGCGTAGCCCAACCGGTGCTAACAGCAGTTTCCGATGATCAGAGCAGACAACGCAATGTCTTTCGCAAAATGCTCCGATTCACATCGTTTATTTCTTTCCCTGCCATGTTTGGATTGGCGCTCGTGGCACACGAACTTATCGTCATTGCGGTAACAGATAAATGGTTGCCATGTGTCAGTATTTTGCAATGGCTGTGCATTTGGGGAGCCTTTTTTCCAATAACGGCACTCTATACTAACTTAATAATCAGCAAAGGCAGATCCAATATTTACATGTGGAATACAATTGCATTAGGCATTATACAACTAGCGGCATTACTATTTGTTCATTCTTACGGCATTCAGGCAATGATTACAGTATTCGTATTAATCAATGTCGGCTGGCTGTTTATATGGCAATATTTTGTATGGAAACTCCTCGGACTCACATTGATTAAAGCGCTAAAAGATATTCTACCATTTGCTATTTTTGCTTTCACAACAATGGTAGCTACTTATTTTATTACACTTAGCATCAGCAATATTTATATTCTTTTTATCACAAAGATAATTATCGCTACAGTCATCTATATTTTTATAATGTGGATCACCAACTCTGTCGTTTTCAAGGAAAGCATACAGTTCCTTTTAAACCGTAAAAAATAAAAGAAAGAGATGATCAGCGTTGTCATACCTCTATATAATAAGGAACGGTATATCAAAAGAGCTATTTGTTCCGTTTTGAACCAATCATTCGGTGATTTTGAGATAATCATAGTCAATGATGGCTCTACGGATAATAGCTTATCAATAGTAGAAGATATCGCAGATGCGCGTATCAAACTAATCAACCAAAAAAATGCCGGAGTCTCTGCTGCCCGCAATAGAGGTATTATGGAAAGCAAATACGACTTTATAGCTTTCTTGGACGCAGATGACGAATGGAAAGAAAACCACTTGGATGTTATAGTCGATTTAATACAAGAATTCCCATCGTGTGGAGTCTTTGCAACATCATACTATTTTCTGAAAAAGGGAATTGCTCCTTCGACACCAATTTTGCCCAATAAATTTAATTTTAACGGAGAGAAAGGTATCATGGACAATTATTATGAAATGGCTGCCGGTACAGATTTCCCCATTCACATGAGCTCATTTGCTGTTCGCAAGAAAGACATTCAAAGTATAGATGGTTTCCCGATAGGTATTCCATCGGGAGAAGACATTATCACTCTAGCTCGGCTTTTTGCTATTTGCGACTTCGCCTATTCCAAAATACCGACATCTATATACTACATACTATACGAAACAAAAAACGAACGCCCCATCCAGAAGATGCAACCCCTTGATGTTGCATTTGATAGTCTGCTCACTACGGCAGCTCAACGAAAAGGCGTACGACAATTTGTTTCGTCATGGCACAAGCGCCGCATGGTAGGTGCTATTTATGCCCATCATTACAAATTAATGTTCCATGAATTTTGCAAAGCTTTCCTTATCCATCCATTTCAAAAAAAGCTATACACATCAATGCTCATAACGTTCTTCTCGGTATGGACAGGGAAAGATTTATATTCTATTAATCAGAAACTTAAGCGCAGAAAGAAATGATAACACTCGTTCCCACTGGAGGATTAGGCAATAGAATGAGAGCCATTGCTTCTGCTATAGCTTTAGCAGAAAGAGCCAAAACAAAGTTGCGCATTATCTGGTTCCAAGACTGGGGACTAGGTTGCAATTTTAGTGACTTATTCTCTACTCTTCGCCATCAACGGATAGAGATTGAATTAAAAGAAGCTTCCTTTCTTGATAAATATCTACTTGATCGCCCTCGAATTAAAAACTTCTTTATCCCTGAATTATTCGAAGAAATCCAATTCGACGCTTGTCTTTACGAGAAAGAAGTTACAACAAACTTCTTCAACCATTTCGATTTCTTGTCATGGTGCCAAGGTCGCAATGTATATATGGTAAGTTGTATTTCTTTTTTTCCCTCTAAACTTCCGCGAGGAGCATTTGACTATTTCCGCCCAATACCAAACCTCTTAGAACGTATCAACAAGATAGGAAGATCTTTTCCTGCCTCAGTTGTAGGGGTACATATCCGTCGCACAGATAATGTTAGTGCCATATCCGATAGTCCAATAGAAAGATTCATGCAACGAATGCACCAAGAAGATAAAGCTATCTCTTTCTATTTGGCAACCGATTCGGAAGAAGTGAAACAAGAGATGATACAAGAATTCGGCAATCGCATCATTACATCCCCTAATAAAGCTCAGCGCAACAACCTGGATGGTATGCAAGAGGCTTTGGTCGAATTATATACTCTTAGCCGCACTTCCTTAATTTTAGGTTCTTCGCATAGCACATTTTCAATCACCGCCGCAGAGATAGGCGATATTCAATGTGAAATAATAAAAAAGGCATGAAGAAAATACTCACTATTATAGTATCCTACAACTTCATGCAATGGATAGATCGTTGTATGTTAAGTCTTAGAAATTCTGTCTATACCACAGACGTGCTTGTCATAGACAACTGTTCTACTGACGATACGGTCCGCACGCTACAGATGAAATATCCGGAAGCACGTCTCATTATCAACAAACAGAATTTAGGGTTTGGCAAAGCTAACAATATAGGAATAGAATTGGCTTTAAAAGAAAATTATGATGCAGTTTTCTTACTCAATCAAGACGCATGGATAGATCCTTCTACCATAGGAAAACTCACCGAAATGAGCGACAAGTACCCCCATTACGGTATTCTGTCTCCTATCCATCTGACAGGAGACCGTAGCAAGCCCGAACATGGGTTTGCCATATACACAGGACTAAACGACCTAAACAAAGTATCAAAAGAGGATATTGTAAAAGCTCCTTTTATCAATGCCGCCGTATGGTATATTCCAATTAAGACAATAAAAGAAGTTGGTATGTTTGCTCCCCTCTTTTATCACTATGGCGAAGATAAAGATTTCGCCAATCGTATCACTTATTTTGGATACCATATAGGGTATATACCAAAAGCTTTTGCTTGCCATGACAGAGAATACAGAAAAGTAAGGCGAAAAGATTTTATTCGCGCAGAGCAAGTCTACCATCTTTCGGAATATGCCAATATTAACTATTCATTTGGCAGAGCTTTTGCATTCAGCATACTTGCAGGATTCAAAAAAGCTATAATTTCGGTATTCCGAGGGAAGTTAAAAGATTTTGTCGTATATTTGAAAATATCATTCGGTTTAATAAGACATACCTCAAAAGTGCTGGCCACTCGAAGAGAATCTTATAGGAATAAAAACTAATTCAAAACGAAAATGATGACATTAGCCCCCATATTATTATTTGTATACAATAGGCCTAGGCATACTAGACAACTCGTCCAATCGTTATTAACAAACGAATTAGCCGCACAAAGCCAATTAATAATCTATTCCGACGCTCCCCGAAATGAGATGGACCGTCCTAATGTAGAAAAAACAAGAAAGTATATACGTTCCATTAAAGGATTCGCTACTTTATCCATAATTGAAAGAGAAAAAAATCATGGGTTGGCAAGAAATATTATAGACGGAGTAACGACACAAATCAATCGATATGGCAGAATTATCGTACTCGAAGATGATTTGATAGTAGCGCCCTACTTCTTACAGTTCATGAACGACGCTCTAGAAATGTACAAAGACGAACCCAAAGTAGGACATATACAAGGATGTGATTTCACAAACGACAGTTCACTGCCCGAGACTTTTCTTATTAAATGGACTGGCAGTTGGGGATGGGGAACTTGGAAAAGAGCTTGGGAACTATTCAATCCAGATGGTAGGGAATTGCTGAAACAACTGGAACTACGCAAACAAACAAGAACGTTCGACTTTGAAGGCAACTATCCTTTCACTCGAATGCTGCGCCGCCAAGTCTCTGGAGCCAATCATTCATGGGCTATTCGTTGGAACGCTTCACTCTTCCTATCAGATGTTCTATCGCTCAACGTAGGCAAGTCGCTTGTACGCAATACCGGATTCGACAGTAGCGGGACCAATTGCGGAGGTGGCGGCCTATATGATTCTAATATATGGCAAGAGCCACTTCCAGTAATAAAGATCGATCCGATAAAAGAAAATAAAGATGCGCGGAAAGCATATGAAAAATATTACCATAAGACCAACAGTTTTATGGCAAAAGCCGTAAGACGAATAAAACGAACTTTAAAGGGAGATTTTGGTGCTTAAACGATATAATGTACCAACTAAATAAGTAACTTTGCAATAGTAAAGAGATAACTATGAGAGTACTTTTAATTAATACTTCAGAAAGAATAGGCGGAGCTGCTATTGCAGCAACTCGTCTAATGGAATCTTTAAAAAACAATGGCATTAAAGCCAAACTACTGGTTCGGGATAAGCAAACCGATGAAATAAGCGTAGTAGGATTAGAGAAGAATTGGCTTCATATCGTCAAATTTGTTTGGGAACGCTTTATTATATGGAAAGCCAACCACTTTAAAAAAAACAACCTCTTTGCTGTAGATATAGCCAATTGCGGCACAGATATCACGGTGTTGCCTGAATTCAAGCAAGCAGACGTCATTCATCTCCATTGGATAAATCAGGGGATGCTCTCACTGAAAACAATCCGAAAAATTCAGCAATCCGGAAAACCCATTGTATGGACAATGCACGATATGTGGCCTTGTACAGGGATATGCCATCATGCTAGAGAATGTACCAACTTTCAGACCGAATGTCATCATTGTCCCTATCTCTACGAGGGAGGTTCGGACAAGGATCTCTCCTATCGGATATTCAAGAAGAAAATGAAATTGTACAAGAGTGCTCCGATTATCTTTGTAACATGCAGTAACTGGTTAAGAGAGAAGGCTATTAGTAGTGCTTTGTTGGCAGGACAAACAGTCATAAGTATTCCAAATCCCATAAACGTAGCCCTTTTCCAGCCACATGATAAAAAAGAAGCCCGTTCCAAATGCATGCTGCCAGCTACGGGGAAATTAATACTTTTTGGTTCGGTGAAGGTGTCCGACAAAAGAAAAGGAATTGATTATCTAATTGAATCGTGCAAAATATTGAATGAAAAAGATCCTCAACTAAAAGAGCAACTAAGTATCGTCGTATTTGGCAATCAATCGGAAAAATTGCAGAACAACCTCCCTTTCCGTATTTTCCCCTTGAACTTTATCAACAACGATCACGATTTAGTAAATCTGTACAACGCTGTAGATTTATATGTGACACCTTCTTTAGAAGAGAATTTACCAAATACCATTATGGAAGCGATGGCTTGTGGAGTACCTTGTGTGGGATTTAACGTAGGAGGTATTCCCGAAATGATAGACCATTTGCATAACGGATACGTAGCAGAGTATAAATCTTCTGAGGATTTTGCAAACGGCATGCACTGGTTACTGACAAATCCCGATTACAAACAAATATCGGAACAAGCCTGTCATAAAGCAGTAGCCAGTTATTCCGAAAGCAACGTTGCCAAAAAATATATAGAAATCTATAATAAAATCACTGGTAAAAATGCCTGAGACTTCAACATATCCAGTCTTTTCTGTGATCACAATAACCTACAACGCAGAAAAAACGCTAAAGAATACAATCCGTAGTGTTGCAGAACAAATCTCCAATTATCCTCAAATAGAATATATTATTATAGATGGAGCTTCAAGAGATGACACCCTACTGATTGTAGATCAGAATAATCAATACATTACTAAAATGATCAGCGAACCAGACGAAGGATTATACGATGCAATGAACAAAGGCATTGATTTGGCAACAGGCGATTATCTCTGTTTTTTGAATGCAGGAGACACCTTTTATAAACCCGACACACTAAAACAAATCGCAGAACTTGTCATGCTAGAGAACTTTCCCGACATTATTTACGGAGAGACGGCAATAGTAGACAGCACGGGTAAGTTCCTTCATTTACGCCGACTTCGCGCTCCCAAGACGCTTACATGGAAAAGCTTCAAAAAGGGTATGTTGGTCTGCCATCAAGCTTTCTTTGTCAAGCATACCCAAGTAGAATATTACGATACAAAATACCGCTATTCGGCAGATTTCGAATGGGCTATCCGAATAATGAAGAAAGCTAAAGCCATATACAATACTCGTCTCACTTTGATAAACTATTTGGACGAGGGATTAACTACTAACAATCGCTTCGATTCGTTATGGGAACGTTTCCATATCATGAGACATCATTATGGTATACTAAGCACAGTAGGATACCATATTATATTTATTTTCAGATTGTTATTTCTTCGCAGCAAGTAGTTCTTTCAGCTCGGCAACACCTTCCGATGCTCCCTTTCGGATAAAATGGATATTACGATAAGAATGAGCATCCACCGGTTTAGGATCTATCAAATAAATTTCTGCATCACGAGGTACATAATTAAGCAATCCAGCCGCAGGATAAACAACCATGGAAGTACCGATAATAACAAATATATCCGACTTCTCAACGTATTGAATAGCCGTTTCTATTTCGGGTACAGCTTCGCCAAACCATACAATAAAAGGCCTTAGCTGTGATCCATCACCAGATTTATCTCCCAACTTGACTTCATATTCTGAAGGATCCAACGCCTTAACAAAATGCGGATTATTAGGATCACGACTGGAACAAACCTTGGTCAATTCACCATGCAAATGAATGACATGAGAACTTCCTGCACGCTCATGCAGATCATCAATATTCTGAGTCACTACCGTCACGTTATAATCCTTTTCCATTTCAGCAAGTAAAAGATGCCCCATGTTAGGCTTGGCAGTAAGCAATTTCTTACGTTGCTCGTTATAGAAATGAAGCACAAGCTCAGGGTCGCGTGCATAACCTTCGGGAGTTGCAACTTGCTGCACCGGATATTTATCCCACAGCCCACCGGCATCGCGAAATGTGCTAAACCCACTTTCAACACTCATACCGGCACCAGATAAAACGACTAAATTTCTCATTATACATTACTTTAGTAGTAGACAAATATAGCGCAAGTAAAGAGCAATAGCAACATAAATTACAAAATTTATTCGTTAAAACTAAAAATCAGCCGATGATATATGTAACAAAATATATCGTTTTTATCATCCTAAAAAGACCTTTTGATAAAACTTAATCTGTATAATTTGAAGAAACAATAAAAAATAAAGATAAAATAGCACTCTATTCAAATAAAACACGTATTTTTGTTGCTTGATAAACAAAATATATGGATAAATTCAGTTACGCTATTGGCCTAGGAATAGGTCAAAATCTAGTAAGCATGGGAGCAAAAGAAATCAATATCGAGGATTTTTCCCAAGCCATTAGTGATGTTATAGAAGGTAATAAAACAAAAATATCGCACGCCGAAGCTCGTGATATTGTTAATGCATTCTTTCAAGAAATCGCACAAAAAGCCAATGCAGACAATATACAGCAGGGCAAAGCCTTTCTTGAGGAGAACAAAAAAAGAGCCAATATTATCACCTTGGATAGTGGCTTGCAGTATGAAATCCTTAAAGATGGGAATGGGAAAAGCCCTTCTATGAACGACCAAGTGCAGTGCCATTACGAAGGAACTCTCATCGATGGAACACTCTTCGACAGTTCCATCAAGCGTGGACAACCTGCTGTATTTGGAGTAAACCAAGTTATTGCTGGGTGGACAGAAGCATTACAATTAATGAAAGAAGGAGCAAAATGGCGCCTTTATATCCCGTTCAATTTAGCTTATGGAGAGCAAGGAGCAGGAGAATCTATTCCTCCGTATAGCACCCTAGTTTTTGAAGTAGAATTAATAAAAGTATTATAAATAAAAACGAAAGTAAAAAAATGAAGAAAGTTACATTATTGGCAGCTATCGTAGCAACGATAAGTTTTGCTTCTTGTACAGCTCAGAGTCCAAAACCTGAACTAAAAACAGACATTGACTCATTGTCATATTCAATCGGTATGGCACAAACCCAAGGTTTGAAAGAATACTTGGTAGGCCGTCTTGAAGTAGATACAACGTACATGGATGAATTCATAAAGGGTTTAATGGACGGTTCGAAGAAAACCAGCAAAAAAGAAGCCGCTTATATGGCAGGTTTACAAATCGGAAACCAAATCAGCAATCAGATGGTTAAAGGCATCAACAAAGAGCTATTTGGTACAGACTCTACCAAAACCATCAATAAGAATGACTTCCTTGCAGGTTTTATTTCTGGAACTTTAAACAAAGGTGGCAAAATGACCATGCAAGCTGCACAAGCTTATGTTCAGACAAGAATGGAAGCTATCAAAGCTAAGTCTATGGAAAAAGCATACGGTGCCAACAAAAAAGCAGGTGAAGATTTCCTTGCAGCCAACAAAGCAAAACCAGGCGTTGTCACAACTCCTAGCGGCTTGCAATACAAAATAGAGACCAAAGGTACAGGCCCAATGCCAACCAATACATCAAAGGTTAAAATCAACTATAGAGGTACCACAATTGATGGTAAAGAGTTCGATAGCTCTTTCAAACGCAAAGAACCTGCTACACTTGTTGTAGGTCAAAACATCAAAGGTTTCTCTGAAGGATTGAAATTAATGCCTGTTGGTTCTAAATTCATATTCTACATTCCTCAGAATTTAGCATATGGTACTCAAGAAGCAGGACAAATCAAACCGTTCTCTACTTTAATCTTCGAAGTTGAGTTATTGAGCATCGAAAAATAGTATTTTGCTATATACACATTCAAAAACGCACAGAAATTTTATCTTCTGTGCGTTTTTTTGTACAATTGTTTAGATAATATAAAATAATTAATTATATTTGCTTACTATTTGATATTGATACTGAAAAAATATAGTTTATTATTATGGAAAAAGTCGATAACTTAGACAGAAAAATCTTAGAGATTATTACTCTGAATGCACGAATTCCTTTCAAAGATGTAGCGGTAAAATGTGGCGTCTCTCGTGCTGCCATTCACCAACGTGTACAACGCCTTATAGAAATGGGTGTCATCATTGGCTCTGGATATCATGTAAACCTTAAGTCTCTAGGGTATTCTACATGTACTTATATCGGAATCACCTTGGAAAAAGGCTCTATGTACAAATCGGTCGTTGCAGAATTGAAGAAGCTTCCTGAAATAGTAGAATGCCATTTCACTACAGGATCTTATACTATGCTAACCAAAGTCTATGCACGCGACAACGAACATCTGATGGATCTATTGAACAATAAGTTGCAAGAGATTCCAGGTGTCATTGCTACAGAAACGTTGATTTCATTAGAGCAAAGTATTCGCAAAGAAGTTCCTATCATTCACGAATAGGTGAGGAATGGATCTACTGCAATATAATCATTGGAATGGTATATTAATAGGATTATGCACCTTTATCATCATAGGCGCATTTCATCCCATTGTTATAAAAGCCGAATATTATTGCGGGAAACAATGCTGGTGGATCTTTTTAATCGGAGGCATTATTAATGTGACTTTATCATTTCTACTTGCCGACGTGTTTTTCAGTCCTCTTTTAGGAGTATTGGGATTCACTTGCTTTTGGAGTATAAAAGAACTTTATGAACAAGAAGAAAGAGTACGCAAAGGACTTTATCCAAAGAACCCTAGAAGAAAATATCCTTTCTGAACATAATATTTTAGGCAAAATTCTTGCTCAACTCAAAGGAATGCATTACTTTTGTACCCGCATCCTTAAAGAGGATACATCGGGCTTTTAGCTCAGTTGGTTAGAGCAACAGACTCATAATCTGGAGGTCCTAGGTTCAAGCCCTAGATGGCCCACATTGAAAATCAAGGAGTTACAACAATGTAGCTCCTTTTTGTTTACCCATAGGTGACCTTCAGGTGACCTTTTCAAAGAATAACTTTGTATTTGCAACAGCATTGAATTGCAAAAGATTACATAAGAACACAAACCCCCAATATGAAGAGAATATCTTGGAAAACAGAGGTTGTTAGAGGAAATATGAATAAAGGGAATGCATTATGAATACTAATAGAAACACAAAAACAATTGATATTTATCAATTGCGGCACTTTTATCGGGAATAATTTGTATCTTTGCATAATGTGCGTATATGCGCTCTTACAAAAGACCACAAAATAGACTTAGAAGTCTAAACAACATATGGGAACTCTGTCGCTTCTTAACAAAGGTTTGGTCGCCTGTAGGAGGAAGTGGCAGAGTTTCTTTGTTAAACAAGAACTTCCGATAATGTGGTATTATGGGAAGGTGTAAAGAAGATGGCAATGACACCGGAAAAAAAAGCCCGAGTCAAAATAGACCGCATGTTTGAAGACGCTGGTTGGAGTGTTGTGAATCGGGAAGATTACTCCCCGACACTTACTGTTGCTGCCATCAGAGAAGGTCTTCTCAAAGATAATCTAGAAGCTGATTATTTCCTTTTCATCAATGGAAAAGCCGTAGGTGTTCTCGAAGCAAAGCGAGAAGAGATTGATGCCAACGAAGGTTTCGTTTATGAGCAGGCCGAAACTTATGGAAGGAGCGTTCCACATTGTTATCAAACATGGCAACTCCCATTACCGCTGCTCTACACGTCAAATGGAAAGAATGTCTATTTTAGAGACGCTCGCAACGAGAAGTCTGCATGGGATGAGATAAATTGCATCCATACCCCGAAAGAGGTTGTCCAGATGCTTGGAATACCAGATTTCTGGGCTGGACTTCCAACTTTACGGAAAAAAGGATTAAGAGATTGCCAATATGAAGCCATCACAGAACTGGAAAAGAGCTATCGTACTGGGCAGACAAAGGCTTTGATGGTGTTGGCAACAGGCGCAGGAAAGACCTATACTGCGTGCCTTGCATCTTATAGGTTCCTTGCCTATACCCCAATGCGTCGTGTTCTCTTCCTTGTTGACCGCAACAATCTTGGTAAGCAAGCAGAGGGCGAATTCGGAATGTTCAGATTAACCGAGACTGGAGATGCCTTCAATACGATTTACACCGTAAACCGTTTGAAGTCAGCGACAATACCAAGCGATAGCAATGTTGTGATTTCAACCATCCAAAGACTCTTCTCCCTGCTAAAAGGAGAAGATATTACGGATGAGGACGATGACGACGAGGATGATCCTGACACTCTCGTAACATTGCCAACGAATCCGAATCTACCACCAGATTTCTTTGATTTAATCATCATAGATGAGTGCCACCGCTCCATTTATGGCAATTGGCGAAAAGTACTCGAATACTTCACATCCGCAAGGATGATTGGTCTGACGGCAACGCCAGTACCTGAGACAATGGCATTCTTCAATAACAACCGCATAGTCAACTATACACTTGAAAAGTCTATAGCTGACGGTGTAAATGTGGATGCCCGTATCTACCGCATTAAGACTGAGGTTACAGAGAATGGCGGTGCAATCCTGAAAGATGCGAAGTCTCGCCAGATAACAAGATACACTGGAGCCACTGAGGAAGTGACGGAAAAGGAAACCAAAAATTACACGAAGGAAGAGTTGAACCGAAGCATCGTCAACCCTGCCCAGATAAAGTTGATTCTTGAAACCTACCGTGATGCGGTATATACAGAAATGTTTGTCGATCCGCAACGAGAGCCAAACATGGACTATCTGCCAAAGACATTGATTTTCGCTCTGAATGAGAATCATGCCACTAATATTATCAAGATAGCCAAAGAGGTATTCGGAAGGACTGATGATAAGTTTGTCCAGAAGATTACTTATTCCGCTGGCGATAGCAATGAATTGATACGTCAATTCCGCAACGATAAGGAATTCCGTATCGCGGTGACCTGTACGTTGGTTGCTACAGGAACCGACGTAAAGCCTCTTGAAGTCGTCATGTTCATGCGTGATGTCCAATCTGAGCCTCTGTATGTTCAGATGAAAGGTCGTGGCGTTCGCACCATTGGTGATGACCAGTTGCGAAATATTACGCCTAACGCATTCAGCAAAGATTGTTTCTACCTCGTGGATTGTGTAGGAGTAACCGAACATGAGCATGTAATCGCACCCCCATCAGGTGATGAGCCACAGAAGACCATAACATTCAAAGAACTGCTTGAGAAAATCACTCATGGCAATTTGGAGGATGATCTGCTGAGAATGTTGGCAAGCCGCTTGTCACGTATTCACAATAAAGCAGATAAAGATCAGCGTCGTAAATTGCTAGAACTGGCTGGATGCGGAATGAATGAACTTGCCATGCGCATATTTGATGCGTTTGAAAAGGCCATCTTACCTCCATTTGTTGACATCAACGAACCAAATAATGAGCGTAAGGGATTAGTAGCTGTAATAGCCAACCGCCCTGAACTGAGAAAGTATCTTCTCATTCTCAATGCCGGATTCGTGAATATCTTGCAACCAGGTGAAGACCAGCTCATATCAAAGGGATTCTCTATCGAAGAGGCACAAGAAACGGCATCTGCATTTGAGACATATTGTGAAGAGAACAAAGACGAGATAGAAGCATTGCGCATCATCTACAATAATAACGGTACTCCAATCACATACGCCATACTCAAAGACTTGGAGAACAGATTGAAATTGGAAAACAACAAGTTCTCCAGAGCGCAGTTGTGGAATACCTACGCATTGTTGAATCCAAATGACGTGCGTCGTCATTCAACCAAAGAAGAAAAAGATGCACTGACCAATATCATTCAGCTCGTGAAGTTTGCATATCACCAGATTACGAAACTGGAAAGCATCTACCCATCTGCAAGCCGTTTCTTCAACCTGTGGTGCGGCCAGTTACAACGTGAGCTGTCAGAGCATCAGATTAAGATAATAAGCAAGGTTGTAGGCTATATAGCAAGTAACGGTTCTTGCACAATCACAGAAATACGCGAGGACAATAAGACCTATGCCGCCCAGCTCATAAGAGCGTTTGGTGGTAAAGAAGCCGCAAATGAGGCTCTATTGTCTCTCGCGAAGTTTATAATTTATAGAAAAGTAGCATAACATATATGGCAAAGAAAGCAATTGGAAACGAAGCATCACTGACAAAGAAGGTTTGGACATTAGCCACCGTCTTGTCTGGTCAAGGAATCGGTTTTACAGACTATATCACTCAGCTCACCTATCTTCTGTTCCTGAAGATGGATGCTGAAAACATTGAACTCTTCGATGAAGAATCAGCTATCCCAGAGGGCTATCGTTGGAAAGATCTCATTGATTTGGATGGTCTCGACCCTCTCAAACAATATGAGGGCACGTTGAAGCTGCTGAGTGAACAGGAAAATCTCATCGGTACAATATTCACCAAAGCTCAGAACAAGATAGACAAGCCTGTCTATCTCAAGAAGGTCATTAGTCTCATCAATGAGGAGAACTGGCTTGTCATGGATGGTGACGTGAAAGGTGCCATCTATGAAAGCATTTTGGAGAAGAATGGGCAGGACAAGAAGAGCGGAGCCGGACAGTACTTCACTCCACGTTCTTTGATTAAGGCTATGGTTGACGTGACAAGACCAAAGATAACCGAAACTGTTTGTGACCCTGCCTGTGGTACTGGAGGCTTCTTATTGGCTGCCTACGACTACATGAAGGAACAGTCACAAGATAAGGCAAAGCGTGACTTCCTTAACAATCAGGCTTTAACTGGCTATGACAACACAGAGTTGGTTGTTACGCTGGCTTCAATGAACCTATACCTTCATGGCATCGGTACAGACCGAAGCCCAATAATATATCAGGATTCACTGGAAAGACAGCCTGACAAACTCATGGATGCCATCCTTGCCAATCCTCCTTTTGGCACTCGAGCTGCGGGTTCGGTTGATATTAACCGTCCCGACTTCTATGTAGAAACAAAGAATAATCAGCTCAACTTCCTACAGCATATCATGGTAATGCTCAAAAATAGTGGCCGTGCCGCCGTCGTATTACCTGATAATGTATTGTTTGAAGGTGGTGCTGGTGAAACAATACGTAAGGAATTGCTAAAGAACTTTGACCTGCACAGCATTCTTCGCTTGCCTACAGGTATTTTCTATGCCCAGGGGGTGAAGGCAAATGTTCTATTCTTCAAGAAAGGTTCTTCAACCAAGGATGTGTGGTTCTATGACTATCGCTCTGGAATCAAGCACACATTGGCTACAAATCCAATGCAACGTCATCACCTTGATGATTTTGTCACGTGCTTCAATGCCGATGACTTATCAGCACGAAAGGAAACTTACGATGCAGAGAAAGACCCGAACGGTAGATGGCGCAAGTTCTCAATCAAAGAGATCTTAGAACGTGACAAGACAAGCCTTGACATCACTTGGATTAAGGAAAAGAACGAAAGCCTTGACCGTCCTCTTGCCGAAATGATTGCCGAAATCAAAGAGAAGAGTGCAAACATTGCCTCTGCTGTAGCTCAGCTTCAAGAACTTGTTGTTGGTATTGAAGAATAAACGATTCCTACGAAAAGAAAAATGGATACAAAAACATTACGCCAGAAAATATTAGATATTGCCATCCGTGGTAAGCTCGTTCCACAAGACCCTAATGATGAACCCGCATCAGTTCTACTGGATCGTATTAGTGCCGAGAAAGAAAGACTTATCAAAGAAGGGAAAATAAAGCGTTCTAAGAAGAATGCTTCTGCTGATAAGCCCCATTATGAGAATATGCCGTTTGATATTCCGGATAGTTGGGCATGGATAAGATTAAAGGATGTTAGTGAAATTGCTCGTGGTGGTTCACCACGTCCAATTAAGGAATATCTAACAAATGATGATAATGGTATTAATTGGATCAAGATAGGTGATGCTGAAAAAGATGGGAAATACATAAACTCCACTAAAGAAAAAATCAAGCTAGAAGGTGTTAGGCGATCGCGTTTTGTACACAAAGGAGATTTTCTGCTAACTAATTCCATGAGTTTTGGCCATCCATATATTCTGAATGTGGATGGATGTATTCATGACGGTTGGTTAGTTATATCCCCTTTCGCTTCATCATATGATAGTAATTTCTTATACTATCTGCTATCTTCGGGATTCGCTTACGAACAATTCTCAACAATTGCAAGCGGTGGTGTCGTTTCAAATCTCAATTCCGATAAGGTTGCCGATTCATATTTCCCATTACCTCCAATAAGCGAACAATGTCGAATTGTAAAATCAATCGAGAAGTTTACTTCTGTTATTGACATTATCAATAATGAGCAATCTGACATTGCAAATCTTGTAACTGCAGCTAAGGCAAAAGTTTTAGATTTGGCAATCCATGGTGAACTTGTCCCTCAGGATAACGAGGAAGAATCTGCTATAGACTTGCTGCATAGAATCAATCCTGATTTTAAGACTTCTGATGCATCCCATTATGAGAACTTACCTTTTATTATTCCGGATAATTGGGTTTGGGAAAGATTTGGAGAGATAAGCAAATGGCAATCTGGAGCCACACCTAGTCGAAACAACAAGTTATATTACGGTGGCGATATTCCTTGGCTTAAAACGGGAGATTTAAATGATGGCTATGTAGAATACATCCCTGAAACGATAACAGCAAAGGCATTACAAGAGACTTCTGTTAAATTGACCCCGGCAGATAGTGTACTTTTAGCAATGTATGGAGCAACGATTGGCAAAGTCGGAATTCTAAAATTCCCTGCTACCACTAATCAAGCATGTTGTGCGTGCATCAAGCACGAAGGCATAACGACAAAATATTTATTTTACTTTTTACTATCACACAAAGAACAATTCATAGAACAAGGAATGGGCGGTGCTCAGCCCAACATCTCTAAAGAAAAAATTATCGAAACTTACATACCGATTCCACCTCTCAAAGAGCAAGATAGAATAGTGCTAAAGATTGAAACTATATTCAAAGCGTTAGACTTCATCAACAATACAATTGCTGATGAAGTCTAATACTTGATATAAATCCTTTACTCTTGCTGCAATTCTAATCTGTTCTTTATGTGAAGGAATTGCTAATGGAATGGCATTTAAAGCAGTTTTTGTAAAATGCTTGATGGTCATGCCTTTGGAATATTTGTCTATAATACCCTTGATTTTTAGATACCTCAGCAATAAGAGAATGTAATTAGCATTGATGCCCTCTTTGAAACGTACTCTATGAATTGCATTTTGATAAAAGATGCTTTCATCATAATTCCAAATAGCGCTTCTTCCAACGTCACCTCCTTCACATATCAACAAATCTCCTTTATTTATTTTATATCTTTCAAACTCAGATGGCTCTATTTTCATGGACTTCAATGTTGATAAATCAAATTTATTCCATTGTACGTTGACGCTACAAAGATATTTAACTTCTTCACCCGTATTTTTTTCTCTATCCAGCGTCTTGCCTAATTCACTATATGCGATGTATGGCAACGTACATTCTTGCCATGAAGAAGGTAAGTTCTCATAATGGGATGTATCAGCAGGTGTAAAGTCCGAATTTAATCGCTTTAACAACTCAATCGCTGGTTCATCATTATCATCTTGATCAACTAACTTGCCATGTATTGCTAAGTCGAGGATTTTACTTTTGTACGAATCTAACAAGAATTCGATGCCAATCTTTTCCTCCTCGATATTATCAACGAAACTAAGAATATAGTTGATCCGCTTTATTATGCGTTTTTGCTCAGATAACGGCGGCAAAGGAAATTCGAATGATTTCAAGACGTCAAAAGGTGGAATGTTTTTTATTGCAGTTCCTTTACTTTCTTTGGCTGCTTGATGTTTCAAGACAAAATCAAAATAAAGAAGATAGAAATCAGAAATGTCGTGATTTATAAGACGTACATACATCAGAGCCTGATTAATAATACCCCTTCTAATTCCATGAGGTAAAACGTATGTCTCTCCTATAGTTCCAGCACAACTTACAATAATATCTTCTGGTTGCACTTCAAAACCTTTTAAGGATTCAAACTTCTCTGCCGAAATGTAGTAACTTCCAAGGTTCTCATCTTTGTTTATTGCGTTCTTTTGTTCGTAAACCTTAAATGCATTCTTTGATTCTGGAACAAACATGGCTTTTGTCAAGCTACTTCCAAATGGACCCTTTTTATAAACAGCAAGGTCGTCTAGAGTACACCACGTCCACCCCTTAGGCAATTCGAAAGGCATATTCTCATAATGGGGCTTATGCCAACGATAATCAACAATCTTCCTATTATGTAATAACCCCATAAAAAGTTATAAATATGGACAATTTTAAAGATTTCAAATCGTTCTTGACCAAATCAGATTTGGCAAAGAACACGATCACGTCCTATGTCTGGACGGTGCGGTATTACGTCGCTCATTACAATGGGCTTAACAAAAAGGATTTGCTGTCCTATAAGGGCTATCTCGTGGAGAAGTTCAGTCCTCAGACGGTAAACCTTAGACTTCAGGGAATCAACAAGTATCTGGAGTTTGTAAAGAAGGAAAAGCTGAAACTCAAATTCGTAAAGGTTCAACAGAAGAACTTCCTCGAGAATGTAATCAGCGATGCTGACTACAAGTTCTTCAAAGCAAAGTTGAAGGCCGATGGACACGATGACTGGTATTTCGTGGTCTGGTTCTTGGCTGCGACAGGAGCCAGAGTAAGTGAGCTGCTGCAAATTAAGGTAGAGCATGTGAAGTCAGGCCATCTTGATCTCTACACGAAGGGAGGTAAGATTCGTCGCCTCTACATTCCGAAGCATCTACAGAAGGAGGCACTTACATGGATAGAAAACCGAGGACTAAAGACTGGCTATCTGTTTCTCAATCGCTTCGGTCAGCGCATCACGACTCGTGGTATAGCCCAACAGTTGAAGCATTATGCAGAGGTGTACGGATTGAATCCGCAAGTGGTTTATCCTCATTCATTCCGCCATCGCTATGCCAAGAACTTTCTGGAGAAGTTCAATGACATATCCCTGTTGGCAGACCTGATGGGACACGAAAGCATTGAGACGACACGCATATACCTGCGTAGAACTAGTACAGAGCAACAATCTATCGTGGATAAGATCGTAACTTGGTAATCATCTTTGTGTATTACAATACTCATTCAATTGTTCTGGTGATACCTGAAGATGTCCCTCACACCATTGAGAACCCTTCGGGTAATTCCAGAACGCATTTCACACACTTTTTGCTATCTTCTCATCCTTGGTCTAATCCTTATTTCTTCTTGCTGCTTCTGTTTTTTTCTTTCCTTGTACCAATCAAAGTTATCAACTACATTTTCTATCTCCGTCTTTCCCTTCTGATACTCGAACAGGGTAAGGAAAGGGCGAGTGAGGAGAGTCAGAATGGTGGCACTCCTATGCCTATCGCTTGATTCATTAGTGATATATTCATTGACGGCTGTAGTCTGTGGGAAGGTGAAGTGCTGCGCCTTTGTGTCATGAGCGAAGTCGATAACGGCATTGATGGCGTTCTGGCAAACGGCCGTGAAGCCTCGTAGGAAGTCAACAAGGCCATCCTTCATCGTAGCGATGATTTTGTCACGTTGCTGCAACTCTTGTTTGAGATTCTCTTCCCGATTCTTCGATTTGGTGAGTAATCCCTTGTAGATGCGCTCTTGCTTGCTACATTCTTCCAACCAAAAGTCTGCACGTTCCTGCTCCTTTGTTATCTCTTCTTTATAGGTAATGGTCAGGCTCTCCACCTTCCGGGCAATAACTTGCGGAATTGCAGCCACTTGCTTCTTCATTTCTATATTCTCAGCTTCCAGCTGGGCATACTTGCCCTTACCTGCAAGATTGGCCAGTCCGGATAGAATAGCATTGCCATTATCACGGTTAGCCTTCTGCAGCTTCTGTTCAATCTCTTTATCAAGAGCATGGCTCTGCTGGGACTTGACTTCATTCTCCTTTTCAAGTTCGGTTTTCTTAGCCTTGGCTTCCTCCATCTCGCGTTTCTGCTTAGCAACAATAAAGTCGTTCCGCTCCAAATGTTGCTTGTTAGTCTCAGATTTAGACACACCACGATCCATGTCCAAAGCCTCTGCTGCCAAATCCTGAAGAACACTGATGCCATCAGCATCGAGTTTATAGGATTTGCCAGTATTATGGTCCATCCAGTCCCAGATAATGTGGGCATGGTAATTGGATTTCCATGAGGCTCCGTCTTGCGGATCCATATAATGTCCTTCGTCTTTGTGGATATGTATTTGCAAGGCAGTTATACCAAAGCACTGCTGGCAAAGCTCAGCAAAATGCTTCAGTTGTTCCATTGTGGTATCTTCATTGCAAACGACCACACCTTCACGCAAGGGAGTACAACCGGCAATCTTCGTGACCTTTCCTGTCTTCTTGTTTACCCTTTCTCGTTCTTTAGTCTGCATTGCCCGGCCTGTCTTTTCCTTGACCATATGGCCGATGGCATCGTAATACTGCAGCAAGGAGCTTTGTCCCTGCTGTTCAGAGAACCACGAGTGATTCTGGGATATTAAGTCTTGGTGGATATAAATCTTGCTTGCATTGATGTGTGCAAGATATTCTTTCGTTCTTTGGTTATGTGCTTCACTCTGCCCGATATTGCAAGGCTTGATGTGAACGGATGTCATTTGTGTCATAAGAAGTTGTTTTTAATCTAATGGATATTTTCCTTAGTAGCGGTTCTTAGGGAAGTCCTAAGCGGAGAGTCCAGAGAGAGGGGCACGCTCTGGTCAGGGGTCTTGGGGGCAGATGCCACCGAGTGGAGGGTGCAGGGAGAGAGTCAC
>JAYRGW010000019.1:0-61291 GCA_041907665.1 Bacteroidaceae bacterium
CTCTCATCAACAAGATTGCCCTTGCACAAATAAAAAATAGCATAAGAAAAGGTAGCTTCAAGATGAAAAGAAAACTGGCTGGATGGGATGAAAATTACATGATAGAACTTTTGGATTCTAAATGGAAGGAAAACTAAATTCTTAATGCGTCAGCCCTGCCTAGGTGGAACGACAAAATCTTAACGAGCCGACAGAAATACCTTAAATATGATAACCATGATTCAATAAGATGTGTACAGAGCACCTTCTCTGAGAGAAGAGCCTAACTATTTTCATTTCTATACGCGGGAATTTCTACACGGAAGGGGGATAAGTATAGAACATAAATTTACCATCCATAGATATTTATTATTCGTCCTTTACATATTCAAAAGCTCCCGTAGGCTGTATCATTATCCATTTGCCGCAAAAGACTCTATCTTTGTGTGTGTTTGCACCTGTCATGGTCAACGTATATGATATAACGGTTTTCTTCATCTCGTATTTGAAATGATATTTGTTGGTCCCTGGATTCATGGGAACCGAAATACTTCCATTAATATTTTTCAGAAAGCCCTTCTCAAAATTATCGTATTGTTGCTTTTTAGAGAGATATTCAATTGTGCCGTTATTAATACGACAAGGGATTGCTACTTCCAAAGGAGTATCTTCATCATTAATCCATGCAAAAGCACCTTGGTCATCACTTGTAAACTTTGCACTTGAGAAACTTAAATTTGAATAGTCAAAAGGGTACAACGTCACATTAATGGTTCGACCAATATCAGAACTAATAGTAAATGTTTGTCTCTCATCAATATCATCATACCAATAGGAATCAGAAGCCCCGTCGCCTTTATTTATGGAATATTCAATAGATTTGAATTTATATCGGTTTTGTCCTTCCTGAGTGATTTTGACTTCCTTTGTTTCATTTCCCGATTTTAATACAATTGAGAAGATAAAAGGTTGAGGAGCAAAATTCTCCTTAATAGAAAGCTGTATCGTATTGCTACCGGCTTTTTCCAATGTAAATCCTTGATACGGCAAATCCATAATAAGCGTCTTATCCGGACCTGTCGCGTCATACTTAAGCAAAGTATTATGTTCTTCTTTCAAATTATCACCATAACCGGAATATATGGTACCTAACATAGGCTTACCGTCGGCATCATTAATACTAACGATACTCCAATTTGGAGTATTTAGTTGAATTGCTTTTGCTTCACCACAAAAGGGGATTACGATATTACCTTTTGTTTCGACAAAAGATTTGTCATTATCACTACACGAAATAAAACAATAGAACAACAAAAGAAATAAACAAGGCGTTAAAAAGTAGTTAGTTTTCTTCATAATAAATTAGTTTGAAACACTTTTTTTTGTATCCATATAGCGTGAAAAATATCCACATAATGCAAATGTAATTATATTATTTGTTAATGCTATCAAAAAAGAGTTTTCTTTAAAACTATTTATACTACTTAAATTAATCTAACGTTAGTAAGACCTTACTATTTACCAATGCAATATCAGCGACCAGACATACCGCATCTACAATGCTTTTGGTATGACGATTAATCTTCACTGCTCCTATGACAAGCCTCTTGTGTGTGCACTTGGTAATTATCGGCCGATCATAATCAAAAACTCATACGAAGCAATCGAAATGCATGTGAATATATGTCATTTTAGTTTTCATTTCAACGTTATTTTTGCCCAACTCGTCTTTTTTTGCGAACTTTGCAAACAAAATGAAAACGATGACAGAATTAAATAATTATATTGCATTGTTCGATTTGGACGGAGTGGTACTAAATACAGAACCACAATATACCATTTTCTGGGATGAAGAAGGCAAGCGCAGACTAGACATAGATAATTTCTGTAGCCGTATTAAGGGGCAAACTCTTACTCAGATTTTTGATGGCTATTTCCCTACAGACGAAAAAATCCGAATAGATATCACAAAAGAGCTGGACTATTATGAACAAAACATGAGGTTCGACTATATTGAAGGAGCGGATTATTTCATAAACGACATTAAAAGATACGGCATGCGCACTGGTCTAGTCACTAGTTCGAACAACAGCAAGATGGAAAATGTCTATCGGGCTCACTCCGAATTCAAAGAACTGTTTGATGTAATCATCACTGCCGATATGTTTGCTCATTCCAAACCAGATCCTGAATGCTTTCTGAAAGGAATGAAACTACTTCAATCCGATGCCGCTCACTCTGTGGTATTCGAAGATTCTTTTCATGGACTGGAAGCCGGAAAAAAGTCTGGAGCGATTGTGATAGGGTTAGCTACAACCAATCCCCGTCAAACAATAGAAGGAAAAGCTGATTATATCATCGACGATTTCAGCGATAAAAATGCCGCATGGCTAGAAAAAACAATCTTAAACAAATAATAGATAAAATGGCTGGTTATATTACAGACGATAAACGTAAAGTAACGACTCAACGTTTTAAAGAGATGAAAAAAAACGGAGAGAAAATCTCCATGTTGACTTCATATGATTATACTATAGCAAGCATCGTTGATGGTGCCGGAATAGACGGTATACTGATCGGAGACTCTGCCTCTAATGTAATGGCAGGACACACTACGACACTTCCTATCACCATCGATCAAATGATTTATCACGCTTCTTGTGTGGTCAGAGCTGTCAAGCGCGCCCTTGTTGTTTGCGATATGCCATTCGGTTCTTATCAAGTAAACGCCACCGAAGGCATCACAAATGCAATACGGATAATGAAAGAAAGCGGTTGCGACGCACTGAAACTAGAAGGCGGAATCGAAATAATAGAAACAGTAAGAAAGATCGTAGCGGCCGGAATTCCTGTTATGGGGCATCTAGGGCTCACCCCTCAATCCATTAATAAATTTGGTACTTATACGGTTCGCGCCAAAGAAGATGCTGAAGCAGAGAAGTTGATAAGCGATGCCCATGCTCTTGAAGAAGCAGGATGCTTTGCCATCACGCTCGAAAAGATTCCAGCTCATTTAGCCACCAAACTCTCCGAAGAGCTAAGCATCCCGACAATAGGCATCGGTGCAGGCAACGGAACAGATGGACAAATATTGGTAGTACAAGATATGCTAGGTATGAATAAGGGATTTACTCCTCGATTCTTACGCCGCTATGCAGACATCCATTCTGAAATGACAAATGCCATCGGAAACTACATAAAAGATGTAAAGAGCAAAGATTTCCCGAACGAAAAAGAAGAATATTAAACCATATTGGAAAAAGAGGCTAAAGAATATCTTTAGTCTCTTTCTATAAATTAAGGCATGAATTTGAGAATCAAATCCATGCCTTTTGTACTTATACGTTTTATAAACGAGTGATTTGTTTCACACCTTTCACCGTTCTAAGTTTCTTGAGCAATACTTCCAATCGAGAAGTATCCCCAATCATGATAGTGATATTCCCAGAAAAAAGTCCATCTTTGGAACTGATACCAATAGAACGGAGAGTTACATCTGCTTCTTTGGATATAATGGAAGTTAGGTTCGTTACAATACCAATATCATCTTGACCTACAACATGAAGGGTGATAGGATACGACGTCCCTTGACCTTTGCCGGCCCAGCGCGCTTTAACAATACGATAGCCAAAACGCTCCATCAATTGTTGGGCATTGGGGCAATCTTTGCGATGTATCTTAATACCACCCGAAACGGTAACAAAGCCAAATACATCATCTCCATAAATAGGATGACAGCATTTAGCAAGAGTAAAATCCAATCCTTTTAAGTTTTGGTCAATAATAAGTACATCACTATTGCCTTCTTCCTCAACAATGGGGCTAATAGAAAAATTTTCCGCACTATGCACTACATCCTCGCGCATTTCGGTATCCCTTTTCTGTTGCTCCAAATATTTATCAATCAAATTATTTATATCAATAACTTCATCGGCAATATCTTGATAGAAAGCTGTAATATTCTTATATCCCAAATGCTTGATGAGTCGCATCAAACTTCCTTCATCATAATCTATCTTACGATTTTTGAACTTACGCTCAAGAGCCTCTTTTGCGATAGAATGTTGACGGGCAACAATTTCTTTCAACGCCTGACGAATCTTGGTACGAGCCTTGGAAGTAACTACGATATTAACCCAATCTTGTTTGGGTGACTGAGTAGTAGAAGTCATAATTTCTACCTGATCGCCACTATGAAGCACTTGGCGAATAGGAGCGACCTTACCGTTTACTTTGGCCCCGATACAAGTACAGCCCAGCTTACTATGAATATGAAAAGCATAATCGAGTACAGTAGCACCTTTAGGCAATTTGAACAAATCACCCTTAGGAGTAAATACGAACACTTCATCTTCATACAAATCCATCTTAAACTGATCCATTACTTTCATCGAATCAATATCTGGATTCTCGAGTGCTTCACGCACTGAAGAGAGCCATTCATCCAATCCTGTCTCACCTTTAATACCTTTATAACGCCAATGAGCCGCTAATCCACGCTCGGCAACTTCATCCATTCGACGAGTGCGAATTTGAACTTCAACCCATTTGCCTTCAGGCCCCATCACTGTTATATGAAGAGATTCATATCCATTACTTTTCGGAATAGAAAGCCAATCGCGCAACCTCTTGGGATTTGGAGGATACATATCGGTGATAATAGAATAAACTTGCCAACAATGTTGTTTTTCTTTTTCCAATGGCGAGTCTACAATAATTCGGATAGCAAATAGATCATAAATGTTTTCGAAAGTTGTTTTCTGCACCACCATTTTATGATGAATAGAATGAATCGATTTGGTACGCCCCTTAATGTCGAACTTGAGTCCAGCCGCTTCTAGTTTCTTCTTAATAGGTTCAATAAAATGATCAATGTACAAGTCTCGAGCAGACTTCGTTGCATTCAGCTTATCTTTTATATAATAGAATATCTCCCGATTCGTATATTTCAACGACAAATCTTCCAATTCCGATTTCAGCTTATAAAGACCTAATTTGTGAGCCAATGGAGCATAAAGATAGGCTGCCTCGTTAGCTACCTTTACACGATCTTTCTCGTTTTCGGTATCGCGAATCTGCCGCATTATATTTACCCTCTCAGCTATCATAATCAAAATAACCCTCATATCTTCGGCGAAAGAGATAAGTAAGCTATGAAAATTCTCCGATTCCACCGTTGGAGTCTTGGAATACAGCTGATTAGTCTTTATCAATCCATTAACAATAGTTTCAACGTCTTCACCGAAAATGTTCCTTACTTGTTCCATAGACAAAATGCCACATTCTACAACATTTTGCAACATGATACTGATAAGAGTAGAACCTTTCATACCGATTTCATCGGAAACAATAAGAGCTGTCTGCATATTGCAGAGAACAGGATTTTCACCAAACACGTCGCGTGTCAAACTATCTTTTTGAGTTGCCGCGATTAAATATTTTTTGACTTTATCGATTTCTCCCTTACTCACACTATCACCGGCCGATACTATCAGCTTACGATAGAGTGAAAATAGTTCTGTCTTCTCTTCAGAGGTAAAAAATTGATTTGTTTCCATGAGCATAATCCTAAAAACATTCTCAAAAGTATTATTTTTTTCGGATAATCCTATCAAATGAACAGAACATTTTGTATTTTTGAGCATTAATAATAAAACTTAGGTTTGATGATGACTAATCAAGACAAAGAACAATTGAATGCAAAAGGGATATCCGAACAACAAATTATCGGGCAACTATCATCTTTCGAACATGGATTCCCTTATCTAAAATTATTCGCTGCCGCATCGACGGACAACGGTATCTTACATCCAAATAAAGATACAGAGACAAATTATCTTGCAGCATGGGATAACTATACACAAAATTCCGAACACAACATTCTAAAATTTGTTCCTGCGTCGGGAGCCGCCAGCCGCATGTTCAAAGATCTATATGCGTTTATTGATGCCGATTATAATGAACCGCAAACAAATTTTGAAAAAATATTCTTTCATCATATCAATGCTTTTGCCTTTTATGAAGAACTAAATAGTGCTTGTAAGCATCTTTACGACGAAGATATAGCATCGCTTATGGCTAGTGGTAAATACAAAGAAATAGTAATAGCATTGCTGAATAAAGAAGGCTTGAATTATGGTGCGTTGCCCAAAGGACTGCTTTTATTTCATCGCTACGGTAAGAAGGCGCGTACTCCATTAGAAGAGCATTTGGTAGAAGGGGCATTGTACGCTCAAAACGCTAAAAATGAAATAAATATCCATTTCACCGTATCACACGATCATCGCCAACTGTTTGAGACACTGGTTGCAAAGAAAAAAGCCGAATATGAAAAAGAATATGGAGTTACGTATCATATAAGCTTCTCTGAGCAAAAAGCTTCGACAGACACAATTGCTGTAGATATGGACAACAAGCCGTTCAGAACAGACGATGGTAAATTACTGTTCCGGCCCGGAGGACATGGAGCTTTGATAGAAAACTTAAATGATCTTGATGCCGATGTAATCTTTATCAAAAATATAGATAACGTAGTACCGGATCGTTTAAAAGATCCTACTGTAAAATACAAAAAACTTATAGCCGGCATATTAGTATCATTCCAGAAAAAGATATTCGAATATCTTAATTTGATAGATAGCGGCAAATATACTCACGATGAAATCATTGAAATTATTCAATTTCTACAACGCAAACTTTGCTGTCGCAATGCAGAAACGAAGAATATGGAAGATGCGGACCTAGTTCTTTATCTGAAAAAGAAACTAAATCGTCCTATTCGAGTATGTGGAATGGTAAAGAATATAGGTGAACCTGGTGGTGGTCCGTTTTTAGCTTATAATAGCGACGGTTCATATTCAATGCAGATACTAGAAAGTTCGCAAATCAATAAAAATGATAAGAGCGCAGAAGAAATGTTTGCTCAAGGAACTCATTTTAATCCTGTAGATTTAGTTTGTGCCGTAAAAGATTATAAAGGAGAAAAATTCAATCTCACAAAGTTCATAGATAAGTCAACCGGATTTATCTCTCAAAAATCTAAAAGCGGACGCGACTTAAAAGCACTTGAACTACCGGGATTATGGAATGGAGCTATGAGCGATTGGAATACAATCTTCGTAGAAGTACCACTTGAGACTTTCAACCCTGTTAAAAATGTAAATGACTTACTAAGAGAACAACATCAATAAAAATACATATCAAGATGATATATCAATTATAACAATTACCTGTATCATCTTTTAATTTGCAATCAAAATTCCAGAATATGATAATAACCTCGCTACTGGATACAGACTTATACAAGTTTACAACCTCTTATGCCTATATTAAACTCTTTCCTTATGCTATCGGAACGTTCAGTTTCATAGATAGGGACGAAACCGTATACAACGAAAGTTTTATTGAAAAACTTCATAAAGAGCTTGAAGACCTGTCAACAATAAAACTTACCGATGAAGAAATAGATTATATGGTGGCTCATAATCGTTTTCTACCTCGAATGTATTTGGAGTGGTTGTCATCTTTCCATTACGACCCTCAAAAAGTAAAAATATGGCTCAGCGAACAGCATCATTTACACATCGAAGTAACAGATGCCTTATACAAAGCTACATTGTACGAAGTACCTATTCTTGCGGTTGTAGCTGAACTACGCAATTCGCTAAGCGGGTACGAAGTGGATGAAAAACTTGTATTGGAAAGGCTTAAAAAGAAAGTGAAACTCTCCAATGAGAATCAACTGATATTCTCTGAATTCGGAACAAGGCGACGTTTCTCTCTTAAAGTACAAGACGAAGTAATAGCTTACTTGAAAGAGCATGCCAAGTATTGTACAGGTTCATCGAACTGCCTTCTGGCAATGAAGTATGACATGAAAATGATGGGAACGCATCCCCATGAATGGTTCATGTTTCATGGTGCTCAATTCGGATACAAACATGCAAACTATCTGGCATTAGAGAATTGGGTTAATGTATACGACGGAGACTTGGGCATCGCTCTTGCTGATACTTATACTTTTGATATTTTTCTTAATAATTTGAGTCGTAAACAAGCTAAGTTATTCGATGGAGTGCGTTGCGACTCTGGCAATGAATACGAGTTTGTAGATATGCTCACAGCCCGTTACAAAGAGTTTGGAATTGATCCTACCACAAAAACAATTGTCTTTAGCAATGCTCTTGACTTTGATAAAGTACTTGAAATAAAGAATTATTGTGAAGGAAAAATCAGATGTAGCTTCGGCATCGGCACTAACTTGACAAACGATACAGGATATAAGCCCGAAAATATTGTAATGAAGCTGACAGCTTGCAAGATGAACTCAAATCAGGAATGGCGTAACTGCGTAAAACTATCTGATGATTTAGGCAAGCATACCGGCAATATTGATGAAGTAAAAGAATGTATGAATCAGCTGGGTATTGAATAATTATCTCGATTAAATCGAGATAATTAAATGCGTTTATTGCATTCTCATCTTTTGGCTTTCTTCTGAAAATCTTTATAATAAGTCAATACATCCCGAACAAAACTATACGTTTCGCTGCCCCGAAAATAACCATTCTTACAAACAGGATCGTTATAGTATTTTTCATTGCTTTTGAGCAAAACAAATTTTTCGACATTAGCAGTCCAAATATGTTTGTTCTTGCCATACTTTGCAGTCAATGCCATTGCATCGCTAATATGTCCATAGCCGGCATTATATGTAGCCAAAACAAATTGAAGCCTTATATGTTTATTCTTTATCTCACTAAACTGCTTTTCTGTAAAATCAATGTATTTTACGGCAGCTTTAATACTCTCCTCCGGATTACGTTCCTTACCGCGCGGCAGACCAAACGTTCGAGCCGTTAAAGGCATCAATTGCATCAATCCACGAGCTCCAGCCCACGACACGGCTTTAGGATCGAAGGTTGACTCTTTGTATGCCAAAGCAGCCAACAAACGCCAATCCCAATTTATCTGTTTGGCATAATGTTTAAACAGATGATCATAAACTGAAAGCTTATTTTTACTAAAAGCATAGCGGCGATTATATGTCTGTTGTTTGCTGATATCGAAATAACGCTTCATACTTAACTTATATTCAGCAGTCGACATATTTTCTTTATACCATTTAGTTGCAGCCTGAGCCAATAGGGGAGAGTTTTTCCGAACAACCCATGACGAACGTTGATCAAAGCTTACAGCTAACGATAAATTCAGATTCTCATAATAAGTTTTATTAAGCAGTGCCTCTTCGTCATCGGCAATAGTATAATTTATTCGCCCGACAGAGACTTGATAAATCAAATCTTCCGTAGTGATACTATCAGCTTTTACTTCGTGTATATGAATACCACCACCCAATTCCTTATTCAGATTCTCAAGTCTTTGTACATAACGTCCAGGCTTCACATAAATATCTTTACCAACCAACTGTGTTACATTTGTGACAAGAGGAACATGAGAACCTTTACGCTGCACCAGCACTTGATGAGTCACTACTTGTTCGCCACAATAAAGCAGATTGCTTTTATTTTCCTTTGTATATGGTACATTGAAAGCAACGATATCTCCTTCGCCTCTATGAAGTTTATCCAGCATTTCTTTCATATTGCGCGCAGTTTTTATCTTCAATTTCAATCCTAAACTATTTGCAAACTGATTTGCAAGTTCATATTGAAATCCCATTTCTTCACCACGGTAAATAAAATAAGAAGTAGAACGGTTCATTGTAAGCACAACAAGTTCTCGGCTTTTCTTTATCTGAGGCAAATCTATATTGCCGGCAACAGTTTTCTTTCTATTGCCACAGCCAACGACCGACAGAAACAGTATTAATAGTAAAAACCAAGAACTTTTTCTCATAGGCAAATTTATTTATCGAGATGTTTAGATATAAACATGCTCATCATATCAATAGCCGGTATATTATCACCTCCTTCTGGTATAATGACATCGGCATAACGTTTACAAGGTTCGATGAATTCTCGATGCATCGGCTTCAATACACGAAGATAGCGTTCTATAACAGCTTCTGCAGTTCTCCCACGTTCTATTACATCACGACGAATCACTCTGATAAGACGTTCATCAGCATCGGCATCAACATATATTTTAATATTCATCAAATCACGCAACTTTTTATCCCACAAAGCCATGATGCCTTCTACAATAAGTACTTCACAAGGTTCCACATGAATAGTTTCAGAAAGCCTGGTACTCGTGATAAAATCGTATACCGGTTGTTCAATACCTTTGCCTTTCAACAATTGTAGCACCTGCCGATAAAGTAAATCCCAATCAAATGCATCGGGATGATCAAAGTTTATACTTTGCCGTTCTTCAGGAGGGACATCACTACTGTCTTTATAATAAGAATCTTGTGATAAAAGTATCACATTGTCTTTTTGGAGATTACTAATAATTTTCTTGGCTACGGTCGTTTTTCCAGAACCTGTGCCGCCTGCAATACCAATGATTAACATAAATATATGTATCTATTTGTCGATAAATTACTAATTTTGCAAAGGCTCTAATGGTTTTAGAGCAAACAAATATACAAATAATATTTTAATAATAAAGTTATGGTACGGCACATTGTATTATTTAAATTGCGGGATGATGTTCCCGAAGAAGAGAAGTTGCGTGTTATGAAAGCCTTCAAAGCAGCTATTGAGGCACTGCCTCCCAAAATAGCTTGCATACGTGAAATAGAAGTAGGACTCAATATAGATTCCAACGAAAAATGGCATATTGCCTTGAATAGTGTTTTTGACAATATGGATGACGTCAACTTTTATTCTGTACATCCCGACCATGTCGCTGCCGGTAAATTGTTGGCCGATGCCAAAGAATCGAGAGCTTGCGTGAATTACGAATTCTAGTAGGAGTAGTGAATCTCAAGTTTTACACCATAGAAGAAATAAAAAAGACCCGTTTCGATCGAAGCGGGTCTTTTTTATATATCTGATTGATGTCTATTTCAAAACGCCAAGATCTTTTCCTACTTTGACAAAAGCAGCAATGCACTTATCCAACTGCTCTTTGTTGTGACCAGCAGATATTTGTACACGGATACGAGCTTGGTCTTTAGGAACTACTGGATAATAGAATCCTGTAACATAAATACCTTCATCAAGCATTTTCGACGCATATATCTGAGAAAGTTTCGCATCATACAACATTACAGCGCAAATAGCACTCTGAGTTGGTTTGATATCAAAACCTGCGGCAATCATCTTATCACGGAAATAGTTCACATTCTTTACTAAATTATCGTGAATGTCATTATTCTCTTTCAACATTTTGAATACTTCAAGACTCGCACCAATAATACAAGGAGCCAAAGAATTAGAGAATAAGTACGGACGGCTACGTTGACGAAGCAAATCGATTATTTCTTTACGACCGGTTGTAAATCCACCCAAAGCACCGCCAAATGATTTGCCCAATGTTCCGGTATAAATATCTACTCTTCCATACGTCTTGCAGAGTTCACTTACACCATGACCGGTAGCACCTACTACGCCGGCCGAATGAGATTCATCAACCATTACTAAAGCATCGTATTTTTCAGCCAAATCGCAAATTTTATCCATAGGAGCCACATTGCCATCCATAGAAAAGACACCATCCGTGCAAATAATACGAAAACGCTGTGCTTGAGCTTCTTTCAAACAACGTTCCAAATCAGCCATATCGGCATTATTGTAACGATACCTTTTTGCTTTGCAAAGGCGTACGCCATCAATAATAGATGCATGGTTCAACGCATCAGAGATTATAGCATCTTCTTCGGTAAACAAAGGTTCGAACACACCACCATTGGCATCGAAACATGCAGCATATAATATTGTATCTTCTGTCTTAAAATAATCGGATATGGCAGCTTCCAATTCTTTATGAACATCTTGCGTTCCACAAATAAAACGCACAGACGACATTCCAAAACCGCGACGATCCATCATATTCTTTGCGCCTTCTATCAAACGAGGATGATTGGACAATCCAAGATAATTATTAGCACAAAAGTTCAGAACTTCTTTACCTTTAACTTTAATAGCGGCTTGTTGCGGACTTTCAATGATACGTTCGTCTTTATACAACCCTGCTTCTTTTATCTCAACGAGTGTTTTGCTGAGGTGTTCTTTCATTTTTCCGTACATATCTTTAGGTTTTAATATTATGTAGGCACAAAGGAAGTAATTTTTTTTTAATTATCGCTATCTTTTTGCTATTATATTCAAAAAAAAGTAGTTACTTTGCGGACTCAAAAGATATAAAAACCTTATTAATTCGTAAAATGAAAAATATTTTGGTTATTGGGGCTACCGGACAGATTGGTTCGGAGCTAACTATGGAGTTACGAAAACGTTACGGAAACGAACATGTTGTCGCTGGGTACATTGTAGGGGCAGAACCTAAAGGTGAATTAAAAGAATCCGGACCATCGGCAATAGCAGACGTTACTAACGCTGAAATCATTGCGTCCGTTGTTAAACAATATCGTATCGATACCATTTACAATTTGGCAGCACTTCTTTCTGTTGTTGCCGAATCGAAACCAAGACTTGCTTGGAAGATAGGTATTGATGGACTTTGGAATATACTCGAAGTCGCTCGTGAAAATCATTGCGCAGTGTTTACTCCTAGCTCTATAGGTTCTTTCGGTGAAAACACACCACACAATCTAACGCCTCAAGATACCATTCAACGCCCTCGCACAATGTATGGCGTAACAAAAGTTACAACCGAATTATTAAGCGATTATTATCATAATAAATACGGTGTAGATACAAGAGCAGTTCGTTTTCCGGGTATTATATCGAACGTAACACCTCCGGGAGGTGGAACTACGGACTATGCAGTAGATATTTTTTATTATGCCGTAAGAGGAGAGAAGTTTGTATGCCCTATCAAAGCTGGTACACTAATGGATATGATGTATATGCCTGATGCCTTGAACGCAGCAATCACGTTGATGGAAGCCGATCCCACAAAACTGATCCATCGCAATGCATTCAATATAGCATCAATGAGCTTTGCTCCCGAAACCATTTATGAGGCTATACGCAAATATGAACCTACTTTTGAAATGACATACGATGTCGATCCGTTGAAGCAACGCATTGCCAATAGTTGGCCCGATAAAATGGATGACTCGTGCGCCCGTGCCGAGTGGGGATGGAAACCAACGTATGATTTGGAAAGCATGACTAAAGATATGCTCGAGAAATTAAGAATAAAACTAAATAAATAAAAAACAAAATTGGCGGATATATTCACATATATCCGCCTTCCTCTCTCTCTTAGTGTGGTAATTCTCAATATTCTACTTGAGTACGTTTCAAGAATGCCACAGTTTTATTTATTTCCTTATACATTACGATATCGTCTTTTACAAAGGGAACTTCTTTACGATACTTTGCCAGAAATTTCTCCAATATAGGTGAAGTTTTCTCCGGACGACGGAATTCAATGGCTTGTGCAGCGTTCATCAATTCAATTGAAAGAATAAATTCCAGATTGTCCATTACTTTATATAACTTCGTGGCAGCATTTGCTCCCATACTTACATGGTCTTCTTGCCCGTTAGACGAAACAATCGAATCACTAGCTGCCGAATAGCAATACATCTTATTCTGACTGACCATCGAAGCCGCTGCATACTGCGGAATCATAAATCCTGAATTCAAACCCGGATTGGCTACTAAAAATTCGGGGAGCCCGCGAAGCCCCATAATAAGTTGCGCCACGCGACGCTCAGAGATGTTCCCGAGTTCCGATAGAGCAATAGCCAAATAATCATAAGCCAATGCCAAAGGCTCGCCATGAAAGTTTCCACCAGAAATAATAATATCTTCTTCAGGGAAGATCGTAGGATTATCGGTCACAGAATTGATTTCCGTAAGCAATACAGACGAAACGTAGCGAATGGCATCCTTTATGGCTCCATGAACTTGAGGTATGCAACGAAATGAGTAAGGATCTTGAACGTATTTTTTGGGATGAGCAATCATTTCACTATCTTTTAGTAAAGCACGAAAAGCAGCGCCTGTTTCTATCTGCCCCTTATGAGGGCGAATTTGCTGAATACAATCCATGAAAGGTTCGATACGTCCGTCAAAAGCTTCTAATGATATAGCAGCAATAAGATCGGCTTTCTTTGACAAATGCATAGCCCTCAATACACCAAACACTCCATTGGCACTCATAAATTGTGTTCCATTAAGCAATGCCAGTCCTTCTTTGCTCATCAATTTAACAGGTTCCCAACCAAATTCGTCGAGAACACTGATCGCTTCACGTTTTTTCCCCTTATAATAAACATCTCCAACACCTATCAGCGGTAAAAAGAGATTTGCTAGAGGAGCAAGATCTCCCGACGCACCGAGAGAACCGCGATCATAAACGATAGGCAATATATCATTATTGAAAAAGTCAAGAATACGTTGCACAGTGATAACTTGCACACCACTATGCCCCAATGATAAAGCATACGCTTTCAAGAGCATCATCAATTTTATAACCAACGGACTTATTTCGGTTCCTACACTACATGCATGGCTTTTTATCAAGTTCTCTTGCAATGTCCCCAGTTCATCCAAAGATATATTTTTATCACACAAAGAACCAAATCCGGTAGTAATACCATATAAAGGATCTTTAGATTCGGCTATTCGCTTATCAAGATAATCTCTACAGTTTTGTATCCGTTTCTTAGCCTCGGCAGAAAGCTCCAAACGCATATTCTCGTTGATAATCTTCTCTACTATTTCGAGAGTGAGGGCACCAGAGCCCACCATATATACATTGCTCATACTCGTAACGTTTTATTAATTTCATCCAATAGCTCTTTCTCTTTACTACAAACCTTTTGCTCCAAATCATCAGCTTCTATTTGTAGCTTATCAACAAATTCTTTGTCTTTCAAAGAGCCTAAATTAATACGAACATTCATCAGAGCCCCCAATGCTGCTGAACGAGCAGACATCATGGCTACACAAGCATCTGTCACAGCATTACTGTTTCCGCTACGGGCAACTTGAGCGATATAATCCATCAAATGATATGCATTCCGAGCTACCTGCATAGGTACCATTGCAGCATACTTCGTAGCTTCTTGAATGGCATTGCTGCGGATGTTTTTTTCTTCAGGTGTATTCTTGGGCATTTTGAAACAACCAAACACTTTATCATAAGCATCCGAATCACGATCAATGTCAGCAACAAATTCGGATTGATACTTAAGCATGAAAGAAGAGATTTCGTTCATCAATTCTGTTTGTTCTTCGTACCCTTTCTTACCAATAGTAAGCCCCGCTACCATAGCAGCGAGCGACGATGCAATAGCTCCATTCAATGCAGCTATACTACCTCCACCGGGAACAGGATCTTTACCGGCTACTTTATCTAAAAATGATTTTATACTTAAATCGATTAACATAAACTTTTGTTTTACGGGTCATTAAATAAACTCTATTTTATTTCTCTATTTTTTTCGAATAAATCTATTCGAAAGCATGAAGAAGAAATGCTTTACACTTCGACTTCCGAAACAAATGAACGCCTAAAAGTTTATGCGTATCGGGTACGAACCACTCTTTTAATAAAGTAAATATAATCCATCAGTTCATCTCTATTTTATTATGAAAAATAGTAATATCATTTCCTTTCAAAAGTATTCAGCCAATTTCTCTACTGTCATGTACAAGAACTGTTTCTGTCAGTTCTCAATTTCGTAAATTCTACCATTCTTCACAACAGTGCCTACACAATTCATTCCTATGTAATAAGGCAGATAATGGTAATCCGAAGAATCCAGAATAACAAAATCGGCTTGTTTACCAACTTCTACGCTTCCTATTTTATTTGCGCTATTGATAGCTGCCGCACCATTTAGCGTCAATGCAGTTATAACTTCTTCGATAGAAAGTTTCATATAAATACAGGCCAAATCAATCGTTAATGGGATAGATCCCGAAAAGCAACTGCCCGGATTCAAATCTGTCGCCAAAGCTACAGCGCATCCGGCGTCAATCATCTCTCTGCCACGAGCATATTGTTCTTTCAAAGCAAAAGCCGTAAGAGGGAGTAGGCTAGCAATCACATTCTTATCTGCCATTGCTTTAATGCCTGCGTCAGAAGCGTGAAGAAGATGATCGGCAGACACAGCTCCCAATTCGGCAGCCAGTTCGGCACCTCCAAAAGAAACAATTTCATCGGCGTGAATCTTCAATGCGAATCCAACGTCCTTGGCTGCTACAAGTAGCCTTCGCGACTGTTCTACAGAGAATACTCCATCTTCACAAAACACATCACAACATTTTGCCAATTTCTTCCTTTTGATTATGGGTAGCATCTCCTTTATCAAGAAATCGATATATTCGTCTGCCTTGCCTTTATATTCTTCCGGTATGGCATGTGCACCCAAGAAAGTAGCCGATATATCAACTCTTTTGTCAAGCTTCTCATTCAGTTTCTTCATCACTTCCAATTGCCTTAGCTCCGTATCGCAGTCCAAGCCATAGCCACTTTTCCCTTCTACAGTGGTAATACCCATTCGGCTCATCTTGCGAAGAAGTTTATTAGCCCGATCGTACATGGTGTCGAAGTCCATCGCTCGAGTAGCCTTCACCGTACTGACAATGCCACCACCCCGATTCATTATAGACATATAGCTTTCGCCTCCCAGCCGCCACGAAAATTCTTTGGCCCGTTCGCCACCAAAAACAAAATGAGTATGAGAATCTACAAAACCGGGAAGCAGGCAACGTCCTTTTGCATCATAATACCGAACTTCTTTCATCTGTTCATTCACCAGATGTTTTTTCTCATCTCCCACATAAACGATAATGCCATCCTTAACCTCTATCGTACCTCTTTCTATAAGAAGTAATTTCGACATCTCTTTTCCCTTGCGGGCAGAGTGACCGATAGGGGTAACAATTCGGGCATTAGTTATAATGAGATTGTTCATCTTATAATACAATTAATGAATACTATTGAATCGCAATTTAAAATAGAATAAAAGCTATTCCATCATTCGAGCTTCAAGAACCTGTTTCATCGAGAAATTTTCGAGCCCCAAATAGTAAGAAGCGGTGTCAATCAATGCTTCCATCGGAACAAGCCCCACTATTTCACTGCCCACAATACTGACACCATATCGACGAGCTTCTATTCTAACGAGCTCAAAAGCTCTATACAAAGCAGTCTTAGTATAGTCAGTCATATTAATCGACACCTGTGTGATGCCACGATCTTTCAATTCTACACCCATTGCTTTACAGTAACGAAGTCCACCTCCGATGAAACGGATCTTTTTTGCTATTCCGTGAGCAATTTCCAAACTTGGCGTATTCAAATTAATATTATATGCTACAAGCGGCATACGGGCTCCGATGGCTACAGTACCGGCTGTCGGATGACGTTCTGCAGGCCCGAAGTCGGGTTTCCACTCGGGCTGTTTTATTTTCTCTGCCATTCCTTCAAATTCACCTTTTCGAATTGCTGCCAAATTCTCCCGATGTGGGGCCGAAGCAGATTTTTCGTACAGAAAGACCGGTAGTTGGTATCGCCGGGCAACTTCTTCACCAACTTCTTTTGACAACGCGATGGCCTCATCCATCGACGTATTTTTTATAGGAATAAAGGGTACTACATCAACAGCTCCCATTCTAGGGTGTTGCCCTTCATGATGATTCAAATCGATAATTTTCACCGCAACACCTATTGCTTCCAGTACGGCATTGCGCAAAGCTTCTGGTTCGCCCACAACAGTAACTACCAAACGATTGTGATTAGCGTCATTGCTATAATCCAATAGCTTAACACCTTCTTTTGCACGAAAAGGAGCAACTATCTGATCTATCTTCTGTAAATCGCGCCCTTCGCTGAAATTAGGGACACACTCAACTATTTTATTCCAGTTCATAGTAGAATAAGTTATTTTATATTATTTGCAAACCATTTTATTCAACATGTCATCATCTGCAACATAAGGCATCGTAATATGATATACATCGCCATGAGTCTCATTAAAATCGGCACTCGTATCCATTGCATGTCCATTCCTTGCCCACGAACGACGGGCTACGCCACCCATTACATCCCAAAGCATAGCCGACCGCAATATATCATCCACACGCTGGCTGCCATCGCACACCATGCCGAAGCCACCATTAATTGCTTTTCCAATGCCTACGCCACCGCCATTGTGAAGTGCAACGAGGCTCATGCCGCGAGCGCAGTTGCCGGCAAAACACTGCACCGCCATATCGGCCATTACATTGCTGCCGTCTTTTATATTAGATGTTTCTCTGAAAGGAGAATCGGTGCCGCTCACATCATGATGATCTCGCCCCAGCATAATGGGACCTACTTCGCCTTTGCGCACCATTTCATTGAAACGCAGTGCAATTCGCATTCGGCCTTCGGCATCTTGATATAAGATGCGGGCTTGCGTACCGACCACCAACTGATTTTTCTCAGCATCTCGCAGCCAGTTATAGTTATCCAAATCTTGCCCGCGACGGTTCACGTCTATACAATCCATCGCAGCATGATCCGTCTTTATCAAATCTTCATGTTTACCACTCAGACAAACCCAGCGGAACGGGCCGTATCCATAGTCAAACAATTCGGGTCCCATAATATCTTCTACGTAGCTGGGCCATATAAACCCATCTTTTTCATCTTCTCCATTGCGTGAGATTTCTTTCACTCCGGCATCATAAATAGCTTTCATAAAAGAATTGCCATAATCGAAGAAATAAGTGCCTTTTGCCACCAATTGCTTTATCACGTCAAAATGGCGACGAAGAGACTTATCTACCAGTTTGCAGAAATGCTCCGAATCTTGATGAAGCATCGCGGTGCGTTCGTCAAAAGTCAGATCCACCGGACAGTATCCGCCTTCGTATACTGCATGGCAAGAAGTCTGATCGGACAGGAGTTCGATATGAATGTTTTCTTTCACGGCGTATTCCAGTAAATCCACCACATTACCGTGGTAAGCTACCGAACAAGGTTCGCAGCGTTTCATTGCTTCGTGCGCCAGACGGAAAGCCTCAGCCATATCATCTGTTATATATTTCACCCATCCTTGTTTGTGACGTGTTTCGATACGCGACGAATCTACTTCGGCAATGATACAGGCTGCGCCTGCTATCTCAGCAGCCTTAGGTTGAGCACCACTCATACCGCCCAAACCGGAAGATACAAACAGATGTCCCCGCAGATCACCGCTTTGAGGAATGCCCAATTTCAGTCTACCGGCATTCAATAAAGTATTGAAAGTTCCATGAACAATTCCTTGCGGACCAATATACATCCATCCGCCGGCCGTCATCTGACCATAGTTTGCAACACCCATCTGCATCGCCGTATGCCAATCTTTCTGATTGTCGAACATACCAACCATCAATGCATTAGAGATAATAACCCTTGGTGCATCGGGGCGTGACTTAAAGAGCCCCAACGGATGACCGGACTCCACCACCAATGTTTGATTTTGAGTCAGTTCTTGCAAGTATTTTTTTATGAGACGATACTGCATCCAGTTTTGACACACTTGTCCCGTTTCTCCATAAGTTACGAGTTCGTAAGGATAAAGGGCTATATCAAAACAAAGATTATTATCAATCATCACCTGAAAAGCTTTTCCTTCGATACATTTGCCGGTATATTCATCTATCGATTTCGCTTTCAAGTCACCTTGCGGACGAAAGCGATAACCGTATATTCTTCCTCGCGTACGAAGTTCTTCCAAAAATTCGGGAGCTATTTTCTCATGCAATTCAGTCGGAATATAGCGCAAAGCGTTCTTCAATGCAGTAACGGTCTGTGTCGAATTGAGTGTATAACCACGATCGGGAGCACGACGAATGCCTTCGACGAAAGAAGGGTATTCGGGCAGTGTGTTTTCTAACGTTATGTTTATCATACAATTATACTTTAAGGACTCAAACTATCAAACTGTCATACAACAGATATTATTTAAGGTGGTGCAAGATATAAATAATAAATGAAACAAGTGTTATAAAAGTGGAATATTTATCAAAAAGATTATTGATGAAATTTTGCCAAGTAACAATCTAAAGGAAAAACAGTTCTTTTTATAATGAATTGAAATGCAAAAGAGATGTATAATAATAAAATTTCATATATCAGATTGATATTATTATATACTCAAATGATGAAGTGCAAAGTAAAAGATACAACAACAACGAATACAAAAAGCATTAAACTCTCAGATATTTCATGTACTTTTGCGTCGTAACTAAAAAGACTTACCACAGAGACTATGAAATTTAAAGTTTTTACCTATATCGTAGCTTATATCGTTGTTTCGGTTATCGTACAGCTTACTGGCGGTGGATTTCCAATGCATGTCATGGCTTTCCCCGTGAATATTGCCGCTGCTATGGTGTGGACGGGAATACTTTATTTGTTGCACCGCAGAAAGGGACACACCGAATGGATGAAAGTATTGGCAGGAGGAGATTGCAGTATACTGGCGCTCGTCCTTTTTATTGCCGGATGCCTTGTGCTCGGATTCGTACCGCAACAAGCAGACGACACATATAGCTTATGGAGTAGGTTAGGAGTCTTTCATTTTACGACATCGTGGATATTTATTGCTATTCTACTGTTATTAATGAGCAATCTCACACTCGTTATCTTACGTCATCGCAACACAAACAAATGGTGTCGATATCGCTTTCTATTCAATCATATAGGACTGTGGCTCGTACTGTTTGCTCTATTCTTCGGAGCACCCGATACACACAAATATCGGATAATGGCCTACAAAAACATTCCCGAGCGTATGGGATATGATGTAGATGCACAGCCTGCAATACTCAACTTCGGGTTGACACTGCGCTCTTTTCACGTCAGTTACTATCGCAATGGCACGCCGTCATCCTATAAGGCGGAAGTAAAGGTCGACCGTTCGGCGGCCAGTATCGAAGTAAACAAACCTTATGCTGTTTCGTGGAAAGAAAAGATATACTTGGTAGGATACGATGTAGAGAGCGGCAACCAATCGCCTTATTGCATTTTCGAAAGTGTTGTGCAGCCTTGGAACTTTATCATCTTGATAGGTATCATAGGCATGGCATTGGGAGCATTGTTGCTATTCGTATACGGTTCGGACAAACATAAGACAGGAGAGGAGGTGAGCGATGTTATGGAATAATTTTTATTTGTTTGCCATAGTTGCCATGCTGCTATCGGCCGGCGGTGCAGCCTTTGCGTGGCATCCTCGCAGCAAACGTTGCTGGCCTACCGTATTGACATTGGGCGCTATCGCAGTATTGGCTTCATTCGTAGGCGCCTTATGGGTTTCACTTCAACGTCCGCCTCTTCGCACGATGGGCGAAACGCGGTTGTGGTATTCACTCTTCAGCATCATTGTGGGGCTGATCACTTACCGCCACTGGCATTTTAAGTGGATATTGTCTTTCACCACCGTCTTATCAGCCGTCTTCTGCATCATCAATATTGTTCATCCCGAGTTGCACGATCGAAGCATGATGCCCGCTCTGCAAAGCGCGTGGTTCGTGCCGCATGTAGCCGTATATATGTTTGCTTACGCCATAATGGGATGTGCCGTCATCACTGCCATAGCAAGCCTGATAAAGAAACAGGCAGCACTTCTGCACACAACGGACAATCTTATATATATAGGTGTAGCGCTCATCACTTTGGGCATACTATCGGGAGCTGTCTGGGCCAAGCAGGCATGGGGCGATTATTGGAGTTGGGATCCCAAAGAGACATGGGCGGCAATCACATGGACTATCTATATGATATATATCCATATAAGGCAGTCTCACGCTACGTGGCACAAAACGGCCTGTATATTAGTCATTATCGGTTTCTTGGGACTTCAGATGTGTTGGTATGGTTTCTCGTATCTTTCCACTTCGCTGCAAAGTGTGCACTCTTACTCTCAAATTCAATAATCTAGCCAAACACACGGCCGTCTATTCATTTAAGTAAGTACAGATTGTCGGCGCGATTTGCATCGGGTATGTAGTCACTGCCCAACACTATCTTTGTGATTTTCTGAGAACAATCGAAATCAATAGCGATGCCATTGGGATGTTTTATCCAATCGACTGCGGGCCGAGTGATGGTGCGAACCAATTTCTGATCATTATACAGCGACAATACGATGGGAAGGGTCAGATCTCCACGATTGACGATGCCGACTTTGTAACGGCCGTGGTTTCTGCTTACATCGTTGATTGCCAAATCGGGGATTCCACCGTTTTGATAATACCATGCGTTCCAAAACCAATTGAGGTTTTGTTTCGATACCGTATTGAATGTATTGAAGAAGTCGATAGGTGTAGGATGTTTGTATTTCCAATTATCCATAAACGCAAGTAGGCATTTCTGAAAGACGCCTGCACCCAATTCCATTTCGAGCATTCTCAGTGCCTGTTCAGCTTTGCCATAATTCAGATAGAAATAAATGCGCGAGTCCAGATAAAACGAAGACGTGATCAATGCCGGTTCGTCTTCCATACCCGCATATTTCTCGAAAGCCGCAGTCGTATGTTTGGCCTCATCAAATCCCGGCGACAACGCTGTTTGAATCTTTTCGGGCAAGAATACGGTAAATCCTTCGTCCATCCAACCATTTTTTGTCTCGTTGGTACAAACATAAAAAGGAAAATACATGTGAGATATTTCGTGCGAATTGTCATAAACAGTATCATCGTACTTTTTGTAAGCACCGACATTGGTAATCATGGGATATTCCATTCCGAAATCGCCATTGTACACCGTGATATAGGGAAAAGGGAAGGGGATACCCGGCTTTTCGGTCGAAAGATAGCGCACGGTTTCTTTGGCAATATTCGCTACCTTGTCAAACTGGGGCGCATCTTTTTTGTATGCCGCCGCAACTACCGTTCTTCTTCCTGTCGCTTTGTCGACTACTACACTTGCCACATCCCACAAATAATGATCGCTGATGCCGAAAGCGAAGTCGGTGACTCCGTTGGCCTTGAACTTCCAAGTGTGGATACCGGTCGTAATGTTGCCACGTTTGATATCTTCTGCCGAAACAACGTGCGTAATGTCATCCGAGGTCGATGCCTTTTTGTATTTATGTAAGTATTCAGGTTGCAGCACTTCGGCTATATTTACAGGTTCGCCCGTAGCCCATACCAAAAACTTATCGGGCACGGTGAGTTCGACATCAAAGTTGTTCACGTCATTATAGAACTCAGCCAGCCCGTTGTGCACATGAATGTCCCATCCGTTGATATCATCGTATACGGCAATCTGCGGATACCATTGTCCCACGAATACGCTGGTACTATCCATCGTACCCATGCGAATCAAAGTACGCTCGGGTATATGAAAACTCCATTCGATATGCAATTTCGTTTGTGCATGCGGTAGCAACTTTTGGGGCATACTCACATACAGCAGAGTTCCCTTTCGCTTTAAGTCGGCCTGCTTCAATTCCAAATCGTCAACTTTGAGTTTGCCGATAGCGACACCTTCGTTAATGTCGAATGGGTCCGTATCGAACAGCGGGTTGCGATTGGCGCCCTTTTTGAATATATCCTGATAGAGTCTGATTACGATGGTCTGCAACGTATCAGTGCTATTATTATGATACACAATATTTTCGTCCCCACTCAATCTCTTGTTCTTTACATCGACCGATGCTTTGATTTCATAATCCGATGAATTTTGCCAATAGTTCTTGCCGGGATTTCCCGCTTCGCTGCGGGTTTGTTTTTTGTACGCATTTAGATTTCCTTTGGGTATGATCAACCGACCTTGTGCCAGGGCAACCGCACTGAAAACAACTATAAATACAGTGCCGAATGCTAACTTTTTGAAATTCATCTTCTTCGAAATTGCATGTAAAACGATATTATTAATAGTCAAGAAACCACTAATACACTGAAAGGAGTGAGACGTAAGGGGAATTTACTTAAAAGTGTCATAAACTTTTAAGTCTCCCTACACTATTGATTATAAAATGATAATGCAAATAGATATCAATATAACCAATGCAGTAATTACTTTTTTCATTTTAAAATTGCCTTATTAGTTTTTGAATAAATACTCTCTTTCTTATTAGACGGATAGAATGGCAAAAAGTTGCAAACAGAGTACACTTTTTTTTAAAAAAAGTAGTTATTACATTTTCATCCCATAGTCTAACGCATATCAAACGTAACATTATCTGCTCGGATAAGCATGTATAACGAGTTTGATACTTAATATTTTTATATTTCACATATATGATACTTATATATTATATATATACTATATAAACGGCATATATGTGAAATACATGTTGCATATATGAAAAATATTTTGTATATTAGCACCTTAATTATTAATCTTCATTACATTACGACTTAAAGTTAAGCATCGCATGGCTTAACGGAAAGGAAGAAAACAATGCAACTAAAGAAAGGAAGAAAAACATGGGAGTAACTTACGATTTCGGCAAACGACCACCTGCCAATGGCGGCAAAGATGACGAACGGCTATATGTGCGATGGAAATCGAATGGCAAAGTAGATTTCGACACACTCACAAACCGCATAGTGAGTAGTTCGGGTTTATCCAAAGGCGATGTCATCGGGGTGATGGCAATGCTGGAAGAAGAATTGGTGAGATCGTTGCAAGAAGGATGTAGCGTGCAACTAGGTAATATAGGCTATTTTTCGCCTAAACTGAAAGCACGTGCCGTAACAGATCGCAGCGAAATACGAGCAGGTTCGATACGAGTAACGAATGTAAATTTCCGTTCGTCGGCATGGCTACGCAAAAAGGTAGATACGAGTGTCGAACGTGCGGTGTGGCAATTCAACCGATCGAGCACTTCGTCGCGCGAAGAGCACGTAGCCTTGCTCGACAATTATTTGGAAACTCACTCGTTCATCACGGCTTCCGATTATTGCGCCCTTACAGGACTATTGCGCAACAAAGCGCTACGCGAACTCCATGCGCTTGTAGACGAGGGGAAGCTCGATACTGAAGGAAAAGCACCTCACTTACTGTTTGTAAAAAAACAATAAAGGCCCTTTATCTTGCATGCTGCGGATAAAGAGCCTTTATCTAAGAGTAAGAAAGCGGTCTCTTTCAAGACCACTCCAAGCCTTTTTTAAGATGCGTTACAGTCTCTTCGTCTGTAAGTAAATTCATGAGGGCAATACCAAAATCGAACGAACAACCGGCCCCTCGACCTGTAATCAGATTGCCGTCGACAGTGGCTTTATCGCCCGTATACGTGTAACCCTCCATCTTGTCTTTGATACTGAAATGGTAGGTGATACGTCGGTCTTTAGCTATGCCGTTTACGGCCAATACATAAGGAGCACCACATATAGCGGCAACATATTTGCCCGATTGATAGTACTTCTTCACAGCTTCGCCTACCTCTTTGGAGCTTGCCAAGTTCATATAACCCGGAAAGCCACCGGGCAACACCAGGGCATCGCCATCATCGAAGTTTGTATCCCGAATAAGCTGATTGGCCGTGACGGCAACTCCATGAGAAGATACGACAGTATAATTGTTATCGACAGATACCGTTGCGACGTCTAGTTTGCAACGACGGCAAACGTCTACCTGAGCTAGAGCTTCAACAGTTTCAAAGCCTTGAGCCAAAAGTACATATATCTTTTTCATCATTTGTTTTCCTCTCTATACGTTTCACTTGTTTCTAACTGAAGGACAAAGATAATGCTTATTAATGCTCTTTGATATTGGCGCGTATCTTTTTTAAGTATTGTTTCATTCCTTCGGCATCTTTGCGAGTGATGATGTCGAGCAGTATCTTGAGCTCGGTACGAATCTTTTCGACCTGCACCGGCGTACGTGGGTTGAAAAGAATTTCCTGTAGCAGATAATCGTCCTCGCTCAATAATCCTTTGGCTATAGCCATGTGCTTTTTGAATGTCGTGCCCGGCGCATCTTGATGCTGCATCACTGCCGAAAAAACAAATGTGGATACAAACGGAATAGAAAGCGAATAGGCCACCGTCTCGTCGTGCTGTTCAAAAGAGTATTCGAAGATATTCAGATTGAGTTGCTGATACATATCCTTAAAGAAAATCTTGCCCAGATGGTCGCTCTCACTGATAACGATGGCATTCTCCGTGCCTAGATTATTGAGCGAAGCGAATGTAGGTCCAAACATAGGGTGAGTAGACACAAAACGAAAACCACTCTCTTTATAGAAACGCTTCAGCCCCGTCTTGACGGAAGCGATATCGCTGATGATACAATCTTTGGGTAGATAGGGCAATACATCGCGAAAGGCTTGCAGCGTATATTTCACCGTAACGGCATTGATGAGCAGTTCGGGCTGAAACTCTTTTATTTCGTCGAGTGTGGTAAAGCGGTAGGTATTGTATACGAAGCGCAGTTGTTGGGGATTGGTGTCGTAGACAGCTGTTTCGTGATCAAAGCTCAAGACATCGTTGAAGAACGATCCCATCTTTCCGGCTCCTAATATCAATATTCTCATTTCTATATTCTATTTATTGATTATTTCCATTTGTTCGCGAACCGATTCGGCATGAATCGCTTCGAACACCTCTTCTATAAATTTGGCGTCCATAGAGCATTGAGCACCCTGCAAGCCACGCTTTTCTATGATTTCGCGGTAACGGGCGGTCTGCAATACAGTGATGTCGTGCTCTTTTTTGTAGGTACCTATCTCGCGGCATATACGCATTCGTTTGGCCAATATCTCGATAATACTATCGTCGCACTCATCTATCTGGCGGCGCAATTCGGTAAGATTCTCGGTAGACTGTGTTTCTTTTCGAATGACGAGCATATTGATGATATAGTCGAGCACCTCGGGTGTCACTTGCTGTTTGGCATCGCTCCATGCCTTATCGGGATCGCAATGCGATTCGATAATCAGTCCGTCGAAATTCAAATCCATAGCCTGCTGGCAAATCGGTGCGATAAGTTCGCGCTTGCCACCTATATGGCTGGGATCGCAAAGGATAGGCAGTCCCGGAATGCGGCGACGCAGCTCGATAGGTACTTGCCATTGGGGGATGTTGCGATAGATGGTCTTGTCGTAAGTACTGAATCCGCGATGGATAGCTCCCAACCGTTTGATACCTGCATTGTAGACGCGCTGCAACGCACCGATCCACAATTCAAGATCGGGATTGACAGGATTCTTGATGTATACCGGAATATCAACACCGCTCAACGCGTCGGCAATCTCTTGCACGGCAAACGGATTGGCAGATGTACGGGCACCAATCCACAAAATATCAATACCGGCTTTCAACGCTTCGAAAACATGCTTACCAGTTGCTACCTCGGTAGCGGTGTACATACCATATTCAGCTTTGGCTTTCTTGAGCCACTGCAATCCTTCGGTACCTACACCTTCGAAACCACCGGGCTTGGTGCGCGGTTTCCATATACCTGCACGCAAGATCTTAATGCCTTTGGCAGAGAGATCGCGAGCTGTATTCATTACTTGTTCTTCGGTCTCTGCGCTACAGGGGCCGGCAATAACTAAAGGGCGTTGTTGAGGTACCCCGGGGAGAATAATCGGTTCTAATTCCATCGTTATACTGTTTTTTGTTTTTATTTCTGAATTAACTGTTCAATTAAAAAAGCACTGCGCAGACGCAGAACCCGCTTAACATGAGAGGTCTAGCGCTTTGATGCGCCGTAATGCCTCGGCCAATTTATCATCTTTGCAGCAAAGAGAAATACGGACATAGCGTTCGCCATTGCTTCCAAAGATGAATCCCGGTGTAATAAACACACGAGCCTCTTGAAGCACTTTCTCTGTGAGATCTTCTACTTTCTGATAGCCGGCAGGGATCTTACCCCAAAGGAACATGCCCACCTGATTCTCGTCGTAGGTGCAATGCAGTGCGTTCATAATCTCTGCGGCCAGTGAGCGGCGCTTGCGATAGTTGGCGTTGTTGCCTTCGTACCAATCGGAATCGGCCGCAAGTGCGGTAGCTGCGGCAAGCTGAACGGCACGAAACATACCACTGTCTATGTTGCTCTTGACTTTGAGCACCCACTGCACAAACTGAGCATTGGAGGCCAACATAGCCACACGCCATCCGGGCATATTGTGACTTTTGCTCATCGAATTGAACTCGATGCAACAGTCTTTGGCGCCTGGAACAGCAAGAATGCTGATGGGTTTGTCGTTTAGGATAAAACTATAGGGATTGTCGTTGACGATGACAATGTTCTTGCGACGCGCAAAATCTACCAATCGTTCATAGAGTAGGGGAGTGGCATTGGCTCCTGTAGGCATATTGGGGTAATTGACCCACATCAATTTGACACGAGAAGTATCCATTCGTTCCAATTCATCGAAATCGGGCATCCAAGCATTTTCTTCTCGCAGATTGTAACTGACGATCTCTGCACCAAGCAACTTACTTAGAGAAGTATAAGTGGGGTAACCGGGATTGGGAACCAATACCTGATCGCCGGGATTGACAAAAGCCAACGTGACATGCAGAATACCTTCTTTGGAACCTATAAGCGGTTGTATTTCGGTATTCGGGTCAAGTGCGACGCCATACCAACGTTGATACCATCGGGCAAAAGCATCTCTCAGTTCGGGAATACCGACATAAGGCTGATAACCGTGTCCGTCGGGATTGTGAGCACTCTCGCACAACTGCTTTATCGTTGCGTCGCTGGGAGGCATATCGGGGCTGCCAATAGCCAGACTAATCACATCTTTGCCTTCGGCATTCATCCGGGCTACTTCTTTGAGTTTCACCGAGAAATAATATTCGCGTACCTCAGACAATCTGTCTGCCGGTTCAATATTATACACTTTGTTTTCCTTCTGCATATTCGCCTAATATTTTGAATTGTTTGGTCAATGGAACAACAGCCGCTACCGACTGCTTGTAACGAGTATAATCATCGAACACAATGTCTACATAAAACTGATATTCCCATTCGTGCCCGATGATGGGCAACGACTGTATTTTGGTTAAATTGATTCGATAAAAAGAAAAGATGGAAAGCACTTGAGAAAGACTGCCTTCGGTATGAGACAAAGTAAAAACCATGCTCGATTTATTAATAGTAGCCATATCCGGATGGATTTTGTCCACCAACGACGGATCGGCGACAACCAAGAAGCGGGTGAAGTTGTGCTTATTGGTCTCAATGCCTTTAGAAAGAATCTTCATGCCAAATAGATTGGCAGCTGCTTCGGAGCAAATAGCAGCGTGTCCGTGAAGGTTGTTTTCCATAATATTCTGGGCACTCATTGCCGTGTCTTCGCACTCAACTACTTTGTACTGGGGATGATGGCTCAGAAATTCGCGACATTGCATCAGAGCAATAGGATGAGAATTGACTTCGGTAATGGTAGTCCAGTCATCATCGGGCAGACAAACAAAACAATGCGAAATGCGAAGCTTATGTTCGCCGATTATTTGCGTTCCGCTCAACCGAAGCAACTCATTGTTGTGCAAGAGACTTCCGGCAATGGTATTCTCTATGGCGAGCATGCCAAAGACGTCAGTATCGTGACTCATCGTCTTGAAAATATCCTCGAACTGAATGCAACATTCCAACCGAATATCGCTTCCTTCAAAATACTGATGAGCCGCAATATCATGAAACGACCCTAACCCTCCTTGTATAGCTACTTTCTTCATATTCTTATTCTACATTGCATGATAAAAAAAATCCCGCTTCTTGCACAGGAGCGGGATTCGATATTATTAATTTATTTCTATCTTTTTCATGTCTTACTTAACATATACGAAGTCCCGCTCTTACTCTGTTGCTAAAGTAAAAGTAATAAAAGAAACTAGTAAATGTATAAGTTATCATATTCATATATTCTCGACTTTTTGCCTTTTGTTTTAATGAAAGACGTTGCAAAATTACACTTTTTACATGAAAAACAAACAAAATCTATATTTTTTTTGAAAAAATCTTTTATTCGCTTACGATTAGGGAGGTACAAGATAGGGGAGAAGCCCTTTCGAACTTTCTCCCCCTTCAACTTGTTTCTTTATATACTATCAGAACATACTATATTTCCAACGATGCCCTCAACTTCTCGATCTCTTTATCGGCCAGTTCGTTGGCCTTTAGATAATCTTCACGAACATTCATCGGAGCCGGAACCTCTAAATAGAATTTAATTTTGGGTTCCGTACCCGAAGGACGAACAGAAACTTTAGCACCATCTGATGTGAAATATTGCAGCACATTGGATGGTTCAGGCATATCCAATCGAGTGATACGTCCTGCACTGTCTATTTGCCTCAGTGTCTTATAGTCTTTCCAGAGTGTCACCTTATGTCCACCAAGAGAATGAGGAGGATTTTTACGAAAATCATTCATCATATTCTTTATTTCTTCGGCACCAGACTTACCCGGTTTAACAACGTTGACTGTGGCATTCTTGCTAAATCCATATTCCACATAGATATCGAGCAACAATTCGTAGAGCGATTTGCCTTGTTCTTTTGCCCAAGCAGCAACTTCACCTATAAGGCAACATGCCGATACGGCATCTTTGTCGCGAACAAAATCTGCTGCCATAAAGCCATAGCTTTCTTCGCCGCCACCGATATATACTTTCTTGCCTTCGTTGAGACGAACTTCGCGAGCAATCCATTTGAAACCGGTGTAGCAATCCATCATTTCAAGATGATTCTTCTGCGCAATGTTTTTTATCAGCTCTGTTGTTACTATAGTCTTAACAACATATTCTTTTCCTGTCATTTTGCCCAATTTGGTATACTGGGTAATGATGTAATACAAGAAGAGCAAACACGTCTGGTTACCGTTCATGAGTATCCACTCACCTTTGTCGTCTTTACAAGCGATACCAACCCGATCGGCATCAGGATCACTTGCCATTACCAAATCGGCATCAATCTTCTTGGCAAGAGCTACTGCCATTGACAACGCTTCGGCATTCTCAGGATTGGGAGAAACAACCGTAGGGAAGTTACCATCCTTTACCATTTGCTCGGGCACGCAAGTAACATTGTCAAATCCCCACATCTCGAGAGAACGTGGGATAAGCATCATACCGGTGCCATGAATAGGAGTGTAGACAATCTTCATATCACGATGACGTTTGATCACTTCGGGCTCAATAGATATAGATTTGATTTTATCAAGATAAATATCATCGATATCTTTGCCTACTATCTGAATCAAACTTTGATTGCCTTCGAACTTAATTCCGGAGACATCGGTAATCTTTTCAACTTCGGTGATGATACCTTTATCGTGAGGAGCCAATACCTGAGCACCATCATCCCAATAGGCCTTATATCCGTTGTATTCTTTCGGGTTGTGAGATGCGGTAAGAATAATACCACTCTGACATCCCAGATGACGAATAGCAAAAGATATTTCGGGAGTAGGGCGCATATCTTCAAAAAGATATACTTTAATGCCGTTTGCAGAAAATATATTTGCAGAAATCTCGGCAAACTTGCGACTGTTGTTACGACAGTCATGGCCCACAACAACCGAAATCTGTTCCAAATCCTTGAAATTGGCATTCAGATAATTGGATAGACCTTGAGTTGCAGCACCCACAGTATATATATTCATACGGTTTGTTCCGGCTCCCATGATGCCACGCAAACCACCTGTACCGAACTCTAAATCTTTATAAAAAGAATCTATAAGTTCTGTTTTATCTTCATTCTCTAGCATACGTTTTACTTCTGCCTGTGTTTCTGCATCGTAGGCAGGAGCCAGCCATCTTTTGGCTTTCGCTGTTACCTGATTAATTAATTGTTGATTTTCCATAAGCCTTTTATTTTAGAACATCCAGAGATTTTTTCTTTTGCATCAAATATATATTAAATTGTTGAAACAACCAAATCAAAGGACAATAAATTATTTAATTTATATGTTGAAATACTTTTTCACTCAGCAGTGATGAGAGCTATGGCTGCAGCCAACATCGATTCATTGGTGTTTCCAAAATCCAATAATGTAGGTAAATCTGTATCCGAAGCCGATGTGCTGGCCTTAATACCCGAAGTCGTATAAGTTGTTCCTTTGGATGAATTGATAGGAATACTCGTCACTAGATAAAATTTATAGTTGAAAGCCGGATTTGTATAGCAAGTAGTAACTCCGAGAGCTCCTTTTGTTGTACTGCCTACTGTATAAACTTTAAGATAGGGTGCCAATGCAGCAATAAGAAGTTCAGATAGTTGGGCTGTCGCAGAAGTCGTTAAAATATAAATTTTGGAAAGATTGAGGTTAGCACCGCTACCTATTATATCTTGAGAAAGCATTAAAGTATCATTTTTATTCTTACTGGAATTAGCTTTTTCCAAAGCAACAAAAATATTCCCTAACTTACTCGAAGGAACCAGCATAGAAGCTAACAAACGTGCGGATTCAATATCATTGCCGGTAGCATTATAACGCAGATCAAGGACAAAATCAGTTACTCCATTCGAACTGAATGAAGCAAAAGCACTACGTAAATTATTTAAATAACCACCAGATGTACCTGCATCAAAACTACTATAAACTAAATACCCAATTTTCTTACTACCAGATGCAATAGTCGTATAATAATGTACAGGATTGTCAGAGACTGATGCAGATGCGTCCATAGAAAGTACTGTACCATTGGAAACTACAGTATAAGTGGTCGTTCCATCGGTTGTTGTCGTCTGTAGCGTACCAAGCGATAACGTTGTAGCATTTCCATTGGCCAAAATCGTAGATTTATTAGAAGTTGTAATCGCATTGCCACCAACCGTCATAATCCAATCACCACGTTTCAGTCCAGCTCGATAAGCAGGAGAATCTGTGTCAACATACGTAACGACAGCATTGTAAATCGTATCATTATCGGCAGAAGCCTCAAAAGAAGCGGTTATTCCATAACTATTTGTAGTATAGATAGAATCTATATGAGAAACTCCATCTTGTTTGGATTTTACAGACGATAAGAATGTCGTCGGGGTATTGAAATAATTAATCCTTTTAGAAGACGGCATATCAGATACCCAATAATAATTCGCACGCATCACACTGTCCATCCATTCATCCATAGCAGTCAATGGTTTATATTCTGCCCAGCGATCTTGTCCAACACACGAAATTAATGTCGAGACGGCAATCAATATCATGAATGGAAACAATATAATAAATCTTTTATTCATATCTGCAAATTCTTTAATCTTCCCGTTATTTCTTTAAATCTTCTCTGTTATTTCATTAAATCTATTACAAAAATAGGTATAAGTTCGCAATATACCACCTGATTTAGGAAACAAAAACATTTGATTAATACAAAAAGCAATTCTGGAGTTTCAAATAAAATTTTTATAACTTAAATATCTCTATTTTCTACCATCAATACAATTATTACTTATCATACTTAACTTTTCCCTAATAGAAAAAAGCTAAACAGCCTATTAGTAAGTTCTCAATTATTAATAGTTACTTTTGTGGTATAATCAACATTATGTTTAATATTATAATTGACCAATAACTAGAAGCATTACTCCCTACACTTCAAAAGACAAAAAAAAGTCCGCTACTTAATAAGTAACGGACTAAATATATTTTTAATTGAATATATTATTTAGTGGTATAAAACTAAAAACTATTTTTTAGTGCTATCGATACCAAGAATCTTCTCCATTTCTTCAAATTGAGGAGCCATATTCAAGCAATAATAAACTCTATACAATCCACGTGCCCAAAGATCTTTGTTATCAGGTTTCAATTCACGAGCTTTTTCGTAATAAGGTCTTGCTTTTTCATACAAAGCCTTAATAGCAGCCTGGTCTTGTTTGTACTTAGGACTATTTACATTTGTCGTAGCTTTTTCAGATACAACTTGAGCTTTAAGGACATAAGTCAAACCCAAATTAGAAAGAGCATCAACGTATGCCGGATCTAACTGAATTGCCTTTTCGTAATAAGTCACTGCATTATCATAATCTTTCATCATCTGATAAAGATATGCTTTTACAAAAACCATGAATTTATTATTCGGGTCGTTTTTCAGTTGATTATCAGCAAATTCCATTGCTTTCTCATTCTGATTGTGAGACGAATAATAGTCAATTACGCTACCCAAGAAATATTTTTCAGAAGGATATTTAGCTACACCTTCCTGTACTGTTTTCAAAAATTCAACAGAATCTTTCTGAGCTTTATATACTTCTGCCAATATTTGCATGCAATTAGAAGCATTCTTCTCGTATTTCATGCCTATCGGTGCATACTTCTTTACGAAATCATAATCGCTTTCTCTGTATGCTGCAGCTACTGCATAATATGAATATTGGTTTAAGATAGTATCATTTTGCTGAGCCAATTTGGCATCTGCCAATATCGGATACTCACGTGAATCTGCATATGTTTTGAAGAAATCCAATGCTTTTTTGCTATCGCCACTATTCAGATACTGAACAAAACCATTCAACAAGTTAGAACGAGACTTGAGCATGATATCTGCATTTTCTTTTCTGAATTTATTTTTAATCTTACCCTTTTCATTAGGAACTTGGGCTAGCTCATCGCATTTCAGAAAATATTGATACATTTCCAATATACTGTTATACATCTTAGTTGTATCAAAAGGTTGTTTTAAATAAAGCTTTGTATTTTCCTTTTCGTTAATCTTCGACTGAATCTGACCAGCAATATTCCATGTGGCAGGATCATTCATCGTCGAAGGGTCTTTTAAAGCAGCGCTAATCAACTGCTCGGCCTTAGCAAAATCAGGGTTGGTTCCCTCGATAATACTTCTTGCTTCTTTCACGTTACTCTGCTGTGCAAAAACAGAAACAGATGCAACGAACAAGGAAACAGTTAAAATCACCTTTTTCATAATCGTTGTTTTATTAGTTAATAATTAATTATTGTCATTTGATAAGTTATCGTTGGCATCCATATCGCCCTCATCTGTAAGAGGTGCATCAGAAACGTTTTCTGCAATCGCTTCATCCGTATCGAGCACTTCATCTTCTTCGGCGTTGACCTTACAAACAGAGGCTATCTCATCACCGCGTTTTTCCAGATTAATGAGACGAACACCCTGTGTGGCTCTTCCCATGATTCTGAAATCAGCAACATGCACACGAATTACAATACCGGATTTATTTATGATCATCAAATCATTTTCATCCGTTACAGACTTAATAGAGATGAGTTTACCTGTTTTATCGGTTATATTCATCGTCTTCACACCTTTTCCACCCCGATTGGTAACGCGATAATCTTCCACATCCGAACGTTTGCCATAGCCTTGTTCAGAGATAACCATAACGTTCTCATTGAGATCTTTAATGCAAATCATACCAACAACTTCGTCGTTAGCGGGAATCGACATACCTCTAACTCCGGTTGCCGTACGTCCCATTGTGCGAACCTTGCTTTCATTGAAACGAATAGCACGTCCGTTGTAGTCAGCAATAATTATTTCGTTTGTACCATCAGTCATACGTACTTCGATCACCTTGTCATCTTCTCGTATATTGATAGCATTAATACCATTGGCACGTGGACGAGAATATTGTTCCAACAATGTCTTTTTCACAATACCATTTTTAGTACAGAATATGATATAATGACTGTTGATAAATTCTTCATCATTCAGATCTTTCACTCTCAAATAGGCATTGACATTGTCGTCAGATTCGATATTGAGTAGATTTTGAATGGCACGTCCCTTAGATGTTTTGGTTCCTTCCGGTATCTCATAGACTTTCAACCAGTAGCATTTACCTTTTTGAGTAAAGAACATCATCGTATTGTGCATTGTAGCAGGATATATGTGTTCTACAAAATCGGCATCGCGAGTTTGAGAGCCTTTCGAACCGACACCTCCCCTATTTTGAGCATGAAAATCAGCTAAAGGCGTACGCTTAATATAACCTAGATGAGAGATCGTGATAACGACATCGTCATCGGCATAAAAGTCTTCTACATTGAATTCTTCCGAAGAATATACAATTTCAGAACGACGGGCGTCACCATATTTATCTTTTACTTCGAGCAATTCATCCGTTATAATCTTCATACAGAGATAATTGTCAGAAAGTATTTGCTCCAAGTAAGCTATCTGCTTTTCAATATCATTGTATTCTTGATGAAGTTTCTCCTGATTCAGACCATTCAACTGAATCAATCTCATATCGGTAATGGCTTTTGCCTGAATTTCATCGAGCGAGAAGCGTTCCATCAACCGTTCTATTGCCTGACTAGGAGTCTTAGAACCTTTGATGATATGTACTACCTCGTCAATGTTATCAGAAGCAATAATCAAACCTTCCAATATATGAGCTCTCTCTTGAGCTTTCTTCAAATCGAATTTCGTACGGCGAATAACCACTTCATGGCGATGCTCTACAAAATATTTAATCAGATCATGCAGATTCAATATTTGCGGACGTCCATTGACCAAAGCTACGTTGTTCACGCTAAATGAAGATTGAAGGGCGGTCATTTTATAAAGCTTGTTCAACAATACATTCGCATTGGCGTCACGCTTCACATAAATGACGATTCGCATACCGTCACGCTTCGAGGATTCGTCTTTTATATCAGATATTCCGGTAATTTTTCCTTCTTTCACCAAATCGGCAATGTATTTTACCAAGTCCGATTTAACGACATTATAAGGTATTTCCGTAATGATAATCTTATCGTGAGAATCGTCGGTTTCTATCTCTGCCCGAGCACGCATAACAACTCTGCCACGGCCCGTTTCATAAGCTTCGCGAACTCCCGTCATGCCATAGATGTAACCACCTGTAGGAAAATCAGGAGCCTTGACATATTTCATCAGCTCATCAACAGATATATCATTGTTCTCAATATAAGCGACACAAGCGTCTATAACTTCCGACAAATTATGAGTCGGCATATTGGTTGCCATACCTACGGCAATACCAGATGCACCATTGACCAACAAGTTCGGGATACGCGTAGGCATCACAGAAGGCTCTACCAAGGTATTATCAAAGTTGGGCACCATGTTGACAGTATCTTTATACAGATCCTGCATCATCTCTTCACCCATCTTGTTCAAACGAGCCTCAGTATAACGCATTGCAGCTGGTGGATCGGCATCAACCGAACCAAAGTTTCCTTGTCCATCAACTAGCGGATAACGCATCGACCAACTCTGAGCCATACGAACCATCGCATAATATACAGATGAATCTCCGTGAGGATGATATTTACCTAATACCTCACCCACGATTCTTGCTGATTTTTTTGTTGGTTTATCGGATGTATTACCCAGTTCCATCATTCCATACAGAATTCTACGATGAACCGGCTTGAATCCGTCTCTAACGTCAGGTAAAGCACGTGCAACAATGACAGACATCGAATAATCGATGTACGATGATTTCATCTCATCCTCAATGTTTACCTTTATTATTTTATCTTCTTCAAGCATTTAAAAACTAATTATAAATTATACAAATTGATTTCAAATTATCGTGTAAAATTACTGCTTTTCCTTGAAATACAAAAAGATTTCTTCATAAACTTTTTGTGTCTCACTCGATAAATACGTACTTATTCATGTTTTTCATAAAATAGTGAAGTGAATATATTTTATTCTTTGTTTACCATCGTCAGAAAAGTTGGCTCTTACAAGTGTTGGTAAAAACTCACAATATCGTTCCAAACATCAATTACGCACTTCATAAAGTTTCCCCAACCCTTCTCCCCTATTCCACCGTATATACCTTTTTGGAAACAAGCACTATACAAAGCACGTATATGTATAATAATAAGCAAATTAAGTATGTTTTGATATACTTATCATTTAATATAAATAACAATTACAACAATGCAGAATAAAATGCAAGTAAGAAACGAATGATAGTGTCGACAACTGGAGATATTTTAGATATAAGAATAACAAAAAATAAAAGAATTAATAAATTCATATTACTATTTGAACGAAATTAATAAAATAATCTATACTTTTGCTTTTCTTATCGCTATAATTCAAAACACTTAAATGCAATAGAAATGAATATTAAAACAAAAAGATTTCTTTTACCAGAAAACGAGATCCCCGAACAATGGTACAATGTACAGGCCGATATGGTAAACAAACCCTTGCCTATTCTACATCCCGCCACCCGCAAACCACTTACCCCCGAAGACTTATATCCCATCTTCAACGAGGCTTGTTCACAACAAGAACTGAATCAAACCGATTCATGGATTCCTATTCCCGAGCAGGTTCGTGATATGTACAAATATTATCGTCCTACACCATTGGTGAGAGCCTACGAGCTGGAAAAAGCTCTCGATACTCCCGCTCATATTTATTTCAAAAACGAAAGTGTCAGCCCTGTCGGTTCACACAAATTAAATTCGGCTATAGCACAAGCTTATTTTTGCAAACAAGAAGGTATCACGAATATTACAACCGAAACCGGAGCTGGCCAGTGGGGAGCTGCCATGTCGTATGCTGCCAAAGCTTTCGGACTAGAGCTGGCTGTATATATGGTAAAAGTCAGCTATCAACAAAAGCCTTATCGCCGCAGCATCATGCAGACATTCGGTGCTCAAGTTACGGCCTCTCCTTCAATGTCTACACGTGCCGGAAAAGATATTCTTACCGCCGATCCCAATTGTTCCGGTTCATTGGGATGTGCCATCTCCGAAGCGATTGAACTTGCACAATCCACTCCCCATTGCAAATATGTATTGGGATCGGTCTTGAGTCATGTAAGTCTACACCAGACAGTTATCGGATTGGAAGCTGAAAAACAGATGGCCATGGCAGGCGAATATCCCGACGAAGTTATTGCGTGCTTTGGTGGAGGATCCAACTTCAGTGGCATTACTTTCCCTTTTATGCGTCACAAAATAGACGGCACACATAAAGACACTCGTTTCATTGCCGCCGAGCCGGCTTCGTGTCCCAAGATGACTCGTGGCAAATTCGAATACGATTTCGGCGACGAGAGCGGCTACACTCCGCTATTGCCCATGTATACGTTGGGACACAACTTTCAGCCGGCCAACATTCATGCTGGTGGATTGCGCTATCACGGTGCCGGAACGATTGTATCGCAGCTACTCAAAGACAATATGATGGAAGCGGTAGATATTCCACAGCTCGAGACATTCAATGCCGCTACTCTATTCGCGCGCACAGAGGGCATTATCCCTGCTCCCGAATCAAGCCATGCCATAGCGGCTACTATTCGCGAAGCACAGAAATGCAAAGAAGAAGGAAAGTCGAAGGCGCTTTTATTCAATCTTTCCGGGCATGGGTTGATCGATATGACAGCCTATGATATGTATCTCGCCGGAGACTTGGTCAACTATTCCATTCCCGACGAAACAATCGATAAATATCTAAAAGAAGTAGAACCTTTAAATAAATAAATTCAGATTATATTCACCTAGTAGCAGCTCTCCACAAAAGGGCTGCTATTATTTTGTACCTATTTGCATTATTGTCTCACAGCTGTGAGACGATGAAGACGATTTATCGTTTTTAGAATACTACCGTATGTTCGTTCTACAAACATGTGTTTTTTTCGTTCGTCGGCAACCTATATAAAAAGGCCAATAAAAGGCTCATAAATAGCTGATTTTTGTCATTAAAGCGGCAATAACGAACCAACAACTTCTATTAGTTTTGGCTTCTAAAGACTGATAAAACAAAATTAATAATGTATCTTTGTCCACAAAGAGGATGAATAAATGAGCAAAGAAAGAAAAAAATACATTGCACCAGGTGGATGGTTTTCAATGGAATACCCTTCTGCATGGAATGAATTCGAAGATAGCACCGATGCCTTTTTGTTTTACAATCCGGACCAATGGACGGGCAATTTCCGTATTTCGGCTTTTCGCTCCGAGGGTTCTAAGCAGCAAGACGCACATTATGGTGACTACGCTTACGACGTAGAACTGAAAGAAAACAAATCTGCAACGTACGTAAAGATCGGGAAGTTTGATTGTGCATATAGTACTGAGACGTTCGAAGAAGACGGCAATAATTATATCACCCATCTATGGATTACCGGAAAAGAAAACACCTTGCTGGAATGCTCTTTCACTACTATGCCCGATACCGACACGAAAGAAGCTCAAGAAGTTATTGCTTCTATTAATATCCGACAGAAAGACAAGAAATATCCTGCCGAGATTATTCCTGTTCGTCTTTCGGAAATAGCACGAATAGACGAAGCCTACGAACAAATAAGTAGCATGGTGAAGGAGCAACTGTCTAAAGACTTCCAAGGAATCGAAAAGGACTTGAACAACATACAATTGGCTCTTGAGAAGAGCAACCCTACACGCAAAAAGAGCGAGATATGGGTCAATGCAGGCATTGCGGTTTGTTGCATTCTTGCTTCAGAGATCGAAGGGTTCGAGTGGCAAACATTAATAGACGGCAATCGAGAAGATCCGGTCTTGGTATACAATAAGTCGATAGCTGTCATAGATCCGCTCAAACTGATATGGAGCAAAGTGAAGCACGGCGAAGAATGGAACGTAGAAAGAGTCTATAAAGAAACGATTACTTCATTGGAATAGTAAAGGAAGGTAAAAATATGGGGAATAGTTATTTACAAGTAGAGAATCTTACAAAGTCGTTTGGAGATTCTCTACTTTTTCAGAATATATCCTTTGGGTTGGCCGAGGGAGACAAAGTGGGCTTGATAGCTAAAAACGGAGCGGGCAAAAGTACACTACTCAAGATTTTAATGAATGAGGAGTCCAGAGATAGCGGCGAAATCGTATTCCGCCGCGATTTGTGTGTGGGCTATCTGCCACAGTCCATTCATTATCCTTCTCACCTCACGGTATTGGAAGCTTGTTTCGAGCACGGCACCGAAGCTGCAAACCTTATAAAGAGGTACGAGAGCTGCATGCAGACCGAAGGACATCCGGGGCTCGACGAACTGCTTGTCTTAATGGAACAGGCCAAGGCGTGGGAATATGAGTTGAAGGTTAAACAGATTCTTTCGGTCTTGAAGATAAACGACTACAACCAGCCTATAGAACAACTATCGGGAGGACAACTCAAACGCGTAGCGCTAGCCAATACGCTTATCTCCAATCCTCAATTGCTTATTCTCGACGAACCTACCAATCATTTGGATCTCGACATGACCGAATGGCTCGAAGATTACCTGAAACGCTCCAACATCACCTTACTCATGGTCACCCACGACCGTTATTTTCTAGATAGAGTGTGCAACAGTATTATCGAGATAGATCAACAGCAAATCTATTCGTACAAAGGAAATTATAATTACTATCTGGAAAAAAGAGAAGAGAGAATCAATACAACGAACGTAGAGATTGCCAGAGCCAACAATCTGTATCGCACCGAACTTGATTGGATGCGCAGAATGCCGCAAGCCAGAGGACATAAGGCTCGCTACAGAGAAGATGCTTTCTACGAATTGGAGAAGGTAGCCAAACGTCACAACGCTGAGAATAACATCCAACTCAATGTAAAAGCTTCTTATATCGGAAAGAAAATCTTTGAGGCCGATCATTTATACAAGAGTTTCGGCACAAAAACCATATTGGAAGACTTCTCGTACATATTTACCCGATACGAAAAGATGGGTATCGTTGGCGATAACGGAACCGGAAAATCTACTTTTCTGAAGATACTCATGGGACAGCAACAGTTCGATAAAGGTCAGCTTGATATTGGCGAAACGGTTCGATTCGGATACTACTCGCAAGAGGGAATGGCCTTCGACGATAAGATGAAAGTCATTGATGCCATTACTCAAATAGCCGACTATATCGATATGGGCGACGGCCAACATCTGTCGGCACAGCAGCTGTTACAGCATTTTCTTTTCACCCCGGAGACTCAATACAATTTCATTTCCAAATTGAGCGGTGGAGAACGTCGACGACTATACTTGTGTACGGTCCTGATGCGCAATCCGAACTTCTTGATACTCGATGAACCGACCAACGACCTAGACATTATGACGCTCAACGTACTCGAAGAGTACTTGCTCAAATTTCAAGGTTGCCTTATCGTTGTGAGCCACGACCGATACTTTATGGATAAAGTGGTAGACCATTTGCTCATTTTCAACGGCGATGGAGATATTCGGAATTTCCCCGGTAGCTATACTCAATACAGAGAATGGAAAACGCAGTACGATCGACATAAAAAAGAAGAGAGCGCACCCAAAGAGGAAAAGAAAGAGCGTGTACGCTATAACGACAACAAGGTAAGACTGTCTTATAAGGAAAGGATAGAGATGGAACAGTTGGAAAAGGATATCTCCGAGCTCGAAGGTGAGAAGAGTCTCATCGAAGAGGCTCTTTGCAGCGGATCGCTATCGGTAGACGAACTGACCGAGAAGTCCAAACGTCTGCCCGAAGTGAACGAACTGCTCGACACCAAGACACTACGCTGGCTCGAACTTAGCGAGAAAGACACAAAATAGGAACCGCTACCCATTCTCCATCGTGCCATTCCATCACGGTTTTATATCCGGCGCGTACCAATGCCTCAAAGGCTTCCATACGCCCGGCATTGATTCTTTCCGGAAAGTGCGAATCGCTGTTCACCTGTACTCGGATACCTAGCGAATGCAGAGCAGGAAAATACCGTTCGTTGGGATAGAACGTTTGTAACTTTAAGTACGATTTGGTGTTTATCTCCACCTGGCAACCGCTCTGTGCTATTATATCCAGATACTTCGTCATCAGTTCCTTATACCATTTCTCGTCCAGAAGTCCCGGCCGATAGCACGATGCGTTGTAGTGCATCTTGTCGGCATGTCCCAATATATCGAATCCACCTAGTTCGATCATTCTGAAGAGATGAGCGTAATATTGTCTGACTACAGACTCCAAGTCGCCGTCAAAATGCTCGTCTACCAACTGACAAAAGCGGTCGGGAGCACAATCGATGTCCACCACATTCTTCTCTTTGTCCTGAAGCAGATGAACAGAACCGATGCGATAATCCAAAGGCAAGCGTCTGAAACGAATATTCGAAGGATTGTTCTCATCATCCAGATAATCTATTTCGAGTCCTACTGCTAGTTCCAAATCCTTTTCGTACTTCTTTTTCAATTGGGCGAATTCGGCCAGATAGTCGTCCATTCTCTCCCACTCCATCGTCCATCGGGTAGGAAAAGGCAACGGTGCATGCGAAGAGAAACCATAAGAAGAGAAACCTTCAGAGATGGCAGATCGGACAAAAGACTCCATATCGGCTCTGCCATCACAATACAGACTATGAGAGTGATAGTTGGTATAATTGGGATGTATCATATTTATTTCTTTATTCTACTTTTTTACACGCATTTCCTTGAAAAAACTTATCCAGCTTTTTTGCACAATCACCGGGCACTACGATGTGATGATTACCCAACGAGTTGTTCAGGAAATAGCTGACAGAGGCATTTAGTCTGAGCCGAACCTGAGTGCGATAGAAAGAAGCATAATTGGTATTTTCTACCAGATAAGCCGACGAAACGAAATATTGATCGAGACATTCGCCGCCACAACGTGCTACAGTATAATCGATAGCCGGCAGATAACCTTGGATGGCTACGCTCTTGCCGGTAGTGTAATGACTCCTCAAATCAAATTTTTCTGTCATGTTCGTACCTACGGTACAGTGAGACAGTATTATTTCGTCTTTCTTTTTATCAATGAAGTTCGTATTTGCCATGAAACTGCTTTTACCCGTAACAGCTTTTACGGCAAGCATGGTGAATATAGACTGCAAGTCGCCTTCGCACCCCACCACATAACCTTTATCGCTCATCAGAGCCAGAGCCAGACAAGCCGTTACCGGTATTGTCTCCAGAATTTTGTAGCAATTTACCGATATCGTATTGAGCTGATAGTCGTTACAGAGTTCCCGAATGGCATAATACAGTCGAATGGCTTCAACAATATCATTCGGGCTGCATTCTCTACACAAGTTCATGCGCCCCATCAATGCAGTGGCATCGTCTTTCACATCGCTCGTCCTTATTTTCTTGTAGCGAGCCAGCACCTCTTCTGTCGATATATCCACAAATTCAACTCCCCAACGGCGCTTGGTCAACAAATAATCGATACCGCTCGATATCAACAACGAGGACGTCACACCCAGCAGACCTATCTTCGTACCCATCAGAGCTCGTTGTGCCATATAGCAGTCATACAACACTTGCAGTTCGGCCACAACGTCTTTGCTGTCGCCGTATACTATTTCGCATTTGAAACCGTGTTGTCTTATCCAGGCCGAAGCCTCGATAGCCGTAGGCAGTGAGTTGTCGTTATTGTCGGCTAGCAATATCAAGGGGCGGTTGAGTGCTTCTATTTGTTTGATCAGCAGAGACTCGATGCCTCCCATCGTGACAAAAGATACAATAAAGTCGTCCGGAGTTATCTGATCTATTTTATCCGACATCAACATCCTTACGGTGAAATGTTTGTTCAGTTCGGACAGAAGTTCTTTATGGGGTTCCAGTATGGTTGTTTGCCTATTTTTGAGGGCCGAGAAAGTGACTAATGTTATTTGCATGATATTCTTCCATTATATCGTTCGTCTTAATGCAAAGATACTGCATATAGCCAGCAATAACAAAATAATAAGATTAATTTTAGTCATATTATCTTTAAAACTCTTTTGTTCTAAAGAATATTTGTAATTTTGTATTGGCTATGGTATTAGCCTTTAAATACTTTGATAGTTAATAATACCTACTGATAAACAACTATATTATTAATGTATTAAAATTCTATTTTATGCTAAGAACTTTTCTTATTGTAGGCGTAGGCAGTTTTCTAGGTGGCGGTTGCCGTTTTCTTTTATCAAAAGTAGTACAGAACACCATCGAATATTCTTTTCCATTGGGTACGATGATTGTCAACATTTTAGGTTGTTTTCTGATAGGAGTGTTTTATGGAACCTTTGAACGGGGCGGATTGATGAACGCCGAACTGAAAATGTTTCTCACCGTGGGATTCTGTGGAGGCTTCACTACATTCTCTACGTTCATGAACGAGAACTTCCAACTGATGAAAGACGGTAACTTCTTTTATGTCGGACTGTATGTTACCATAAGCCTTATTGGCGGATTGGCAGCATTATATATAGGTCATCTCATTACTAAATTGATATAATTGATATAATTGTTATGCGACAGAAAATCTTGAAATTCTACTTAAGCAATACAGATGTGATCAAGCACGATTCGCTGTACGAAACAATTGCCACCTCGGCCAAGCACTACGGACTGGCAGGGGCAACCGTATACAAAGGTATCATGGGCTACGGACAGAGTAGCCGATTGCGTTCCAACAAGTTTTGGGAACTGAACGAAAAGGTTCCCGTCATTGTCGAAATAATAGACGAAGAAGACAAATTGCAAAACTTCTTGACCAACATACTGCCGTGGATAGAAAAGCTACCCAAAGGCTGCCTTGTCACGATGCAAGACGTAGACATTGTTTTGCAAAAGAAAGGAGGCGCCAAATGAAGAAGCAAGTCAAAACAAATGCCGCCCGATTGCTCGATCGCGATAAGATCGCATACGAGCTCATTCCCTACGATGTCGACGAAGACGATCTCAGTGCTCAACACGTTGCCGCAAGCTTGGGCGAAGACATCAACCAGGTGTTCAAGACATTGGTCTTAAAAGGCGACAAGACAGGCTATTTCGTTTGTGTCGTTCCGGGCGAAGAAGAGGTCAATCTCAAGTTGGCGGCAAAGGTTTCGGGCAACAAAAGCTGCGACCTCATCCCCATGAAAGAGCTGCTTCCCACTACCGGCTACATTCGCGGAGGCTGCTCCCCTATCGGAATGAAAAAATTGTTCCCCACATTCATTCACGAAAGTTGTGCCACACAACCCTATATCTTCGTCAGTGCGGGCATCCGAGGACTACAAATCAAGATCAAACCCGAAGACCTCATCTCAGAGGCTAAGGCAAAAGTTTGTGCTCTTTATTAACCGATATTAAGATGAAAATATTATCTTTGTGCAAATTTATTTTTAATTTATAACAATCAAATACTATGTTTGAAGGTCAACCCAAAGGTTTATACGCATTAGCGTTAGCAAATACTGGCGAGCGTTTCGGTTACTACACCATGCTGGCCATATTTACTTTATTTATACAAGCTAAGTTCGGTTATACTGCCGGCGAAGCTTCGTCTATCTATGCCGGTTTCCTGGCATTTGTTTATTTCACCCCATTAATTGGCGGTATTCTTGCCGACAATCTGGGATATGGCAAAATGGTCACAACAGGTATCTTTATCATGTTCGTCGGCTACTTCTTGCTTGCCATACCCACCGATGAGGTAACAGGCAAATGGATGATGTTCGGTTCGCTGGGTCTGATAGCTTGTGGTACCGGTTTGTTCAAAGGAAACTTGCAAGTCTTGGTCGGCAATCTGTACGATGCTCCGCAATATCGCAACAAGCGCGATACGGCATTCAGCATTTTCTACATGGCTATCAATGTCGGTGCACTGTTTGCTCCTACGGCAGCAACCAAAATGACAGACTACATGCTGGGCAAAGCAGGACTTTACTACGATTCCAAGATTCCCGCATTGGCACACCAGTTTCTCAATCATACCATAACGTCCGACAACAGCGCCGAACTTTCTGCCCTACAGGCTGCTCAGCACTTTGCAGGCGATACGGCAACATTCTGCCAGACTTATATCTCCGAATTGTCCAAGGCATACAACTATGGATTCGGTATCGCATGTATTTCGCTCATCATATCCATATTAATATACTACGGATTCCGTTCCACATTCAAGTCGGCCGACTTCAATGCCAAGCAAGCCAAAGCTGCACATATCGAAGAAGAAGAGCTTTCACCCAAAGAAACGCGCCAACGCATCGTTGCTTTGTTGCTCGTATTTGCTGTTGTTCTTTTCTTCTGGATGGCGTTCCATCAAAATGGTCTCACGCTCACGTTCTTTGCACGAGACTATACTCAGCACTCTGCTACCGGGCTCAATCGAATCGGGTTCGACGTTTGGAATCTTGTTCTGGTAGTTATTGGCATCTATTCGGCCTTTTCTATCTTCCAATCAAAGAAGCGCAAGGCAAAAATCATATCGGGCACCATATTGGCTGCCGCACTCGTTTTGCTTGTTGTCAAATACGTGGAGACAGACAATTTTGTTCCTATCCTACCGCAAATCTTCCAACAGTTCAATCCGTTCTTCGTGGTAGCTCTCACACCTGTATCGCTTGCCATATTCACTTCGTTGGCCAAGAAAGGCAAAGAGCCTTCGGCTCCCCGCAAGATTGGCTACGGTATGTTGGTTGCTGCGTGCGGTTTCATTCTTATGACCATTGCTTCACTGGCGTTACCATCTCCGGCCACAATAGCAGAGCATCCGTTGGCAGACACCAGCCTGGTATCTCCCGATTGGTTGATTTCTACTTATCTGGTATTGACTTTTGCCGAACTATTGTTATCGCCTATGGGTATTTCTTTTGTTTCCAAAGTGGCACCTCCCAAGTACAAAGGTATGATGATGGGTGGATGGTTCGTAGCTACGGCCATCGGCAACTATATGGTTGCCATTCCGGGACACCTTTGGGGCACTCTTCCCTTGTGGGTCGTATGGAGCGTACTCATCGTATGCTGCCTGGTTTCGGCACTGTTCATCTTCTCTATTATGAAGAAACTCGAAAAAGTCAGCTAGCAATGGCTGCTCATCAGTAGTATACAATAACAATTGCATTTGGGCAAATCTACATGGTTTGCTCAAATGTTTTTTATATCAACTAAAATATTCCTAGAAGTATGAAAAAATTAGTCATTTGCGCGCTGGCCCTATTCATCATGACGCCGGCAACCTACGCAGGCAAGAAAGACAAAAACAAAAAAGAGCCTCCCGCAGCAGCAGCTGTCGCTCAACCCACCGTGGTCAAAGAAGGATTGTTTACGGTCTCCAAAACAAAGACCGACTGGTTTCTGGAGATTCCCGATTCTATCTTCGGCAGACTCATCCAGACTGTCACCCGCTACACATCGACTCCTGTCGGAGCAAGCGTTTATGGTGGAGAGATGGTGAACAACCAGACGGTCTATTTCGAAAAAGGCAACGACAAAATCTTGCTTCGCACATTGATACTCGGCGCTACTGCCGACGACAAATCCACCGACATCGAGAAAGCCGTCAAGGTGAGTAGCGAAGATCCTATTGTTGCCGCATTCAAAATCGAATCGTCGGCCAATGGCAGATACCGCATCAATGTCACCAAACTGTTCACCGACGATACGCCTATCTTCTCCATGTCGAGCCAACAGAAGAAAAACTTCAATCTTGGCGGCATACAGCCCGATCGGTCTTATATAACCAGCATTCATACTTTCCCTATCAATACCGAAGTGCGTTGTGTCAAAACATACAGCTATTTTGCACCCGATAGAAGCATGATGGCAATGAGGCCCTCCATGCCATTGATGTCCGGCGAAGAGACAGGAAGCGTCACTTACACCTTCAATACATCGTTTGTGGTATTGCCCAAAGTTCCCATGCAGCGTCGCCTTGCCGATCCGCGCGTAGGATACTTCACCGATTCGTACACCTTCTATTCGGATAACCAGCAGCATGTAGATACCAAAGAGTTCATCACCCGCTGGAGATTGGAACCCAAACCCGGCGATATCGAAAAGATGAAACGGGGCGAACTCGTCGAACCTCAAAAACCGATTGTCTACTACATCGATCCTGCCACGCCCAAACAATGGCGCAAATACCTCATTGCCGGCATCAACGATTGGCAGAAGGCATTCGAACAAGCTGGATTCAAAAATGCCATCATGGCCAAAGAGTGGCCCGAAAACGATTCTACCATGAGCATGGAAGATGCCCGCTACTCTTGCATCCGCTATCTGGCATCGCCTATCGAGAACGCCTACGGACCGCAAATACACGATCCTCGCAGCGGAGAGATCATCGAAAGCCACATCTGCTGGTACCACAACGTCATGGAGTTGGTTCACGATTGGTATATGATCCAGGCCGGCTGTATCGACAAGCGTGCTCAGAAAGAGAAATTCGACGAAGACCTCATGGGCGACCTCATTCGCTTTGTCTCTTCTCACGAAGTCGGACACACCCTCGGATTGCGCCACAACATGGGTTCGAGCAGCACGGTTCCGGTAGAGAAACTGCGCGACAAAAAGTTTGTTGAGGCCAACGGACACACCCCTTCCATTATGGACTATGCCCGCTTCAACTACGTTGCCCAACCCGAAGACAGCATAAGCAAAGAAGGCATCTATCCCCGCATAGGCGACTACGACAAATGGGCCATCGAATGGGGTTACAAACCCTGCCTCAATGGCGAGAACGACGAGCAAGACCGATTGAACAGCAACAAGGAAATAGTAAAAAGACTCAAAGAAAATCCACGTCTGTACTTCGGTACCTACGAGTATATCTCCGGCTATCCATACAATTTCACCGATCCCCGTTGCCAGAGCGAAGACCTTGGCGACAATGCCATGAAGGCCAGCACGTATGGAATCAAAAACCTCAAACGAGTTGTTAAGGCACTTCCCCAATGGACATACGAAGAAGGCGATCTCAATAAGAACATGCAGCGGGTATACGAAAATCTGGTTGGACAACTAAATAGATACTTCGGTCATGTAGCCACCAACATCGGAGGCGTTTACCACAATTTCACCAGTGTAGAGCAACCCGAACAAAGCTATACGGCTGTCAGCAAAGCAACTCAGCAATCGGCTCTTGCTTTCCTCAACACCAACATCTTCATCGAGCCCACTTGGCTCACATCCGAGCAATATATTTATCGGTTCAACGGAGATCCGCAGAGTTATAGCAAAGGGCTGGCTCGCCGTGTACTCAACAACGTCGTATCAGGCACCACTCTCAATCGCTTGGTTCAGTACGAAAATGCATCTCCCGCCAACTATAAGGCACAGGACTATTTCAACGATCTCACCAAAATGATTTTCAGCGAGATATACGGCAAGACCGGCAAGATCTCTTCCTATCGCCGCTATTTGCAGCAGCAGTTTGTCAAGATAGGCATCGATCAGGCCAACGACAAATCTTATATCGGAACAGATGCCCATGCCATCATCACCCACCAGTTGCTCAGCCTACGCCAAAAAGCATTGTCGGCAGCAGCAACCGCAACAGATAGCATGACAAAATCGCATCTTAACGACATCGCTCTACAGATTCAAAAAGAACTGATGCCAAAATAAAAAGAGAAAGAGTACAAATACTAAAGAGGTGCATCTCCAAAAGCCCTCTTTTCAATCAAAATACCCTCGTTACAAATAACTGTAGCGAGGGTATTATATTAATGTGATATTTTATCTTCTCAAGCCATTCACGTCACTTATTTACGGTAAACGGCGTCCAGAGTCTCTCCGTCCTTGTTTTTCCACATCACCCAACCGTTTTTGCTGCTGCCTGTACAGAAATCGGCAGCCGTACTCGGACTGGAGAAAGTTTTGTCCGAATCCAACACGAGCTTACCGTCTTTCATCGAGGCATATTCTGCTATCAATTTATCTCTCTTTTCTCGCCATTGCAGCGACGGTACCGAATCTTTCGCCAGTATACTGCCTCTTAGTACCGTAAAATCGGTAGCATTGTAGATGCCTTTGGCATCGCATCCTCGGCTTTTGATATAAAAAACACAGTCTTCTTGCACCGCCTCTACGGCATGGAATATATTGCAACCACAGAACGTCGCCAGAAACTTAACATCCTCAAAAAACTCGTCCATCGCATTTCTCTGATATTCCGGAAGATTCGGGGCTTGGGGTATTTGCTTGTTTTCGTTCAGCACAAACGTGTTTGCCTCTTTGGCATCTGCAATAGCCCGATGTTCCAAGTATTGCACGTCCGCTTTGGTTATATTTTCATCTTTCGCCACAAACACCAAAGCCCTTTGCCAAAACGTCTTTTTGCTTTCATGGTCTTTCACTCGTTCTCTGAAGTTCTCCGTTTCGCCTATATAAGCCTTCGGTTTGGCGTTCTCGTCCTCACCCAGCAATATATACAATGCCGGCTTTTGCAGCTCTTCACGGTCATCCAAAATGGCACGATTGAGGCGTGGAATGATATACATTTTGCAAAGGCTGTTGCTGATGAATACGTATTGCGTCCCTTTCGGGGTACCATCTATCAAGTAGGTTGTTATTGTTTTGCCCATCATTATTAGTTGTCTATTTGAATCATTTTTTAATTGCTATAAAATATATATTTTTCAAGCATTAGAATATTGTTAATATAAGGCTCTTCATCTTAAATAAACAATATTCATATTCCTAATTAAACTTTTATATAATAATATTATTTTATTCCATTGGTTTTATTATTCCCTTAATAAACGATATTTCTTCTTCTGTTAAACCGTATTTGGCATATAATTGTTGGTCTATATCAGAAATGGGCTGATTCCAATCGATATCAGAATTTGAAGTGAAATCTTGCATAGGAACAAACTGAAATTTATCACTTGATATATCTTGTGAGGTTATAGATTGCAGTATAAGATACCTAACTAGTTTTGTTTTTAAATATGAAAGAAAATGGCCTGCATCTGAATAATTTTCAAATACATTTCCGACTAAATAACTTTGTGTACAAATTACATTCGGTTTTAAAATATCAGTATACGAGAGCACTCTATATTGACCATTTTTATCAGGTGTCCCTGCATGCTCACATGTAGCCTTTGAAAATATAACCTTATAAACATTTACCCAGTCTTGATTTTTCTTTATTTCATCCATCGAAACATATGTCGTTTCTCCACTTGATTTCAATTTTATACAACCCTCAAATTTATTACTACGGCCTCTATATGTAGTTATAAAACCAAATGGCGTTTGCCCACTAACAGTCTCACTTAAAAAGCTTTTTTCATCAGAACGCACCTTATCAATAATAGAAAGAGAATGATTGTTCCTAATAAAAATTTTATATTCATCTAATTTTCTTATTTGCGTTTCTCTTCTACCCTTAATAATATTAGTAAACTCACAATTCCCCTTATATTTATTATCCCAAAGAAAATAATTGATACCGCCAGAAATATCTACATTTGGAAAACACTCTTTTGAATCTACAAAATCAAATATTTTTGCAAGCCTATTATCATTAAGCATTTCTTTTCTGAAATCATCAAGTCCTCGACCTCCAGTAAACCATCTAGAAGGTGAAATCATCGATATGTAATTAGGAGACATTTTTTTTGATATATCAATAAACTTATTATAAATAGGAACTCCATAATTATCTTTTACGATTCCGACACTCACTTGATACGGTGGATTACCGACTATTGCATTGAATTTCATATTTTCATTGTCATTTGCTTTCCAATAAGTTTTACCATTCCTTACTTTCTCAATGAAATGCTGTGGCTTATTGGTTATCTGATTAATTAAATCTTCAAAATATCTTGTATTTACTTTCGCATTACGAAATCCTATCAAAGTTCGTTTCGTAATACTTTTGGCCATTGTGGTTTTACATACCACAAAAACATTCTCTTTCACTGTTTGGTCCCATAGTGCCAATTTCTGTTCCAAACTTAATACGTCAAATGAATTCTGCTCTATTGCAAGGCGGGAGCGATAAATACTATACGTTACATAAAGAGGATAAAGACCCGATTTTGAATTTATTTCCAGTACTCTTGATTCCGGATTAAAAACATTGGGTGTTACTTCTCCGTGTTCAATGTATGTCGGTTCTTCTATTGTATGGGTATTGGTTTCATCATAAAACTTATATCCGCCCATACAGTCGCCAAGATGCATATTAACGACACGCCATGGAGTAAGTACGGTTTCTTTATCGGGGTTTCGAAAAGTATTGAAAATCGTTGTAATACGTTCAATACGTTCCTCTATGCTCAATTTGTCTGCAACTTTGGCCATCGAACGTATACGTTTACCTGCTGCACAGAATATTTCCGGATCGTAATATTTTTTGAATTTATTGAATAGTTGTTTGGTTACTCCTTTGGGCATAAACTCTACCCACGACTGTGAGTCGATGAGACTGACAAAGTTCTCTATCGTTATATCTTCATCTTCATTGTTTAGTTCTGCACCGTAAATAAGCAATGGCATGCGTATAGATATTCCACGAAGAATAGAGATTGCATTATCACGATTCTTTTTTTTCTCTTCTTTCTCTCTCAGCAGTCTTTTTTCCTCTTCGGACAGGGGTTCATTCTTTCGTTTTTTCTTCTCTGCATTCTCCTGCTCTTCATATTGTTCGTCAGTAAATCCCTGATTGTTTATGTCTATATCATTGGTCTTTGCCATCGCTCTGGTACTGCCAATGATACCTTTTAGCTCTTTAAACTCATTTAAATCTACATCATTGAGTTTCATCAGCTCATCGTTGTATAGATAGCCATCCTCAAAGCCATTGCGAACTACCCGCTCTATATAAGCCTTTTTAAGCTGTTCAAGCATTTTGGGCACATCATAAGGTTTCATTTGTGAGCCTTCAACCGATATGATAGGGCAAAAGTTAAGAAATTCACCCATAATATCACGATCTTTTTGCGATGTTTTTCCCGCCTTGGATGATATTTTGGCTGTTTCGGCTATGACTTTTAATGTTCTGTCAGGAGCAAAATCGAATACATAGCACTCTTCTTTCATCCGCCCATTGATTGTTGCAGGCGTCTGTACACGAAAAATAGTCTGCATATAGCTGGAGGCCGATGTGCTGAAAGAACCCGAAAGCATCAATACAGCAGTCCATGCCTTTATACTTACACCAGTAGTGAGACGACCGCAAGATAAAGTGATGGTATATGTTTCGTCTGGATTCGGACCTATAGCCCTTTCTACAGCTTGCAATGCATCACTGCTCTCTTCTTCTTCATCACCATTTCCGGCTACATTTACAATATGAAAATGCTGAAACACTTCGTGTCTTTGCAGCAAAGCGCTCAAGGCTTTAGCCTCTTTTACTCCCGGAACAAGCCATAAGGTATGCCGGAAATTCTTTCTATATTCATCATTCGAGAACGGATAACAATTATATTCATCATTTTTGCTCAACAGATTCAGAAAAGCCAGCACATCTCTTTCATGTATAAAGCTCTCGCTTTGATTTGTTCTGAAGAATTCTCGAAAATTGAAAGCGACATCTTCGTCGATATATTCATGCAATAGTTTTCCTAAATTGTAGGTATAGATATTCAAACATGGAAGCACAATATAAGGGTTAGGGTCTCCAAAATGTGTTTTATCCCATTCTTTCTTGGCCCGCTGTTCCATCACGTAGTCCCATGTATAAATTTCGTCTTCCTTAAAATCGTCAAACAGATTGAATGGGGTACCCGAAAGTCTTAACACCTTTGTGTCTTTCTTCGTTAACTCTTTCATCACCGCTTTGCCCAGTTCCGTCTGTGTACCTTCGTGTGCTTCATCTACTATAATTAGATTCCATGACGTGGAAAACACTTTATGGTTTTTATTAAAATTTCCTCCTACTTGCTCTGAGCCACGAAGGTCTTGCATAGAAGCAAAATAAACATATTTATTGCCCTTCTTCGCTCTATGTTCTAAAGTATCAAACGTATCACCGTTGTTTTTTGAACCATAAGTATAATTGGGACTATCATAAAATATCTTTCCAAAATCTTCAAACCATCCATTGTCGACTACCGGCCTGTGTGTAAGTATCAACGTACGACAAAAAGACATATCTTTTACTACCTGTAGTGCTGATAGTGTCTTTCCGAAGCGCATTTTCGCATTCCAAAGCATTTGATTACTTTTCTTGAATTGCTTTTCCGTTTGACTTATAGCATCAAGTTGTTCCGGTCTGAAAACAATAGGAGATATTTCATTTGATATCTCGGCTATATTCAGTGAATTTCGACCTTCTTTGACAGCAGTAATTGCGTGTTTTACCGTTTCTAAATCGGTAACAAACCATTCATTGGCATTTGCTTCTTTGTTAAATTCCTTTTTCTTAATGCCCGAACGTTCCAACACTTCATGCACTTCCTTATCATTGAAAGAACATAAAGTACCTCTCTTGTTATAAATGGTCAATTCTGTATATAACAAATCATAGGCTATACCCGCGGTTTGTGTATATTGATTAATACGCTTCTTTGCTGCTATGTTCAGCGGCTTACTGTCGGGCGATAATCCAAATACTGTTTCATCGTCACATGTCGCTTCTCCAACTTTTAGGCAGCCTTTATGTGCTTCATCATTGATACGAAAGACATAAATCAACTTTAATTTTAGAGATGACGTGAATTTCATTTGTTCATTATTTAAGAAGGTCTACAAATTTTATTTTCTTTCCCATTTGCCCTGTCTTTGGGTCTTTGGCACGCCAATCTTTTATCAGACAATAAATGCCATTATGATAACGGATGTCATCAACAGAGCAACCTTTGCATGGAATTAAAGTTTCATCTGAAGTTCCAAACAAACTTTTCTGACCGTCTCTCTTTGGATGGCATGAATTAGGCACTACGCCCTTCAATCCATCCATTTGCCATACATTCCAAGATATGATGTAGCCGATGTACATAATGGATTTTAAAAGAGGTTTGTTGCCGAACTTATATTTGTAATAATCAATAAAAGTATACAACATTGCTTCTCTTGCCAACAACAGATTGTCGCCTTGCCATTCGTAAGCATATATACTTTTATAAGCGTTTTGCGCTGCTTCCAACCATTCACCCGACGTATCGACATTCTCGCTGATGACCCGAAGTTTTCTATCAAGTAAACCTATACGACGTTCTATTGGTATAGGTTCACCGGTAGTAGTATCGTATCGACTTACAATATAGGGCGCTTCACCACATGTAATTTCCAAACGGCAATCTTTTACGTAGTCCTTCCAAGTTTTATCCTTAGGAAAAGCGATTTTGTCGGTGTTTACTATCCATGAGTGTGTCCCGTCTTTATCTGTATTTTCTGTATTAAACACGTTTTTTCTGCCAAACCATGCATCATCTATCAGATTGTTTTGGCAATTGCACATCCACGACGGAGTAAAGACCTCTGCTTTATCTCTGACACGCATTGTTTGTTCTGCTTTTGTCTTTTTTACACGGGGCCTTATCAAGTTGCCATGTTTTCCTGTAACATGCTCAATGGTTATTTCATCATTTATCTGAAATCCTTCTCCCAATGACACATAATTATCTGTCGCCCAAAAGATGTTATTTCTTGTTGTGCGATCAAATAATAATAGGCTGAGTAAATTTCGATCTATTTTGAGTATATTGTTCTCTTTTATATCAACAAGGTCTCTTGAAACCATTATTATATTTTCTTTATTCTATAATGCAAATATATTAAATATTTGTTACAATGGTGCAGGTAAGACAAAACTTTTCCCATTACTTACAAATAAATGCCCTATGACTCTCACGAGCTAGGAGTAACGTTTTATCATAAAACAGCAACACAATACCCCTCTCAACTGGGAACACACGTGCATGTGTCAACCATTCCTAGGCGAAATATCTAATTACCACATCAGATATAGCAACAAATACATAGATAGATTTATCAAAACATAATAGACAAAAAAACTTTTTTTAATACCATTCCCCATTAAACGCACCGTGTAGGTACAACGTATTGATTATACCATTATATTTACAGAAAGTTTTAAACGATTCGAGTCATGAAGAAATTCGTATTACTGCTTTCGTTTGCATGTCTGCCTATCTTATATGCTCCATGCGCTCCAAGACATCATGTGCGAGTACATCGGCCTGCACACACTACGATGGTCTACATCTGTACCGGCCCATACGCTAAAGTATACCATTCCAGTCCCTCATGCCGTGGACTGAACAGATGTTCGGGCGATGTTAGAACCATCAGCCTGAAATCGGCACAAGATATGGGTAGAAGGGCTTGCAAGATATGCTATTAATAGAGAGGTGAATGGTTATGTTTAACAATATTATCACCAATGGAAAAGTGATACCAACTCCAAAGAACTTTAATAATACTTTAAGAGTATTTGATTAGTTATACTATATTTATTCAGATATTTACTACATATGGAAGTAAGATATAAATTAGGAGCAGATATTGCAACTATTTCCCACCTTTCACCAATTATAAATATTGTTTGATATATGTCATACCCAACAAATATTTTACCTAAAATATAGAATAATAATGCTATTACAATTTAGTTAATATCTCTTGTAGCAATATTTCGAATTGGGATTTGTATGGTGATATTTGGTTATTTGTTGGTAGATATTCTTTTGAAGAGATAGGTTTGTGTGTATGTAAATCCGCTATTTTGCGTAGTCCTTCTTCTAAAATGGAAAAAATCGCTTTTAAAGAACGCCCAGATTCGCTAACATACTGAGAGAATGTAGAACAACCAAAAATTGGCGGAACATAATTTAAAATAGCTCTCAACAATAGTATACATGATAATAGATTATTTTCTTTGTACGATATATTTACTTCTCTTAAATATTGACGAAGTTTGATAGTATCAAATTTAGGATTACTTAATTTTTCAAATTTATTGATAATCTCTTCATTAATAAAAGTATCTGTATTTTTTTTGAATTTAGATTTTTGCTGCAAATCTTCTATTCTACTATTTAAAATAGACAATAGCCTTCCTTTGGCTTTCTCCCATGTTTTTCTCTTGTGCTCTAGCATGTTTTTCACATAAACATCCTCTGTTGGATAAAAATAACTCTCTAAAACAGTTTTAGAAACCTGCATAGAAGTATCATTATAATAAATATTTCGTAAAAGTATCTCGACTTTTTCGCATATGTTTTCAACCGCAATATTATCTGAAAAGTCAGATAGACGCTGTGGTATTTTTAAATTTTTTATTTCCGATTCTAGCTCGTTTATTTTGCTTATCATACGACCTGTAATGATTTATATAATCCTCTATTTAAAATCAATTTTTCTTTTTTATTAAGTTTTGCTTCTTTATTCTTATACCTAAATACAGGATAGGTAGGTTTCGGTAAATTTCCTATTACACTGAAATCAAAAAGGACGTTTAATACATAGTCAAAATTTTTCTCTTTAAGCTCACCTCTTTCTACAGAAGCATCAAATTCGACTCTAAAATCCTCGATATTGAATGATGCAGTATTTGCTACCTCTGACAATATATTAAATATCGTTTCTATCTCAGGCAAAATAGGATAAATTTCATCTATTGTTTCTGATCTTAGATAATTAGAAAAAGCTTTTTCCTCTGATCGCACAATTTCAGGTAATACTATTGGCGTATGTTTAATATTTGCTTTAGAACAACAAGCCCTGATATATTCAATATAATCTCTAGGACGAAGTTGTGTCATTCTTTCTATAAAATCATAACTATGCATTTGTTTATGCTGTTTATTTCCATAATCAACATAATATTTAGAAAAAACATTAACCCATGCTTGATTAAAAGATAGAGATGTAGATGCTTGGGGATCAATAGCTCTTGTTATTCTGAAAGCGAGTAGATTCCTAATTTTATCTCTATCCCAGTCTAGCTCAATAGCTAAATCTCCCCATTTTGTTTTATCATTATCTCTAATATTTCTAAAGATATCATCTCTTAAGAAAATTACAGGATATACTCTTGTGCTTTTGCCTATAGTAGACTCTTTTATAGAGTGAATCGCTTTAAAAAGACTCGTTATTGCATTGTTGTATTGTGTAAATTCTTCGGGATTATTTCTGAAATTTGTTGTGTAATCATCATCCAATCCATCGATTAATATATAATATGTAGAATCGTCTATATGCTCTTTTATAATATCTTCTTGTAAGTAAATCTTCTGTATCCAATTTATGATATCTATCTCGGAATTTGTAATATTAGGCAGCTCAAAATTTTCACTAGTCCATTTTTCTATTTTTCTAGGTAGTTCTGTGAGGTTATCTTTTTTATATGAGCCGCTAAGTTTTATCCTAACATCCTCTGTTATTTTACTATTATCTAAAAATAATTCGCATATTGACGAATATATAATGTACTTCCATATGGTAATATATTCACTTTTCTGAGGATATCTACTATCTTTTAACCCATATAATTGTTTGTACGGGAAATCAGCAAAAGACAATCTTTTAGAAAAAACGTTCTTTCTATTTTGTAAGTTATAGAGATATTCACTCATCGCTGTTTTCCCGCTTCCTTTTCGTCCAATTACAAAGCACTTCTTTCCTGCTGAGATTTTCTCCACTTCGTCGTAAAAATAAAAATATCTATTTGAGTCTTCTCTCTTTGCTTCTCTATTCCAATTTTCAGAAATTTCTTTTAATATTTTATTCATAGCCATGTATTTATATATTAACATCAAAAGTAAATATTTATATTCATTTTATCAAGTTTTATATTATTATTTTTTTACTTTTTATTTATGGACATTTTTTTGATTCATAAAACTTAGATCCTTTTCATATGTAAAATTATCATAGTTTTTCCCTTTGGTATAATATGACCAAATAAAAAAATGGCATTCCAAATCATCCGTAAATCACATTTTCGTTTTTTTTCTTGCAGATTCAACACTTTTGTTATATATTACCACTCGGTTTCCGTTAAAATCAGTCTGATACATTTTTCTTTTATTTTAGTCACTTTAAAGAAAGTAACTATCCGGCAGATTCTGAAACCTCTTTAGAGAAAAATATTAACCAATTTATATAGGATCTAAAAGAAAATACAATAAAGTTATAAAAGACAGAATCAAAAAATAAAAGCCTATGTATTGTAAAAATTGTGGCAAACCGATAGCTGATGATTCAAAGTTCTGCAAGTATTGTGGAACTTTAGTAGAAGAAAAAAGTGAAGCTAATAAAGTACAAGACAGTTCTAGTACCACTAGTAAATCTACAGAAAACGACTCTAAAGCCGAAATAATCGTAACTACTAAAGATGAATCACCAGTAAAGATAGAAATTAAAAAAAATCCTACTATTAAGAAATCCACTACCGCTAATGAAGTGATCGCTAATTTTAAAATGATAGGTTGGGCCATCCTATTATGGATTATTTATATTATTGGATTTGTTGTAGTACACCAAAAAGACATAAGGCCAGTTGATGAAGATTCCCATTGGGGTGAAAGCTGCTATGACCCATCTATTTTAACTAATAATCATGGCTCTTTCAACTGGAAAGAAATATATAATAAAAAAGTAAAAATGGCCCAAAAAGGAGGTGATAGAGTAGACTTTTTTGAGCAAACTCTTAAATATAACCCCTATGACAACTACGCTAAAAAATATTTGGCAGAAGAAAAGAAAAAGGCTAATCAATTTGTTCTTACTGACAGAATTAAAAAACAATTAACTCAAGAAGCCCAAAAAGAAGCAAGTGCAAATAAAACATCATTAAATAATGAAATTACAGACATTCGTAAATATAGTTATGAAAAAGATTTGCATAATAATATGATTTGGGTCGCTATCGTATCTTTAGCATTAACCATCTTTGGCAGGTATCTTATCAGATTTGGCAAATGGGTTGCTAAGAACAAAACAGAATAATATACAGTTGATTTTTTTGCAAGTTTTAATAAGAAAACATAAGAGCGATAGCTAACCTCAACAGTAATGCCGTCCGTTGTCGTATGTTAGTTTTTTCGGTGACGTCCTTAAGTTTTTCGCGCCACGTACATACGACAACAAAAAAACATACATACGTGGATGGGACGAAGTATGGATTATCGGTGAGCCTTGCGAAATCGTTTTGTGTTGTTCTTTTTTACCAAAAATGCCGAAGGTGCCGAAGTACATATAGGGAGTTCTGAATTTTTTTTATTCGACGTTTTATACTAATATCAAAAAGATATATATAATTAGTAATTATACTATACAAAAAAATAGAAAATAAAAAAAATAATGAGGAGTAGAAAGGTCTTCGGCACCTTCGGCAGGGGTATGTCGATTTTCGAAGTCGTAGTATATTGTGAATGCGATTTTTGGAAAAAGGAGTTTTTAAGTCACTTTTTGAAATTTGCAGTATATTCTCTAAAAAAACATATCTTGCTATATCTTCATATAGCTAATAAAATAAGCAGTTTTTAATCAATATGATACTTAATATTTTATTTGCCATAAATTGTGATATTATACAAAAAGGCGTAAAACACAATATTTTACGCCTTTTTCAAAATTTACGAAAAAAACTCCCTAAAAGGGAAGTGTGCCTTCGTTTGTAAAATTAATATCTCTATTTTCTTTGATGTATTTATTATAAAGTTTCTGAGCCTCTTCCATTTTCCCATCGGTCTGATCCAGAAATTCGCGCGCTTTGCAGATAT
>JAYRGW010000020.1:0-59163 GCA_041907665.1 Bacteroidaceae bacterium
AATCTCCATGCGGAGATCACGGAACATACAGTATTAATCTTTCTTTCGAAAGCCTATCCCATTGTAAAGGCCAGGTTGGATACGTGTTACTCACCCATCCGCCGGTCGCCATCCGAAGTTAGCAAGCTAACTTCTATGCTGCCCCTCGACTTGCATGTGTTAAGCCTGTAGCTAGCGTTCATCCTGAGCCAGGATCAAACTCTTCATTGTATAATTTGTTTTTTCCATATCTTATAACTCAGCCGAAACCGATATATAAAATACTTTTTGTTTCCTCAGAACGAATATCCAAGACTATTGAAATTCCTGTCTTCTCTTTATTGACGGTTCGTTTCTTTTACCCAGATACCAATACCCCGAAAGGTATCGTACCTGCTCTTGTACTACTCTATTGTTTATGTAACTCTTTCAAATATCGCTTTTGTTTGCCCTCGGGAAGCAGTGTTTCGTTCTCGAAAGCGGATGCAAAGGTAGAGACTTTTTGTATTCCAACCAAACATTATCCAAACTTTTTTTCATCTTTTTTTAGCCGATGCACATAAGGCTCTGATTCAAAACATGTTCCTAAACATATTTTTTTTTGCTCTTGCAATACCGCTGAAGAACCTGAAAACAGGAATACGCAGAAAAAAAACATAAAAAAGAAATGCAAGGCCGCAGAATAACTTGCCCAAAAGACTAAAACGACATAAAATACTTTATCAGAAAACTAAAAAAACTACTCGTCGTTCCACCTAGGTGATTCGATCGTTCCACCCGGGTGAGTTGACCGAATTACCTAGGTGGAACGACGAGTAGTCTAAAATAACCAGAATATAAACACCTATAAGTATTTATAATTGTTATTGATACCCATACATTATAAGTATTGAAACTTATCTTTAGTTTATTACTCAACTTTCTTTGATATGTCGTCATCTTTCGTACCTTTGCAATATTAGAAAAGGGAGACGGTTTTGCATAAACCGCAGAAAAGAGTGTAAATACATTGAGAATACAGGCTGCTCATAGCTTGGCAGAATAGAAATTTTAATAAAAAACGACTACTTACCAAATGATGAAACAATTAATTGCATGTTGCGGACTGGATTGCGAAAATTGCGACGCCCGCATAGCTACTGTCACAAATGACGATGATTTAAGAGAAAAGACTGCTAAAAAATGGAGTGAAATGAACAATGCACCCGAAATTACCGCAGAGACCATCAATTGTATGGGTTGTCGTACTGACGGGGTGAAGTTTGCATATTGCAGCAATTACTGCGAAATCCGCAAATGCGTACACGAAAAAGGATTTAACACATGTGGTGACTGCAAAGAATTAAATAATTGCCAGATAGTCGCTCCTATTCTTCAGCATGTTCCCGAGGCAAAAGACAATCTTTTATCTTTGACATCTACTAAATAGCTCTTATTATGAAAGCTTTTAATCTCTAGGCAGAATCAAACATGTATTCGATTTAATTCTGCCTAGAGATTGTGTTTCTTATTTTGCATGATTCCAATGAAAAACACACTTAATCAGAAACAGAAATATGTTTATTCCCTCGCTATTACCATCATTTACCGAATAAAATAAATATAAAGTCCCCATTCTTTTTGAGTCAATCAATATACTTCCAAAGACACTACAAGTATACTAATAATATATCGCCCTCTGCATATTTTAGTACGAGATCAAGCCATACAGGAAGAATATTTTTCTATAGTTAGACTGTTTAAGAAGCCTCATCCAATACAATATTCTTTATAATCGGCACACAACAGAAACATTTTCCGTATTTACGGGCACACATACACCATATATTCCAAATATTTACCTTTGCATAAAAGCAGAAGAGTTTTTTGACTTCCTTTTATCATCGTTCAAATATTATCATAACAAATAAGAATTATGCCAAAACAATTCAATTTTCCAGTAGGAGCTCAAACACTTGCCATCCATGCAGGAGAAGAGCCAGACCCCATAACAAAGGCTTCGTCGCCCAATTTAGTCATGTCTACCACTTTCGTTGTCGATGCAGATACCGGATTTTCGGTAGAAAATCTTCAAGAAAACGATCCATGGGTCTATACGCGCTGGGGAAATCCCACAGTAGATCAGTTGGAAGTCAAACTGGCGGCCTTGGAAGAAGGAGAGTCTGCCATTGCTTTCGGTAGTGGCATGGCTGCTATTACAACTCTACTGTTTCATCTTTTGAGGGCGGGAGACCATGCCATAATAAGCGATGTAGCATACGCAGCATTGTCAGAAATCACCAAAGATATGATACCCGAATACAATATAGAAATTACCAAAGTAAATACTTCGGACGAAGAATCTATCCGCAATGCCATTCGTACAAACACCAAACTCATCTATATTGAAACACCCTGCAATCCTATTATTCGCCTGACCGATATTCGTAAAGTAGCAGAGATTGCCCATGCAGCAGGAGCTTATCTAATAGTAGATTCTACCTTTGCAACCCCTGCAGCAACAAAACCCTTAAAGTTGGGTGCCGATTTTGTGATACATTCTCTAACCAAATATATTGGCGGACATGGTGATGCATTAGGAGGCATCATCATCGGATCTCAAGAATATCTCACTCCGTTGCGCAAGAAGACAGCTATCCGCTTCGGAGGAGTACTCAGTCCCTTTAATGCTTGGCTCATCTTACGTGGTATTGCCACATTCCCCATACGTATGCGCATTCATGAAGAAAACGCATTGAAAGTTGCAACATTCTTAGAGAGCCATCCGAAGATCGAAAGAGTAATTTATCCCGGGCTCCCTTCACATCCACAATATGAACTAGCCAAACGCCAAATGAACAACTTCTCGGGGATGCTTACTTTCAGAGTAAAAAATGGTAGTGAACAAGCAAGAATATTTGCAGAGAAGTTACAAATCATTCACTATGCGGTTTCGCTTGGACACCACCGTTCACTCATCTTTTATATGAATAGTAAAGACCTGTTGCAAACGACTTTCAGATTCGATACTCCCGAACAAATATCATCGTGGAAAGAATATGCCGGAGATGGCTTGTTCAGATTATCAGTCGGTTTGGAAGATGCCGATGATTTAATAAAAGACCTGGAACAAGCACTTAAATAAGAAAACACAAAAGGCTTGAACGTTTTCTGATTCCCTACTTTTGCATAAGGCTGAAAAGAGAAAACAATCTGCCTACCATTTGCAAAATATCCGCTTACAGTGTCCGTTATCGTACAGAAGTGTCCGATAACGGACGCTTCTCATTTTACATACGACACTGTATATTAAACATTTAATACTATGGCACAAGTATTGCTTGGCATATAAAGAAAAAAATCAATTAGAACCAATAAACATCTTTTTCATCATGAGTATGATTTCATTAAGCGGCATTCATAAAATATACCGTACAAAAGAAGTAGAAACACAAGCCCTCGAGAATGTAAATCTCGAAATCGGAAAAGGAGAATTTCTAAGCGTTATGGGCCCTTCGGGTTGCGGCAAGTCTACCTTACTCAACATCATGGGACTGATAGATACTCCTACCAGTGGCAAACTTATTATAAACGATTGTATAATCGAAGAAATGAAAGACAAAGAGCTCGCCAATTTCCGAAACAAGATGCTAGGCTTTATTTTTCAGAGTTTCCACCTCATTCAATCGCTCAATGTGATAGATAACGTCGAAATGCCTCTTACCTACCGCCGTATTTCTGCTTCAGAACGCCATCGGCTCGCCAAAGAAGCTTTGGAAAAGGTCGGGATGAGCCATCGCCTTCACCATCTACCGAATGAATTATCTGGAGGACAATGCCAACGGGTAGCCATTGCCAGAGCTATAGTAGGTAATCCGAAAATAATTCTCGCCGACGAACCTACCGGCAATTTGGACTCCAAAATGGGGCATGAAGTGATGGACATTTTGCACCGATTAAATGAAGAAGAAGATCGAACTGTGGTGATGGTAACACATAACGAAGAGCAAGCCAAAAGGACAAGTCGGATAGTACGCTTCTTCGATGGAAGGCAAGTAGAATAATAGACCAATTCGAATAGAGACAATGAAAAATCAATATTTCAAAAGAGTCTGCAATAATCTTCGGCAAGATCCGATAGTAACAATTGTAAGCATACTGGGAACAGCATTATCTATCTTTCTTATTATGATAGTAGTACTGATGAAAGGAGTACAAATATTGCCATTCTCGCCCGAAAGCAATCGCAACAGGATATTGCATGGAGATTGTATTTCTTATACTAATGCAAATAACCACGACGACCGTCAAAATCTATCTTGCGGCATACTAAGTGAATCTACAGCCAAGGAGCTATATGCATCATTGAAAACTCCCGAAGCAGTCAGTATATTCCAATCGACACCCGATCAGACACTTATATCCAATTATAAGACAGTTCTTTTGTCGGCCGATTTGAAACAAACCGACGACCGTTTCTGGTATATTTTCGATTTTAATTTTCTGAGTGGAAAAGCTTATAACAAATCAGACTTCAACTTGGCTCTAAAGAAAGCCGTAATTAGCGAACAAATAGCTTATCGACTGTTTGGAAGTATAAACGTAGTGGGTCGCAAAATCATCATCAATCATTCGCCTTACCATATTTGCGGTGTCGTACGCGAAGTATCCAATCTGGCAGAAAGCGCTTACAGTCAGATTTGGATACCCTATTCTACCACCGATATTGCAAGCGATACATGGGGAGCTCACGAATTGGGCGGATCCTTTTCGGTCGCTATCCTTGCCCATAACAAAAAAGACTTCTCGAGAATAAAAGCAGAATTCAATACACGCAGTGCCGCATTCAATGCCAAGCTAAAGACTGAAAATATAAGAATCATCGACCAAGAGAATCCACGCACACAATTTGAGAAATCAATCACCCCATATTCTAATGGCAAACCGGAACGCAGTAGATTCTATCGCCAAGGAACATTTATATTGTTCATTCTACTTCTGATACCAGCCATCAACCTAAGCAGTATGACTCAAAGCAGACTACACCGCTACATGACAGAAACAGGTATACGTCGTGCTTTCGGTTGCCATCGTTCACAAATATTGAAAGATATCATCATAGAGAATCTTATACTATCTATCGTTGCAGGTTTTGTGGGACTACTGCTCTGCCTCTTATTTGCCTATTTCGGTTCAAATTTAATATTTACCAAAAACTGGATAGAAGATATGGGGCATCCTACCGTTAGTTTATCGGTACTTCTCAATCCCATTATCTTCGTGCTTGCCTTTGTATTCTGCTTTATTCTCAATCTCATGAGCACCATCATTCCGGCATGGCAGGCCTCACATGCACAAATAATAAACGCCATTAACGGTAAAACGCATTAAAGATAAACCACGATGAACAAAAAATTACTCCGACAAACGATGAATGAATGGCATAGCAATACATGGCTCATTATAGAATTGCTACTTGTCAGCGTATTGTTATGGTTCGTGGTAGACTACATCTATTTTAATACCACTACCTATATTCGTCCTATGGGCTTTGACATCAATCATTGTTACAATATCCAATGTTCAAAATTGACACCTTCAAATCCCGATTACATACCGGCAGACACGTTCTATTATAAAGATATAAAAGAAATAACCAACAGGCTACGCTATCGTCCAGATATAGAAGCCGTATGTTTGTCGCAACAATCACACCCTTATGCGAGCGGTGGGACATGGAGTCCACTTTCATACAATACGTTTACAACTCTAAGAGTGCATTTTTATAGCATAGAGCCCGACTTTTTCAAAGTATTCCGTTGCCGCGGAACTAACGGAGAGACTCCGGAACAACTCTCCGAACTATTAGAAAAGAATCCTAACGGCTTTATGATGTCTGCAAACAATTTCAAAGAAAGTAGGATAAAAGCATCTTCGCTCGTTGGAAAAAGATTTCACTTTTACAATGATCCAACCCAAAATCATCAGCTCCTTGCACTTTATGAACCAATACGCGAAAGTGAATTCTCGATAGATACTTATTCGAGGTCCATGATGAGCCATATTGATAACAGTCATTCCAAGAATCGACACTTCAGCACCCTAACGATAAGTGTTCGAGTAAAGTCCAAACGCGATGTAAACTTTATAAATCGTTTTTCGAGCGAAGTTCAGAAAGATATGCGAATAGGCAATTTATACATATCTAGCATCCGTCCTTTATCTTCAGATAGAGCCTATGTGTTGCAAAGATATAAAAACAAACTACGCAATTATTCTGCAGGAGCAGGCTTTTTGCTTCTCAATATATTCCTTGGTCTATTTGGCACATTTTGGTTCCGCACACAGCAGAGGCGCAGTGAAATTGCATTATTAAAAGTGATAGGCGCAACCAATCGCGATATTTTTGACCGTCAACTATCCGAAGGGTTGTTACTGCTTACCATCGCCAGTATTCCAGCCATCATCATCGACTGGAACTTGGCTCATGCCCAACTGAACTTGTGGCTCAACGATCCGAACACACTCGAACCGAGCCGATTTATAGCCACAACGTCCATCACTTATCTGCTCATGGCACTGACAATCTTTCTCGGAGAATTGCTACCGGCATACAAAGCTATGAAGCTACCGCCTGCCGAGGCGTTGCACAACGAATAGACCGCAACTTCTATTTCAATGACAAGAACCATTTTTATTCATATATAATTCTAAGTTATCTCTATTCACTTCCGTGCAGGTATGCATGACGACATAATCATAACATCTAATGTTTTGATAAAGGCATTTTGCATGCCTACACAAAGACTGCAGCGCGGAGATAACTTCCAATATCCTAATATATTAAGATATCCATATTAAAACAAATGACACCTTATAATAAATAACATTCACATAAACATGAAAAAGTCAAGTACATTAACTACATGGAAATGGGGAAGTAGGTTATTCTTCTTGCTTCCTTTACTTATTCCGATAAATATCATTGCACAAAACGTAACAAACCGTAATGGAGATACATCTGCGAGCAACAAAAAAGAAGCACGAGCAATAAGCGGACAGGTACTGGATTACATCACTCATCGCCGTATGCCAGGAGTTACAGTGGAGTTGCTCCGTGCAGACAGCACAGTGATAAAAACAAAAAAGACCGGTGGATTTTCTCAAAACGGTGATAAGATCACCTACTTTTCGTATTGGGACTTTGACGTAGTAGGCAACGGAACTTACTTGATACGCTTCACTTACGAAGGCTATCAACCACAATATCTGAAATTCAAAGCCGTATTTGGGCGTAGAGAATATACTATCGAAGCCCCCGACGTCTATCTGAAACGAGAAGAAGTGAGGCAACTGAAGGAAGTGGTAGTAACAGCGACCAAAGTAAAGTTTTATAATAAAGGCGATACTCTAGTGTATAATGCAGATGCATTTCAACTATCCGAAGGTTCGATGCTCGATGCCCTCATCCGACAAATGCCGGGTGCAGAACTTAAATCGGACGGTAGGATTTATGTAAACGGCAAATTCGTAGAAAGCCTGCTAATGAATGGTAAAGACTTCTTCAAAGGCAACAATCAAATTATGCTCGACAACCTTCCGACTTACATGGTCAATAATGTAAAGGTCTACGAGAAACAAAGCAAGACAAGTGAATTTCTAGGGCACGATGTCGATAAAAAATCGCTGGTGATGGATGTTAATCTCAAGAAACAATACTCTATCAGTTGGATGGGAAATATAGAAATGGGAAGTGGTTTGAAGGATCGTTATTTGGCACGCCTCTTTGCCATGCGCTTTACCGACCATTCGCATTTCTCGGCATATAGCAATATCAACAATCTGAACGATACCCGAAAACCAGGCGAAAACGACACATGGAAACCATCCGACCTGACAGGAGGACTGATTTCTACAAAGATGGGAGGAATAGATTACTCGATAGAAAATCGTAATCAGAAACTAAAAGCAGAGGGAAATATTCAGATAAAACACTCCGATACAGACAACCAAAGCAATACCAATCAGGAGAACTTTTTAAATGGCGGCAATACTTTCGACCGAATAAAGAACTCAACACGAAATTATCATACCGAAATAAAAACCAGTCACGATATTGACATCACCACTAAAAGGATGATGTTTACGCTTAGTCCCTCACTTGAATATCAAAAATACGACAACCGTAACGAGTATCTGTCGGGGACGTTCAACGCCGATCCTGTCAGTTTCGGCAAAAGCTTGCTGGACAGTATCTATGCCCCTCAAATGAACGCCAAACTGCGACAAATAGCCATCAATCGTAACATGCAGCATAACCAAACCATAGGGCATACACTAAATGCAGGGCTCGAGGCAGGAAGCATATTCAATATTCCCCACTCTTCTGATTATTGGTCATTGGAAACAAATCTATCGTACAAAGATGCCGCCGAAAACATCTTTCAACAAAATAGAGTAGACTACTTGAGTAACTCAAATGTCACAACCGATTTTCGAAATCAATACACTAAAAACCGTCCACAACACGGATGGGACTTTTCGGGCAAAGCACTGTATGCCTATAGCGTAAATAAAGGGTTGACACTAAACCTATATTACAAATATCAACAGAACAACTATCAAGGGCGCGATCGCTCGCTGTATCGCCTGGATCAACTCACAGGATGGGATGATGAAACGACGCACAAACTTGGGATGTTGCCTTCTGAGGCCGAATTAATATCAACACTAAATTTCAACAACAGCTACGACGCTACACAGCACGATATGACACATACATTGGGATGGCAACTATGGATGAACAAATACACGTCGAATTACTTTTATTGGGTACAGATAGACATGCCACTCAATTTGTTGAGACAAAAGATGAATTACAGACAGCTGAAATCGGACACTCTATTTACCCGCCATTCAACATTACTCAACTTAAACAATACTTTTCTGCAAATCGAATCGAAAGACAAGAAGACACTGTTCTTTACATCGTACTATATCGAAACCGAAACGCCAGATATGACTTATCTGGTGAATGTGCGCAACGACTCGAACCCTTTACAACTGTTTTCAGGGAATCCCAATCTAAAAAATACATACCATCACAAGTGGTATGCAGTTTACCGCAAGAGCTATCCGGAAAGACAACGCATTTTCAGAATTCAAGGGGCATACAATCTCACGATCAATGCTATGGTCATGGGATATACATACGATAAATCAACAGGAATACGCACAATCAGACCAGATAATGTCAACGGCAATTGGGACGGCTATCTCAAACTGAGATACGAAACCGCACTCGACAAAAAGAAACTCTTCACGCTGACGACTTCTACCACAGAAAGCTACTATCATAATGTAGATCTGATAGGTATAGAGAATTCTACCGACAGCAAACGCAGTACAGTCGGTACTTCTTACTTAACAGAGAGCCTGAAGTTGAGCTACAAATTAAATAGCGGCATACAGTTAGGTGTAAAAGCCGATGGTACTTGGACACAAGCAAGTAGCAAGAGAGACGATTTCTCGACCATCAATGCCGGCGACTTCAACTATGGCTGTACAGCCTTGGTTAGCCTACCACGGAAATGGCAACTCAGCACCGATCTTACCATGTATAGCCGACGCGGTTACGACGATTCGTCCATGAATACCAACGATCTTGTATGGAACGCTCGGTTATCAAAGAGCTTATGGAATGGAAAATTTCTATTCATGCTCGACGGATTTGACATATTGGGCAACCTCAGCAATGTTACCCGCTCGCTAACGGCTCAAGGCAAAGTGGAACAATACACCAATGTCATGCCACGTTATGCCATGTTGCATTTGGTATATAGGCTGAACATCGCTCCCAAAAAGAAAAAGTAAAATGAAAGCTTCTATATAATATAAAAGTCTACCATTCTTAATATCGTCTCAGTGACATAAGGACGTAACTTGCGACTCACGCTCGTGAGTCGCAAGTTTCATAAGGGAGAAAATTTATTTTCGTCCTTATGAAAATTTGAAAACATAAAGACAAAAATATCGTCCGCTCCTTATCACATTTTTGCGTTATAAATATGTTATAGATGTCACTCACAGAATAGCCTCTTTCCGACTATGAGAAGAACAAGCATACGGTTAAGAGAATACAAATATATCCTAAAAGCTATATGAATGGAATCAATCTTTTTGCAACGATTGTTTAAGAAAGTCCGAGACTTCTTCCATAGCCCATTTGGGAGTAGAGGTTGCACCGCATATTCCAATTGACGAAACGCCATTCAACAAAGAGAGATCTATTTCTTCTTTACGATCTATGAGATGGGAATTGGGGTTCACACTAAGACATTCACTGAATAGCATCTTGCCATTCGAACTTTTCTTACCGCTCACAAAAAAGATCAAGTCGTGCGAAGAAGCAAACTTCCTTATATTAGGAATACGATTGGCTACCTGACGACAAATGGTATCGAAATACTCAAAATGAGCTTGAGGCGATATATGTTGATTGATATATTCTACCACTTCACGAAACCCGACAAGCGATTTTGTCGTTTGAGAATAGAGATAGGTATCTTTATCGAGATCTAACTTTTTAGCATCTTCAAGATGTTCGATAACAATGGCGTGACCTTCAGTCTGCCCAACAAGCCCCAAGACTTCGGCATGTCCATTCTTACCATATATGATAATCTGACTGGCAGAAGAACTGTTTTTAAGCCTCAAATACTGCTGTTTGATGCGCTGCTGCAAATGCAGTACAACAGGACATGTGGCATCAATAATATTAATATGGTTATGTATAGCTGTTTGATAGGTCGAAGGAGGTTCTCCATGGGCACGAAGCAATACGCGAGCACCTTGCAATTTAGAAAAGTCCTCGTGTTCTATCGTATTCAATCCGTTCTGTTTAAGACGCTCCACTTCGCGACTGTTGTGAACGATATCTCCCAAACAATAGAGAGGAGAACCTTCGGCAAGCTCTTCTTCAGCTTTGTGGATGGCTTTCACCACTCCAAAGCAAAAACCAGATTCTTCATCAATTTCTATCTTTACCATTTATCTATGAGCAAGTAAATCTAACTATTTAGACCTTTCAACAGCTTCTGCAAAAGCTTTAAAGAGCCATTCTTTCTGTTGCGCAATCGTCATATCCGAATTATCAAGCAACAATGCATCAGTAGCCCGACGCAAAGGACTTATCGCCCTTGTCTGGTCTATACGGTCGCGTTCTTCTACATTGTGTAGTATTTCTTCGTAAACAGGATTATTACCTTTTGCCTTTAATTCATCGTAACGGCGTTGAGCACGAACATCAGCACGTGCCGTTACAAAAATTTTGAGCTCAGCTTGTGGGAACACTACCGTACCGATATCGCGTCCATCCATTACAATCCCCTTCTGTTTACCCATTTCTTGTTGTTGAGCTACCATTGCCGAACGAACAAAATCCACCGTACTTACAATACTCACCTTAGACGAAACTTCCATATTACGAATTTCATCTTCTACGCAATGATCATTCAGGTAAGTATCGGGACGCCCCGTATTAGAATTAAGAAGAAATGAAATTCTAATCTTATCCATGCATTGACGCAGCGTTTCTATATCAAGGGTATTATCACTAAAAAGCCCTTCGCGTATGCAATATAATGTTACTGCCCGATACATTGCACCCGTATCAATATAAATATATTCTATTTCTTTAGCCAAGTCTTTCGCCATCGTGCTTTTTCCACACGATGAAAAACCATCAATAGCTACAATAATCTTATTCATTCTCAAACATTTAAACTTTTAAAATAATAAAAGTCACCCATTTTCGGTTTCAAAGATACACTATTTTCTACAATCAAGACATTATTTGATAGCTAAAATCTGTGTTCGGGTGTATAAGAATTAAAAAAATAAAATAATAAACCATGGCATATAAAAAAGCCGTATCTTTGCGCCCAAACCAATGGTAGAATGTTAAAAGACTACTTATTAAATAAAGAATGGTGCGATATCATTTTCGAAGGTAAGAATAAGTCTTACGGTGCTTATGTTATTCGCAAAGGAGCGGCCAAACGCCATACCATAGCCATGATATGGGTAATTGCCGCCATTGCAATAGTATTCTTTCTTCCTTCTATCATTATCAAAATCATATCATTAAAAGAAGATAACGATCTGAACCTTACTCAAGTCACAACAATTTCAAGACTCGATAAGCCACCGGTATTGAAAATAAAAGAGGTTAAACCCAAAATAAACCTTTCGCCTATAGAGCCTAATATCGATAAAAAAGACTTAGCTAAACTGATCAAGTTTGTTGCTCCTATTATAACCCGTGACGACGAAGTGACCCAGCAAGATATAGCAAGAGGAGAACAAGCTTTCGTGAACAGTAAACAAGATTTGTTGCTTAACGATAAGAAAGATACGGCACAATATGCACTACCCGAAGAATTGGTTCCCGAAATGAAGCCTGATGGAAAAATGCACTATGAGATCATAGAAAGTATGCCGGAATTTCCTGGCGGGCAACAAGAGTTGATGAAATTTCTTAGTGCAAACATCAAATACCCTTTCTGGGCGCAAAGATATAATATGCAAGGAGAAGTTACCGTACAGTTCATCGTCAACGTTGATGGTTCGATAAGCGATTGCCGCATCATAAGGGGAGCAGGAATCTATCTTGATGACGAAGCCTTGCGGGTCATCCGTTCAATGCCCAAATGGGTACCAGCCAAGAAAAAAGGTAAACCCATCAGAGCACGCTGTGTGCTTCCAGTCGTATTCCGTCTGAACTAGTCAGCAAGAGTCGATTTGTATTCTATAATATTATTGTCTAACAGTCTATTTATTACATATACGTATGTTATCAGCTAATCAAATATCAGAAAAGATTAATCAACATTTAAAAGATCTAACCTATTCACGCCATCCGAAAGGCTTATATGACCCCATAGAATATGTTCTTTCGTTAGGTGGTAAAAGAATACGCCCCACACTGATGATCATGGCATACGAACTCTTCAACGAAAATGCAGACAGCATTCTGGACCAAGCGGCAGGAATAGAAATATATCATAATTTCACCCTACTACATGACGACCTAATGGACTGTGCAGACAAACGTAGAGGCAATCCTACCGTCCATATCAAATGGGACAGCAACACAGCCATCCTATCAGGAGATGCCATGACGGTATTGGCCTACCAATATCTGTCGAATTGCGACGATCAATACTTATCGAAAGTTTTGAAAATATTCAATAAAACGGCAACCGAAATTTGTGAAGGGCAAGAGTTGGATATGGAATTCGAACAACGCAATGACGTAACCGAACAAGAATATATAGATATGATTCGTCTTAAAACAGCTGTACTATTGGCAGCCAGTTTGAAGATAGGTGCTATCTTGGGTGATGCTTCTGACGAAGACGCCGAACAACTCTATCAATTCGGTATCCAGATAGGCCTTGCTTTCCAATTGCAAGACGACTATCTTGATGTGTATGGCAACGTTGAGAACTTTGGTAAAAATATTGGTGGCGATATTCTTTGTAACAAAAAGACCTATCTACTTATCAAAGCCCTTTCTGTTGCCGACGATATACAGCAGAGAGAACTTGCTAAATGGCTTTCTAAAAAAGAATTCGATCCGAAAGAGAAAATCGCAACAGTTACAAATATCTATACCCAGCTGAACATCTCTTCTTACTGCAATAAAATCATTCAAGACTATTACACAACAGGAATTGAATGTTTGGCACGTGTTTCGACTAGCGAAGAGAGAAAACAAACGCTCAAAACTTACGCCCAGAAATTGATGCATCGAGAAGTGTAGCAAAGGAAAAAAGAAAATGCTCATAGATACCCATTCACATATTTACGGAGAAGAATTCAAAGAGGATCTTCCCGAAGTGATACAGCGCGCCAAAGACGCTGGTATTACTCACATATTCTTACCCAACGAAGATAGCACGACTATAGAACCGCTACTTAACGTTTGCAAAAAATATCCCGCTTACTGTTTCCCCATGATAGGATTGCATCCAGAATCGGTGAAAGAGGCTTATAAAAGCGAGTTGATGAAAATAGAAGATGCACTAAAAGGTGAAAATAATTTTGTTGGGATCGGAGAAGTAGGATTGGATTTACATTGGGATAAGACTTATCTGAAACAGCAGCTCGCTGTTTTCGAACAACAAGTATGCTGGGCACTCGAAACAGATCTCCCGATCATTATTCATTGCAGAGATGCATTTGAAGACCTCATGACCATACTTGATCACTATCGTGACACTCCTTTAAGGGGTATCTTTCATAGTTACACGGGCAATCCGTTTGAAGCAATCAAGATGCTTGAGTTCCCAGATTTTCTTCTCGGGATCAATGGTATTGTTACCTATCGCAGTTCAGTGATCCCCGACGTTCTTCATAATATCTCGCTCGATCGCATTGTGTTGGAGACAGATGCTCCCTACCTCACACCTGTACCGTTTAGAGGGAAACGCAATGAAAGTTCATACATCGTGCACACACTCGACAAGGTTGCTTACCTCTACGACATGAAACCTGAGCAAGTAGCAAAACGAACCGCTATTAACGCTCTCAAGTTATTCCGAATGATATAATTTGCAAATTAAAATTAATCATGTACTTTTGTGTTACCGATGGATTAGAAAAAAGATGGATGTAAAAGTATTGATAGTAGACGATGAAGCACAGTTAAGAATACTGTTGGCTAGGATTATTTCTTTGGAAGGTTACGAAGTTCTACAAGCCGAAGACCTTACCTCGGCACAAAAGCAAATTTCGCTTCACCATCCCAATATTATTCTATGCGATGTATTACTTCCCGATGGAAATGGAGTGGATGCTATTCCGGTATTAAAAAAGCTTTCTCCCGAAAGTGAAATTATTATGCTGACGGCTCACGGAAACATTGCCGACGGAGTCCGGTCCATCAAAAACGGTGCTTACGATTACCTGACCAAAGGAGATGATAACAATAGGATTATTCCCATGCTATCGAATGTCTCCGACAAAATACATTTAGCCAAGCGAATAGACAAACTTCAATCTATTATTGGTAAGGAATATTCTTTTGAATCGATAATCGGTTCTTCCAAGTCCTTAAATCAAGCAGTATCCATGGCTCAGAAAGTAGCCCCTACAGACACAGCCATACTATTAACCGGCGAAACAGGTACAGGAAAAGAAGTCTTTGCTACAGCAATACACGAAGCCAGCCAACGCAAAAGCAAAAGTTTTGTTGCTGTCAACTGCGGCGCATTAAGCCATGAATTGCTCGAAAGCGAATTGTTCGGATATAAAGCTGGAGCTTTTACCGGTGCGACAAAAGATAAAAAGGGATTATTCGAACAAGCCGATGGCGGAACCATTTTCTTGGATGAGATAGGAGAAATGCCATTAGAGCTACAAGTAAAATTGCTTCGAGTACTCGAGACAGGCGAATTCATTGCAGTGGGTGATACTAAAACTAAAAAGGTAAATGCCCGCATGATTGCAGCGACTAATAAGAATCTGAAGGAAGCGATAGACCGAAACGAGTTTCGAGAAGATCTATACTACCGAATATCTGTCTTTACAATAGAATTGCCACCACTCAGAGAGCGCGGTAATGATATTGTCGAGTTGGCCCAAAAGTTCACTCAAGCTTTTGCCGAAAAGATGAAAAAGGATGTGCAAGGCATGAACGACTCTTTTATAAAAGCCATAAAAAACTATTCGTGGAAAGGAAATATCAGAGAATTACGCAACACCATAGAACGAAGTGTTATTCTTACTTCAGATAAAGAATTGGACGCTCAAGACCTTCCCCTAGAGATACAGATGCAACAATGCAACGATAGTTCTTTATTCGATTTGGCTTCGGTAGAAAAAAGCCATATAGCCAAGATACTAAAATATACGGGAGGCAACAAAACAGAAACCGCCCGCTTGCTCAAAATTGGTCTGACGACCTTATATCGCAAGATAGAAGAATACGGTATAGGAAACGGCCAATAAATTCTCGATCCCGTATCTATATACCTTAATATATCATAAACCTTTCTAAAATGAAAATAGACCCTTTCATTTTGGAAGGGTTTTATTTTTTCCTATATTTTAAAAACAAGCTTAATATCCTATCAGATAACAGCTTGTCGTCATCATCCATTTTGTGGCATAAGATTGGTTCCTCTTCATACAAGAAATATTATAAACGATTAAAAAGAAGTATCATGGAACTATTTAGCATTGGTTTTTTAATATGTATACTAAGCGGAGTTATTTGCTTCGGCTTGTTTCTCAAATGTATCGATTGGTTCGACAAAATATAAATAAAGGAGGTCACAAGATGTATACCATATTATTTTTCATAGGTATTATAATGTTCGGCTACTTGATGTATGTGCTTATCAAGCCCGAAAAATTTTGAAAGGTAAAGACAAATGAATACAGAAATTTTAGGCGTAATCGTTCAGATCATTTTGATGCTCGCCATCAGTTATCCTCTAGGAAAATACATTTCGAAAGTCTATAAGGGCGAAAAGAGCTTATTGGACTTTATGAAACCACTGGAAAACTTCATGTTCCGTCTTTCAGGGATCAATCCGAACAATGAGATGAACTGGAAGCAGTTTTTGAAAGCACTGCTCAGTATCAACTTATTTTGGTTTTTCTGGGGCATGATATTATTGGTATGTCAGGGGTTATTGCCTCTCAATCCCGACGCAAATATTGGTCAGACCTGCCACCAGGCATTCAATACTTGCATTAGTTTCCTAGTGAATTGCGATTTACAACACTATAGTGGTGAGAGTGGATTGACCTACTTTACTCAGCTATTTGTAGTTATGCTGTTCCAATTTGTTACAGCAGCTACAGGCATGGCAGCCATGGCGGGGATCATGACGGCATTGGCTCAAAAGACCACCAAGACTATCGGCAATTTTTGGAGATATCTAGTATTGAGTGTCACCCGTATATTGCTTCCTCTTTCGCTAATCGTAGGTTTCATTCTCATTGTAGAAGGTACACCCATGGGATTTAATGGAAAGATGAAAGTTACAAATATAGAAGGGAATGCTCAAACGATCTCACAAGGTCCCGTTGCAGCGATTGTTGCTATCAAGCAATTGGGGACAAACGGTGGTGGATATTTTGGAGCGAATTCTTCACACCCTCTCGAAAATCCAACCTACCTGAGCAATATGGTAGAATGTATAGCCATTATGATAATACCTATGGCTATGGCATTGGCATTCGGATTCTACATCAACAAAAGGCGACTTGGATATAGCATTTTTGGCGTTATGCTGTGTGCATATCTTATTGGAGTAGTGGTTAATATAAACCAAGAGACCTCCGGAAATCCAAGAATAAGTGCGATGGGCATAACCCAACATCAAGGCGCAACGGAGGGAAAAGAAGTACGCTTCGGATCTGCAGCAACAGCATTATGGAGTGTTTCTACCACAGCGACATCCAATGGTTCTATCAATGGAATGCACGACTCAATGAAGCCTATATCCGGATTGGTGGAAATGCTTAACATGCAGATCAATACGTGGTTCGGTGGTGTAGGTGTAGGATGGATGAATTACTTCACCTTTATAATCATTGCTGTATTTATCAGTGGATTGATGGTTGGACGAACACCTGAGTTTTTAGGAAAGAAAATAGAGGCAAAAGAGATGAAAATAGCTTCTATTATAGCATTACTACATCCATTCATTATACTCACCGGTACAGCCTTGGCAGCCTATTTATTTGTTCATGCGCCTCATCTCGTAACGGCAGAAGGAGGATGGGTCAACAATACCGGGTATCATGGACTAAGCGAGATGTTTTATGAATACACCTCATGTGCCGCCAACAACGGATCTGGATTTGAAGGACTGAAAGACAACACCTGGTTTTGGAACTTTTCCTGCGGCATTGTATTGATGTTAGGCAGATACCTACCTATTATCGGACAAGTAGCTATTGCAGGATTATTGGCAGACAAGAAGCACATTCCTGAAGGTGCCGGAACGTTACGAACAGATACTGCAACATTTGCAGCCATGACATTTGCTGTCATTTTCATTGTCGCTGCTCTATCATTCTTCCCTGCTCACGCTCTTAGCACCATCGCAGAATCATTAAGTTTACACTAACCTTTTAACAGACATCAAACTCATTATGAATACAAGAAATGAAAAATCAACAGCTTTGTTTCGGAAAGAAATGGTAAAAGAAAGTCTGAGACAGTCGTTTGTGAAACTAGACCCACGTATTCTGATAAAGAATCCTATCATGTTTACAGTAGAAGTCTGCACAGCAGTCATGACAATCGTTACTATATACTCAGCCTTTTCCAAAACGCAAGGCTCTTTCGTATACAATCTGCTAGTAATGTTTATCTTATTCATTACTCTAATATTTGCCAACTTTGCCGAAGCTATAGCCGAAGCAAGAGGTAAGGCACAGGCCGATAGTCTACGAAAGACTCGCGAAGATACCCCCGTCAAACTGATAAAAGGCAACAAGATAGAACACACCAGCAGTTCACAACTAAAAATAGGCGACGAATTCGAATGCATCGCAGGAGATATTATTCCATCGGACGGCGAAATTACAGACGGATTAGCTTCGATAGACGAAAGTGCCATTACCGGAGAATCAGCACCGGTTATACGCGAGGCAGGAGGTGACAAAAGTTCCGTTACCGGTGGAACAAAAGTTCTATCGGATCGCATACGTGTCAAAGTGACGACACGACCGGGAGAAAGTTTTCTCGATAAAATGATTGCATTGGTAGAAGGTGCTTCCAGACAGAAAACGCCAAACGAAATAGCATTGACCATACTATTGGCGGCCTTTACTTTGGTATTCACAATCGTTTGTATCTGCCTCAAACCGTTGGCAGACTATTCAGGTACAACAATCGGCATTGCCGCTCTTTTATCACTGTTCGTTTGTCTTATTCCTACCACTATCGGAGGCTTGCTCTCTGCTATCGGCATTGCCGGCATGGATAGAGCATTAAGGGCCAATGTCATTACCAAATCTGGCAAAGCGGTAGAAACAGCCGGAGATATAGACACACTATTACTCGACAAGACTGGTACTATTACAATAGGCAATCGTAAAGCTACCAATTTTTATCCGGCATCGGGAATCTCCGAAAAAGACTTTATAACAGCTTGTTTACTATCTTCTCAATCAGATACCACTCCCGAAGGCAAATCCATTGTAGAGTTAGGATATAAGAAAAACATACAAGATAGAAAATTAACAACTTCAGGTGGACGATTGATTAAATTCTCTGCCGAGACTAAAACTTCGGGAATCAATCTGGAAGATGGAACCGAAATTCGTAAAGGAGCTTATGAAGCAATACGAAATATAGTAGAATCCGCCGGAAATAGTTTTCCAAAAGAAACAGAAGACTCCATCGTAAGCATTTCAAGCAATGGAGGCACTCCACTAGTTGTAAGTATCAACAAAAAAGTTGCGGGTGTCATAGAGCTACAAGACATTATCAAACCGGGTATTCACGAACGTTTTGAACGTTTAAGGAAGATGGGTGTGAAAACCGTAATGGTAACCGGCGATAATCCATTAACAGCGCAATATATAGCTGCCAAAGCCGGTGTTGACGATTTTATTGCCGAAGCCAAACCCGAAGACAAAATGGAATATATAAAGAAAGAGCAAGTAGCCGGAAAGTTAGTAGCTATGATGGGCGACGGAACAAACGATGCCCCCGCATTGGCACAAGCCAATGTTGGAGTTGCTATGAATAGCGGCACACAGGCAGCCAAAGAAGCCGGCAATATGGTAGATTTGGATAACGACCCTACCAAGTTGATAGAAATAGTAGAAATAGGCAAACAACTCTTGATGACACGCGGTACATTGACCACTTTCTCTATAGCCAATGATGTGGCCAAATATTTTGCCATCGTACCCGCCTTGTTTATGGTATCCATTCCTCAACTGGCAGCGCTCAATGTCATGCAACTTCACAGTCCGGCAAGTGCGATCCTTTCTGCCATTATCTTCAACGCATTGATTATTCCCATACTCATTCCGCTGGCACTAAAAGGAGTACGCTATAAACCCATCGGAGCTTCTGCCCTACTCCGAAGGAATTTATTGATATACGGACTGGGAGGAGTAATCGTTCCTTTCATAGGAATCAAACTAATAGACTTATTCATCGGTTTATTCTTTTAAAAACACTACAGCAATGAAAAATTTAATAAAATCGATCAAACTGACTTTTGTCTTCTGTGCTCTATTGGGTGTATGCTACGTATTTGTACTATGGATATTTGCTCAATTTGCAGGACCAGACAAAGGTAATGCACCAACAGCTACCCTACATGGTAAGGTTGTCGGTGTGGCCAATGTCGGACAAATGTTTAAAAAAGATATTTATTTCTGGGGACGCCCTTCATGTGCCGGAAAGGGATATGACGGGACCAGTTCGGGTGGCAGTAACAAAGCTATGACCAATAAAGAGTACCTCACAGAGATAGAACGTCGCATTACAGACTTTTTGAGACATCATCCCTACCTGAAGCGTAAGGACATACCATCCGAAATGGTCACAGCAAGTGGATCGGGACTCGACCCCGACATTTCACCTCAAAGTGCCTATATTCAAGTCCGCAGAATTGCCATCGCACGTAAATGCAACGAAAAAGTAGTGAGATCGATTGTCGATCATCATATACAAAAGCCATTATTCGGACTTTTTGGCCCCGAAAAGGTCAATGTATTGGAACTCAACATCGCTTTGGATAATATCAAGACAGAAAAACAAAATGTATAACTAAATTGGAATTGAGTATTGGTTTGCCTCGTGATGATTTTTTATCATCATGAGGCTTTGATACACAAATATGTTATATTTGCAATTGAATACAAAATGAAAAAAGTTGATGACGCACATTACTTCCTCAATTTGATACAGCGATCTAAACGAGGAAAATTCAAGATCTATATCGGTATGATAGCCGGAGTAGGTAAAACCTGTCGTATGCTTCGCGATGCAAAAGATCTGCTTGGAAACGGCATCGATGTCCAAATAGGCTATATAGAGACTCATGGCAGAGCCGAAACAGAGAAATTATTAAAAGGACTACCAATTATCCCATGCAAGAAGGTCTTCTACAAAGGCAAAGAACTGGAAGAAATGAATATGGAAGCCATATTACAACTTCACCCCGAATTGGTCATTGTAGACGAATTGGCCCATACCAACGTAGAGGGTAGCCGCAACGAAAAGAGATGGCAGGACGTTATGGAACTTTTGGATGCAGGAATCAATGTGCTCTCGGCCGTAAATATTCAACATATAGAAAGCCTAAACGAAGAAGTCAAAAACATTGTCGACATAGAAGTCAAAGAACGTATTCCCGACAGTGTGCTTCAAGAAGCCGACGAAGTAGTGAACATCGATCTCACTTCAGACGAACTTATAGAAAGGCTTAAGGAAGGGAAAATATACAAGGCCGATAAAATAGAAAGTGCCTTAAACCATTTCTTCACCCCCGAGCATATCTTGCAGCTTCGAGAACTAGCTCTTAAAGAAGTAGCACTCCGAGTGTCCAGAAAAGTAGAAAGTGAAGTAAAGCCCACTATTGCTACTCTTCAAAAACATTTTTTGGGATGTATCGGCACCAATGAAAAAAGATCACGACATATCATTCGCAAGATAGCAAGGCTCACGGCGAGTACCAACGCTAAATTTTCAGTACTGTATGTTCGTACCCCCCAAGAACAAAACGACAAAATAAGCTTGGCAGCACAACGCCATCTTATCAACAATTTTATTTTAGCCATCGACCTGGGAGCCGAAGTCATCCAATACGAGGCTCCAAACATCATAGACGGCATCATCGAAGTATGCCAAAACAATCATGTTAGCTCGGTATGCATTGGCAAGCCAAGACTAAATCTGACCAATATCATTTTTGCGGCATTTCGCTACCGACATCTTTTCAACTCATTATCAAAATCGGATATAGATCTAATCATTTTATCATAAACAAATCATGAAGACAAAAAATAAAATAGCATTATCTATCGGCATATTGCTGGTTGTTATTGTCAGTCTCGGAGTTTTTACATCTCAATCGACACAAATCATGAAACTGAACACCGAAAATATTCTGAAAGACAATTACAACTCGGTAGACTATGCCCAAAAGATGATATTTGCCGTCAATTTATTCTATAAAGACTCCGTCTCGGCCAACAAGATGTTTATAGAAAACCTGAAGCTACAAGAACACAATGTCACTGAACGCGAAGAACGGATGGTGACCGCTCGCCTTGAAACCAGCTTTATACAATTTCGCCATCATCCCGACAAAGACAATAAGATTTTACTCCAAGAGACCATCAATCATCTTATCAAGCTCAATACCGACGCCATATGCCTGAAATCTGGAAAAGCAGTAAACGATGCACGCGATGCCCTTATATGGACTATCATTCTATCTATAGCCAGTGCTTTGATCGCCATATTCATGCTCATTAAATTTCCCAAAATACTGACCTCTCCTATCAAAGAGTTATTGGCAGGTATCGTCGAAATCTCTAATCACAATTACGACAAACGACTCAACTTTGGACCGCGTTCCGAATTCAGCGAAGTAGCTATATCGTTCAATAATATGGCTCAAGAGCTTTCGCAATTTCAGAAAAGCAGCGTGGCACGCGTCATCTCCACCAAACAATACCTGGAGACAGTAATAAACGCCATCAAAGAGCCTATTTTAGGATTGGACAACGAAAAGAACATACTATTTGCCAATCAGGCGTTGACACAAATCATCAACCTTCCTGCATCTGAAGTCATTCATAAATCGGCTTTGGATATTTCTTTATCCAACGATTTGCTACGAAGGCTCATCAGGGGATTGGAAAGCAAAAAAGAAGAAGACAACAATTCGCTCAAGATCTATTCCGATAACAAAGAATGTTACTACGACGTACATTATCTGCATTTGCCCGAAAAATCGGGAACGGTCATCATGCTCTCCGATGTCACTAAGTTCAAGATGCTAGACAATGCCAAGACCAATTTCATTTCGATCATCTCACACGAATTGAAAACTCCGATAGCAGCAATCATGATGAGTCTGAAACTACTAGAAGATAACCGTGTAGGCGAAATGAATGGCGAACAAAAGTCTTTGGCACAAGGTATTCAAGAAAATAGCGAACGGTTGCTCAATATCACTAGTGAGCTACTCAAAATGACACAAGTTGAAACAGGTGCTTTGCAGTTGAATCCTAAAATCACCAAACCCATCGAATTGATAGACTATGCCATAGGAGCAACCAGAATACTTGCCGAGCGTTTCAGATGCAACATTGAAGTAGAATATCCCGAAACAAAAATGCCCAAATTATTTGTTGACAGTGAAAAAATTGCCTGGGTGGTAACAAATCTACTATCGAATGCCATTCACTATTCGCCCGAAAATTCGAGAATTATCATAGGAGCCAAACACGTAGGACATAATGTCGAAATCTTTGTTCGCGACTTCGGCAAAGGTATCGACCCCAGATACCACGACACGATTTTCGAACGCTACTTCCGCGTACCGGGAACAAAAATCCAAGGTAGCGGCCTCGGGCTTGCTATCTCAAAAGACTTTGTCGAAGCACATGGAGGCAACATCAGAGTAGATAGCGAAATAGGAAAAGGCAGTTGCTTCACTATCTCATTCAATGTTGCCTAAAGCAAAATTCGCAAATACAAAGAAACAAAAAAGAGCGTTATTAATATATTTATTGTAATTTTGTGCCCAAATTATCGAAGGCATAAAATGGGATTAGAAAAAGGAATTTTCAAGAGGACAGAACTATTGGTTGGCAATGATTTGATGGACAAAATTGCCAATACACGTATTATCATATTCGGTGTCGGAGGTGTAGGGAGCTGGTGTGCCGAGAGCCTTGTCAGATCCGGCATTAAATATATCACCATCGTCGATTCCGACCGTATTTGCATCACTAATATCAACCGACAACTAATGGCTACAACCAAGACAATTGGTCAGGTCAAAGTAGAAGCCCTCAAATTACGCCTCTTGGAAATCAACCCTACTGCAGAGATTACAGCCTTACAACAAATATACAGTGCCGAGACATCCGATTCTTTCAATCTGGAAAGCTACGACTATATCATTGATGCAATCGACAGTCTTCAGAACAAAATAGATTTAATCAGAACAGCCACAAAAACAAATGCGACATTCTTCTCGTCAATGGGAGCCGCCTTGAAAATGGACCCGATGAAAATCAAAACTGCCGAATTCTGGAAAGTCATAGGTTGTCCATTGGCAGCCGCACTTCGCAGAAAAATAAGAAAAGGAGAAAAACTGACTAAAAAATTCATGTGCGTATATAGTGAAGAACTTTTAGAAAACAAAGGATCCAACTCTCTGTGCGGCACAGAAAAATGTATGTGCCCCAAAGCTAAGATAGGGCCGGGCGATCCTAATTTGATAAACCATGAATGGTGCAGCCAAAAAGCTCGGATTAATGGAACAATTGCCCATACCACTGCCATCTTCGGATTTACACTTGCAGGATTGGTCATGCAAGATATCTATAAAGGATGAATCGATATCCTAATATCGCTGTCTTTGCATGAAAATACTTTTGCCAACAAAGAGTAAACACATAGACTCTATGAGGAGAAAATTTAAATAAAAAGGAATAAACCTTACAAATGACGACCTGTTACCTTTCTGACCAGTTTTTTAAGCGTTTTTTCAAAAAACGGAAATAAAGGGTGAAATGGCTCATTTTTGAAAAGAGAAAATTATAATATAAAGGTTTGTATGAATATCAAATTGTCATCGCAAGCCTTTATTATATATCAATATGAAAAATAGTTATCATTACACTTTTTTGGCGTATATCTCACTTTTCTGGAAAATGGGGAAAAAACTGGTCAACTCAAAAATCGCAGTCACAATATACTAAGACTTCGAAAATCGACGAATCCTTGTCGCATGTGTCGCATAGAAATCCTATCTCCTTAATTTTTTTTATTTTATATTTTTATGTAATCATATTTCATAAAAATAGAGTATCATAATGATAAACGTGCCATAAGCCGATAAAAAAAATATTGAGTTTATAGGATTTCTATGCGACACATGCGACATTTTTGGTAAAAAAGAACAACACAAAACGATTTCGTTCGGTCCGCCGATATTCCGTCCTTCGCCCCATCCACGTCCATCCCCTTTGTTGTGGGTATATCTGTATCGTAAAAAATCAACCGTATGTCGCAGCGGTAACTAACGGATGTTATTGACGAAACTAACGTTAGTTATCACAACAACTAACGTTAGTTACCGCAGTAAGTAACGGAAGTTACGGCTGCGACATACGTTAGTTTGTAACCAACTTGTTAATGGTTTTGAAAGACGACACAAAGCATTAACTTAACAAAATAGTAGAAATACATAAAAAGTTCGTATTTTTGCAGCCAGAAATATCAGATATGGAACAAACGGAATCAAATACAAATTTGTTGGAACAAATAAACTATCCGGCCGATTTAAGACGATTGACCGTAACGCAGCTACCCGAAGTCTGCAAGGAGTTACGTGAGGATATCATTAATGAGCTATCGCGCAATCCAGGTCATTTTGCCTCATCATTGGGTGTGGTAGAACTGACCGTAGCCCTTCACTATGTATTCGATACTCCCTATGACCGATTGGTATGGGATGTCGGACATCAAGCATACGGACACAAGATATTGACAGGACGACGCAAACAATTCTGCACCAACAGAAAATTAGGAGGTATCAGGCCATTTCCGTCTCCTTACGAAAGCGAATACGACACGTTCACTTGTGGTCATGCTTCCAACTCGATCTCAGCAGCATTGGGTATGGCTGTCGCAGCCGATCTGAAAAAAGAGAAAAGACATATCGTAGCCATAATAGGCGACGGCGCTATGAGTGGTGGACTATCGTTCGAGGGTCTAAATAACGTTTCGACTGCACACAACAACATGCTTATAATACTGAACGATAACAATATGAGCATCGATCGCAGTGTAGGCGGTATGAAGAACTACTTGATTAGGATCACCAAATTCACAACTTCAAAACGATATAATAAAATAAGGTATCGTATTGCCCGATTACTCTCGCGTTTGGGATTGATGGATGAGGATCGCCGTAAAGCCCTGATTCGCTTCGGCAACAGTCTGAAGTCAATGGCAGCTCACCAACAAAATATTTTTGATGGCCTTAACATTCGTTATTTCGGGCCTATAGACGGGCATGACGTAACGAATTTGGTAAGAGTACTGAATGATATAAAGGATATGGAAGGTCCCAAACTCCTTCATATCCATACAGTAAAAGGCAAAGGATTTGCTCCTGCAGAAAAGGCTGCAACAATATGGCATGCCCCCGGTCGTTTCGATCCGGAAACAGGTAAACGAATCGTGAAAAACGAAAATGGACAGCCACCTAAATTTCAAGACGTATTTGGTGAGACATTGCTCGAACTAGCTGAACAAAACCCCAAAATAGTAGGCGTAACACCAGCTATGCCAACGGGATGCTCTATGAACATCATGATGGAAGCAATGCCTAAACGAACATTCGACGTCGGTATTGCCGAAGAACATGCGGTGACTTTCAGCGGTGGAATGGCAAAAGACGGTTTACTACCTTTTTGCAATATCTATTCAGCCTTCATGCAGAGAGCAGTAGACAACGTGATTCATGATATTGCCATTCCGAATCTGCACGTCGTGATGTGCCTGGATCGCGCGGGATTGGTTGGCGAAGATGGGCCAACTCACCACGGAGTCTTTGACATTGCTCTGTTTCACTCCATACCTCACTTAACATTAGCTGCGCCAATGGACGAATGTGAACTGCGCCGACTAATGTATACGGCCCAACTTCCTGATAAAGGGCCCTTCATGATTCGCTACCCCAGAGGTCACGGTTCCGTAATGGATTGGCAATGTTCGTTTGAAGAAATACCTGTAGGCAAAGGGCGCAAGCTGAAAGACGGCAAAGACTTGGCATTGATTTCGTATGGTCCGATAGGTATCATAGCTGCGCGTGCCATTGAAAAAGCTGAAGCAGAATACAATATAACCATTGCCCACTATGACCTGCGTTTTGCCAAGCCGCTAGATACAGAAATGCTCGATGAAATAAGCAACCGTTTCGACAAACTGATAACGATAGAAGATGGTGTAAAAGAAGGTGGCATAGGCAGTATCATAACAGACTATATGAACGACCATAAACGTCATCTACAAATAACACGAATAGGTACTCCTGACAACTTCGTAGAGCATGGAACAGTAGATCAGCTTTATCACCTTTGCGGTATGGACGAAGAAGGTATTTGCCACGAAATCGACAATTTGCTGAAAGAGCCTTGGCAATAATCACTCTATACATCTACCCATGTTAAAGATAGTAGGCATCATGCTATTAGGAATCTGTATTGGCTTCTTGTTCCGAAAAAGAGAACTAAAATGGATACAATCCCTTATTACATTATTAATATGGGTATTGTTGTTTGTGCTAGGTACTGAAGTGGGTTGCAGCCGACAGATCATGAAAGGGCTACATACTTTGGGATTGGAAGCTATAGTGCTCTGTATGGGCGGTACGATAGGAAGCATCTTACTTGCGTGGCTACTGTGGCATCTCATTGGCAGAAAGGAGTAAAAAAGAGAGGCAACAATGAAGGGAAGCATTATTATAATAGGATTCTTCGTCATCGGAATTATCTCGGGATTGTACCACATTGTCCCTCAAAACTTAACCAACAGCAATCTGAGCTATTACACTCTCTGTGTATTGATGCTATGCGTAGGCATCAGTGTAGGTAGCGACACAAAAACACTAAAAAATATACGCCACCTGAATCCTCGTCTGATATTGCTACCTCTGACTACAATTGTAGGCACTCTTGCAGGTTGTAGTGTTGCAAGCTGTCTACTTGCACACCGGACACTAGCCGACTGCCTAGCAATAGGATCTGGAATGGGCTATTATTCGCTATCAAGTATCTTTATCACCCAATACAGAGGTGCCGAATTGGGAACCATAGCTCTACTAGCCAATATCTTCAGAGAAATTATCACACTGCTCTGTGCCCCTTTAATAGCGAAGTATTTTGGATTATTGGCTCCCATAGCTACAGGAGGTGCTACTACAATGGATACAACTCTCCCCATTATTACACGCGTGTCTGGACAAAAACTAATATTCGTCTCCATCTTTCATGGATTCGTAACAGATTTTTCCGTCCCGTTTTTAGTGACTTTCTTCTGTTCATTATAGTTGCAGCCAATATCGTAAGCTCAACAACTTCTTCAGTTTTCTAATAGGAATTGCAGGCTTCTTTTTTTTCATAAATTTTAATAGAAGTAATAACGAAAACGTTGCAATACTTTCAATATTATTTATATCTTTGCGAGCAATTCAAAATACTTATACAAACAACTATTATTATGGTCAAGATTACGAAAGAAGCCGCTTTAGCCTATCATTCCAATGGCAAACCCGGCAAAATTGAGGTTGTGCCGACCAAGCCATACAGCACACAAACAGATTTATCACTCGCCTACTCTCCTGGTGTTGCGACGCCTTGTCTTGAGATCGAAAAAAATCCACAAGATGCGTACAAATACACCGACAAAGGAAATTTAGTTGCAGTCATATCAAACGGTACTGCCGTTTTAGGACTAGGAGATATCGGTGCATTGAGCGGTAAACCTGTAATGGAAGGAAAAGGACTGCTATTTAAAATTTATGCAGGAATTGATGTCTTCGACATCGAAGTTGATGAAAAAGATCCTGAAAAGTTTATTGCAGCCGTAAAAGCTATTGCTCCTACTTTCGGTGGTATCAATCTGGAAGATATAAAAGCTCCCGAATGCTTTGAGATAGAAAAAAGGTTGAAAGAAGAACTTGATATTCCGGTGATGCACGATGACCAACATGGCACCGCTATCATATCTTCGGCAGGATTGCTGAATGCACTCGAAATCGTGGACAAGAAGATTGACGAAGTAAAGATCGTGGTTAGTGGAGCTGGAGCTTCTGCCATATCTTGTACCAAACTGTATGTTTCGCTGGGTGCGAAACTTGAAAACATTCTGATGTGCGATAGTAAAGGAGTCATTACAGATGAGCGCCCAAATCTATCGGAACAGAAGAAATATTTTGCAACATCACGTCACGATATCCATACATTGGAAGAAGCTATTAAAGGCGCTGACGTATTTTTGGGACTATCACGTGCAGGACTACTATCACAAGACATGGTTCGCAGCATGGCCGACAGACCTATCGTATTCGCATTGGCAAATCCTGATCCAGAAATAACTTTCGAAGATGCCAAGGCTGCTCGTCCTGACGTTTTGATTTCAACAGGCCGAAGCGATTATCCCAACCAGATTAACAATGTAATCGGTTTCCCATACATCTTCCGCGGTGCACTTGATACCCAAGCCAAAGCCATCAATGAAGAAATGAAATTGGCAGCAGCACATGCTATTGCAGACTTGGCAAAACAACCTGTTCCAGATGTGGTAAATGCTGTGTACGAAGTAAACAAACTGAGTTTCGGCCCGGATTATTTCATTCCGAAACCTGTAGATCCACGCCTCATAACCGAAGTGTCTTGCGCCGTAGCAAAAGCTGCCATGGAGAGTGGAGTGGCACGCAAACCAATTGAAGATTGGGATCAATACAAACAAAGTCTTCGCGAATTAATGGGATATGAAACGAGAATGACTCGAAAATTATACGATACAGCCCGTAGCAACCCACAGCGTGTAGTTTTTGCCGAAGGTATTCACCCCAATATGTTGAAGGCAGCCGTAGAAGCAAAAAATGAAGGCATTTGCCACCCTATATTACTAGGAAATAAAGAAGGAATAAAGAATTTGGCGAAAGAGCTGAACCTCAGTTTGCAAGGTGTAAAAGTAATAGACCTGCGCGATGACAAAGAAGCTGATCGTAGGGAACGCTACGCAAGCATCCTCACAAATAAGCGCCAACGTGAAGGAGCAACTTTACAGGAAGCCAACGACAAAATGTTTGAGCGCAACTATTTCGGTATGATGATGGTAGAAACGGGAGACGCCGATGCATTTATCACCGGACTGTATACCAAATACAGTAACACTATTAAAGTAGCAAAAGAAGTAATCGGGATACGTCCCGAAACAAAACACTTTGCTACGATGCATATTTTCAACACCAAGAAAGGTCCGTTGTTCTTGGCCGATACTTTGATCAATCATCATCCCGATGCAGATACATTGGCAGATGTTGCCAAACTAACGGCAAATGCTGTAAGATTCTTCAATCATACGCCAAATATCGCAATGGTATGCTATTCTAACTTTGGCGCTGATACAGAAGGCAGTCCATTGATGGTTCACGATGCAGTTGCAAAACTACAAGCCGAAGATCCAGATATGGCTGTTGATGGAGAAATGCAGATAAACTTTGCACTCGACACTAAACTTCGTGACGAGAAATATCCGTTCACCCGCTTGAAAGGAAAGAAAGTAAATACTTTAATCTTCCCCAACCTGACATCAGCAAACTCCGGATATAAATTCTTGCAGTCGATGTCTATGCCGGGAACGGAAATGATAGGACCGATCCAGATGGGACTGAACAAACCTATTCACTTCACCGATATAGAAAGCTCTGTTCGCGATATCGTAAATATTACCGCAGTTGCCGTAATTGATGCCATTGTCGAGAAACAAAAAAATCAGAAGTGAAGCATCCGCTTTCAAAGGCACAAATAATATGTATCCTGTTGTTATGGGCTGGATTAATGTATGTCGTACTTCGTTATACACAACGTATTGACGGTCAGACAATATTAACCCTACTCATAGCAACAGGATTTATATTTGTTCCCATCTACAAATCAATACAAAAACACAACAACAGCAAAAAAGCTTAATAATTGAACATCTGTCAGCACACAGAATAACAGATGTATTTCACAGCCACAACTAACGGTTGATTTTTCTGGACAATAAAACAAGCGTTAGATCAATTCCATAATAAATACAGTAACTGAGCAACGATACAGACGCCATATCTTGCAAAACTGTTATTTATATGTTACTCTATGTGGATATTTATCATCACAAAAGACCGAACAACGTTGTTTGACCGATGACTCATATTAAAATAAAGTATAACTCATTTTGAGTTTCACGCCAACAAAACAATAGCTTCTTTAATTTTTAAAGAGGCATTAACCACATATAATAATGAATTAGCAAGGTTAATTTATTATATTCTTAATTAAGTAGGCCTCTATTTATAAAAATAATTTATTTAATATTTCTTTTTTAATAAATATATCTCTATATTTGTTGCTCATTACATATAGTCTATCTATAAAGAATCGTTATTAAATAATATCACAACCATGAGTAACAGAAGAGATTTTATAAAGAAAGCCGCTTTAGCAGGAGCATCTGCAATGGTTGCTCCCTCCTTATTGAAAGCAGAAACACTCGGTGCAAACAACAGTAGTAACTATGGGGCAGATCCTAAAGCCGATACAGGTATTGAAAGTAGACTGATTGTCCCGAAAAACAATGGACTAAAAATCACAGGTACTTTCCTAGATGAAATATCACACGACATACCTCATCAGAATTGGGGTGAGAAAGAATGGGACCGCGACTTTCGGCACATGAAAGCAATCGGAATAGATACGGTAATCGTTATCCGTTCAGGATATCGCAAGTTCATCACATACCCATCACCTTATCTACTAAAAAAAGGATGCTATATGCCATCGGTAGACTTGATAGATATGTATCTTCGTCTTGCTGACAAATACAATATGAAATTTTATTTCGGTCTTTACGATTCAGGACGTTATTGGGATACAGGAGATATGACCTGGGAAATTGAGGATAATAAATATGTAATTGACGAAGCTTGGAATATGTATGGCAAGAAACATAAGAGTTTCGGTGGCTGGTATATCAGTGGTGAAATAAGTCGCCGAACCAAAGGTGCTATCTCGGCTTTTCATGCAATGGGAAAACAATGCAAAGATCTCTCGGGAGGATTACCAACCTTTATATCTCCATGGATTGATGGAAAAAAAGCCGTTATGGGTACCGGTAAAATGACCAACGATCAAGCAGTTTCGGTACAAGAACATGAGAAAGAATGGGGTGAAATATTCGACGGTATACACGACGTAGTCGATGCCTGTGCCTTCCAAGACGGACACATCGATTATGACGAACTAGACGCATTCTTTACAGTAAATAAACGTCTTGCTGATAAATATCACATGCAGTGCTGGACCAACGCCGAGACATTCGACCGTGATATGCCAATCAACTTTCTCCCTATCAAATTTGATAAACTAAGATTAAAACTCGAAGCAGCTAAACGTTCACATTATGATAAAGCCATTACTTTTGAATTCTCTCATTTCATGAGTCCACAATCGGCTTATTTACAAGCAGGACATTTATACGACCGTTACAAAGAATATTTCGGTATCAAATAATCTATTTATCTACAGACAATATAAATAAAATATATGAAATCCAAAGAAAATGTAGGTTACGTATTCTTCCTTGCCATTGTTGCGGCATTCGGAGGATTCTTATTCGGATATGATACAGCTGTCATCTCCGGAACAATAAGTAAAGTCGGCGATTTGTTTCACCTCAGTTCTATACAACAAGGGTGGCTAGGATCAAGTGCCATAATAGGTTCTATTGCGGGTGCACTATGTGCCGGCTTTATCAGCGACTATATGGGACGCAAGAAAACAATGATTATAGCAGCGGTTCTTTTCATTGTATCCGGATTTGGCTGTGCAGTCAGTGCCTCTTTCGCCCAACTCATCATCTGGCGTATTGTTGGTGGTATCGGCATAGGTGTCGTTTCGGTAGTATCGCCCGTCTATATATCCGAAATAGCTATTACAAAATGCAGAGGTCTGCTTGTTGCACTTTATCAACTTGCTATCACCATCGGCATATTGGCATCTTATTATGTCAACTACCTGCTCGAAAATTTTTCGCATACAGGCGAATTGAGTAATGGTTTGATGCATCAAATATTTATCAGTGAAGTATGGCGTAGCATGTTAGGAATGGAAAGTTTGCCAGCCATACTATTTCTTGTACTTGTATTCTTCATTCCTGAAAGTCCCCGTTGGATGATTGTCAAAGAGAAAATAGAAGGCGCCAGATCTATATTATCCCGCATATATCGCGCAAAAGAAGATGCTGATCTACAAATAGAAGAGGCATTGTCGACAGCAGGAAATAAGCAGAAATCAGATTTCTCTGTGATATTCCAACCAGGTATACGGAAAGCTGTTATTATAGGCGTATGCATCGCAATATTGGGACAATTCATGGGCGTGAATGCTGTCATTTATTATGGACCGGAAATGTTCAAAAGTGCTCACCTTTCGGGAGGAGATTCACTGTTTGCCCAAGTGTTGGTAGGACTTGTCAATATGCTTACTACGGTATTGGCGATGTTCATTATTGATCGTCTGGGACGAAAGAAACTAATTTATTTTGGTGTCTCGGGTATGATACTGTCACTTATTCTGATTGTCTCCTATTATCTGACCGGAGCAGAGAACTACTCGATTGTTATCTATTTCATGCTATATATCTTCTTCCAAGCAGTATCTATCAGTGCTATCGTATGGGTACTTTTATCGGAAATGTATCCAACCAGAGTACGTGGAGTAGCGATGTCTATTGCAAGTTTTGCGCTTTGGGCCGCAAACTTCATCATTGTGCTGCTCACTCCCCTACTCTTCGAGATCATTAGCCCCGCCGGACTGTTTATCATGTTTGCCGTGATGTGCTTACCTTACATGTTTATCATGTGGAAGTTCGTTCCCGAGACAGCAGGCAAATCTCTTGAAGAAATAGAACGTTATTGGACAAAAGAAAAATAATACAATTGAAACCTAAATATAATAGTAGAATATATAAATGAACAATAAAAATTACAGAATTTCATCACTCCTATTACTCATACTGAGTGTAATTTCTATCAATGTTTCGGCGCAATCCTTTGCGTCGAAACGTTTACTAATGTGGTTTGATGCAGAGGCCAACTTTCAACGTTTCAGCAGTACCGATTCGATAGATTTTTATCTGAAAAAGATAAAGGCATTGGGATTTACCGATGCAGTAGTCGATGTTCGACCTATTACAGGAGAAGTCTTGTTTGATAGTCCTCATGCTCCTAAGATGAAAGAATGGCATGGCTATACGCGCCCCAATTTCGATTATCTGGGACACTTTATCAGAACAGCACATAAACTAGGAATAAAAGTACAAGCTTCGCTTAACATTTTTGTAGCAGGACACAACTACTTTGACCGTGGACTAGTTTATACCTCTCACCCCGAATGGGCATCTACCGTATATACGCCTCAAGGCATGAAGTCTATTATGGACCAAAAGGAAAAATACTCCGCAATGGTCAACCCCATTGATCCTACATTCAGGACACATATCCTAAACGTTCTTAGCGATTTAGTACGCAAGTACCCTGCGCTTGATGGTATAATGCTCGATAGAGTACGGTATGACGGCATAGAAGCAGACTTCTCGGAAATGTCACACAAAGCATTCGAACAATATATTCACCAAAAAGTAGAACACTTTCCTACCGATATTATGACATGGGAAAAAGATAATGAAGGCAAATACCATGCAACAGCAGGAAAACTATTCAAAGAATGGATAGAATGGCGCACAAAGAACATTTATGACTTTATGGCTCAAGCCCGTAAAACAGTCAAAGCCATTAACCCAAAACTATCTTTTGGGACCTACACGGGAGCTTGGTATCCTTCATATTATGAAGTAGGTGTCAACTTTGCAAGCAAACTCTATGATCCCTCAAAAGATTATGATTGGGCAACCGCCAATTACAAAAAATATGGATACGCAGAACTTCTTGATTTGTATGCAACAGGGAATTACTATACCGATATTACGATTGGCGATGCAGAAAAAAACACCAAAGGCGTACGCAACGAAACAGACTCTGAAACACAAATAGGAACGTGGTATTCGGTAGAAGGTTCATGTCGTCACCTACGGGGAATATTAAGAAAAAACAAATTTATGGGTGGAGTACTTGTCGACCAATTCTATAATCAGCCCAAAGGTCTGACCGAATCTATCGCTATGAATCTGAAAGAATCTGACGGGTTGATGATTTTCGATATTTGCCATATCATTCAAAAGAATCTGTGGCAAGAAATAGAAGCAGGTATAAAAAAGGGTGAAAAATAAAATATTAATAAATAACAAAAAGACAGAGACTATGAAACAATCTCGAGCTCACTCTCTCGATGCATTGAGAGGGTACGCCATCATGACCATGATACTCTCGGCTACAGAGGCTTTCTGCATTCTACCTCGCTGGATGTATCATGCTCAAGTACCACCGCCAAACCATATTTTCACACCGACAATCTTTGGCATCACGTGGGTAGATTTAATTTTTCCGTTCTTTCTCTTTTCAATGGGTGCAGCCTTTCCTCTGTCGCTCGGCCGACAATATGCAAAAGGCGTAAGCAAAGCGGAACTTTGTTATAAAAGTGTACTAAGATGGTTGAAGCTATGCTTTTTCGCCATCTACATACAGCATTTGTTTCCTTTCATGCTAGGATATTCCAATCCGAAGATAGGCTATATTGTTGCTTTCTGCGGATTTTTACTGATGTTTCCCATGTTTATGAAAAGCCCGTTCCATATCAAAAAGCCATGGTCTACGGTCATTAACGGAATATGTTATTTGATTGGTTTCGCATGGATTTATTTCCAACCATACCAAAACGGCAAACCATTTTCTCTAAACGATACGGATATCATTATTTTGATCTTGGCAAACGTTGCAGTAGTGGGTTCCATCATCTACGTCTATACAATGAACAATGTTCATGCACGTTTGGCAGTACTTCCGATCTTACTAGGTATTATTTTGTCGGCAGGAACAGATGGATCGTGGGCAAAAGCCGTAATGGATTTCAGTCCTTTGAAATGGCTCTACGAATTTCGTTTCCTCGAATATCTGCTCATTATTATACCGGGAACCATTGCTGGAGATCTTTTATCCAATTGGCTCAATGAGAAGAATGCCGATAATGACGACCAACAGACAGCAAAATTACAGTCAAAAGACAATCGACACGTAGCCGTTGCCATGGTGTTGTGTTTACTGCTTATTATTACTAATCTAGTTTGCTTATACAACCGCTTCATGGTTGCCAACCTTTTCATCTCGGGTGCTATAATAGCTACATTACATTTCTTACTTAAATCGGAAGATGGTGATATGCGATTCTGGCACAAACTCTATACCTATGGTGCATACTTATTGATGCTAGGACTCTGTTTTGAAGCATTCCAGGGAGGTATCCGAAAAGACGACGTAACGGTAAGTTATCTACTTGTCACCTCTGGATTGGCATTCTTTGCGTTGATATTTCTCTCTATAGTGTGCGACTATTATCACTGCAAATTAGTATCTTTGCCATTAGAAATGATTGGTAAAAATCCAATGATAGCATACGTATCCGACTCGTTGGTCGTGATTCCTCTTCTAATGCTAACGGGTATTTATGACCTATTCACCATGATGGACCACAATCCATGGCTTGGATTCTTAAAAGGTATAATACTGACGGCTCTTTGCATGCTCGTGACAACACTATGCACCAAGTTGAAATGGTTCTGGAAAACATGAGACGTCTGTATAGATAAGACTAACAATGATATACAATATGAAAAAACTAAGTTTATTAATTTACTTATTTGTAACAATCGTATTATCGGCTAATGCAACAGAAACAAAAGTCATTGCTAAAGCCAACTCCAATGATGTAACATACATGGGACGTACTCAAGCTGCAGCCGATGGTTCGGTCAGTTATGATTGGGTAGGAGTTTATTTGCAAACAGACTTTAGTGGAGGCAATATAGCTATCCTTGTATCCGATGCCGGCACCAGCTATCATAACTTATTCATTGATGGCAAATGGATACGCAAGATTAAAATCAGTGGAAAGGACAACCAAGTCATTTCTTTGGCAACGGGACTATCCAAAGGTTTTCATCGCCTAAAATTGCAGAAATGTACTGAGGGAGAATTCGGTTGCACTACCATACATCAATTTATTTTAGCTAAAGGCGGTCGATTGAAAGCTGTACCCCGCCAAAGTAGAACGATAGAGATTTATGGCGATTCTTATACTTGCGGTTATGGTAGCGAAAGTGCAAAAGCTAATGATCCATTCAAACTAGAAACAGAAAACTGTAATAAAGCATACGGTTGCATTATTGCTCGTTACTTTGATGCCGATTATGCACTAATTGCCCATTCGGGACGTGGTATAATGCACAATTGGGGCGATTCGGTACGTTTATCGGCAAGTACAATGAGCGATCGTATAGGGCGAGTATTTGACGATCATGGCAACACTGCCTACGATTTCAAATCATACAAACCCGATCTCGTTATGATTAATCTCGGCACGAACGACTTCTCTCCCAAAGTAACACCTACCGATGAAGAATATGTAAACGGCTATATCAATATCATAAACAGGATTCGCAAAGCATACGGTACAACAGTACCTATTCTATGCATTTTACCACATTCGGGAGGACATACCATGGAATGCGTACCTCAAGTAATCAAGAAAATGAATGCAGACAAATATCTATTTATTTCCAACTCGATGGAAAATATCGTCACTGAGAAATATGATATGGGAGCATCTTATCATCCCAACTATGCGGGGCATTGCAAAATAGCCATGACATTGATTCCACGCATTAGCGCCATCACTGGATGGAAGCTAGAAAACAAAGTTGTAAAATAGTATCAATAAGCCAGTTAAACCAACTGACTTTAACAATAAAAAAGAAGAGAAGAGCGTGCAAACGTTCTTCTCTTCTTTTTTATTAAATTTCTTCTATTCACTATTTTATTCGAATAATTATATGTATTTTTGTGGCAATTAGTTATAATAGGATGGTAAAAGATTTAATTTCCCCCGACTATATATTTGAGGCGAGCTGGGAAGTTTGCAATAAAGTAGGCGGTATATATACAGTTTTGTCAACAAGGGCAAAAACCCTGCAAAAGCACTTCAAAGATCATATTTGTTTTATAGGCCCTGATATATGGAAAGGAAAAGATAACCCCTTGTTCGAAGAAAACAAGGACATATATGCTTCTTGGCGAGAACAAGCAGCAAACAAAGAAAAGCTAAACATCAGAATCGGAAGATGGAATATTCCAGGAAAACCGATTGTCTTTTTAGTGGACTTCGCTCCGTTCTTTGCTCAGAAGAATGATATTTATACCAATGCTTGGTTAACATATAGAGTAGATTCTCTGCATGCTTATGGCGATTATGACGAAGCATCGATGTTTTCTTATGCTGCTGCCAAAGTATGCGAAAGTTTTTATCATTACTATCTATCCGAACACGACAAAGTAATCTATCAAGCACACGAATGGATGACAGGGTTGGGACTCTTATATCTACTTCATTATGCTCCAGAAATAGCTACAATATTCACGACTCATGCCACTTCAATAGGCCGTTCTATTGCAGGTAATCAGAAACCGTTATACGACTATTTGAAAGAATACAATGGAGACCAGATGGCAGAGGAGCTGAATATGCAATCCAAGCACTCCATTGAGAAACAAACAGCACAAAACTGCGATTGTTTCACAACAGTGAGCGAAATAACAAATACTGAATGCGCAGCACTACTTGAAAAGCCTGCTGATGTAGTCTTAATGAATGGATTTGAAAATGATTTCGTGCCAAAAGGTGAAACCTTTGACAAAAAGCGTAATGAAGCTAGACAGACATTGCTACATACTGCTAACGCATTGATGGGGACAGACTTGAAAGAAGATACGCTAATCATAGGCACCGGTGGAAGATATGAATTTAAAAACAAAGGGCTTGATGTTTTTATCGAAGCATTGGGGAAACTCAATAAAGATGAGAACTTAAAGCGTTCCATATTGGCATACATCAACGTACCGGCATACATCGTCGGTCCTCGTAACGATTTGAAGGAGCGTCTAGAAAGCGGTCAACAATTTGACACCCCGTTATATGATTCTTACATAACCCATTGGCTTCACAATGTTAGCCAAGACAGTGTCATCAATATGCTACGAAGCAAAGGGTTGTTCAATAACAATGAAGACAAAGTTAAAGTGATATTCGTACCGTGCTATCTGAATGGTTGCGACGGAATAATGAATAAAACGTATTATGACTTGGAAATAGGAGACGATCTTTGCATATTTGCATCTTATTATGAACCGTGGGGATATACTCCGCTTGAGAGCGTTGCCTTCCATGTACCAACCATTACTACGGACTTAGCCGGTTTTGGACTTTGGGTGAAAGGATTAAAGAATATAAACGGAATTGAAGACGGAGTAGAAGTGTTGCACCGTTCCGACTATAATTATACAGAAGTGACTGATGGAATAAAAGATACGATATTACGTTTTTCTGAGAAGACACTGGAAGAAGTAAAGAGTATCAGACACAACGCTACACTAGTAGCCGAAAAGGCACTGTGGAAACATTTCATCAAATACTATTTTGAAGCTTACAACGTTGCACTGCAAAAAGCAGAAGCGCGCCTGAACAAGAAATAATTTATCAATTACGAAAATATGAAAATTAGAGTAAGTAATGCGAATACTCCCGATTGGAAAACCGTCATGGTAAAGTCGAGTATTCCTTCTGAATTACAAAAATTAGTAGAAATTGCTCACAACATGTGGTGGGCATGGAACTACGAAGCCACCGAACTTTTCAGCGATCTGGATAGTAATTTGTGGGAAGAGGTTGGAAAGAATCCGGTACTACTACTCGAAAGAATGAGCTTTGAAAAGAAAGAGAAACTTATCAAAGACAAAGTCATTATTCGCAGAATGAACGATGTTTATGCCCAATTCCGTGAATACGTCGAAGCTAAGCCCGATAAGAAACGTCCATCGGTAGCTTACTTTAGCATGGAATATGGCCTGAACAACATACTTAAGATATATTCGGGAGGGTTGGGTATTCTCGCAGGAGATTACCTGAAAGAAGCTTCAGACAGTAATGTAGATCTTTGTGGAATCGGCTTACTATACCGCTACGGATATTTTACACAAATGCTGTCGATGGATGGACAACAAATAGCCAACTACGAAGCTCAAAACTTCAGTCAACTGCCCATTGAAAGAGTCATGGACAAAGATGGTAATCCGTTGGTCATACACGTGCCGTACCTCGACTATTTTGTTCATACTAACATATGGCGTGTCAATGTAGGACGTATACCATTATATTTAATGGATACGGACAACGAAATGAACAGTGAATTCGACCGTCCCATCACCCACCATCTTTATGGCGGAGATAATGAGAACCGTTTGAAACAGGAAATATTGTTAGGTATTGGCGGTATTATGACTTTAAAGGCACTTGGTATAAAAAAAGATATATATCATTGCAATGAAGGACATGCCGCACTCATTAATATTCAAAGACTTTGCGACTATATTGCCGACGGATTAAGCTACGATCAAGCAATAGAACTAGTTCGGGCATCATCGCTCTATACGGTTCATACGCCGGTTCCGGCAGGACACGACTACTTCGACGAAAGTTTGTTCGGCAAGTACATGAGCGGTTACCCACAGAAGATGAATATTTCGTGGGATGACTTAATGAATATGGGACGTACCAATCCAGGTGATAAGAGTGAGCGTTTTTGCATGTCTACATTCGCGTGCAACACTTGCCAAGAAGTCAATGGAGTAAGTAAGCTTCATGGCGAAGTTTCACAGAAAATGTTCTCCAATATTTGGAAAGGTTATTTTCCGGAAGAAAGTCACGTCGGTTACGTCACTAATGGCGTACATTTCTCTACATGGTGTGCGACAGAATGGAAAAAGCTTTATGCCGATCATTTTGATGAAAACTTCATGTACGACCTATCTAACGAAGATATTTGGAAAGCGATATACGATGTTCCAGACAGTGAGATATGGAATACCCGCATGGAACTTAAGCAAAAACTGGTTGACTATATCCGTGAGCAGTTCCGCGACAATTGGCTTAAAAATCAGGGAGATCCTTCTCGTATCGTATCCATCTTGGACAAAATAAATCCTAATGCACTACTAATTGGTTTCGGACGTCGATTTGCAACATACAAACGTGCTCACCTACTCTTTATGGACTTGGAGCGTTTGGCCAAAATAGTTAATGATCCTCACCACCCTGTTCAATTTATTTATACAGGCAAAGCCCATCCTGCTGATGGTGCCGGACAAGGTCTTATTAAAAAGATTGTCGACATCTCCCGTCGTCCCGAATTCTTAGGCAAAATAATTTTTCTTGAGAACTATGACATGCAATTGGCACGCCGACTTGTTTCGGGTGTAGATATCTGGCTGAATACACCGACACGCCCTCTAGAGGCTTCGGGTACATCGGGCGAAAAAGCATTAATGAACGGTGTCATCAACTTCTCCGTTCTAGACGGATGGTGGCTCGAAGGATACCGTGAAGGCGCAGGCTGGGCTCTAACAGACAAGTGCACTTACCAGAGCCAAGAGCACCAAGACCAACTGGACGCTGCAACGATCTATAGTGTGCTCGAAACCGAAATTGTTCCGCTGTTCTATGCACATAATAAAGAAGGTTATTCCAAAGGTTGGGTTCAAGTCATTAAGAACTCTATTGCCCAAATAGCTCCTCACTACACGATGAAACGCCAATTGGATGATTATTACGAAAAGTTCTATAACAAAGAGGCACGTCGTTTCCATCTACTTGCAGCCAACGATTGCGCTAAAGCAAAAGAAATAGCAGCATGGAAAAATGAAGTCGTCGAAAAGTGGGATAGCATTGAGATTATTTCAACCAATTTCTCCAAATCTATGCTCGATGGTGCCGAAAGCGGTAAAGACTACGAGATAACAGTTGTAATCGATGAAAAAGGTTTGAATGATGCTATCGGCTTAGAACTAGTAGCTACTACAACTAATGCTGATGGCGAACAATGTATCAGCCAAATAGATCCATTCAAAGTAGTGAAATGCGAAGGCAACCAATATACTTTCAAACTAACCACTGTCTTGCACGATGCCGGTTGTTATAAAGTAGCATTCCGTATGTTCCCTAAGAACCCGGATCTGCCACACCGCCAGGATTTGTGTTACGTACGTTGGTTTTCATAAAAGTATCCGGCCATGAAAATTAATTATTCTTTCATTCGGGCTATTTTTGCTTTAATCATCGGGCTAGTACTTGTCTGTACTCCCGACGACTCGGCTAAATATATCGTTATGACTATAGGCATTTTGTTTCTAGTGCCTGGAATAATTGTTTTAATCGGTTATTTTGCTTCACAAAACAACAAGACAACGACAGTCTTCTCGGAAGAGCAGAAGGCTGTCGTTGTGTCCAAACGGTTTCCCATTGAAGGAGTAGGAAGTGCGCTATTAGGACTATGGTTTATCATATCGCCCGCTTTCTTTGCCAATCTACTAATCATTGTTCTAAGCATCATACTAATCGTTGCGGGATTGCAGCAACTCTACTTATTGTCGGTAGCCAGGCAATGGAAAAAAGTTCACTATTCTTTCTATATTACCCCTTTACTTATATTGGGTGCAGGGCTTTATTCTTTATTAAACCCAGGCATTATACGCAATACCATATTAATAATAATTGGAATTGCCTGTCTCGTATATGCCTTTTCAGAGTTGTCGAATTGGTTTCTTTTCATGCGGCACAAACCACAAACAATAGAGAAACAATAAATATTAATTACCTTAACATGCAGTCACAGTATCCATCCATTCTTTTACAGCATGCCATTGACGAATTTGCCAAGCTACCGGGTATAGGTAGCAAAACGGCGTTGAGATTAGTTCTTCATTTATTGAAACAAGATGATGAGTCTGTCGAAGCTTTCGCCAATGCCATACATAAACTGAAGAAAGAAGTAAAATACTGCAAAGTATGCCACAATATTTCCGATACGGAAACATGTCGCATCTGTTCAAATCCAAGGCGAGATGCATCGACCATTTGTGTCGTCGAAAACATTCGAGATGTAATGGCAATAGAAGATACTCTTCAATTCAACGGATTATATCATGTACTTGGCGGAGTAATTTCTCCTATGGATGGCATAGGACCAAGCGACTTGCAAATAGCGAGTTTGGTAGAGCGTGTCAAAGCAGGCAATGTACGCGAAGTAATTTTGGCATTAAGCACTACAATGGAAGGAGAGACCACCAATTTCTATATCTACCGCCAGCTAGAGAAGCTGAACGCCAAGGTATCGACCATTGCCAAAGGAGTAGCGGTGGGCGATGAATTAATCTATACGGACGAATTAACTTTGGGACGCAGTATCGTGAATCGTGTACCATTTACCGGAAAATAAAACAAAAGAAATATGGAAGAACAAATACAAAAAGTTAATAAGACACTCAATAAGTGTTATATCATATTTTGGGTACTCCCCATATTGATTACCGTTTGCGGAGAATTTGATATCATACCCAACGGAGGAGCCTTTGTAGCGAATGCAGCTTTCGTCTATGGCTATCAATTCATGGGCATTTTACTTGCCGTATGTTTAGTACCCATTTCATTGAAATTATTTCAATGGTCTATGGAGAAAAAGGTCGATAAGCTGTCGTTCCCTATTGCACTCAAAAAGTATGGCAAAATATGCATCATACGACTTGCCATGCTAGCAATAGTCTCGGTATTCAACCTCATTTCTTACTATCTTATTGCAAGTACAACGTGCCTATTTTGTGCTGTGATAGCGCTAGCCATGTCGCTCTTCTGTATACCGAGCGACCGGCGTTTACGCGAAGAGTTACACTTAATACCAACTAATGATAACGAAAAGAAAAAGTGAAGAACTGTTTTTTTGAAGGGCAACAAATTAAATTAAGAGCGGTCGAACCCGAAGATTTGGAGTTTCTCTACCAAATTGAAAACGATCCGGAACTATGGGATGTGAGTTGCTTCAACGTTCCTTATTCCAAATACGTACTGAAACAATACATTTCGGACACACAATACGATGTTTATGCCGACAGGCAACTGCGACTGATTATTCAGCACAAACAAGATGATAAAGCCATCGGAACCATAGACATTACAGACTTTTCGATGCAACATTCGAGGGGAGCCATAGGCATCGCCTTACTAAAAGAATACAGACATAAAAAAATAGGAAACGAAACGCTTTCATTGTTGTGCGATTATGCATTTCGTTTCCTTCACTTTCACCAATTATATGCTCATATCGCTATCGGCAATGAGGCGTCCTTGTCTTTATTCCGTTCATGCAGATTTACAGATTGCGGTATAATCAAAGATTGGTTGCACATTGAGGACAAATGGGTAGATGTTGTCCTTATGCAACGCATCGCCGAACTTTAACTTCTCTTCTTGTGCCGGCCTCCACCGAAGAAGCGAATTATACGATATCCCCACATGGCACCTTGATAAAGTGACACCACACTCTTCAGACTGTATGCCATCCTATCGGTGAAAGAGATTGCTTCTTTGACCGGACGAAAAGTCTCATGCCAAGTCTCGCCTATTTTCTTCTCTTGCAAATCAATTTTCCTGAGCAACCGTTGTTTGCGTTTTTCAAGATCATCTAGTGTAATTCGCTTTTCACTCATGCTCTTCCTCCTTCTTATTTTCTTCGTCCTCAAGGAACAGATGTGACAAGAAATTCACCGTCGGCGCAATAATCAGTCGGCGGCGGAATACAGCTATTAAAGCCAGAAGCGCCAAAGCGATACCGCCAATGATAGCAAAACTCCATGCCATACTGCCAATAACAGAATCAATAGCATAGGCCAAAGCCATAAGTAGATAAAACAATGCCACCGTCCCCAATATGAGAAGGACAACAACCAACAGAAGCGTAGATAGCAATATCGAAAGCTTACCCGTCAATTTAACGAGCGCCAATTCTTTTTGCAACTTCAGATATTGCCTTATCTGATCGAATAATTGTTCGAAACTTTCTATACTATGATCTCCAGCAGACAACATACTCATACATCATTCGGCTGTACTAGCCTCAGCCTCATCATCTACATACACTTTTTCTTTTCCCTTAATACGAGCCATGATGTCATCGATAAGAGCCTTCATATCTTTTTTACTAAGCTTTACACCTTTCTTTTCGAGGGCTTCCTTAATTTTCTCACGTGTTTCTTCACCCTTATCAGGGGCAAACAAAATACCCAATGCAGCACCAATTGCTACTCCGCCCAAAAGAGCTACTAATGTATTAACAGCTTTCATAATTGTAACGTTTTATAAGTTAGTAATAAGAACACCATGAAAAACTTTTCACAAAACAAAAATAACATTTTCTTTTCATATTTCCAAGTCCTTTTTGCACTTATTTCGTCATTAAGCATTTTTATTTTAAGCAAAATCAAACACGCTATTCAATGTCCACACTTACTAGTCTTTTATCTTTTTTGCCTTAAAAAGAACACTGACGTTTTTTCCTTCCAAATATATTCGGTGCATATAGAGTACAAAATCTATCCTATCCATAATGTAACCTACAACTTACTGATGTAAGTAGCAAGCGACATTATACGATACAATAGTCTTATTAATCTTGAGAATGATAAGAGAAGAAATCATAGTCGGCATAAGCTTTTGATGTTGTTGCAACCGATTGAGCAAAGAGGCCGAGATAAACGCCTGTAAACCCGCCATTCGTTTCAGAACTCAAATACCAAATATTGATTTTATCAAGCAGCTTATAATTTGTACCGTCGGTAGAATAATAAAAATAATAATAGTCCTTATCGCCTACCGTACGAAGGTATACTTTGCCATTTGGCACATCTATGCGAGCAGCAATATGCTTGAGTACACCCATCCTGTAACGAAGGGTCAATAATTGTTTACCCGAAGTAGTGCTTCGACCGACAAACAAATCGTAATGGGCAGAAGGATCCATATAAACAGTAAGCCCAGCCTCATCACCTAACAATTCATTATCCAAATGCACCCGGGTCGTTGCCACAAAGTTAATATGTTCTTGCCGCCGCCCCACAAAGGTAGGCGAGTCGGATTCATCGAGCGTCACAGTAGTAGCTTTCAACCTCAAAACACCTTGTCGTGGAATAAGCACGTAATTCTTCATAAACGGATTGCGCAAATAGTTCCACTCCATGCCTAGTTGAGGTTGATCAAACTTAGTATCTGTTTCCGTTTTTTTAAAGAGTTTCAAAGGTAAGGTCGCTACTTTCATGTCCAAATTCACCGTCCCGTCACCATTTACAACAGGCCATGCCCCACAATCCCATCGTACGGGAGCCAGAAACGTTTCTCGCCCCAATACATGATGTAGTCCGCTTTGCGGACGAAAGCCCAAGAAAACAATCCACCAAGAACCGTCATGTGCTTCTATAAAATCGGCATGTCCCGTTCCTTGAATAGGATTCAATTGAGCATTCATATTAATATGCGTCAATATCGGATTTGCAGGATTGGACATATAGGGTCCATAGATATCTTTGCTTCGAGCAATAGTAACCTTATGTCCATACTCCGTACCACCTTCGGCTATCAACAAATAATACCAACCATCTTTTTTATACAGATGCGGTGATTCGGGATAACGCCCTCCTGTTCCCTGCCATATAGGCCGACTCTGCGAGAGTTGCTCACCAGTATCCGGATTAATTTCACTCAAGCAAATAGTATTATCCGGATTGGAAGTCATATAACATTTATCCCCTTCAAAATAAAGAGAAGGATCAATTCCTTTTTGTTTCAACCACACAGGGTCAGACCATTCGCCAGCAGGATTATTTGTATGAACAATGAAATTACCTTTATCGGAAACGTTAGTCGTTATCAGATAAAAGACACCGTTGTGATACCGAATTGTTGGAGCATAAATTCCGGCAGAAGGCCAACATTTATCCAATTTCAACTGAGAAGGACGAGTCAAACAATACCCCAATTGCTCCCAATTCACCAAATCTTTACTGTGAAACAACGGAACACCAGGAAAATAAACAAAACTACTCGTTACCAAATAATAATCGTCGCCTACCCTACAAATGCTCGGATCGGGATGAAAACCAGAAATAATAGGGTTTTTATAACCCTGAGAAATGGCTGTCAGACTCCCATAAATAAATAGGAAACAGCCTAAAAGAAATTTTCGCATAGTTGTTGTGTTTTCGACAAATGTAGCAAATATCTAAATGGAAAATAGCTTAGAAGGCAAAATAATTGAGTTTTTCACTTAATTTTCATAATATACTTTGATAGCTAATAAAAAATACGTTATTTTTGTATTCAGTATAAACACCAAAGGAAAAAATTTTTAATTAAACATAACTTTGATATGAAGAAATTACTATTATTTGGAATGTGTGCTTCCCTCTTAGTTGCTTTTTCATCTTGCCGTTCGAGCGAAAGCGCATACAAAAAGGCTTACGAAAAGGCAAAATTGGAACAACAAAAGACAGAAACTCCTGTTAGCGGTGCTACAACACCGGTTGCCGTAGAACAAACACAATCTACCGCTCAAGAAGCAGCACCTACCAATGTCAAACAAGAAAAAGTAACGGTCGTTTCTGGTGATGAGATCAGCGACTACAATGTTGTTGCCGGCAGTTTCGGTTTGAAAGCTAATGCCGAAGGCTTAAAAGACTACTTGACAAAAGAAGGCTATAAAGCATCTATTGCATTCAACAGCGAAAAAGCAATGTATCGCGTAGTTGTAGTATCTTGCGCCAACTACCAATCAGCAGTACAAGCCCGCGACAGTTTCAAGGCTAAATATCCAAGCCGTCAAGATTTTCAAGGAGCATGGGTATTGTTTCGCATGAAATAAAACTTTCGATAACGATTTATAATCGAGTAGGGACGAACTATCAAGTTCGTCCTTTCTTTTTTACATATATCAAGAAAATTAAACTTGGCTCAATACCAAAAGCTTATTATTTAACGCTAACTTTATGACTAAGCGCTAAACGTCTCACACGTGTGCGACATCTGTATCACAGCTGTGAGACAAGTGTATCACACGTGTGAGACAGGTGTCGCACAGCTGTGATACAGATGTCGCATTCAAGTGAGACTTCCTTTTGTGTGTGATCTTATCATAAAACAGTTCAAACAGCGCCGCCTTTTCTATATAATCAAAAAATAGAAGAAGCTGCATTCTCTTTGCCTGTTCTACGTATCCGAATAGCATAATGATTAGTACCACTAAGCTTTTATCAGTGGGACCTAAATAATATAAAGATAGAGAATAAAAAAGGCCGACAATATAAAAAATAAATTTTGAACTTATTGTTGTAATTGCTCTCGGCATGCACTATCTTTGTAATTTCAAAAGAATGAACGATACGCAACTATGGCAGAAAATGAATATATTACGATCCGCGGCGCTCGGGTAAACAATCTAAAGAATATTAATGTTGACATTCCACGCGACAAGCTTGTTGTGATTACCGGACTATCGGGTTCGGGCAAATCAAGTCTTGCATTCGATACACTATATGCAGAAGGTCAACGACGATACGTAGAAAGCTTAAGCAGCTATGCGCGTCAATTTTTAGGAAGGATGAGCAAACCGCAGTGTGATTTTATCAAAGGTATTCCCCCCGCTATTGCTATTGAACAACGAGTAATCAGTCGCAATCCACGTTCGACAGTAGGCACGTCGACCGAAATATACGAATATCTATGCCTGCTATTTGCTCGAGTGGGAAAGACATATAGCCCAATAAGCGGTGAAGAAGTAAAAAAGCATTCGGTAGAAGACGTGGTACAATGCATGAAACAACATGAAGAGGGCACTCGATATACGGTACTTATTCCACTTCTGTTACCGTCCGACCGGAGTATAGAACAAGAGCTCAAAATGGATATGCAGCAAGGTTTCAGCCGCATTGAAGTTAATGGAGAAATGATGCGCATAGAAGACTACAAACCGAAAAAAAAGGATACGATCTACTTAATGATAGACCGTATGTCGGCAAGTCACGATCAAGAAGCCATCAGCCGGCTCTCCGATTCGATAGAAACAGCAATGTATAAAGGCGGAGGTGCCTGTATGCTACGTTTCTATCTAGCCGACGGCAGAACAGAACTCCATCATTTCAGTAATAAATTTGAAGCCGACGGCATGAGTTTCGAAGAGCCTACCGAACAGCTCTTCTCATTCAACTCTCCACTAGGTGCTTGCCCTACTTGCGAAGGATTTGGCAAAGTAATCGGCATCGACGAACATTTGGTCATTCCCAACCGAGCTTTATCTATTTACGACGGAGCTATACTGTGTTGGCGTGGAGACGTTATGAGCGAATGGAAAAATGAACTATGCCAGAATGCTGCCAAATTCGACTTTCCCATCTTTGAACCATATTATAAATTGACCTCAGAGCAACGTCAATTGCTATGGACAGGCAACGAATACTTTCACGGATTGAACGAATTCTTCGAGATGTTGCACCAAAATCAATACAAGATACAATATCGAGTAATGTTATCGCGTTATAGAGGCAAGACGACGTGTCCCACATGTCATGGTAGCCGACTGAAACCCGAAGCTGCCTATGTTAAAGTAGGAGGTGTAAACATGATGCAATTGGTTGACATGCCTGTTGTTGAGCTGAGGCATTTCTTCGACAAATTAGAACTCGACGAGCACGATACACAAGTAGCATCGAGAGTATTGACGGAAATAAGAACTCGACTACAGTTCTTATCCGAAGTAGGATTGGATTACCTAACACTCAACAGATTGAGCAATTCACTTTCGGGTGGAGAAAGCCAGCGCATCAACTTGGTAACATCTCTGGGCAGTAGTTTGGTAGGAAGTCTGTACATCCTTGACGAACCCAGCATCGGATTGCATAGTCGAGACACCCAACAATTGATTCATGTTTTGCGAGAATTGCAGCAACTGGGTAATACTGTAGTAGTAGTAGAACACGATGAAGAAATAATGCGCGCAGCCGACTATATTATTGATATTGGTCCAAAGGCCGGCAGACTGGGTGGAGAAATAGTATATGAGGGAGACTTAAAAAATTTGAAAAAGAATAGTAACAGTTATACCGTACGCTACCTATTGGGTGAAGAAGAAATTCCTATCCCTCCTACCCGACGTTCATGGAACAACTATATAGAAGTGAAAGGCGCCAGAGAAAACAATCTGAAAGGTATAACCGTTCGTTTTCCACTCAACGTAATGACTGTCGTCACAGGCGTATCTGGATCGGGAAAGAGTACGCTGGTACGCGACATTCTATTCAAAGCCTTAAAACGCGAATTGGATGAATATAGCGAACGCCCCGGAGAATTTGAATCGCTTGGCGGTGATATACGGCAACTGACCAATATAGAATTTGTAGACCAAAATCCGATAGGAAAATCATCACGATCGAATCCTGTAACCTATGTCAAGGTCTACGATGAAATACGTAAGCTATGGGCCGAACAACCACTTTCCAAACAAATGGGCTACACGGCAGGATATTTTAGTTTCAACAACGAAGGCGGACGATGTGAAGAATGTAAAGGGGAAGGCACAATTACTGTAGAAATGCAGTTTATGGCGGACTTAGTACTAGAATGTGAGTCTTGCCATGGTAAACGCTTCAAATCGGATATTCTTGAGGTTAGATTCCACGATAAGAACATCTACGATGTGTTGGAAATGACCGTAAACCAAGCGATCGAATTCTTTACTGAATTCAAGCAACAAAAAATTGTAAAGAAACTTAAGCCATTGCAGGATGTAGGACTTGGCTATATCAAATTGGGACAAAGCTCTTCCACTTTATCTGGCGGTGAAAACCAACGAGTGAAACTCGCCTATTATCTAGGACAGGAAAAAGTAGAACCAACCATGTTTATCTTCGATGAGCCAACTACCGGACTTCATTTTCATGATATCAACAAGTTATTGGAATCATTCGATGCACTACTCCAAAGAGGACATACGATTGTAATTATCGAACACAACTTAGATGTTATCAAATGTGCCGATTATGTTATCGACCTCGGTCCTGAAGGTGGAGAAAAAGGAGGTAATCTTATAGCAGCGGGCACTCCAGAACAAGTAGCCCAAGGCGAAGGGTATACGGCAAAATACCTGAAAGAGAAGTTGGAATCTTCTAAATAACAGTAAAACCAACAACAGTAACATGCTCAATATACATAAAATTAACCAGCTTTACCTGAAAGATACACAATTTGCCAACTTAATGACAAAACGTATATTCAGCGTCCTACTGATAGCAAACCCCTATGACGCTTTCATCCTTGAAGAAGATGGCCGAATAGACGAAAAGATATTTAATGAATACACAGCCATGTCGTTGAGCAACCCTCCTCGATTTTGGCAAGTATCTACGGAAGAGGAGGCAATGAGCCGGCTGAGAGATGTGAGTTTCGATCTCATTATCTGTATGCCCGGAACAGGTGACAACGACAGTTTTGATATTGGCAGACGCATCAAAGCACTATATCCTCTGATTCCAATCGTGATATTAACTCCATTCAGTCATGGTATTACAAAGAGAATAGCAAATGAAGACCTCAGTGCTTTCGATTCTATCTTTTGTTGGTTAGGCAATACCGACGTACTCGTCTCCATTATCAAACTAATGGAAGACAAAATGAATTTGGAACACGACGTCGCCGAAGTAGGAGTACAATGCATATTGCTTGTGGAAGATGGAATCCGATTTTATTCTTCCATATTACCTAATCTATATAAATTTGTGCTCCGCCAGAGCCAACTATTCTCGACCGAAGCACTCAACGGTCATCAACGCCAACTGCGAATGCGGGGACGCCCAAAGATCGTTTTAGCCCGCAACTATGAAGAAGCCGATCAAATCTACAAGAAATACAAAAACAACATATTAGGAATCATTACCGATGTCAGATTTCCCCGCAATGGAGAGAAAGACAGTGAAGCAGGATTCAAATTATGTGAAATGATTCGAGAAGAAGATCCTTTCGTCCCAATCATTATACAATCGTCCGAACTCAAGAATGCCGCTCGGGCACAACAGTTCGATGCCAGTTTTATTGATAAGAATTCCAAGAAGATGGACGTCGACTTACGCCGCACAGTCTCCGAGAATTTTGGCTTTGGCGATTTCGTATTCCGCAATCCAAATTCAATGGCCGAAATAGCTCGCGTCAGTACTTTGAAAGAATTACAAAACATCATCTTTGCAGTCCCTTCCGAGTCGTTTCTTTACCACATCAGCCGCAACCATATATCGCGCTGGTTAGCTTCGCGCGCTATCTTTCCTGTTGCAGCCGTACTACGTCCTATCACGTGGAATTCGCTACAAGATGTTGATGCACACCGAACGATAATCTTCGATGCTATCGTGAAATATCGCAAGATGAAAAACCAAGGTGTAGTAGCCGTTTTTCGCCGCAACCGCTTTGATACATATTCGAATTTCGCCCGCATCGGCGAAGGGTCGTTAGGTGGCAAAGGCCGTGGTTTGGCTTTCATTGATAACATGGTCAAATGCCATCCCGAATTCGATGATTTTGAGAACACCAATATCGTTATTCCCAAAACAGTTGCTCTTTGCACCGATGTCTTCGATGAATTTATGGAATCGAATAATCTGTATCAAATAGCCCTATCGGATACCGATGACGATACCATACTACGCTATTTTCTGAAAGCAAAGTTCCCCGAGAGACTGACCGACGACTTCTTCACATTATTCGATGTTGCAAAGTCACCTTTGGCCATTCGTTCTTCCAGTTTACTTGAAGATTCACATTATCAACCTTTTGCAGGTATATACAACACCTATATGATACCACATCTGGACGATAAATACGAAATGCTCAAAATGCTGCTCGATGCTATCAAAGGTGTCTATGCATCGGTATTCTTCAAAGATAGCAAAGCATATATGCAAGCCACTTCCAACGTGATAGACCAAGAGAAAATGGCCGTTATTATTCAAGAAGTAGTGGGCAAACAATATGGAGAACGCTACTATCCGTCATTTAGTGGTGTAGGACGTTCACTCAACTATTATCCCATAGGCAACGAGAAAGCAGAAGAGGGCACCGTCAATCTGGCTCTTGGACTTGGACGATATATTGTAGGCGGTGGCATAACATTGCGATTCTCACCCTATCACCCCACCAAGGTTCTTCAAACGAGCGAAATGGAACTAGCCTTAAAAGAAACACAAACCCAATTTTATGCTTTAGATTTAAAAAATATAGGTCAGAACTTTTCTATTGATGATGGCTTCAATCTACTTAAACTAAACATAAAAGACGCCGAAACAGATGGTTCGCTTCACCTCATAGCCTCTACTTACGATCCTTGTGATCAAATTATCAGAGACGGTATTTATCCGGGAGGCCGAAAAGTAATAACTTTCGCCAACATCTTGAAACACGATGCCTTCCCCCTTGCCAAAATATTACAGTTGGTATTGAAATACGGGCAACAAGAAATGCGTCGTCCCATAGAAATAGAATTCGCAGCGACTATCAACGAAGACAATAGCGGGACGTTCTACTTGTTGCAAATTCGTCCGATAGTAGACTCGAGTGCGGCCATTGACGAAGACTTGACGAATATTCCGGAAGAACATCTCATTTTAAGTTCTAACAATTCATTAGGCAGTGGCATCATCAATGATGTACAAGATCTGGTATACGTAAAAACAGAAAACTATCAAGCGAAAAATAATCCATACATCGCTGAAGAAATCGCTAAAATAAATAAAAGATTTCTTGATACAGATAAGAATTATATTCTTATAGGCCCTGGACGTTGGGGAAGCAGCGACCCATATTTGGGAATTCCTGTAAACTGGTCTAACATATCAGCGGCTCGAGTGATTGTAGAAGCAGGGCTCACCAATTATAGAGTAGATCCAAGCCAAGGGACACATTTCTTCCAGAATTTAACTTCGTTCGGAGTAGGTTATTTCACAGTCAGCCCTTACATTCAAGATGGAATATATGATACCGATTATCTCAACTCAATACCTGCAGTAGAAGAGACCAAATATTTACGTCGGATACATTTTGACACACCTATAATAGTAAAGATGGACGGACGAAAGAAAAGAGGTGTAGTACTAAAACCTCACCACAAATGAGGTCTACAAATAAAAACTACGCATCATAAATTTATTTTTTTCTTAGACACCGCCGATTCGTTGTGAATTCGATCTGTTGCTGTAACGATATAATAATATGTTTTTCTCCCATCTTCGTATGGAAGCTTATAAAAAGTATTGGGAGTAACTGTTACAATATGAGACGGATCTGATGTATCACGTTCCTCTCCTTTGGCGAAACGATAAATCACATAGAATTGAGCTTTATCCATTTCAGTAGCAGCTTTTGGGGCCGTCCAAAACAAAATATATCCATCTTCTGTCCATATAGCTTTCAAACGGCGCACTTTCTTGGGAGCCTTATGATCCATGAAATCAAAAACAGGTACAAGAGACGGATACTTAAAATAATTGTTGACTAAGCTATCTCGGTATCCTCCTTTATTGTCTGTGACATCACTAGCCGGCCACTGGCAACATCCCTCAATCGTCTGGAAAGAACGTTCAAGCTGCATCTTGCGGTACAATTGATTGATAGAAGGATTCTTCGGATCTTTATATGAAATCGTATTATCAACCGACTGGCCTATAAAGAGTGGACGATTCTGAGTATTCTTAGCCCACCAGCGCACCAATGTTTCATAATCTGCTGCAGAATGGCCTATCTGCCAATATATTTGAGGAATATTGTAGTCAATCCATTCCTTGCGCGCCCATGTTAACACATCAGCGTAAAGATCGTCATAGTTCTGCAAACCATTCGTCTCACTACCCAACGGATCACTATGTTGATTGCGATAAATACCGAAAGGACTTACACCAAATTTAACCCATGGTTTTAATTCACGAACCGTCTCATGTATTTTCCGAATAAGTACATCCACATTGCTACGGCGCCAATCTCCCCTATTTTTAAAACCGCCACCATATTTTGCAAAACTTGCATCATCATTAAATGGCAGGCCAGATATAGGATAAGGATAAAAATAATCATCCATATGAATACCATCAACATCATAACGAGAAACAATATCTTTAATAACAGAGATGATAAAATTGCGACTCTCGGGCAATGCCGGATCAAAAAAGACCTGATTGCCATAAGTAACAAAATATTCCGGATGGGTATTGTAAAGATGAGAAGGGGCCAATTGATTAGCCAAAGATGTTTTGACACGATAAGGATTGATCCATGCATGAAACTCCATACCACGTTTATGACATTCATCGATCATAAACTGCATAGGATCCCAATAAGGATTGGGAGCTTGCCCCTGAACTCCTGAAAGGAAACGGCTCCATGGCTCTATATTCGAAGGGTAAAGTGCATCGGCCTCAGGACGAACCTGAAATATAATAGCATTGAAATGAGCAGCTTGAAGAGAGTTGAGTTGAGCAATGAGCCTTTGTTGAACCACTGCAGTAGGGACACCTTTAAATTGACCGTTAACCGTCTGAATCCAAGCAGCTCGGAACTCACGCTTAGGGAAATTAGTATTTTGAGCTGTTACTACTATATTACTTAACCCACAAACAAATAATAGAGATAATATCCAATATTTAAATTTCATACTTTCGTTTCTTAGTGCAGGACAAAGATAATACAAGCCAAGGTCAATACAAAAAATAAACTGTAAAATTTGTATTTCATAATTATCTGAGAGGAAATTAACTAGCAAGACCGAAATCTTATAAACAAATAAGGGCACACAATCCTATTCGTCAAGTTCACTGTTTCATGCTGCAAAATAGTAGACTTTTCAAAAAATAGAAAGATGAAATTATCAAGAAAAAAGTATACTATCATTCCAAAGAATTCAAGCTTTCAGTAGTCAACGAATATCTGGATGGTACACGTTTATTCAATCTATACATAATAATCATATATGTATACAAATAGCAGTAGCTATTAGACAAATGATTACATTCCAGATATAAATCTGGAATAAATAAAAACAGAATATAAAAGATTAAAAGAAACAGAATCTTTAATAAGACCTAAAAGAAAACATAATTATCGATCCAATTAACAAAAATTAAATCGACAAAATTCGACCCTCAAAGGTTCATCCAAACAATAAATGACTTAAAAGTAGAGAACAGCTAGATATTAATACTTAAACATACATAAGAGAACATTTTACTCGTCTACAATCTCTATAAAACAGATAATAACATTTTTTCTGTTTTACCTTTGGCTTTCAGTTAAAATGCTTACCTTTGTGCTAATAACTAAGCAAAGAGAGCATCTTTGCAGAGATGTACCTTTATATTATTTATTGAAATAATTTTTTAATTCATTTCAGACCATGAAGATCATTAGTCATTATATCAATAGGGCTTTTATTTTATCAATATGCATCATCATTTATCTATGCTATAAACCGATCCCTGTTAGATCACAATCAATTATCCCTCTTCCACAGTCTATGAAAATAGAAGAAGGACATTTTACTATAAATGAGAACACCAAGCTCTACATGAACCTGAAAGGAAAAGACAAACGAATGATGCGAAAGTATCTTCAGACTCTACCTTATGAATTTTTAATTGGTGGAGCAAAAGACAACAAAAATATCATCAAATTGAACGTTATTACTGAGAAGAAAAATGAAAAAGATAAGAACTCTTGCGGAACCGACAAGCAAAAATATACGCTCAATATTTCTTCTCAACAAATAGAGATCACTGCATCGGATGCGACAGGTATATTTTATGGTATACAGTCTCTTTTACAACTTACCCGCCACACCTCTGCTACGACATCTAGCGTTTCATGTGCAAAGATCACAGACTATCCACGCTTTAAATACCGTGGGCTTATGCTTGATGTTTCGCGTCATTTTTTCCCAAAAGAATTTATTTTTAGACAGATTGATGCGCTATCCTATTTTAAAATAAACTACTTTCACCTACATCTGACAGATGCTGCGGGATGGAGAATACAAATAAAGAAGTATCCGAAATTAACCGAAGAAACTGCCTACCGTACAGAATCTGATTGGAATAAATGGTGGGTAAATGGCAATCGACTTTATTGCAAAAAAGACAATAAAGAAGGTTATGGCGGATATTATACGCAACACGATATTAAAGAAATAGTCAAATATGCAGCCCTACGTCATGTTACTATCATACCAGAAATAGAAATGCCAGGACATAGTGAAGAGGTTCTGTTTGCTTATCCTGAATTATCCTGCTCGGGCAAGCCTTATCAAAATGGAGAATTCTGCGTAGGCAAAGAAATCACATTTCGGTTTTTAGAAAATGTATTAAAAGAAGTCATTAAACTTTTCCCATCAGAATATATACATATCGGCGGTGACGAGGCAAATAAAAATGCATGGAAAACATGTCCGTTATGTCAGAAAAGGATGAAAGACGAACATTTGAAAAACGAAGAAGAACTACAAAGCTACCTAATATGTCGAATAGAAAGGTTTCTTAATTCTCGTGGCCGGAAACTACTTGGATGGGATGAAATTTTAGAAGGCAAATTAGCGGGAAAAGCCAGTGTCATGTCTTGGCGCGGTGAACAAGGAGGAATAGAAGCAGCAAAATCTGGGCACCATGCAATCATGACACCCGAAGCATATTGCTACATTAACAATGTACAAGATGCCCCCGAAAAACAACCGACGTCTAATGGAGGATATCTTCCGCTTGACAAAGTGTATTCTTACGAGCCCATACCCGATAGTTTAAAAAACACGCCAGCGGCGTTGTATATTGATGGGCTACAAGCAAATTTATGGACAGAGCATATTACATCATCAAGATATGCTGAATATATGACATATCCCAGAATATTGGCTATTTCGGAAATAGGATGGACGAAACCTGATATTATTGGACGCACGTACGAGAACTTCAAAAATCGTGTATTGGAAGCCAACAAGTATCTCGCTTTAAAAGGATATAATGTATTCGATTTGGAACAAGAGGAAGGGCACCGAAAAGAATCAATGAGTTTGGTCATGCATGATGCCGTAGGCAAAAAAGTGCAATACAATTCACCTTATAGCCAACGTTACAAAGCCAATGGAGATTCAACCCTTACAGACGGCAAGCGTGGAGATTGGAGTTATGGAGATGGTGCATGGCAAGGTTTTATTGCACACGATAAAGTCGATGTAACCATTGATATGGAAAAAACAACCGACATACATGACATAAGTGCCGACTTTATGCAATCATCAGGCCCTTATGTTTTCGCTCCTGCAGAAATCATTATTTCTACCTCTGATGATGGTATAAACTTCAAACAAATAGACAAACAGGAATTCAAAGTCGACAAAGAGCCCTGTTTCTTTATAAAAAGTTATACATGGAAAGGAAATGCCTGTGGAAGATATATCCGCTATCAGGCACATAGTAGCAGTACTTATGGCGGATGGATATTCACCGACGAGATTATTGTAAACCGACATTAACAGATTCTTTCCTCAACTCGGGATAGGTCATCAGACTAAGCGACGTTATCTAGCAGCCATTTTAAAGACATATTTTTAAACATTTCAGGCTTATCAAAGGTGCGATTGCTCTCTACCTAAATCAGGTTTATCGTGAGATAGAAGTAAAATGATGCCCGAAAAGTACAATTCTTGGCACCTAGAAAAATCAACCGTATGTTACCGCGGTAACTAACGTATGTCGCAGACAAAACTAACGTTATTTGAGTTCGGGATAAGATTTGTTCTTTACTTGCGTAGCTTTTCAAATTCGGGGTAACCTTCATTTTCTGAGTAGTTCAGGGTCTTCATTTTCTGTACGAACAGAAAACGAAGCAAAAGAACCACCGGCAACTGTAAGCAGCGAAAAACGCATACCGTAGCCGAAATATTGCAGAGAATGAAATTCTTCTTCCCCGAAACCGTTATAGATAAAGCTACGTCTGCACGCATGGGCAAAATGCTTGCCCGCAAAG
>JAYRGW010000021.1:0-58230 GCA_041907665.1 Bacteroidaceae bacterium
ACGTTTAGTCAAAATTCTCGCTGACGGAGGATACAGAGGAACTCTCGCTGATTGGATATTGGATAAATTCGGATGGAAATTAGAGGTCGTTTTACGACCTGATGAATGTCCCTCTAAATTTCAGGTTATACCCAAACGCTGGATTGTGGAAAGAAGTTTTGCGTGGCTTGAAAATTTCAGAAGGCTTACGATTGACTACGAGTATCATGCAGAAACAGCTGTGGCTATGGTGCAATTGGCTTTCTGTAAAATCATGCTTAATAAATATTACAATTAATTTTTAAACAGCTTCTGAGTAAACTAATATACAGTCTAAAGATTATGAAAAGAAAAATACAATTGAAAAGAACCACTACATTCCTACTATACCTTCTATCGGTACTCCCGATTAGTGCGCAGTCTGTACATAGCGTCTATTATATGGAGGCGGCACCAGCACGAATAAAACTAAATCCGGCACTTTACCCTACCAACAGTTTTTTCAGTATTCCTGTTGTCGGATCAGCCAATGCCTCAGTCACATCAAATACTTTTGGGACAAATGATATTTTCGACCTTTTTCAGAATAACGATGAGTTTTACATGAAAGACCGCTTTCGCAATAATCTGAAAGAAAGAAATAAAGTAAATGCATCGGTCAATACCGATATTATTTCTTTTGGCTGGCATAGGGGAAAAGGCTTCTGGTCTGTCAATGCGGGTATACGTACAGATATTAATGCTAATATTGACCGTAGTCTATTCGATTATTTGTATGATATAGAAAAGAGCCATCACTATTGGACAGGACAGACTTATGATATGAAAGATGCCCAAGCTCATATCAATCTTTACACCGAGATAGGTATTGGATATGCCCGCCAAATAAATCGAAAATGGACATTAGGAGCTAGACTGAAACTCCTCTTAGGTATGGGCAATGCCAATTTGAAAATCAATAATATCCACGTAGAAGGATATTTGCCTACAGATGGAACGATCGATCCTACAAAATATAAAGATTATTATGCCAAAATTGTGACTGATGCAACGTTGGAATCGTCATTGAAAGGTCTGAAATTAGAGTATAGCAATACAGATGATGGTGAAGACAACTATCACAAATACATCAGCGATATTAAAGCCGGTTCTTTCGGCATAGGCGGCTATGGCACTGCTTTAGATTTTGGCCTTACGTTTCGTCCTATCTCCAAGATCATGCTTTCAGCTTCTGTTCTTGACCTAGGTTTTATAAATTGGAATAAAGGATGTACAAAAACAGCCGTAAGCCAATCAACCAGAACCTATGATTATACCAACTATCAAGACTTTGAAAGTATAACAAGTGGAAAAGACGTAGTAAATTATAAGATGTTAGATTTGCGTAACGAAGATGCCTCCAAATCCCGCTATACATCACTCGCATCGACTATTGTAGTGGGTGCAGAATGTGCTTTTATAAAACAATTTTCTTTGGGTATACTTTATACCAACCGTAATACACAACCCAATAATATATCGGAAATGACGTTCTCTGCCAATTTTCGTCCTAACAATTGGTTTAACTTTACAGGCAGTTATTCTTGATTCAAAGTTTAGGCAATTCATTCGGTGTAGGATTGAAAATCGGGCCTCTCTTCTTAGGCACAGACTACATGTTCCTAGGCAACAATTCAAAATGTGCCAATGCACAAGTAGGTATTTCAATACCAATAGGAAAAAGCAAGAACAAAATATGACACTTAGACGCATGTCGCTAAGACAAGTGTAAAATCAAATTAAAAAGTAAAAAAGAAGGCATGTCGGTCTGACATGCCCTCTATGTGTTGATTGGTAAAAGATATTTCAGATTAGTTTTGGGTAAATTAATTGGTTTTTCATTAGATTATATCATTTTGAACTTTACTAATAGGCTTCTTCATGTTCGCTTACCGCCCTACCACTCGGTTCGTTCTTCCCTCTGAACGAGGCGTCCCACGCAAGCGCTTCGGCTGTCGAACATGCTACACTGGGCACGCTCGGCACAGTCAATGCAGCACTATCACTGGGAAAGTGTTCGGCAAAGATACTACGATAGTAATACTCTTCCTTATTCATGGGAGGATTGATAGGAAAGCGTTCGGCAGCATGTGCCATTTCATCATCGCTTACTGCTTCGGCAGTATATTGTTTCAATGTATCTATCCACGAATACCCTACCCCATCCGAGAATTGTTCTTTCTGACGCCAAGCGACACTGGAAGGTAGTATATCCGAGAATTGTTCACGAATAACTTTTTTCTCAATATCGTGACCTGAACACATTTTATCTTTAGGATTGATACGCATAGCCACATCAAGAAATTCTTTGTCGAGAAAAGGCACGCGACCTTCTACTCCCCATGCGGCAAGACTTTTATTCGCCCGAAGACAATCGTACTGATAAAGTTTACTCAACTTACGCACAGTTTCTTCGTGAAAGGCTTTTGGATCAGGAGCTTTGTGAAAATACAAGTATCCACCAAATATTTCATCAGCACCTTCACCACTAAGTACCATTTTGATACCCATCGATTTAATAAAACGTGCCAAAAGATACATCGGAGTAGAGGCACGAACAGTTGTTACATCGTAAGTTTCAATAAAATAGATCACATCCCGAATAGCATCTAGCCCTTCTTGAATAGTGTAGTTTATTTCGTGATGAACGGTACCTATATAATCAGCTACTTCGCGAGCTTTAATCAAATCGGGGGCACCTTTCAATCCCACAGCAAATGAATGAAGTTGAGGCCACCATGCTTCGCTATTACCTCCTGTTTCGATACGTTTGGCAGCAAATTTTTTGGCTACAGCAGAAATCACAGAACTATCTAACCCTCCCGATAACAAAACTCCATAAGGAACATCACTCATCAACTGACGTTGTACAGCATCTTCAAGAGAATTGTGTAATAACTGTCTATCCGTTGTATTATCCTTTACTGCTTTATATTCGAACCAATCGCGAGTATACCAACGTTTCATTTTCCCCTCGCGACTCCAATAATAATGACCGGGTAGAAATGGTTCGTAAGTATCACACATACCTTCAAGAGATTTCAACTCTGATGCTACATAAATCTTTCCTGAATCATCGTGACCTATATAAAGTGGAATGACACCGATAGGATCGCGGGCAATAAGATATTCGTCTTTTTCTTCATCATAAAGGGCAAAAGCAAAAATACCACTCAAATCTTCTAAAAAGTTTATACCTTTCTCCTGATAGAGTGCCAAAATAACCTCACAGTCCGAACCTGTCTGAAAGTCGTACTTTTCTGCATATTGCGAACGAATATCCCGATGATTGTAAATTTCACCGTTGACGGCAAGCACATGCTTTCTATCCGGAGAGAATAGAGGTTGTCCCCCACTCTCAGGATCGACAATCGACAAGCGTTCATGAGCCAATATAGCTGTTTGACCACAATAAATACCGCTCCAATCAGGACCACGGTGACGAATGCGTTGCGACATTCTTAAAGCTTTATCACGTAAAGCTTTGCTCTGCGTCGCTATATTAAATATTCCAACAATTCCACACATAATTTAAACAATCATTTAATTGATGACTCCGTTATCTTTGCCAAATAATGACTTTTCTATTGATTATCTCTTACTTATTTCAAAAAAGTATCTATTTCAGTAGCAACCTCTCGCCCACTTACCATAGCTCTAACGACAAGACTCGCTCCTGAAGCAGCATCTCCGGCAAAGAATACATTGCCAGCCATTTTGGGTTGCTGTGGTTTAAGGAAACCCATTGCCAACAATACCAGATCAGCAGCAATAATATCTTTTTTCCCAGTCATTTTCATAGAAGGGCGCCCTCCATCTTCTGCAGGTATCCATTCTACTTCTTCTATTTCTACGCCAGTGACTTTGCCGTCTTTACCCATAAAATGATTCGAGGTAAGACTCCAATAGCGTTTACAACCTTCTTCGTGACTCGAAGTTGTCTTGAGTGTCTGTGGCCACATAGGCCATGGTGTCGCAGGGTTCTCTCCAACCGGAGGTTTAGGCATGATTTCTATTTGAGTCACCTCTTTTGCTCCTTGCCGTATACAGGTTCCGATACAGTCACTGCCGGTATCTCCACCTCCAATGACAAGTACTTTTTTACCTTTTGCATTAATTAGTTCCTCTTTGGAGAAAGATTTCCCTTCAAGTATTTCGTTTTGCTGGCTAAGTAATTCGAGAGCAAAGTATATACCTTTCAAATCACGCCCAGGAATAGACAAATCACGTGCTTGCGGTGCTCCAGTGCAAATGCAATAAGCATCATAACCAGCAGGCAATTTTGAAAAATCTATTTCTTTATTCATTTCAAATTTAATACCTTCGGCTTCGAGTATCTTCATACGGCGGTCAATGACCATTTTATCCAATTTAAAATTTGGTATGCCATAACGCAACAATCCTCCAGGCATGGAATGACTATCGAACAGCGACACTGTATATCCCATATGATTCAGACGATTGGCAGCAACAAGGCCCGCAGGACCGGATCCAATGACAGCAACCTTTTTAGCATTACGTTTTATCTTCTGTGGCACGATATAACCTTCGTTGAAAGCTGTTTCAACAATAGCGGCTTCGTTCTCACGAATAGTTACTGGGTCATTACACGAGTGTTTGAGCACACAGCTTTTTTCGCAAAGAGCAGGGCATATACGGCCAGTAAATTCGGGGAAGTCGCATGTTTCGCTCAGCAAAGTATAAGCTAAACGCCATTTGCCTTTATATAAAGCATCTTGCCATTCGGGTTGCTTGTTGCCTAAAGGACAAGCCCAATGGCAGAAAGGTACGCTGCAGTCCATGCAACGCGAAGCCTGTTCGCGACGATCGTGAGAGTTTAACGTTTGTTCTACCTGACTAAAATCGGTGATACGTTCGATAACAGGACGGTATCCCGCCTCTTTGCGCGGTATCGTTAAAAATGCGGTTGGATTTCCCATATTTTTTTTCTTTTTTTTACGAGGTTAATAATCACGCTGCATATCGGCAATCTTTTGTTGCAGCTTTTTCATCTGTTCTTCCTGAAGTACTTTCTTATACTCAATAGGCACTACCTGAATAAACTCTTCAATATAGTGATTCCAGTTATCGAGCATCGTTCGAGCAAGTTTAGAGCCCGTATACAAATAGTGTTGACGAATAAGTTCGTGCAATTCTTTTTGATAACTGGCATCTTCAATCAAACTCAATTCGACCATATCCATATTACAGAAATAGTCAAAATTGCCATTTCTATTCCAGACATAGGCAACACCACCACTCATACCGGCAGCGAAGTTGCGTCCGGTGTCACCCAATACGACTACTCGTCCACCTGTCATATATTCACAACAATGGTCACCGGCTCCTTCAATTACAGCAATAGCACCAGAGTTACGTACACCAAAACGTTCTCCTACCCTACCATTGATATATACCTCGCCGGTTGTAGCACCATACAATAAAGTATTACCGGCTATTGTATTTTGTTCAGCTTCAAAATCACATCGTTTGGGAGGCAGTACGGCTATGCGGCCGCCACTAAGTCCCTTACCCAAATAATCGTTGGCCTCTCCTTCGAGCTTGAAACTGACACCCGGCATTAGGAATGCACCGAACGACTGACCGGCAGATCCTTTAAATTTCACATTTATCGTATTGTCCGGTAAACCTACTTCGCCATATTTTTGAGCAATGACTCCAGACAACATCGCACCTACTGCACGATCTGTATTTGCTATTGTATATTCAAGAGATATTTCTTTAGCCGTTTCGATAGAATCCTTGGCAGCTTTAAGAATATCACGATCTTTTACATGATCTATATTGTGAATTTGATTTGTTACATGATGAATAGCAGCCCCATTGTCAACACGTGCAAGCAATTTGTCAAAATCTATCAAGGCAGTTTTCTCATCTCCATAATTAGGCTTTCTTATAATTAAATCTGTACGTCCAATAATATCATCAAACTTTTCGAAACCCATTTCCGCTAGGTATTCACGAACTTCTTGTGCTAAGAATTTAAAATAATTGATAACATATTCGGCACGACCCAAGAAACGCTTACGAAGTTCTGGATTTTGAGTTGTAATACCCATAGCGCAGGTATTTTGATGACACTTACGCATCATTACACAGCCCATTACTATGAGTACAGCTGTACCGAAACCAAACTCTTCGCTACCAAGCATTGCCATCGTAACAATATCACGTCCAGTTTTAAGCTGCCCGTCAACTTGGAGTTTCACTTGTCCACGAAGTCCATTGAGGACTAATGTTTGTTGAGTCTCACTCAAACCTAATTCGGGAGAGATACCCGCATAGTTGATAGATGATTGAGGAGCTGCTCCAGTACCTCCTTCGGCACCCGATATAGTGATTAGATCAGCTTTTGCCTTTGCTACACCGGCAGCAATTGTACCTACACCTGTTTCGGCAACCAGCTTCACACTTATCATTGCTTTAGGATTCACATTTTTTAAATCGAAAATAAGTTGAGCTAAATCTTCGATAGAATAAATATCGTGATGAGGAGGAGGAGATATAAGCGAAATTCCAGGAATAGAATGGCGAGTCTTAGCAATAACTTCATCGACCTTATAACCTGGCAACTGTCCACCTTCACCAGGCTTAGCTCCTTGCGCTATTTTAATTTGTATCTCGTCTGCATTTACCAAATACTCGGTAGTCACGCCAAAACGTCCCGAAGCAATCTGTTTGGTAGCACTACGCAAGCTTGTTCCATCAGGTTGCTTTTTGTAGCGTTCATTGTCCTCACCACCCTCACCGGTATTGCTCCGGCTATGGATAGCATTCATGGCAATAGCCAATGTTTCATGAGCTTCTTGACTCAAAGCTCCGTAACTCATCGCCGATGTAACAAAGTGAGGCATAATGCTTTCTATCGGTTCTACTTTGTCTATTGGTATGGGCTTGCGTTTGAATTCGAAGAAATCGCGTAAGAAAATAGGCTTTTCGCCATTATCCACCATTGCTGTAAAATCTTTGAATTTCTTGTACGAGCCGAGACGGGTAGCCAACTGCAATGTACTTATCGTTTCGGGATTCCAAGCATGCTTTTCTCCGTCTTTGCGATAAGACAAAAGACCAGTCATTGGCAATACGGGATCAAACTTTACGGGGTTAAAGCCTGCGTCATGAAAAGCAATAGCATCACGAGCTATTTCTTCAAGACGAATACCACCGATATGTGAAGGAAGCCCGCCAAAATAAGTATTGCTCAACTCTTCACTCAGACCTACAGCTTCAAAGATCTTTGCTCCACGATATGAACGAATAGTGCTGATACCCATCTTGCTCATTATCTTAAGCAGTCCTTTACAGATAGCCTTAATAAAATTCTTTTCAGCAGTACTATAGTCCAGTTGTATTTCTTTATCCTCTACAAGTTTATCAAGCACGGCAAATGCCATGTAAGGATTGAGAGCACTAGCCCCAAAGCCTAACAACAAAGCTGCATGCATCGTTTGCTGAACTTCACCCGACTCTACAACCAACGCAGTCTGTACTCTTTTTCCAACAGAAATAAGGTAATGATGAACCGCACTCACAGCCAATAGAGAAGGAATAGCCGCATGAGTTTCATCAACAAAACGATCTGAAAGAACAATATAGTTAACACCCTCTTTAACCGATTCTTCGGCTCTTTTGCAAAGATCCGTCAACGCTTCTTGCAATCCGGCTTTTCCTTTGGATATTTCAAATACCATCGGCAGCTTTTCAGTATTGAAACCCTTATAACGGATATTGCATAACAAATCGAGCTGCGTATTGGACAAGATAGGATTATTTAAACGTACCATCTTGCAATGCGTTTCGTCTGGCGTTAAAATATTCATTCCGACAGCTCCTACGTATTCACTAAGAGACATGACAAGCTCTTCACGTATAGGATCGATAGGAGGATTGGTGACTTGAGCAAACTGTTGCCGAAAATAGTTGAACAATAATTGTGGTTTGTCATTAAGTACAGCAAGTGGACGATCGTTCCCCATCGATCCGGTAGGCTCAATGCTATTAGTACTCATCGGCGCTATGATACGCGTGATGCTCTCACGGGTAAAGCCAAAAGTACGCAACATCCGATCATAGTTTTCCACTTTACGAGTTATCTTACGCCCGCTCTTCAGTTCGTTCAGCTCAATACGATTGGCTGCCAACCATGAACGGTAAGGCTTCTCGTCGGCGAGTTCCTTTTTAAGTTCTTCGTCGGTATATATTTTTCCTTCCTTAGTATCTATCAATAGAATTTTGCCCGGTTGCAAACGGCCTTTGCTCTTTATCTCACCGGGTTCGAAGTTCATCACGCCCACTTCCGACGCAACGACCATCATATCATTTTTGGTAATAGTATAGCGAGCGGGACGTAAACCATTACGGTCAAGCATTCCTCCAGCATATCTACCGTCGCTAAAAAGCAATGCCGCAGGTCCATCCCATGGTTCCATCAAGATAGAATGATATTCGTAGAAAGCTTTCAGATCTTCACTGATCGGATTCTTTTCATTAAAAGATTCGGGGACTAGCATAGCCATAGCGTGCGGCAAGCTCATGCCCGACATAATTAAAAATTCGAGCACATTGTCAAGCGAAGCACTATCACTCATTTTGGGTTGGATAATCGGACGAATATCATTAATATCGCCAAGAGTTGGTGTTGAAAGCACGCTTTCGCGAGCTTCCATCCAACCACGATTACCTCGTATAGTGTTTATCTCACCGTTATGGGCAAGCAATCGGAACGGTTGAGCCAATCCCCATGTAGGGAAAGTATTCGTGCTAAAACGCGAATGAACCAATGCAATGCCACTAGTGAAATAATTATTTGTCAAATCAGGATAATAATTGCGGAGCTGCATAGAGCTCAGCATACCTTTATATATAATATTTTTAGTAGAAAGAGATACAATATAAAAGTCGTCTTTTGATACGATTTCCGATTTACGGACACGATTCTCTATTTTTTTACGAACAAGATAAAGTTGTCTGTCGGCTGTTTCGACGGCAGCAAAGCCAGTAATAAATATTTGTTTAATATCGGGCTCACTAGCCAATGCTTGTTCACCCAGTATTTCAGGACAAGTAGGAACGTTGCGCAAGTGCATAACGTTAAGTCCTGCTTTTTCGAACTCTTCAATAATAATACTCAAAATAGCCGACTGATCTTTACTTTCTTTTGGAAGAAACAGCAAGCCAGTACCATAATATCCCTTTTCGGGAACAGGAATACCTTGGAGTAGAATAAATTCGTGAGGAATTTGAAGCAGAATACCAGCACCATCGCCGGTTTTATTATCAGCTCCTTCGGCCCCTCTATGACGCATATTCTCCAATACTTTTAGTGCAGAATCTACTAGATTATGAGATTTCTCTCCATGAATGTTAATAACCATTCCTACACCACAAGCGTCATGTTCATTAGCCGATTCGTATAAGCCCAACTGCTCGGGCTGACGCTGGTAAGGAATTGCTTTTGTTTCGTTGTTAAAAAGTTCTTGTTTCTTCATTTACCTCTGTCTTTAATATAGAATAATACCTATTGTAAATATCAAAATGCACGGCAAAGATAAGAAAAATATTTCATTTTGATAAATATGTATTTGTTATATGTATATTAAATATTCTTTTTAAAAAGGAATTATTTCAAATTGAAGTATAAACATGGCATAATCAGCATCAATTATCACGAATACATTCAAACAAAGCACCATTATGAATCAAATTGAAACTTAGTATATTTTGCATAAATGAACATTTATGCAAATACGCACACATTATTGGAATATTAATACACAGAAGCAAAGGTTTAATACAATAACATAAGAGAATGTTTAATATTAAAAGCATATCATTATGTCAATATTTAGTATATTAGCATGTCAAATTACTTTTTTAATAATATTAGAAAAGACAAAGAGGTTTTTATCCTTTCTATAAGATATAATTTCTTTTTGCTATAACACAGACGGAGATAAAATACTATAAGAAACCGTCATCACACTTGACCATATTTAGCTATATTATGCTTATAAAAAATCAGGGTAGCCACGATCGAATGCATGACTACCCTGATAATTAATACCATTAGATTGATATTCTAAGAATCAATCATTTGACATTCATTACGTTTTTTACATAGCTAGGTGTTGACTTAGCGGGCAATGATGTTCCTGAGCAATAATCAAATTCAGCTGTCTTATCACCTGTAAAAGACTTCCATTTTAGTTTTAATTTCACAGTACTACCTTTAGTGTCAGGCAATTTATCCAATTTGAATGCAACTATTGCATCAGCCATTGTCCCATACACATCTCCTGAAGCATTCTGTCTAAACTCAATTTCGTATGGATCATTTGGATTCTGACCAGCCAACAGATTCACATAATGAATTTTTGTCCTATCACCTCCCCAAACTGTCCTGAAACGAAGAGTGAGGTATCCATCTTCTACTATTGTTACCCAATCTTTTACAATTTCAACAGGGTCATTTCCGTAAACGGCATCATCTTGGGAACCTAGATCCAAAACCATTGTTTTGGTCCTGATACTATCTATCCAATTGACATACACATTCCTGTTATACTGATCCTTAGAACCAGTTGCCTCATCGAAATTTACCAAAGCACGCACTTCTTTATTTCCGAAAGGCGAAGCTTTCATATTAACAGGAAATAACTTAGTCTTATCATCCAATTGCAAAAACAAAGATTTGTCATTATCTTGCTTTACTGTAACAAGAGCATTTGGATAAGATTTGTCCACACAAGAATCATCGTCATCTAGACACGATTGAAAGGCCAAACAAATAAAGAATAGGCCTCCCGCCATAAGAAAATTAAAAGTCTTCATTGTTCTAACTGTTTTTATCATTTGTTTATAACTTCTACACTACATAGATATAAATACTTAGAACACAAAGATACTGCACGCATATTATTTTTTTAACAGAAGATGTAAATCGAATAGGAAGTATGGAATTAATTTTCATATTACCCTCTCACACCACTCGATACATGCTGTTCGACATTTGTCAACCGTTCCAGAGCGAAACACCCGCAATGCACTGATACACAGTCAGAAATTCATAAGGACGAAAATATATTTTCATAACTATGAATTTTTATTTTCATAAGGACGAACTTTCATTTTCGTCCTTATGATTTTTCGAGCATGCAAAGAAGATTAATCGTATCAATAAATAGGATGAAATATATTGACTTTGTTCGGGATAGTTGGGGTACTTTTCTATATATACTTTCTGGAAAATAAAACGGCGTTTTTTACTATTATCATTATGATAGCTGTATATAGTAATATATATTTACATTAAAAAGATTCGGAAACTCTTTATAGAGATTTACCCCATCTTCCCCGAAGGGGGTATCGAAAATCGATGTTCTGATATATTCTGACTGCGAAAATAGAAAAAGGATAAAAATAGGCATTTTTTAGAAAAATCGCCATAAAAAAAATGAAATGTGCAAAATATGAATATACATATTGACATATAATAAGTCAGATAATATCAATATGATATATTATCAGACTTATTATAAGAATATCGCTATATAGGAATTTTGAATTTTCTGCCTACAAACGACAAAAATGAAAAAAAGGTCGAAATTTATCTTTTCTCAAAATCAGAAAGGTAAGTGTTCATTATTTGTTGGATAAATTCAAGACTATAAAATATTGCTTCTATATAAAAAACGTATACTATTGATAATCAATACATATTTTTTATATTCTTATTTTGTTTGCCTATTAGCAAAGAGAACTGTCCGGTAAAACTTTTGTCGAAATTTAGTTGTTGCTAAAAGTACTCTAAAACGAGTATATTTGTGCTTTTCCAAGGCTTTTATGTCTAATATATGGTAATATAAAGCAATTTGCTTTTATTCACTATTCAAAAGAAAAAGTAAGCCCCTTAGTTAGGAAAACGCTTGGACCCCCTATAAATAAAGGGCTTTAGGACTTTCAATTTGTTTTGCCAGACAGCAATAACTACAAAATAGTTCTCGATTTTTTTTGCAGATTCAGAATCTTCGTCCGAGTTAATTAATGTCTCGTCTTCCTTGCAAAGATTACGAATAGTTGCTTTGCATGGATTAAATTAGAGGGAGTGTCAAAACAGTCACATCCACTTTTGAATGAAATCGGGTAAGAGGAAAACGATGCAGAAGTTTTCCTTCCACTATCGTTTTCCGACCTTCCACACCACCATACATGCCATTCGGCATACGGCTGTTTCGTGCTTTCTCACCTCACGGTATGTGACAAGTTGTTTTCAACCATCCCATCAAACACGTCACTTTCACCCTATTGTTGGATTCCGTCCTATCGTAGTTAAGAAGAGCTACATATGGACATCTGACTTTTACATTCTCAAGATAGCGTAATTTACTGTTGCACTGCACGATTCAGTCCTTCCCCATAGCCACTTGTGACTTAGGTACTATGACCTTGGCTGACTTCTCACGGCTAGCTTTACTCCGCTAAGGTTCATCGAATTTTATTCATCCTCGCCTTGCGTCCATGAGATATCCTCAGATAAGCACACCAACTTTCCATCTTATCTCCACTTCATTTACCCCATTCATTCCGAGTAGCTATCGGCTTTAGTTTGGTTTGCAACCTAACCCACGGACATAGGCCTTATATGAAGTTTCTGTTCGTCAGAACAGATGTTTGCCGCCGGCTTCTTTCAGATTCCAACTCGCGATGGACACCCTTGCCTTGGGCTGTAGCTTTCCCACTAATAGGGCAGCTTAGGGACTTGCACCCGTTAGCTGATGTGCATGCCGAGCATACAAACAAATCCTGCCATACGAACTTTTTTTTGTTCGCTGGCAGGACACGAGAATTGACTCGACAGAGCTAAGAGAGAGAAATATCTTATTGATAAGAAAAATGTTTGATCTCAGTGTTTTTCAAACTATTAAAGGGCAAATAATTTTCTCTCCATGCCTTCATGAAAAAAGTACGAGTGACAAAAAGAGTGCGCCAAAAGAGACACACTCTTTATTAAAAAATTATAACTTCAAGTATTATTTTAGTAACCAGTATTCTGAACCAAATTACTATTTACTTTCATCTCGTAAGTTGGAATAGGCCATACTAAATGAAAATCACTAGAAGACATTGATTTATCAGTATAACTAGCACCTGTCATTAAAACTTTATCTGTAAGAGCCCCTGTTTGTCCTACACGTGCTGTAAAACCTTCTCCCCAACGTTTAATACAACTCAGACGTAGTCCTTCGCCTACAGTTTCTTTAAACCATTCATTTTGAATATTAGGCATCGTGGCATCCGTAGTCGAAGCTCCGCGAGCAGCCTGCAATGTATTCAATAATGTTTTTGCAGAACCGGCATCAGTACCTTTTAAATAAGCTTCAGCAGCAATTAAATACATTTCCCCAATCATAAAAGGTTTAACATGCTGACGAGCGTTGGGTGTATTACTACTCGTCAATGCGGGATTACCCAAATATTTTATGAATGTATAAAAATCTCCAAGATATGCATTGCTTGCCAAATAATTTATATAAGTATTAGAATACCAGGTAGAAAGACGCAAATCAGAATCTTCATAAGTATTCAATAATTTTTGAGATGGTAAAAACCATGGCGTAAAATAGACACCACCATGATAAGCAGCCCAATCAGAATAATAGCTCGCTTTCGTATAAATATCATTCGTTCCTGAACCGTTTTCCGATAAAGATGCATACAATTGCATAATAGGCTCTGTTCCCGAATCATTTATATACTCAGCTGTCATTGCTGCCGTACTTGAAGACAAAGCATAACCCGCAGAAGAATTAATAACTTTCATTGCATATATCGCCGCATTCGAATAATCAGCTATATCTAAATAATAACGAGCATATAATGCGTTAACAGCATCAATAGTGGGCTTTTGTGCACCTATTTTTCCACTAACAGATGCCAAATCTGCAGCAGCTTCATCCAAATCTATTTTAATTTGAGCATATACATCTTTAACTGTATTACGAGCAGGTTTTGCATTCTGGTCGTATTTCAACACTACTGGTACTGCAAGATCAGTAGCAGCAGAACTTGAATTATATGCTTTAGCAAAATGGCGGACAAGTTGTAAATATGATGCTGCCCGGAAAAAATGAGCTTCTCCCTTACATACTTTTGCCTCCGCCTGTAAAGCAGTAGTTTTAGGAGAATATGATTCTAATGCCGCAATATAGACATTATAATCTTTAATAGCAGAATAATTATAACTCCAGAAATCCTGAACATAATAATCACCCGCAGTAAATGAATCATCCATACGATGAATGCCACCATAATTATTACCATAGTCTTGAGTAGCATTAAAACCATCACACATCACTTCTTCTGCTTGAGAAAACTCTCCATATTGGCAACTTCTATAAGATGACAATATTCCATTTTCCATCTTTTCTAAATTATCCTTAGTGGTTATCAATGTATCACCATCTTGATAGGAAATAGAATAAGTTGGAGTAACATCCATATTACAAGATGTTAATGCTACAGCACCGAAACCAAGTATATATATATATTTCGATATTTTTTTCATAACGCTATTTTTTAATGTCATAACAGATTAGAATGTAATTTCAGCACCCAGTAGATATTGTTTAGAGTTTCCGGGTTTACCATAAGTCAAATTACTATCGACCTCGGGATCAATTCCACTATAATGCGTAATAGTAAGCAAATTACGACCAGTAAAAGTGAATTTAACACCCTTGACAACATTTTGGAAATTCAATAAAGATTTAGGAAGATCATATCCCACCTGCAAGTTCTTTAGGCGAAGGAATGAGGCATTTTCGAGTAAATGGGTATCAAATTGCATAACAGCGCCTTGTGACCAATCAGGATATTTAGCATCCGTATTCTTAGAAGTCCAATAGTCTGCACATTTTTTAGAAGTATTCATGCCGCTAAATTGATAAGGATTTTCTGAAAAATAGCCATCATTATTAAAGAGGTATTTACCTAAGACATAAGAGAAATCACATGCAATAGAGATACCTTTCCATCCTGCTGTAAATCCAAAACCTCCGTTGATAGGAGCATAACGTTTTTTACCTGTATTTTGTGTTAAATCAGCTTCAACAAATTTTTCAGTCGTTGCGCCCTTAGTCGTTATATCGTTATTACTACCCGGAACATACCATTGCTGTTTTCCATCAGCCTTATTTACACCAGCATAAATAGGGGCATAGAACATCACCGGCTTCCCAACAACATAAGCTACTAGAGTATTAGCAATTTCCCAACGTTGCCTTCCTTGGAAAAGTTCTGTAATCTTAGATGAATTGTAATTAAATGAAGTATTAAAGTTTAAGTAATAATCCTTATCTCTCAAGATATTAACATTTAAAGTAACATCTATACCTTTATTCTGTAGTGTACCAACATTGCTAGTTACAGAACTGAAGCCAGTAGTATATGGATAAGGAACATCCATCAACATTGATGAAGTTTTACGAACATAATATTCTACATCCAGATCTACCCGATCAAACAAACGTGTATTAACAGCAAAAGTCAACAATTTCTGTTTTTCCCAAGTCAAATTATTATTAGAAGGTTGAGACATTACCCAAGAAGAAGATGCAGCATAATCGGTCGTAGTTCCAATCATTGCCAATGAAGAGAAATCTCCAATACTAGCATTTCCTTGTGTACCGTAACTAACTTTTAAATTTAAATCATTCAACCATTTAATATTTTGCATGAAGTTTTCTTTTTTCATCTTCCACATACCACCAATTGCCCAGAAAGTGGCATTACGATTACTCTTACCAAAACGAGAACATCCGTCATTACGAATAGAGGCATCAAAGAAATATTTATCCATCAAAGCATAATCCATGCGCCCAAAAAATGATAAGAACTTACTTTTATTGTAATATGTTGTACCATCAGATCCTATTGCATCTATGATATTATAGGTAGATTGCTTTCCATTCTGAACATTCATCAAACGATCATCAGTCTGACCACTCGAATACATATAAGAAAAATCGTAATAATTGAGCACACCTTCTTGACCAGCCAAAACACTAAAACGATTATCTTTATTCAATGCAAATTTATATTCAATTGTATTGGTTATTGTATTTGAATACTGTCGAGCAGTAGACTTATTTGCACTACCCACTCCATTATTAGGAATATAAGAAGGGTAATTTTTCTGATCTTGAAGAGTCAAAGAAAAATCAGTACCTACGCGAGATGTGATTTTCAAATTCTCAAGCGGATCTATTTCAAGATAAACGTTCCCAATCAAACCATAGCGATCATATATATTCGGATGTTTATCCATATAATAATGTTGATTATAACGACTTTGTCCAGCATATTTCTGAGGATACTCGTTTCCATTTTTATCAACAGCAGGCAACAAAGGATTCAACAAGAAGGAAAGACCACCAGTCGTATAATTTGATGTATTAGATGAATCACCCCAGTTCGGATTTTGCTGACGTTTATCATACGAAAGATTCATATTCATTCCTGCCTTCAACCAAGATAAGGGACGCGCATCAATATTTGAACGCATCGTATAACGATCGTAATAGTTACCGATAGATGTTCCTCTCTGATGGAATTGGGAAGCACTCATTAAATAAGAAACTTTATCACCACCACCCTCAATCGTTACGTCATTTTGAGTTTGTGGATTATTGTACTGCTGAAAATAGTTATACCATTTAGTGTTAGCGTCATAGCCATTATCCGTATACGTTTTTTTGATAGCATCAGCAGTCATTATACCTGTATTAACCCACAACTCTTTTAGCTGGGTACCACTCATCATGTCTTCATACATAGACTTATCTGCCAAAGTAGACCAACCATATTGAGTTCTGAAAGTGACGCTGGCTTTCGAATTAAAAGAGCCATTTTTTGTTGTAACAAAAATAACACCATTAGCAGCACGAGAACCATAAATAGAAGTAGCTGAAGCATCTTTCAATACAGTAACGCTCTTTATATCATTCGGATTCATCGCCATAATGGTACGGCTAGTCGAAGGAATACCATCAATAACATACAAAGGAGTGGAACTTGCGCCCAAAGAACCTATACCATGCAAACTAATAGATACTGAGTTATCACCAGCTACACCACTAGAAGACAATACTGACAAACCGGCAACCTGTCCTTGCAAAGCATCCAAGGCAGATGAAGAAGGCGCATTTTTCAATTTTTCAGAATTAACCGTTGTAATAGACCCTACAACAGTTCCAACCTTGCGAGCAGAACCATAGCCAACGATAACTAATTCATCTAATTGAGTGGCAGAAGACTTTAAAACAATTTTCATTTCTTTTCCAAAAACAATGGAAACTGTTTTTGACTCCATACCAATGTAAGATACTTTTAGGGATTTTGCAGATGAAGGCACTCTTAAAGAGAACATTCCGTTAACATCGGTAATACTACCCATAGACGTACCAGATACAGATATAGATGCACCTACTAAAGGTTCACCATCATCTCCCACAACAGTACCCCGAACGACGGAGTTCTGTGCAGTTGCGATGCCTATACTAATAAATAAGCATGCAACAAAGAACAACAATTTTTTTCTCATAAACTCTCTCTCTTAAATTAAATGATTGTTGAATATCTAAAATGTAGCCAAAATTAATTATTATTATGAAATTATCCATTTATTACAATAACAAATTTCAGGAATTTGCCATTTTGCTACAATATAAAGCAGAAATAATTAATATTATGCATTTATAGATTACATAAAAGCATACTTTATATTCAAATTAACAGTATCTATGTTTCAAAAGATAAAGATTAAATGATATATCCTATAAATCAAGCAAATAGGACAATCCCAAAACAAAATATTGATACAATCAAAATGACAATAGAACAAAAATACAATATCTTCTACCTATTTCAACAAAACGTTATCATCAAATTTGATTCAAATGAAATACCGCAAAGACCAAACAGAAAAGGTTTACAACAACCCGATGCTGACTTTAATAAGTGCGAAAGAGGAAGTATGTAAATGTTATAGAAATCACCAATAACACGTATTCAATCAATAAAAATTAATCTTTTTATTTTGTTAGACGCTCTGAGTTGCAGTATCTTTGCGGCGACTAAAATAAAATAAAACATGAAAAAATTAAGATTTTTTACTATTGCAGCTATATGCACAGTAAATTTCGCCCTGGCAGGACAAGTTTCTGCCCAATCGTTACTGGATAACATCAAAAAGACGGCAACTCAAGCTACTCAGAAGTCAATACAGGGGTCGTCCATCTCAAAGATGTTGAACGGGAGTGTCGGTTCATCAAGTTTATCAGAGAATGAGCTCATCGGAACATGGAAATATATTGGCTCCAATTGTGCTTTCTCAAGCCAGAATATGCTTGCTAAGGCAGGAGGCGAAATGGCAGCTAAAAAGATAGAGAGCAACCTGACTCCCATTTATAAGAAAGCAGGATTAAGCAGCGCGAATACTTATTTCACACTTGGTAAAGATAAAAAGTTCTCGGCCAAAGTAGCAGGAAAAAGCATCACCGGATCGTATTCTTTTGATGCTAAAAACAATAAGATTACATTTCAAGCTCCTTTGCTGCACTCCACATGCTACGTAACAAAATCAGGATCGAACTTAAACTTTCTTTTCGATTCCAGCAAGTTATTAAGCTTATTACAGACCGTGTCGGCCGTCAGCGACAATGCTACCTTACAAACACTAGGTACACTCTCCAAAAATTATGATGGAGCAAAAATGGGATTCGCTCTGAGAAAATAAGATCAGTCAGCCAAATCTATTCCGAACTCTTCTTCAGCGCAAAGATAAATTCCAAACCGCCGCCATCACGAGTTCGGGCAACTATAGCGCCGCCATGAAAAATGACGGCGTTTTTCACGATTGAAAGTCCCAATCCTGTGCCGCCAAGTTTGCGGCTACGCCCTTTGTCTATGCGATAAAAACGCTCAAATATGCGGGGCAAATGAATTTCATCCACGCCTATTCCATTATCGGCAAACGAGAGCACATAACGTTCTTCGCTCATTTCTATCAATTTCACATAAATGTGATCACAACCTGAATAGGCTATCGCATTGTCGAGCAGATTACGGAAAATAGACTGCAACAGAGATTGATTGCCCATCATATTCAGATGAGGAGGCAAAATCAAACTGACACCGATGCTCTTTTCTTTCAGTTGCGGCGTCATATCATCAAACACTTCCTGAATAATGTCGTTCAGGCAAACTTTTTCTTTACCTATTATATTACCGGCTTCGTCAAGTCGAGTAATGGTAGAGACATCGCCCAGCAGATGCGACATTCTGATAACCTGCGCATAGCATTTCTCCACAAATTCAAATTTCTTTTTCTCGTCCAGATTAGGGTTATTAATGATGGTTTCGAGATAGCCCTCAATACTGCTTACCGGAGTTTTCAATTCGTGATTGATATTTTGAGTGAGCTGACGCTTGATACGAATCTGTTCCTGTTCCTGATGCAACACCATATTGTGTTCGTTTACAAGTGCATCTTTAGCCTGTCGGAGTTGAATATAGAGGCGTACAATGGCGTTTGATACTTCGCCCAGTTCATCTTTCATGAAAGGTTCTATATTTTCAATAGCCTCTCCCCGCTCCGCCTTCGCCGCAAATTCTCTCAGATGTCTGATATTATGCCCCAGCCGATGTGTCATGGCGTAACTCAACACAGAAATAATCAGGGCACAAACGAGCATAAACCAAATAAAATTCCAATCCACCTTGAGTACGTCGACAAGCGTAACAGAGTACGGCAAAGCCGAACGGACAATAAGGGTATCGATACGAGTAGCATTATAGAAACAATCTGATTTGAATGTCGTCGAATAACGGTTCACCGTAAAACCCTCACCATAAAGTATAGCCTGCCTCACTTCGGGACGAGTAGCATGGTTCTGCATCAACTCTGCTCTAAACTTAGAATCATAAAGCACCTTCCCTTTCAGATTAATGATAGTGATACGAAGGTTTTCCAAGTCACCTTTGGCATGTGCCTCAACAAAGTTAGCAAGATTTTCGTTTGCCCGATACAGATTATAGCCTTGCAAATTGACTATTTGAAGGCGTTCATTGAGCCGTTCCAGCTTGTTCGCCTTCTCTTTGTTATATTCGAACATCACAAAACAAATAAGATAAGCAGACGAAAAAGTAATCAGATAATAGAACAGCCGACGATGAAAAGGTATTTTATACGTCGAAGCCATAACCATATCCTAAACGGGTTACTATATATTTGCCATAATCTCCTATTTTCTTACGAAGCCTGGTGATATTCACATCAATTGTGCGATCCAGTACAATGACTTCATCTTTCCATACCCGTTTCAATATTTCTTCTCGCGTAAAAATGCGTCCTTTATGTTGCAGAAACATCACCAACAATTCCATTTCTGTCTTCGTCAGCTTCAGTTCTTCGCCATCGAGGGTGCAATTTTTTTTATCGGTATCAACGGCCAGTGTTCCAAAGGCCAACACAGTAACGACATTTTTTTCTCCTTTTTTAGAACGGCGAAGCACACTCTTGACGCGTGCAACGACTTCGCGAATTGCAAAAGGTTTGGCTATATAGTCATCGGCCCCAAGATTCAATCCATATACCATGTCATCTTCAGCATCTTTGGCAGTAATAAAAATAATAGGAATACCCGCCAATTTTTCATCTTGCTTCATGATCTGAGCCATCTTTACTCCACTTATAGCTCCCATCATGATATCAAGCAAGACCAACGAATATTCTTCCAAAGGCATTTTTAGAGCCTGTTCGGCACTATAGGCAACATTGACTTCAAATCCTTCCGTCTCTAAATTGAATTGGAGAATCTCGCATAGAGACTCTTCGTCGTCAACTACTAAAATTTTTGCTTTTTCCATCAGAAGATATTTTTATTAATACGACAAAAATACATTCATTCTCTCATATCCGAAATAGTTTAATAAAGAATTAACAAGATTGTAACATTTACTATTTCTTTATTATCGGCAAAGGCGCTCTTTTGAGCGACACATAGGGCAACGTACGCAGATAGTCTGTAAACAAACCGGCAGTAGTGCCTATCGTATCCAGCGGATGACTGAAAAGCGAAGCATCATAGCCGTCGCTGCCATCTGCAACATAATTGTCGAGCACGACGATACATTCGTTCGTATCCCCTATCTCTTTACCACGATACCACACGCCGTCCACTCCATTCTGCTTGTTCAGATGAATTGTGATATCCGACGTCTGCATATAATAAGGTAGCCTGCATCGTCCGTCTGTAAGCAGCTTCTTTAGCATGGATCCTGTAAAGCGATAGGCCACAACTTTGCCCACAAAAGGCAGCATATTGAGAGCATGAAGATAGGTTACAGGTCCCTTTTCGAACACAGACCGAATGCCCCCATAATGATTGACTCCTATTACAGGACAGGCCACTTCCGGATGTTTCTTGCGATAAGCGTATGCATAAGACGCACTGACATAAGCCCCCGGTGCCGTATATTCGTGCGGATTGACGTCTGCACTATGCTCCATGAAATCTTTTGAGTATGTCAGCTTATCATTAAATCCATATTTCTGAGCTTCCTTGTCAACTGCCGCTTTCATGGCTTCATCCGGAGCAAAGTTTTTAGTCTTCAAAGTGTCCATTCCGATATACGACACATCCCGAATACCCTCATGATTGCGAATTTGAAAATAGAGCACATTCACTCCTGCCGTATAAGCCTCGGCCTGAATCACAGGAATATTGTTTATCTTATCGTAAGCCAACGTATGGGCATGAGCGGCAATAATGGCAGATATACCGGGAACAAAAGGCAACATCTCCACATCTTTATCTTCTATCCGATAGGGATAGTCCATCGAGATACCCGAATGCATTAGAATGATCACCATATCTATCCGAGCTTCCTTACGCAAACGTTCCAACTGGCGTTGCACAGCATTCACCGGATCTACAAAATGAAGACCACGCATATTAGACGCTTTACTTTTGAGCGGTGTAGTGGTAGTCGTCAGACCGATAAAAGCGATGCGAAAAACACGTCCGTCGCGCAATGTGCGCTCTACAATGTAGTAAGGCGCAAGCCAAGGATGATCTTTCGATAGAGAATCGTCTACAATATTCGCCCCGATAAGTGGTACGGTCACCGCCATCGTATCTTTCAAGAAAGGCAGTCCCCAGTCAAATTCATGGTTGCCTACGGCAGACACTTCAACCTTCATTGCCGAAAACATCTGCTTCAATAAGTCGGCACGCGTATACTTGGAGAAAATATCACCGCTAAAATTATCGCCACCACAAACCACTATCGGATTGGGACGAGTATGCTGTACTTTTTTTACCGTACCCACCAGACAGGCTGCACCCGGCACACCGTTGTCGGGAACAAATTTTCCATGAAAATCATTAAAAGAAATAATACTTATGGTATCCTTCGTCTCTTGAGCAACCATAGAGGTTGCACTCAAAACGAGAGCCACAAGCAACAGCAACGCAGAAATATGAAAACGGTGATATATCATTCTATTACTATATTCTATACATCACAAAGATAATCCGAAAAAAACGAAAATACAAAAAGTCTGAACACAAAAAAGGAGAGAGAGCTTATGTGTATTTCAAACACAATCCTTTAGATTCATTAAATAAATACACGCTTATATAAGCCCTTTTGTTTGAGTTTTTCGACCGATCTATTTTACACATTACAATTTAAATACTATAGCTAATACTTTATATTAAGATATCAAGTCTATTATATAACAAAGAAAATACAGGGATTTTTTAAATTGGATATCTTGAGGTATAAATAATCAGAAAAATTCTTTTAAATCATAACACGACTTACATTTATATAATTGCTAAGTTTGATCTAAACTCTGATACATTTCTTTTTTATTGATATACACAGGCTATCACTTAACTTAGATAACTCAATATTTAATTTAACCAAATTATATATTGACACCAATTAATTTAGCCAATTAAATTGAAAATTTTCAATAAAAAGTACATTTTCTTTATTGATTTTGTCAAAAAACAATGATATTAACAAATCTTTTCTGTATGTTTGTAATAATATCTACATTTATCTACAATGAAAAATACAAACCGGAATAGGATAAAAATTATGCTGATAGAAAAAAAGAAAACCATAAAGTGGCTTGCGGAGCTATTAGGCAAAGATCCTGCCAAAGCTTCAAAGTGGTGTACAAAATCGTCACAACCGACGTTGGGAATTCTCATTAAAATAACAGAACTCTTGGAAGTCAATTATACTGAATTAGTAAGAATTTAAAGTTATGTGCAATATTACAAGACAATATTTTCTGCTTCACTTAAAACCTCAATATTGTGCCTATTCAATTAGCAAGTGTGATGGCATTATTGAAACCCCTCAAAATGATAAATGGCTAAAGGAAATAAAAAAAAACACAAGTTATTGTGGATTAAAGGTTATATGCAACCAAGAAGATAAAAATATTGATTATAATAAATTGGCTACATGGTCAAACAATAATAATCATCTTTTCCTTACAGATGATAAGTGTTTTTTATTCCGCCTTCCCAAATTTATCTTTAGTGAAAAAAGATGAAAGCACTAAGAGTTCCACCAACATACAAATGTATAGGATTGGTTGATGCAGACCTACTTGATAATGGGACGCGCCATCCTAATCTTGCACTACTGAAAATTGCGGGATTCCTGTTTGATAATCATATTCTATTTGAGCTGATTCTTGACCAGAAAGCAGATACTTCTCGCTATGAAGAGATATTCATGTCAAAGGTATTTACCTTTACTCATCAACCAGAGTTCTATGAAAAAGCAAAAGGGACCCCAGATGAAGAAAAATTCCATAAAGGAGGAACAGGATTCTATGCCAACCAAAACAATGTGCAGGAGTTTTCTAAACTCCGCTGTGAAGATATGCACAAACTTGAAAATGATCCATATCTGAATTCATTGAAGAATTATCGTGGAGGGATTCGAAAGCATGGAATAGATATGGCTCGTCAGATGCCATATTACCATTTATACGACGCATTTGTTGAACAACAAGTTTCTAAAGGATTTAAACGAGAGAAGTACAAGGATTATCAGAAATTCAGTATTGGTTTCCTCACGAGAGGATGTATTCGTCATTGTACTTTCTGTATAAACAAGCTAGAAAGCCGTATAACCCGTTATTCCAAACTTGAATGGTTTCTTGACAAGGAACTAAATGAAAAAGGACGTCTAGTTCGTCCTTTCATATATCTTTGGGATGACAATTTTCTCGCATCTGAACCATCTATATGGAGACCATTTCTACAGGAACTTATTGATACCAAGCGGTCTTTTCAATTTAGGCAAGGTCTTGATGAACGAATATTGGCACAAAGCCCACATGGAGAAGAAATGGCAGAGATGCTATCACGCTCTCGCTACCATGGAGATTTCATCTTTGCTTTTGACAACTGGCATGACCGAGAACTTATAGAGAAAGCCCTAAAAATATGGAAACACTATAACCCGAAAAAGGGTACCAAGTTTTATTTATTCTGTGGTTTCAAACTAACAAAAAATAGTCATCAAAAATTCTACCAAGATATTTGGGAAATTTTTCAACGAATAAAGATTCTGATGTCCTATGGATGCGTTGGTTACGTAATGCGGCATGAAGATTATCACAAATACGAAATCTCTAATTTGTATGTACAAATAGCTCGTTGGTGTAATCAACAACAATTTTACAAGAAAATGTCCTTTTGGGAGTTTATATATAGAAATCAATCTTATTGGGAGGAACACACCTTAAAGGTTACAAATAGGCCTGCAATAAAAACCTATGAGGAGTTTATGACCGACTACAATGTCGGCTATTACGATAAAGTCAAGATGTGTTTACCACTTCAGACAGTTATGCACACCTTAGAGAAATTCAGCGAACGAAAAGGAGAATTACTCGAAATGTTTAATTATAAAATGTCGGAATTGAAAAACGAAGCGTTATGGAACGCCATAAAAGACTAGAAGTATGCCAATAATTACCCATACAGATTATAATAAAAAGAACAATCTGGACGCTATCATTACTCAGGATGATAGAATAAATACGATTGACGACACTAAGGAGATGTCCTCTACAAACACATGTATGGAAATGAATGAACTTTCATTTAATCAGATATTTCCACATAAAAGACTAGAGAGTAGATATGTAATTCCTATCGTGAATGAAAGAAGGAATATTAGTGCATTTCAGCTGTATCTTATCAGGAATGGATCTTCAATTTCTTATCCTAAATGAAAAACTTATGGATACAATAAATAGATTCAATAAAGTTATAAACGATGAAGCGGAATTTTTCCCGTCAATCTGTGAGTTAATGCAACATTCACAGGTAAAAAATGGGAGGCGTTTTCTCTGCACAATGAATAATGTGGCAGATTATTGCTTCAACAGCACAATATCTAACGATATTAGCTATCACATTATATATGTACCTACTTGCCCAGAATGGGCTAGAGAATTACTTGTAAGATTTTTTATTCATAAAATGGCATTGACAACCAATAATATATTTGTGGATAAAGCCAAATTAAAAGCTGTTGAACCTATCTTCCTACCAATGAATGCGACCAAAAAAATTCATAGACAATTGCATGATGAAAAGACATTCTATAAAAAAGTTTGTAAGTTATTTAATGGCAAAGTGCCTTCCAACGAAAATCACAGTAAAACGCTTTTTGTGGTTAAAGATAAGGATGTCGTAACAAGAAAGCAGGATAAGAATCCTTGGCTGTACCAGATGTATGAAAATTATGACTCTCATAGTCATGAAAGCAATATTTTATTGACAACTAACAAAAGCGCAATCGATATCGAAACTAAAATTAGAAATAATAGAGATGATATCCCTGATATAAAAAATATCATAGTGTTTCATTCACAAAATAGAGGCCGATTAACATGCTCCTATAACAAAGAACAGCTTATCCGACTTAACCAATATGGAGTTGGTATTAGAAATTGTATCGTTTTCTATATCAGTGAACAACCATACCGTTTGTATCATACAATAGACAATATTAAAAATATATTATCCTCAAATTTGTTAGTTAGAGAAATTAATCACTTTGACGATTATGATGGTTTTATAACCTTTACTTACGACGAAATCTGTCAGATGTTCTATGAATCGAATCCTAATCAACGCTATTTAATCGACTCATCTGAAAGAGACGTATTCACATCAGATATAGATACTTTTCTTGATGAATTACCACATAATTATAAGATTAAAGATTTACTATCATTATGTATTACAGAAGACACTCAGAATCAATTTTTGAAAGATTGCAAAGAAGAAATAGGCATTGATGAAATCAGTATCCTAAAGCCATTCTTGAATTTCTATAAACAATTATGGACAAATGAAATAATTCCGAAGATTAACAGACTGATAGGCGACTGTCAGTCAATCGCATTCATTCTACCAAAATGGATTGCAATACGATACAAACATGCTTTGCAGGAGTGCTTTGCGCAAGAAGGACGTTCTATCCAATTTAAGAATTTTGAAGATCTAAAATCTGGTATAAATGCTTCGTTAATCATCATGTTGGGATATCGTTATACTGATTCCAGATATAAATCATACCCAAACTCCTTTGACCCAATGCCGATACTAAAATATCAAAAAGGAATAACAATCGTCAATAGGCTAACACATAATACATATTTTGAATGGAATATGCATTTCTATGAAAGGAACTTCAACGGATTGATGTATTCTGATTTTAGGAAAGAACGTTTAGGATGGAGTAAGGGTAACTTCCAACGTCCGACTCTTCCAGGAATATATGATGATATTGTTGAAGCAGAATCAGATGCAAGGGATTATATGCCTGAGAAGTGTACAATTATTTATGAGAATGGGAAGACAAAATGTTTCTCCAGTGCAAGAGCTTTGTATTTGAACAACCAGCGCTATTGTATTGCAAGCATTAAAGAGCTTCCTTCAGAAGATGAATTAAAAATACAACTACTAGATGATATTGTGAATCAGGTAAGAGACTCTTTGATTAGAAAAACAACAAATAATCTAAAATCAGAAGAATATATACGAAAAGATCCTACGTATGGCTTAACTGAAGATCAAATAAATTCTCAAATAGAATTATGGAAATACTTACTGAAAAGAGCTGAGGATGAAAAAGGTATCAAAACTGTATATAATGAGATATTTCCAAATGTGAAAGAGATTTCACTTCATGGCTTTGAAAGATGGACAGACTTTAATTATCCCATAATATTGCCTCGTAGCAGAAAATGTCAAAATGATCTGTTGACCTATTTAGGATTTTCATTAGGATCTCCATACCATAGAGTCGTACTGACAAAGAAACTTATGAAGAACAATAATACTAGAAGTCTGAACAGTCAAATAGAATCATTCCTGCAGTCGATTTTGACCTCTCCCGTATTGAGAGAATCTGATTTTTGCGAGCTGTTTGATGAACATTCAGAGATTATTACATTGCTTGAGATAAAAACAACACAGGAAATCAAAACCTTGATAGATCTTCTTGATATCAAACTAAGGAAAGTAAAAAGTATAAAATATGATTAGAGAAAAGAGAGATTCACTAGAACGTTTTATCCGTGAGCAGATGGAAGGTCCTGGAGCTTGTGGGAATCATTTCTATTGTACAATAGAAGAGCCTAATGATATAGGTCAAAACGAGGAGGTTTTAAACACAACTCCAGGCTCTGTGTATAGTACAGCAGTACTTTTCCCTCAGCGCAAACAAAAAAGTAACAATGATGAGGCAACTTTTGTATCTTTACCCGAAACTGATCAGGAAACGAACCTTAGTAACAGTTCGGAATATCAGATAGCTCAGGATGATAATAACAGCGAAGAATTCGAAGAAGAAAGAGCTCGTTTGGACTCCGACGAGGAGGATTTATATTCTATAAGTCAAAGATTTCCTACAACAATAGGAGTGTCGTGCTGTTTGAACAAACAAAATGAAAGCATCTTATCTTCGGATGTAAATATTATATTATCAGGAAGATACTATACTAAAATTTCTAAAGGACAGTTTTCTAATATTGTCATTAAAATTGATGATTTTATAGGTTTTTCTCAGTTTTTTGAAGCAAACAAAAGCAAACTTTCATCATATTTCGCTCTTGCACAGGATGGTGTGAAATTGGTTGAAGATATTCCAAATGACAATATTGGGAATATCAAAGATTTGCTACTTTTGATTAATAAAAAACATTGTGGATCAATCGCAAAGAATAATGACGGAACGCAGGATTCGGAATATCTGGCAATTGGTGACAACTATAGATATCTCAAGTCATACAAGGAAAGACTTTGGCGAAAACTAAAATTCTTTAAAGATAAATATTTGTCAGAAGAAGAAAGAAAGATTATTGATTCCCGTATTGATGAATTAGAGAAATGTGAGACCTATTTGTCATATTTGGAAGACACAATGAATATCTGTAACTCTAAATCTTTTGGCTTCTGGCGTTCGCATACCTTTTCAAAAAAAATCGATTTGTCAGGGGTAGATTTCAATGCAAAAGGTAATAAGATAATATATTCTCCACGAGAGATAAAAGAATTCAATATGTGCCTATTGGATACAAAGTCGTACAACTTGAATTTGTCAGTATGGCTTCAACTTACAAAATCTGCTAAAGGTGATTCTGATAATAGGAGATACCTTAAGGTTATGCTAGAGAATACTTCAACACCATTCGAAGAGGATTTGCAGCATTATTTCTCAATTGTAACTGAAAAGGTTAATGAAAGATGCTTCTTTGGAGTAGAAGTAAGGATAGAGAGCGAACTTCTTTGCCCTTATCAGATACATCATAATGACGACATGCTGAAAAACGATATAGAACAATTAAATTATCTTTATCGAAATATTAAGGATTATGGTATTGGGCATCTCTGCTCTGTGGATTGGAAAGTAATTGACTCTGAGAAATGGGTTAAATCTGAATTTATTCCTTCTTTTGAAATACCAGCTGTTGAACCAATTCCAAGAGACAAGAACCTTTATATAGAAGACCACGGAAAATATGTTCCAAAACCATTGCTTGAAAGCACAAGAGCATTGGAATTTAAGTGGCTTTCTATATTTTCTGATACTGACAGTAAAAGTATCATTTCACAACTGTATTCTTTTGTGGATATTTATGGAAAATGGATTTCAAATCAACAACTACTAATTGATAATAACCAAAATTCCAAAATAGGTGTGGATAATCTTGCACAATGCAAAAATGACTACGATAGGATGCGTTCAAATATTGAATTGCTCCTTGATGGAAATGATAATAATATATTATCGTTCCGACTTATGAATTCCGCAATGTTTATTCAGTTGTGGCATACTAAAAGAACCACTGATAAACAGACGACTATTGATTTCTATAAGTATGACGCTGATGATTTCTTATTTGGAAAATTTCATGCAACATGGAGACCATTCCAGCTTGCTTTCATCCTGCTCAATCTTGATGGCATTTTCCAACGTTCTGATGATCCTCAATGGACAAAACGTAACGATTTGGTTGACTTAGTCTGGTTCCCTACTGGGGGTGGTAAAACAGAAGCATATCTTGGTATAATTGCGCTTACTATCATTAATAGAAGACGCAACGAAGAATATGGCGATGGAACAACTGCGATCATGCGTTATACCCTTCGCCTGCTGGCAACGCAGCAATTCCAACGTGCGATGCGACTAATTCTTGCTCTCGAACAACTTAGAAGATGGGGAAAGTATAACCTTGGTAAGGAAGAAATTTCAATAGGACTTTATGTTGGAGAAGATTCATTGCCAAATAATGCAAAGAATTTATGGGAAGAATGTTTAAAATGGAAAACAATTGAGAATGGTCGAAGAAAAGAATCAAAAGTTCCATTGGACAGATGTCCATGCTGTGAGAAACCGTTATCTTGCTATAATGTAGGCACCCAGAATTCTCCCATAATTAAATTCCGATGTGATAATATCAATTGTACATTTTCTGATGAGTTACCAGTAAAATTATGCGATGAGTATATATATAAAACACCACCGACACTACTATTCGGAACAGTAGATAAGTTTGCAGCATTAGGGCATAAAGTTTCAACAGAATCTCCACAACAAGACTCACGGAGGTTATTTGGTAGAGGGAAACTTAATAATTTACCTCCTTCTCTTATTATTCAAGATGAGCTTCACCTACTTTTAGGACCTTTGGGCTCAGCTGTAAGTTTGTTTGAATGTGCAATTGATCAGTTGTGTACATATAGATCAAACGAAAATTTAGTTATAAGGCCCAAGATTATATCTTCTACTGCTACAACACGAAACACGAATTTGCAAATCAGAGCATTGTATGATAGAGCTGTTAACATATTTCCAAAGCCAGGAATCAGTTATGATGATTCATTCTTTTCGTTCTATCAGCGTGAAAAAATTAATGGAGTAGAGAGATTCGTTTCGAAAAGAAAGTATATTGGAATACTTCCAACAGGTAGAACTCAAATGACAACTCAAATGCGTCTTATTGCTACAATGTTTGTTCATAGAGCAATATTTGAACATCAACATATTGATCAATTGGGGGATAAGAATGTTGAGAATACAATGGATTTTTATCATTCAGTTATTGACTATTTTAACAGTCTAAAAGAGGTAGGAAAAGCTGATGCACAGTTCTATACAGAATTTACTAAATACACGCGTCGGCTTTTTAAACGTGTGCTCAGATACAGTGACAAATTGGAATGTTTATATGGATATGATTCTTCATTTAAAAAATCGGAGTTAACAGGTCGTCTGTCTGGTGCCGAGGTGGTTAAAGAATTAGAGGGAGTAAGTAAGCATTGGCGGGCATTAGACCGATTACCTCATCAGGATGAACATGGCTTATGGGTGCAAGGAATAACTCCTCCAGATATAATATTGGCAACAAACATGATCTCGGTAGGATTAGATATTGAAAGGTTCAACACCATAGTGATGAATTCTATGCCTCGAAATATTGCAGAATATATTCAGGCAAGCAGTCGTGTGGCTAGAAATAAACAAGGGCTCGTTGTTACTCTGCATAATCCTTTTAGAGCACGAGATCTTTCTCACTTTGAACGGTTCAAAGAGTTCCATGAAAAGTTGTATTATTATGTAGAGCCTATCTCTATTACACCTTTCTCTAAAAAATCGGTGAGCAAGTATTTACCATTGTATTTAGCCACAATGATCCGCCATCATTACCAAGAACTATCTGATGTAGTAAGTGCTGCTTCGTTAACAGAAAATTTAAAGGAGAGAATAATCTTAGAGCTAAGCAAATATTTCAAAAACAGATTGCATAGGAACCAACAACTTTCGCCTGAATTGAGGGAATTACTTACATCAGAGCTAGAAGAATATATAGAGAAATTCATACAAGACGCTTTATATTACTGGAAAAAAATGGTTGATGATCAGACAACTGATAATTATACGCTCAGATATTCTGGGTCTGATTTTATTAACAATAGCCATCGAACCAATACGAAGTATAAAGACCTTTTTTTGGCACAAGATGCTTATGAAAATAATGATGCCAAAAATATGTGGTCTGTTCCAATGTCATTAAGAACAGTTGAATCTGAGTCAGTATTAAATGTAAAAGATAGTTGAGATGGAAATACATAAGGATATACAATACAATCAAGGAATAGGAAAGTTTAAAGTTCTTTCTTCGAGCGCTGGTGTCGGTTCAATTATTACGACAAAAGCAGGATTCTTCATTATGCCAAAGTCTGTTTCATTTTGGGGCTTTGTTAGAGATGTCAATAAATTATTTGAGAATTTCGGAGAGAAAGACCCTGAAGAGATTGCGAAAAGTGCAGGAGTTGATATTATTAATGACCCAAGATTTGTTGAATTTTTGAAAGAAGACCAAGGAATTATTCATTTGAAGTATTTGGTGGATGTACCTCATCTATCTCTGGACAGTTGGAACTATCCCAAAGAAAAAGCCCACCCTTTATATAAAAGATGCAAGGAATCTACAGGCCATGAACTTAAGTCAGATCATTTTATTATACCAGCAATACATTTTCCGAGATGGTTTTATAGCAAAAAAGAAAAGTTGTTCAAACCAATAGAAGAATGGCGCACTATTTGGAAAGAAAAAAACTGTGATGGGGGAGACCTTAAATATTTCGCACCACCAAGAGATCCATATTCATATACCTACAGAACCTTTAAGGATAATAATCAGATTAAAGATATATTTGAGACTTTAGTACAAATACCGATATCACTTATTTGTAAAAATGGGCATATTGCAGATATTCCTTGGTATCAACTATTCTGTGCTGGTATTGATGGTAAGAAAGAAGATTTAAAAAATCCAGATGGCTTTGAATTGTTTGATTACCCTTGTCAAAACTGTGAAAAAGGTGGCAAACATGAACTGCAATGGATTGAAAACAGAAACAACGCCGAAAGTTGGGGTACATTGAAATGCAAGAAGTGTAGCAAAATATATGGATTGGAAGGTATTATGAACATTCATCCATTTTGTAAGGGTGATACCCCATGGAATGGGATCGGAACTAAATCAGAAACTCTATGTAAAGACAAAATTAGCAAAAGAGATGGAGTGATGCAGATGACCCTCGTGACTAGTAATTGTGTGTATTATGCGGATTCTTTCAGTAGTCTGTATATACCTCCGGTTTACCTCAACGATAAGATTCTTCCCAGTAAATTGCAACAAGTATTAGATCAACTAAATACAAAATGGTACCCTAAAGCCATAGAAAGAAATTCAAGGTTGACTAAGGAGTCTTATATGGAGCAATTGGATCTTATCGATAAAGCAGATGACTTTGATATTGAAATAACTAAAGAACAAGCTGACACAATTAAATCTCATTTTTTAAAAACCAAGATTAAGCCAAATGATCTACAGGAGCAATATAGGTTTGATGAATATCAAGTATTTACGAAAAGAAATGCTTCTGACCCTAATACATCAAATCTTGAATTTATAAATGTAAAGTTACCAGAAGAATTAAAAGGCTATTTTAGAAAAATCCAACAAATAAACACTCTGGCGATGACTCTGACACAACTAGGATTTAGCAGAGTGTCCATGCCAGTTCCGTTACGTATAAATGGAGAAGTGGTAAGAGAACATGGGCAAAAGGTTTATAATGAGCCTGTTGAAAAAGTTTATTCTTTACCAGCAAACCAAAGCTTCGGAGAAGGTTTATTTTTTGAATTCGACATAAACTCTGTAAAACATTGGTCTGAGAAATACAAAAAAAAATTTGATAAACGATATGATCAACCAGCGGGAGAAATCGGGAAAGCGCTAAAAGAAGAAATACAACAATATGGTGCTCCTGCCTTTTATTTACTACATACATTTTCACATTTGATTCTTAAACAACTAGAATTTAGCTGTGGTTATCCAACAGCAAGCTTACAGGAAAGATTATACTATTCTGATAGGATGTGTGCCGTGCTAATTTTTACAACAGATGGGGCAGAAGGAAGTATGGGTGGATTAGTATGGCAGGGCCAAGAAAGGCTGTTGTCGAAGATCATTAAATCTGCTCTAAATAATGCAAAAGAATGCTCCTCAGATCCTTTGTGTTGGGAGAATGAAGACCAATTAAACCTAGCAGCTTGCTTCTCCTGCTGTCTAGTTTCGGAGACATCCTGCGAGAAAAGAAATCTTGGATTAGACAGAAGAGTTCTAATTGATGAAGAATTCGGATTCTTTAAGGATATGGTATAATTACCATTAAACTAATTAATACAATACCTACCAAAAGCCCGTGTTCATTTAGAATAAAATGAAGTATGTCAACATGTTCAATCAAGGAGTAAAACGAGTGCAGGATATGCTAAGAGATAATGGTAACAAGGAAGCAGAGTTCTATGTATCTAAGCTTACCGTATTTTGTGTGAATGTATTTTCTAATGAAGAGGAAATAATGATAAATACGCCCAAAGTGACTACCCAGACAACTACCCAGACAACTACCCAGACTCTATCCGAAATACAGTCTGCAATAATAGATTATCTGCGCAAACATCACTCTGCAAGCCGTAAAGAAATAGCGTTTGAAATAGGAAATATTATACCTGCCATCTTAGCAATGCTAAGTAATGATGTAGAATGGAGTGAGCCCGAAAATCCATACAATCCGCCATCGGGAATACACAAAGGGCATGCCGGATTTTTAGAATGGCTACATATAGGTAAAGATGCCGAAAATATTTTAATATTAGAGCCCATCAGCTTTTTAACAAACAACAAATCCGTTGCCGTTATTGGTCACATGAAATGCCTTGCCAAACCCACAGGTAAAACATACGAATCAGATTTTGTCCATTACATTGTTATTAACGATAACAAAATATGCAAATTTCAAGAGTTCTTTGATACATATATAGCTGGAGAGGCATATAGATAAACTATCGACAGTGTCACATCTCAACATTTCAATTTTCAGAGTGCTCACCCCATTGACATCGAAACGAGCTAAGGGACAGCACGTTGTGTGCAATCCATTTTTCAGAACGTTTTGTGAGGTGAACATCCGCCGAAATTCTGATACTTTCTTATCCTAACATGAGCTACATGCTCTTGTAGAGCACTTTTTCCGTATTCCACTCAGTGTCCAAATGTAAGCCCGATCAGGGCGAAGCATCAAGACTGCATGCGCAACACGTTGATAGACAGCGAGAAATTCATAAGGGAGAAAATAAAAGTTTCTAATTAGAAACTTTTATTTTCTCCCTTATGAATTTTTGAGTTCGTCGTTATCATTTTTTGGAAACACAGTGTCGATTCTATCAATCAACAAGTACCACTTCGGTATGGTTAAAATAGTATCAGTTTCGCTATCAATGTTCATCTCGAAATGCGTTCTGAAAAACGACTTTGAGGTAACCATCTACCAACCAGCGCAATATAATGTCAATGGGGTATGCACCACGCAAAATACATAAGACAGGAAACTATGCGATATGCATGAGCGTCGAACAACAATAATAACGTTCGAAGAAGTACGAAAGGGGCTTTAAAAAAGATCGGATCCACAAGAATATCTGTAAAACATTTTATCTGAAGCGAAAAAATTCTCAAAATAATTGGAACACATCGTATATGCATAAATCGGCTCTTCAGCTATCCGTATAGGCACATTTAGAACGAGTCTAAATAGACCCCTACCGGAAATAACGTTTCTACAATATGCTACAGAGTCGATTTTGAGACCTCTTTTCGCTGGCGTTGTATACGGTACATCATTAACATACTGTGTGATAATGCGTAATGGTGCCATACCGAAGTGACAAAGGTTTGAAAGATTGTTTTCTTAGGAATATTGAACCAAATCGATTTGTTATATATTTTCAGTTCTTCAAATCTCTCTAAAAACCACACATGTACCTAAAATCGGTAACGTCCATACGTTTTCTGAAAAACTTAAGGACGTCACCGAAAAAACTAACATAGGACACTTGCGACTCACGGGCGTGAGTCGCAAACGACTTATGTCACCGCAGCAACTAACAGGTGTTTTCACAACAGTGCAAAGAAGTTTACAGTGCACGATAAGATAGTTTCATAGACGACATGCGGATGTTTTTGAGGAAGACAAATAAAAAAGCTCCAGTGGGGCAATCGTTCCTCATTATGATACCTAAATGATAGAAAATGTAGTATTTCACTTATCAAATTGCTAAGTTTGATATAAACTCTGAAATATTTCTTTTATTGATATACACAGGCTATCAGTTAGTTTAGATATTCAATATTTAATTGAATCAAATTATATACTGAAACCAAAATTTAGCCAATTAAATTGAAAAAGTTCAATAAAATTGCAATTTCTCTATTTCTTTGTAAGAAAGCAATGATATTAGCTTTTTTTACTGTAATTTTGTACAACATTTATATTCACCTACAATGGAAAATAAAGATATTAATAGGATTAAAGTCATGCTAGTAACGAAAAAAAGAACTAGTAAATGGGTTGGAGAGCAATTAGAAAAATATCCAGTTGCAGTTTCAAAGTGTTGCACAAACGCCTCACAACTAAAATTAGAAATTCTAATTAAAATATCAAAACTTCTGGAGGTCAATTAAACAGAATTAGTGCGCGCAAAATAATAGCCTTTAATTATCACTGTTACTAAATTACAATGAAATTCAAATTAGAAAATTTAAGGACACTAAAAACTTATTTATTTACTATGAGCAAACCATTCTTGGAATAAAACAAAATACACATTGGAAAATATCAAAAACAACATTAAAAAACAACAAGATTTGTAATGAGAAGTTTATTTTCAGAAGAGGACTATTTAAGTTATAATTTCCCAGAGCCTCAATATTTAGGGGCAAAATATATACATCGAGGTTGGATAGCACAATTCATTCCCGAAAACACAGAAGTAGCACTTGACGCTTTCGGTGGCTCTCAATCCATAGCATACCTTTTCAAGCAATTGGGCAAAAAGACTATAACCAATGATTTTTTAGATTTTAATAACCAGATAGGGAAAGCATTAATAGAAAACCCAGGAATTACACTTGACAAAAAAGATTTGAAGATACTTTACTCCGAAAACAGTGATTCTGAAGAGTATAATCTTATGGAAAAACTTTTTACAGATCTATTTTTCACACATGAAGAAGCAGCTTTTGCAGATAGTTTTCGAAGTAACGTGCATCGTCTTGATAATACCTATAAGAAAGCTTTAGCGTTAACTGTTATGTGCCGTAGTATGACCCGCAAAGTAACAATGGGTCATTTCGCTCATAAGCAAGCACTTATATATGCAGCAGATCCTGTTCGCATTAAGCGTAACCGTAGTTTGGCACGTCCATTAAAAGAATTATTCATGGATTTACTCCCAGAATACAATGCCGCAGTTTTTGATAATAAAAAAAAAAACCAAAGTTATAATGAAAACATTCTTGACTTACTTCCTAGATTAGAAGGTATTGATTTAGCATACTTTGACCCACCATACTGTAATAGTCATGCTGATTATCAGTCATTCTATCATTTACTAGAAACTTTTGTAGAGTATTGGAAAGATAAAAAATTTATCAATGGTACAAATCGATATGAGCCAAAACGTTTCAGTGGATTCGACAAGAATAGTGAAGCAATCAACAATCTTCAATTGATGTTTGAACGCGCACAACATATTCCTATATGGCTTGTAAGTTATAATGACCGCAGTTATCCAGATATAAACACTATGATCAACATAATAGAACCATATCGTAATGTTAGAGTAGAAAGGAAAGTTTACAACGCTGGTCGGGGTGGTAAAGGGAGTGTCGCAGGAAGCAGTGAAATACTTTTAGTTTGTACAATAAATAAACCATAAACAGAATGACAAATTTCAACAAATGAGATAAAGAATTTAGAGCTCAAAATTTATATGCGTTTAACCACAATGAGAATGGATTGCTTTGGCTTAAAGTGCGTGCCATATGCCGTGGAAAACAGATTGAACAGTTTTTAGAAGAAAATAATCTAACATTAACTTCTACTAAAATTTCAGATCAAAATGTAGAGCTATTTGAACTCCTTGAAGCTAATACTAATGCCATGCAAATACTTGACAACTTTTTACAAGTAAAAAATCACAATTGGTATGATGCCATGGGGATTGACGAAGCCAAACTGAAGGAAGATTTATATAAAGTACAGTATTACGCATGGGGCGGAGACCAAAATAACTCTCTCGACAAACACCTAGTAAGCAGATACGTAAAAGTAATCAGCAACTTTGACGAACTATTAAACAAACAAACAGAAATTGCAGGAAATGCATGGAACTATGTACAAACAAGTTGGTATAATAATTGGACTTCATACCTTATAGAATCACTATTCAAACGTCACCAGAAGGTTATCTCTGCTGTCGGAGAAATTAAGAGTGTAGATTTCTTTGTGAACAATAATCCTGTAGATTTAAAAGTTACATACTTCCCCAACCAATACATGAATGAAAAGCTGAAAATTAAACTTGGTAAAAAAGAACTTTCTTGGCTAAAGCAAGAAGCAAAAGAGGTAGACATTACTGTAGACAAATCCCTTACAGAATCACAACAAATGTATGCCCTCTTTGAAAAATTATCAGAACAAGGGCATACAGATATTCTTGACATACTAAAAGCTAAGCGTAAAGAAGTAGTAAACGATGCACAAACAAATACTATGGAACTTATGACCTGGCTCTATGCTAATCAGGGTGAAATGAGATTTGGAGCCGAAAACAGATTGTTCGTTATTCTTGTTAATACCACAGATATGAATCAATCATGGAAAATGAAGCGAGCCTTTTCATTAATAGAGCCAAAGGTTAATGACTATCTAGATAATTTTAACGAAAGCTCTCTAAAAGAAGTCAACTTTACATTCAAAAAGAACAATTATAAGAGTTTTGCAGATATAATCTTCGTTGTTAAAGAGTAGGAAACATATCAATCAAGAGATGCCGCTTCAAAGTGGTTAAAATAGTATTAGTATCGCACTCTATATTCATATTGAAATACGTTCTGAAGAACGACTTCGAGATACCGCAGTAACTAACAGATGTTACCGCAACAGCATAAAAATATTCTTGAAACTTTTATAAAAGTAAACTTCTTTAATAGTCGAACTATATCCCTGTATCAAATCAATCATCAAGTTTATTTAAAATAAAGTTTGCCACTGCATTAGATGGAGGGTGGAAACACTAAAATGGGTTTGAATGCCTCCGAGACAACTTAGGAGTTAATGGTGCCCTATCTGGTCTACGCCTATTCTTCTTTCAAAACAAGAAAGGGCACATTAAAGTCATAGTTCATTTCGCTTACCATTTTTTGCCACCCGTTTATAAATATGTATATTTGCACCACGAAACCGGATATTGAGAAAAAAGAAAATCTCGCCATCATTAATTATCCGGCACTCACAAAAAGACCGATATGCATTATTTAGGAGAATCTATTTCGCTTGTAGTTGCTTTCTCGTGGACTATAACGGCTGTCTTTGCCGAAGTGGCAAGCAAACGCCTTACCCCTATCATACTCAATGTGGTGAGAATGATTTTATCTCTTCTCATGCTGGCCGTAACGATATACTGCTTCACGGGGCATCTGTGGCCGAATTATGCCGACAGCAGCACATGGCTGTGGTTATTGTTGTCGGGTGTCGTAGGATATATTTTCGGTGACACATGCCTCTTCAACGCGTATGTTGTAATCGGTTCCCGATTCGGACAACTGTTCATGACGCTGGCTCCACCTACTGCGGCCATTCTGGGATTCTTCTTTTTGGGAGAAAAGATGTCCATTCAGAGTCTGCTGGACATGCTGATAACCTTGTTCGGTATAGGGCTTTCTATCATGAACAGGGGAGAGCATCACAAACTGTCTTTCAAGCTACCACTCAAAGGCATTCTTTACGGTATCGGTGCAGGGATAGGACAAGGAGGCGGACTCGTTCTCAGCAAAATAGGGCTCAATCATTATAGAGCGGTCATTCCGTCGACAGCAACCGGCTGTATTGATGCATTGCCTTTTTCGGCCACATTCATCCGCGCCATAGCCGGCCTCATCGGTTTTGCCATCATCTTGCGGTTCCGCAAAGAATACAAATTGGTACCTAGCGCCATGAGAGACAAAAAAGGAATGTGGAATGCATTGGGCATGACGTTCTTCGGTCCGTTTATCGGAGTAAGTCTCTCGCTTATGGCTGTACAATACACATCGACCGGTATTGCTTCGACCATCATGGCGCTCACTCCTATTATCATATTACTACCCGCCAAGTTTATTTTCAAACAGCAAGTAACCATGATAGAGGCACTTGGGGCTTTTATCAGTGTGATAGGCGTATCGCTCTTCTTCTGTTGAGAGAGAAAGATCAATGCATCCGCTCCCGAAACTCGGAAGGAGTAATGCCTTCTTTCTTTTTGAAGAAAGTAGAAAACTGTCCACCGCTTTCGAAATTCAATTGATATGCTATTTCAGCAATGTTTTTATCGGTAGTTGTAAGCAACTCTTTGGCACACAATAATTGAAGTTGCATCTGGTATTGGGCAGGAGAAATACCGATATACCTTTTGAATGTTTTGCGAAACCAACTGTAGCCCACTCCTATCTGACAGGCCACCTCTTGTATCGAAGGAGGATTTTCGGCCCTCTCTTTCATCAACAACCGGGCTTCGTCTATTTTGGAAATAGCATCGGTATCTTTCACCGCATCATTCAAGCCATCATAATAAACCTTGCCCAACAGATGCAACACGATGCTCGATATAATTTGCTGACAACCTATCCGCTCAGTCGTCGCCAACTGAATAATCTCGTCGTATAGTGTCGTAACCGAAATACTTCTCTTCAACTTATGCAGCGGTTTCTCTTTACAGAAGAATCCCTTTTCCACCCGTTGGTCGATATATACACCTCGAAAACCCACCCAATATTCTTTCCAGCCCACCTGCTTGTCGGGATAATAGCTATGCCATTCGCCGGGAAAAATAAGAATCATCGTTCCGGCCGAAACTCTTTGCACAGGACACGATTGGGAGGAGAAAAATCCGCTGCCTTCGGTGATATAGACCAACTGATATTCGTTGAGCACTCTACCCTGAACAGGCTGAAACTTATAACCTAGAGGATGAGCGGCAGGCGGGTAATTGGTATAAGGCTGTATGGTCTGGCATCCGACCGTCGTGACCATAATTCCCCACTCTTCATCGCGCCTACCCAACCGGAGATAGTACAATTTGTCTTTCGAAGCATTCAACATAGTATACAAATATCATTTTTGAAAGTTATTCTATCATATTTGAAAACAAATATACTGATTCATAACATACCTTTGTCTCAAAATTAAAACTTTTTGTTGAAAACATTAATAAACGCCATGAAAACATACAACTTTTTAGCCTTCGACGTAGGAGCGACCAGTGGCAGAGCTGTGGTCGGTACTCTGGAAGGAGACGATTTCCAAATGCACGAAATATACAGATTTCCAAATGCCATTCTCGAAGTACAAGGCAAATATTACTGGAATGTATTCAGTATATACGAACACTTCAAGAAGGCCTTGACCGTGTGCAATCAACAGCAGATAGAAATTCATTCTATAGGCATTGACACGTGGGGAGTAGACTTCGGTTATCTGGCAGCAGACGGTACACTGCTCGGGCTACCCCGTGCCTATCGCGACCCATACACCAATGGAGCTCCCGAGAAAGTCTATCAAACGATTCCAAGAGAAGAGCTATACCAGCGCACCGGCATACAAATAATGAATTTCAACTCTTTGTTTCAATTGCTAAGTGCCAAGAACGAAGATTTCGCTCCCTATAGGCATGCCAAAGAAATACTTTTCATGCCCGATCTGCTTTCGTATTTGTGCACCGGAGAGAAAGTCTGCGAATATACCGAAGCGTCGACTTCACAACTTCTCAATCCTCAGACGAAACGTGTAGACAGGCTGATGCTCAAGCAACTCGGCATTAACGACGAATTGGTAGGCGAACCCATTCAGCCGGGAGTGGTGATAGGAAAATTAAGAAAAGAGATAGCACAAGAAACGGGTATAGGAGAAATACCGGTAGTAGCCGTTGCGGGGCACGATACCGGATCGGCCATCGTAGCAGTACCGGCAACAAACCCGAACTTCGCATACCTGAGTAGCGGCACATGGAGCCTGATGGGCATCGAAACAGAAAAGCCCATTATTTCGGAAGCCTCAGCCCAATACAATTTCACAAACGAAGGCGGTATAGAAGGCACCATCCGATTTCTGAAAAACATTACCGGCATGTGGCTGTTGGAGCAATGCCGCAAGAAATGGGGTAAGGAAGGGAAAGACTATTCGTATAGCCAACTCGAAGAAATGGCCCGACAGGAAATAGACTTCAGCTCCATTGTCGATCCGAATGATTCTCGTTTCGATAATCCGGACGATATGCAAAGCGCCATCATGGGCTACTGCCGCGAGACGAAACAAACCGTTCCGCAAACCGATGCACAAGTCATCAGTTGCATTTATCACAGCTTGGCCAACAAATACAAAGAGACCTTACAAACATTGCAGCAGTTTGCTCCGTTCGAAATAAAGACACTGCACATCATAAGCGGCGGTTCGCTAAACCGATTCATGAACCAACTCACCGCAAATGCGATCGGTATGCCTGTCGTTGCAGGTCCTTCCGAAGCAACGGCTATAGGCAACGCCTTGTTGCAAGCCAAAGCAGCCGGACTCCTCAAAGATCGTTGGGAGATACGCCGCATCGTAGCCAAAGCATTCGAAGTAGAGACCTATTATCCAGAAAAATAAAACAATAAACAATAAAACGAATAACCATGAAAGAAGTATTAGTCAAAGAAGCATATCGTATTGCCAAAGAAAGATATGCAACAGTCGGAATAGATACCGACAAAGCGATAGAAGCATTGGAAAACATTCATCTGTCATTGCACTGCTGGCAAGCCGACGACGTAACAGGATTTGAAAACCCCGACGGACAACTGAGCGGAGGTATTCAGGCCACAGGCAACTATCCCGGCAAATCACGCAATATGGAAGAACTGCGTGCAGATATTCTGAAAGCAGCTTCGCTCATTCCAGGCACTCATCGGCTGAACCTACATGCTACTTACGGCGATTTCGGTGGAGCATTTGTGGATAGAGACCAAATAGAGCCCAAACATTTTAAAAGTTGGATGGATTGGGGCAAAGAACACAACATGAAGCTCGACTTTAACTCAACCTCTTTCTCGCATCCAAAAAGTGGAATGCTCACCCTCGCAAACCCAGACAAAACGATACGCGACTTTTGGATAGAACATACCAAACGTTGCCGGGCCATTGCAGAAGAGATGGGTAAAGCACAAGGTGACCCTTGTATCATGAACCTTTGGATTCACGACGGGAGTAAAGACCAAACAGTAAATAGATTATATTACAGAGAGCTACTGACCGACTCGCTAAACCAAATATTCGAACAGCCGTACGAGAACATGAAAGACTGTATCGAAGCGAAACTTTTCGGCATCGGAGCAGAGAGCTATACCGTAGGGAGCTACGATTACTACCTAGGATATGGAGTGAAACATCAGAAGATAGTAACCCTGGACACAGGCCACTTCCACCTGACAGAAAGCATAGCCGACAAGATCTCATGTCTATTGCTTTTCACACCCGAAATCATGCTGCATGTAAGCCGTCCGGTACGCTGGGATTCGGACCACGTAACCATAATGAACGACGATACACTAGACCTTTGCAAAGAGATCGTTCGCTGCAAGGCGCTGAATCGTGTACATATCGGTCTCGACTATTTCGATGCTTCCATAAACCGTATAGGAGCTTATGTCGTAGGATCGCGTGCTACACAGAAATGTTTGCTCCAAGCATTGCTTGAACCGATCGAAATGCTACGCAAATACGAAGCCGAAGGAAAACTGTTTGAACGCCTGGCATTGCTCGAAGAAGATAAGAATCTACCTTGGAATGCCGTATATGACATGTTCTGCCTGAAGAACAACGTGGCAGTAGGTGAAGACTTCATCGCCGAGGTAGAGAAATACGAAGCCGAAGTTACTTCTAAACGCTAATTGCAATGAATATTATAATTGGTTTGGCTATTATTGCATTAGGCAGCTTTTGCCAGTCCAGTTCTTATGTACCGATAAATAAGGTAAAGAGCTGGAGCTGGGAAAGCTTCTGGTTGACACAAGGAATATTTGCATGGTTGGTATTCCCCTTCTTGGGAGCTCTGCTGGCTATTCCCGAAGGACATACTCTATTAGAAATATACACCAGCCATCCTACAGACACACTGTGGTCTATGTTCTTCGGTATCTTATGGGGAGTAGGCGGTTTGACTTTCGGACTGAGCATGCGTTACTTGGGCGTAGCCCTGGGACAATCTATCGCTCTGGGTACTTGTGCCGGACTAGGTACCATACTCACGCCAGTCTTTACCGGCAAAACCGGTGATCTGACAATGCCTGTCATAGTGGGTGTTGTCATAACGTTGATAGGTATTGCCATTATTGGAATTGCCGGCAGCATGAAGTCTGCAAACATGAGCGAAGAAGAAAAGAAAAAAGCAGTGAAAGACTTCAATTTCACAAAAGGAATCGTTGTTGCCCTGCTTGCGGGATTCATGAGTGCCTGTTTCAGTATCGGACTGGGATTCGGAGAAAACCTTTGTTTTTCCGAAACCGCCAATATATACAAGACCCTACCGGCAACCTTCATGGTAACACTTGGCGGTTTTCTGACCAACGCTGCTTATTGCTTCTATCAGAATACAAAGAACAAGACGTGGAAAGACTATGGAAAGACATCGCTTTATGTGAACAACATATCCTTTTGCGCCCTTGCAGGACTATTGTGGTATAGCCAATTCTTCGGCTTCAGCCTTGGAAAAGGATTTCTCACATCATCGGCCGTACTGCTCACATTCTCTTGGTGCATACTGATGTCGCTCAATGTCACATTCTCGAATGTGTGGGGCATCGTACTGAAAGAATGGAAAGGTTGCTCTGCCAAGACAATTACAATATTAGTAGTAGGATTGATGGTACTAATCATCTCGTCATTCCTACCTCAACTATTGAACTTAAAATAATAAATAATGAAATCGATATTAGACGAATATCCGCTTCTGGCCAAAGAAGTAGCCAAAGTAGCCGAGACAGCCGGCTATTTATGGCAAAAAGGTTGGGCCGAACGCAATGGAGGTAACATTACCATAAACATCTCTGCACTTATAGACGATCGTTTGAAAAACCGCGAAGCTATAGGACCGAAGACAGCTATCGGTATGAAACTCCCCCACTTGAAAGATAGCTATTTCTTTTGCAAAGGAACTAACCGACGAATGCGCGACTTAGCACGCTGGCCAATGGAAAACGGTTCGGTGATACGCATTTGTGATGATTGCGAAAGTTATGAAATGATAGCCGACAATCCTGTAGCACCAACTTCCGAATTACCCTCGCACTTGGCCATACACAACCATCTGCTCAGTATCGGTTCAACTTATAGAGCCGTAATCCACACTCACCCCATTGACCTTATAGCCCTGTCGCATCATCAAGCATTCTTAAAAAAAGATGTACTGACTAAATTGCTATGGGCGATGATTCCGGAAACGCGGGCTTTCTGTCCCAAAGGATTGGGAATAATACCCTACGAAATGCCCAGCAGCCTGAAGCTTGCTGAAGCTACAGTAGAGGGACTCAAAAATTATGACGTCGTAATGTGGGAAAAACATGGAGTGGTAGCGATAGGCAACGATGTATTGGAAGCTTTCGACCAAATTGACGTACTGTCAAAAGCCGCTCAAATATACCTCACAGCCAAAAGTATGGGCTTCGTGCCCGAAGGGATGACAGATGAAGCTATGGAAGAATTGAAAGTTGCATTTAATCTGCCCGGATGAAAGATTGTAGAACTGCTATAACGTAAATAGTTCAATTAATTAAAGGTTCAATTTTAATCACTTTTTTTCAGCCCAAGTATAACAAGTCGATTTGTTGTACTTGGGCAAATTTGTTTGTGAATCATACAAGTTATAGCACAAGGGTCTTTTGTACAAATTTATAAATCAAGACTTCCTCATAACCTTTTCTACTTACTTGTATGGTACAAGTCTGAAGATTGTCCTTGCTTTCCACGTTCACGGAAATCGAGACATCGGCATACTTGCTCTGCACCACGCACGAAAGAGTCTGCTGCGAAGATGATATGATAGCATACTCCAGCTGAGCCTTTTTAATCGATTCGGTATATTGAGAACCTGTCAGTACAATATTCTGACCGGTAATACCATCAAGGAGCCCCTCTTTCACATTATACGATTTGCCATTAATTGTCACCGATGAAATTCCTAAGTTATCAAAATTAGCCTTCGTTTGAGTATTATCATCATTTTTACTACAGGCCAATAAAACAAATGGAAGCATCATCATACAAATGAAGATCATCTTTTTCATAATAGGTAATATTTAATAATTAAGTATGTAGTTCAGTTATTATCTGTGCAAAGATAATTCTTTAGACAATACAAGCCTCCCTTTTGTCATTTATAAATACTAGCAAAAGAAAATATTCATTATTGAAAGCATAAAGGAGCTTCAATAAAACAGAAAAATAAATATTTTCCATTGGAAATTTGTTTTATTAGAATAAACTATATATATTTGCAGCATCAATAATTGTAGCTAAATAATTTTTTAATAGAAAATAAATAATAGAACAATGGCAGACATGTTTTCAACAAGAGCAAAGAGTTGGGATAGCTACCGACGAGTTTCTATGGCATTTGCGCTGGTAGACAAGATCAAAGAACAAAATTTGATTGACAAACATACCGATGTGATGGAAATAGGTTGCGGAACAGGATTGGTCGGGTTGGAATTTGCCAATGCGGCGCACCATATAACAATGGTCGATACATCCGAAGGAATGTTACAGGAACTGCGCAAGAAAATGGAAAATAAATGCTGCGAAAACATTTCCATCGTACATGGTGACATTTCGCAAGTACATACCATGGCCTCTATCATTATCGTCTTCATGACTTTACATCACATTGAAGATATTGAGCAATTTGTAGCCGAAGTAAAGAATAGACTAATTGACGGAGGCAAAGTTATCATTGGAGATTTATATACCGAAGACGGAAGTTTTCACCCGAACTTCAAAGTTCCGCACAATGGATTTTCAGAAGAAGAACTGACTTCCGTATTCCAACGAAAAGGATTCAAAGACACAACAATAGAGCCCCTCACAACAATCGAAAGAGAAGACAGAAAATACAAACTATTTATATTGACATCCACTAAATAAACAGAAAGCTATGTTGAAAAATTATTTGATAAAAAACAAAGTTACCTTATTAGGTATAGTAATTGGTGCTATCGGTGGATTGCTCTACTGGAAATTTGTGGGTTGCAGTACGGGCACTTGCCCTATCACCTCTTCTCCTATCAATAGTTCGATATGGGGAGGTCTAATGGGAGGTCTATTATTCAATATATTCACTAAAGATAAAAAGAAAGATGAATAGTCTAACCAAAAACTGGAATACGGCCCGTATCATACGATTGATAGCGAGCGTAGCTGTTGCCGTATATGGTATAACAACAAAAGATTATATATTCCTATGGCTGGCGGGATTTCTGTTGCTACAATCTTTATTCAACCTCTCATGCTGTGCATACGGTTCAGGAGATTGTTCATCGAACAGCGACAAAAATACTAAAGCTGTATACAAAGATCAGATCAAAACATTCCGACCGGAAAAAGGCAACTCACTATAAACAAACAAGAATATTAATTTAAAATCAATAGAAAGATGAAAACTGTAAAACTGACAACGCAAGATTTTCTGACTAAAGTAGCAGACTTCGAAACATCTCCGAATGAATGGAAGTATTTAGGTGGCAAACCGGCAGTAATCGATTTCTTTGCCGACTGGTGCGGTCCCTGCAAGATGGTAGCTCCTATCCTCGAAGAACTTGCAGAAGAATACGGAGAAAAGCTCATCATCTACAAAGTAAACACCGAAGAAGAACAAGAGCTTGCATCGGTATTCGGTATACGCTCTATTCCTTCCATATTGTTCGTTCCAATGAATGGGCAACCACAAATGGCTGTAGGGGCAATGTCGAAAGTAGATCTGAAAAAAGCAATACAACAAGTTCTCTTGCCCGAATAAGAGATTCGAGGGCTAATGAAAGTACACTTTTAGGCTTTATACTTCATTAGCCCTTACTTACAGAATATTTATTTCCAAAGGAAAATATTTATAATAACAAAACATGTTAAGAATAGAAAATATCAACAACTAAGAAACGATGAACCTGAATATTAAATACTACATAACCATCGGACTTTTAACCGTCATGTACACGGCACATGCACAACAAAGGAAGTATATCTCTCTGAGTAGTGCATTGGAATTGTCTCAGCGTACAAACTCCAGCATTCGGCTAGCCGAACTGGAACAAAAGATATCGAATGCCAATTATCGTCAGACGGATGCTATCTTTTTGCCGCAAGTCACCATGGGAATGAATGCCGTGTCGACCAACAATCCACTGAATGCTTTTGGTTTTCTACTACAACAAAGCAGGGTTACAAGTCAAGACTTTGATCCGGCTCACCTCAACAGTCCCGGTGCAAACCAAAATTACAGTTCGAACATCGACGTACGCATGCCTTTGCTCAATCTGGATATGCTATATGCACGAAAAGGTGCCAAGCTACAAGAAGAAGCTTACAAATACAAGACGTTATATACGAAAGACTATATACGCTTCGAGATTCAAAAAGTATACGCTCAACTTCAATTTGCCTATCAGTCGCAATCCATTTTGCAATCTACTCTCAACGATGTGAAACAAATTTATCAGTCGGTGAATAACTTCTACAATCAAGGTTTAGTTCAGCAATCGGATGTACTGAATGCACAAGTTCAGGTCAATACCATCGAGAGTGCATTAGAAAAAGCTCAAAGTAGTATATCCAACGCCTCCGACGGATTGAAATTCCTGATAGGCGATACTTCTTCAGAAGACATTTATATGCCCGATTCACTGGTACAAGAGCGTAACAAGACATCATTTGCATCACTCTCTTTAGGTAGACCGGACGTTGTGGCTATGCAAAAAGCTGTAGACGCATCCAATATGATGATCAAATCGTCGCGCATGAATTTCTTACCTAAAATCAATGCGTGGGGAAGCTACCAATACAACGACAACAAAGCTTTCAAATTCAAGAGCGATTCATACATGCTAGGCATCAGTCTGAGTTGGAATGTTTTTACAGGAAATCAGAATCGATACAAGTTGAAAACAGCAATCCTGCAAAGAGACAAATATAAAGAAGAGATGGATCAATACATTGACAAGAGCCGACTTGAAATCAACAAAAACATTCGTGAGATTCAAAATATTTCTTTCGAAATCACAAAAGACGAGACGAGTGTTGCCCAAGCAGCCGAAGCCTTCCGCATCATGAGAAACAGATTCAAAGAAGGATTGGTCAGTACCTCCGATCTATTGATGTCGCAAGCACAATTATCTCAGCAGCGCCTGATGCTTGCCCAAGCCATCATGAACTTCAATATCACACTATCATACCAAGCGTTTCTAACCTACATTAAATAACATTTACAAAATCGCATCAGCTATGAACAAAAGAGATTTAGTATTAATTATAGGCATAGCCTCTTTAGGGATTTTATCATCATGCCACTCTTCGTCCAAAAAAGAAAATGAAGAGAAGCCTGTCAGTGCCCAAACATATTATCCGACCCTGCAAAACGATAATGAGATTTTCATAAGCGGTCAGGTCTCTGCCAAACAGACAGCCATCGTAAGCACAAGGGTGATGGGATATATAGATCGAATAGATGTCAAACCGGGTGATAAAGTCAATCGGGGACAACTATTGATAGTCATCAACAGCAACGACCTAAAAGCAAAAAAGGCGCAAGCGGTAGCCATGCTGACAGAAGCGACTGCCGCTGTCAAAAATGCCCGGCGCGACTACGAAAGGTTTAAAGTGCTCTATTCGCAAAAAAGTGTATCGAGCAAAGAACTTGAAAACATCGAGTTGAACAAGACATCGATGGAAGCCAAACTGCAAATGGCACGTCAACAACTCAACGAAGTCAATGCCATGCTTGCCTATACCAATATCCGTGCGCCATTCGCAGGAGTGGTTACACAAAAGATGGTCGACGAAGGAAGCACCGCCAATCCAGGGATGCCGATTCTATCAATAGAACAAGCCGGCGAACTGAACATACAAGCATCGGTACCCGAAACTTATATTCAATATTTTCATGTCGGGAGCAAGGTCAATGTAGACATAAAATCACTGAACAAACAGATGAGCGGAACAGTAATTGAGCAAAGTCCATCATCCTCAATGACAGGAGGGCAATACAACATCAAAATAGCAATTAGCGACAAAAAAGGATTAAAAGCAGGCATGTACGCCGGTATTCACATTCGCATCGCTCAAACGACAGACGCCGAGCCCAAGGTTATGATCAACCGCGCTTCTATAATCCAACGCGATCAACTCACGGGAGTCTACGTTGTCGATTCGGATAATACAGCTTTGCTTCGTTGGATACGCATTGGGAAAGTGACCGGTGATCAGGTAGAAGTATTGTCGGGCTTAAACGAAACAGAAAGAGTGATCGAAAAAGCCTCCGGCAAACTATATAATGGAGTTAGAATAGTGCCAAACAAATAAATACAACAGAACGAATGGAAAAAGGAATTTCTAGAAATATAGCCAAAGCATTCATCAAGTCCAAGCTAAGCATTTTGCTTGTGATAGCTTTCATGCTCCTAGGGCTATTCAGTATCATGTTCATTCCGCGCGAAGAAGAACCTCAAATCAAGGTTCCAATGGCCGATATCATGATAGGGTATCCCGGAGCAAGTCCAAAAGAAGTAGAAAACAGCGTGATCCTTCCCATGGAAAAGATCATATCGAATGTTCAAGGTGTAGAAGATGTTTATTCTACTTCCATGAACGGAATGGGTATGGTTACCGTTCAGTTCTATGTAGGTCAGGATGTGGAACGTTCTTTAGTCAAGCTCTACAACGAACTCATGAAGAATATGGACCGCATGCCGCAAGGAGCAACGATGCCATTGGTCAAAACTCGTTCGATAGACGATGTACCGGTGTTGGCATTCACCCTCTGGAGCGATACAATGAGTAACTTCCAAATAAGGCAAGTAGCCGAAGTGGTTGCCAGCGAAATAAAAAAGATTCCCGACGTAGCGCAGACCAAAGTCACAGGTGGACAAAGCCGAGAAGTAAAGATAGAGTTGGACAAAGACAAGATGGCCGAGAGTCATATCGATTTCACATCTGTCGTTCAGTCGCTAAAGTCGAACAATGCTCAAATGCAAAGTGGCAACATGGTAGGCAACGACAAAGTAGTCTCCGTACAAACAGGTAATTTCTATTCTACTATCGACGAGATAAAAAACACCATCATAGGCACTAACAACCAACGTCCAGTGTATCTCTATCAGATAGCCAAGATAGAAGATGGTCCTCAGACGCCTTCCGAATATGTCTCTTTCGGTTACGGGACAGCACAAAAAGATAAAAAAAGTATGAATCCCAATTCATACTCTGCCGTAACTATTTCGATTGCCAAGAAACAAGGAGCCGATGCGATGAAGCTCTCCAAAACAGTTATAGAGAAAGTGGAGAAACTTAAATCGACTCTTATCAGTAACGATCTACACGTGGAGCAGACACGCAACTACGGTTTGACAGCTTCGCACAAAGTGTCCGAGTTATTGTGGCATCTTTCTATCGCTATTTTGGTAGTCACGCTGTTCGTTATGCTTGCCATGGGATGGCGGGGAGGACTGGTGGTATTTCTGTCTGTGCCCATCACCTTTGCTCTGACGCTGTTCACCTATTACTTCATGGGGTATACGCTAAACCGAATAACACTGTTTGCCCTCGTGTTCGTGACGGGTATTGTAACAGACGACTCCATCGTTATAGCCGAAAACATGCATCGGCACTTCAAGATGAAAAAATTGCCTCCGCTCCAAGCGGCCCTGTATGCCATCAACGAGGTGGGCAATCCTACTATTTTGGCGACACTGACTGTTATAGCAGCCGTACTGCCTATGGCTTTCGTCTCGGGCATGATGGGTCCTTACATGAGTCCCATGCCCATAGGCGCATCTATTGCCATGATATTCTCATTGCTCATCGCATTGACCTTGACTCCCTACTTCGGCTATCTGTTCCTACGGCATAAGTCCAATAAGAAAAAGAAAAATGAAGATCTCGAAAAAGCCGAAGAAGAACAAGAAGAAGTCGACCTGCACCAATCCCGAATCTATAAGATATACGCCGGAGCCATCACACCTTTCTTGGAAAGTAGAAAGAAAAGATGGGCTTTCATGATCAGCTTGGCAGTCATCTTATTGGCATCAATGTCTCTGTTCTATACCAAGTCGGTACCTGTCAAAATGCTTCCGTTCGACAATAAGAACGAATTCCAGATTGTAATAGATATGCCAGAGGGCACTACGCTCGAGCGCACGGCTGCCGTTACACAAGAGTTGGGACTTTATGTAGGCAAGAACAAAAACGTCACCGATTATCAAACTTATATCGGCAGTTCGGCTCCAATCAGTTTCAATGGCCTGGTAAGACATTACGATCTACGACATAGCGAAAACGACGCAGATATTCAAGTCAATCTCACGGACAAGGGCGATCGTAGCGAACAGAGCCACGACATAGCTAAGTCGATGCGCCAAGAATTGCAAAAGATAGGAAGCCGATACGGAGCCAATGTCAAAGTGGTGGAGGTTCCTCCCGGCCCTCCGGTGATGTCTACCATTGTTGCCGAGATATACGGTCCCGATTATGACAAACAAATAAAGATAGCCGACCAGATTAAGCAGAAGTTGGCGCACACCGACAATGTGGTAGATGTAGATTGGACGGTAGAAAGCAATCAGACAGAATACAAGTTCGAAGTCGACAAGGACAAAGCCATGAAAGCGGGCATCCCTACCGAACAAATAGTACAAACCATGTATGGATTGTTGTCGGGTATGTCGGTCGGTGTATACCATCAACCCAATGTAGAGCATCAAGTCAATGTGACTTTACAACTGCCTGAACAAGACAAAGCGCGGCTCAACAATTTGTTAAGTCTCAAAGTGGTCAATAAGCAAGGCATGGCAATGCCGTTGAGCGATTTGGTAAAGGTATCTCGAGGTATCAAAGAAAAGAGTATCTACCGCAAAAATCAGCAGCGCGTAGTTTATGTCATGGCAGAAGTAGCTGGCAATTTGGAGAGCCCCATCTATGCTATTACCAAGATGTCCGACCAACTTTCTAAGATAAAACTGCCCGCCGGATACTCGCTCAACGAGCGATACAAAGATCAGCCCAAATTGGAAGACGATTACTCGTTGAAGTGGGATGGAGAATGGAAAATTACGTATGAGGTATTTAGAGATCTTGGTGTAGCCTTCCTCTTTGTGCTCATCATCATCTATATGCTGATTGTGGGTTGGTTCCAAAATTTCCTCACGCCATTGGTACAGCTATCCGTTATCCCTCTATCGCTCATCGGCATCATATTGGGACACTGGCTCATGGGAGCGTACTTTAGCGCCCCGTCAATGATCGGATTTATTGCGCTTGCCGGCATCATGGTACGCAATTCTATTCTGCTCATCGATTTCATCGACATACGGCTGCAAGAAGGAGCTCCTCTCAAACAGGCGATCGTCGAAGCAGGCGCCGTACGAACTACACCAATAGTGCTAACGGCAGGAAGTGTAGTGCTCGGAGCTATTGTTATACTTTTCGATCCGATATTCCAAGGACTTGCTATCTCTCTGATGGGTGGAACGATCACCTCTACCCTACTCACACTGATTGTCGTACCACTACTCTATTTCAAAATGCTGAAGAAAAAAACAAAATAAACTGCAACACATGAAACTCATTATCATATTAAGTATCAAAGAGTCTCAGGACAAAGTAGCCGAGCTCTTAGAAAAGGCCGGTATCAAACGATTCAGTACCATCAGCCTCACAGGGTTTAAAAAGAAGAAAGAAAATCCGCTGGCCAACTGGTATGGCAGTAAATCTGAATTGGCTAAAGTCAATTCGGTGATGCTTTTCAGTTTTACGGACGAAGACACCGCCCGACAGACAATTGAGCGTATCAACCAGTGTAACGAAGAAGCTCACAACAGCTTTCCGGCACACGCTTTTACGCTCAACGTCGACGAGTTTTCCAAGTTTCTGTGATACCACAGCATTGCTTATTCATATACATTATTCAGTCGGATATTTCGTATATCACATCAAAAATTGTACTTTTGTTTGATACATTTTAATTTCATACAACAAATGAGCGATTATAACATAGGCATATTATGCCAAATAAGGAATATTTATCACGCCATAGCCGACTTCGAAAACCGGTTCATCAAGGCTCATGACCTTTGTCTGAACGAAGGAATGCTTTTGTGCACCTTGTCGGGCACCGACAGACTATCGTCCGGAGAGATTGCCGAAGAGCTGGGGCTCAGCAATTCCAATGCATCCAAAGTGATACGTTCGGTAGAGAACAAAGGACTTGTACAACGAATGCTGGGCAACGAAGACAAACGGCAAATGTACTTTCTGCTCACTCCGAAAGGCAAAACAATAATCTCGGAAATTAAATCGGAAGATATCGAATTGCCCGAGATGCTCAAGTGCCTCATCAAAAAGTAACGAGCATACAACACCACAGTGTCTGAGTATATCGGCAGCCGAGGCTCCACTTTAAACAAAGTAAGCCTCATCACCGACTTCTCAGACACTGTCGTTTTCTTAAAAGATATACAACTGACCTTGTACTTATTTCAAGAAATAATCTAATATCTCTTTGTTACCGGGATACATGGTAAAATGATCAATCAATTTACCATTTTTGTCGAAAATCAAGAAGGAAGGTATTCCCGCAAACGAATACTTGTTCTTAATACTGTCCATACTTGATTTCTTTATATAGTAATGCTCGCCACCTATACTTTTTATCTTCTCATTCCAGAGTTTCTTTGGCGAAATTTCGCTTGTTATATAGACATGTACCACACCCAACTTGTTTAATTGGGGCAAAATTTCTTTCATATCGCTTATCGCTTTCAAACAAGGGGCACACCACGTTGCCCAAAAATCAACGATAACAGGTTGTCCTCTATGTCGTGCCACAATACTATCTACAAGATGGTCGTCATCGGCATCAGGAGTCTGTTGTACGATCAATGGTTCAAGTACGGAGGCCGACTCTATGGTACTTTTATTCTTGTCCAATAGAATCTTTTCTATCTCATTATTGTTAAAATAATCGTGTATATTCTTCTTCTGTCGTTCGGTAAGGGGAACCAAAGAAGTATTCATGGGCAGAGTGTAAGACGCTGCTATCAAAAGATCGTAATAGCTGTTACCGGCAAAGCCTATCCTATCGGCAATCTTACTTTTTATCATTGCCTGCCATTCGTTGACGGGAGTTTCGCCGATCGAAGGGAGATTCAGAGTTTCATCTTGAAGTAGCGACGTTTGGAAATAGGGAAGCATAAACTGATACAGCAACTGCGAAGAGTTTAGCTTTAAGCCATCGAATTTATAATCGGTGGTACTTTTTGAATTCAGAAAATCGAAACCATACCTTACCGCCATATTCATTTTGAACTCATCAATAAGGAAATTTTTCATCTTCCTACTCAACGACTTATTATGATTAAATAGACAGGACCTTTCATTAATCACTTTTTTCAGATATGCTTCCTTTGCACCGGCTATTTCCGAACCCCACTCTTTGTTATCAAAGTGTAGCCAGGCTATGCTATCAAATACAGACTGCGCATTCATCATATCGCTCTTTGTCATCCCATTCATAGAAGTGCAACACACATTTGTCATATTGCCTTTTTTATCGCAATACAGATTGACCTTGGTTTCTTTATCTTGAGATAACATCGTATAAAGCATCCCCAAATAATAATCGCCGACAATAATGCCGCAAAGAGCAGGATTGGTTTCCGTTCTTAGCGATACCGAGAAATTCCCCATAGAATCAGTCATCACTTCATGTTGTATATCCGATTGGTTTACAGATGCACTTATTGGCGTATTGATACTGATCAATAAAAGCAAAGGCTTATGCTTCTTATCCGAATCAGGCAGAATAATGCGCCCCGATAATTTACTATAACCCAAACATATCATAGGTTTCTGAAAACTAGACTTCATGCTGCTACAAGCAAATATTGCTGTGCTTACAGCAATGAGACATAGATAATGCACGAAGTTTATGCGATTGTTACTTTTCCTCATCGTCATTCTTATAAAATCAAAACTGGTCTCTTTTTATATTCAATACGGTTAATCTATCGACTCAATAAGATAGTTTCAAGAGTTCATCCTTTATTGTATCTGTCCCCGGAAAACCGATCCTTTTGCTTTTCAGTTCCCCCTGTTTATCATAGAATAGATACGTAGGGTAAAGATTGATATGCACACTATCCATTATACCTTCCAACTCTTCTTTGGTGAGATAATACTGTTCGCCGCCTATTGTCTTAATTCTTTTTTTCCATAACTTCTTGGGCGACGTAGTACTTGTGATGTAGACAAATATCACCCCCTTTTTCTTTAGATCCTCTTCAATATCTTTCATTTGGCTTATCCCCATGAGGCAAGAGCAACACCAAGTCGCCCAAAAATCAACCAATACCACATGTCCGCGATATTTAGAGATAATGCTATCCATCAGTTTATTTGGAGAGACTTTTAAAGGCTCATTTTCTTCTTTTGATGCAATACTGTCGGGCTCGACATTAACGTCAGCAGGTCGGCTAGCTTCTTCTAAAGCGCCTTTATCGATGTCTAATAAGATTTGAGCGATATCTCTATTATGAGTTTCATAATACTCGCGTATATTAGTTTTTTGCACTGCAGATAACGGTTCATTGTTTTCGCATACCTGAGTAGCATAAGCGTTTGCGGCAAGCAAGTCATAAAACTCTCCGCTGTCAAAACCGACCGTTTCCTTTATATTGCATTTCACCGTATCAATCCAATGTTTTGTAGGAGTGTCTTTAATTTGAGGTATTTGAAAGGCTTTTACCGACAATAAATCTCTCATGAATGTTGAATAGTAGGAAGAAAGGTATAGCAGCTCCGGATCATTCAAATGATACTCTTTCAAAAAAGAATAATATGATTTATCTGGCTCTTCTATGTGATATTTTTTCAACTTCTTCATATTATAGATAGAGTCAATCCGATAATTACGTTCAGCCATTTCTTTGTATCCGAGTAGTTGTCCTCCATATCTGAAATTAAATGCTTTAAGGAGCCACTTTTGGGCAATGGGAGAGAATGTTAGAGAATCCATTGCGAATTTAATTCTCTTTTTCAAGTCTTTATTCAATTCATATTCCTTGTATTCTTTGGGTGACATTCTATAATAATCGTGCCGTACGATATGAAAATTCTCAAAACGCTGTAAGGAGATACACAAATTAGATAGGTCTTCGCAAGAAAAGCCTGTCAAACCTCCAGACATACTAACAGCCGCTTTTTTCTTGTTGCCGAAGTCTAGTTTAATATTTAAGTCGTTGTATTGATCTAAACCTATCCATCCATTCCAATAAAAAGTTGAATCAGAATATAGGCCACCATAAACGATCATCCTATCGTAGACCAGAGGCACATTGAGTTCAAAATGATTGTTTTTATCTATTTCTGCAATATACTTCTTTAGTGCCCCACCTATAGGATTGATTACATTTATCCCAAATGTTAGCTTTTTACCTTCACCAATATTGAAATTGGTTATCGAGCCTACTATTTTTGCCATTCCTTGCTTGATATGAGGAATAGGCAGTTCATTGCTGCCCAATGCATGAAAAGCAGGAGCAAGCAACAACAAGATTAATAGCGTACAATGATGATAAAACGATTTGTTCATTTTGTTTTTTATTTAAAGTGTCAATAGTAAAGATCTTTAAGGGCCAACGAATTTAAGTTAAAAGCGGTAATCGTGTATTACAAACAGCTACGATATTTCATCAAGGACATGGACAATTACTTTTTTGTCTTGCAAATTAACCTTTTGATCATACTGTTTTCACGGCTTTGTCTTTCAAATTCATTACAAAAATAAAACTTATATACAAAAGCAGCAGCATATGAATGTATAATAAAGTAGGCATAAAGTTAATTCTTGCTAAACGAACCTCTATTGCGGAGCAAAGCCAATCGCCAACTGGCCATATTCATGATAAGTCACTATAATAAAACGACTTATCACAAATGTGGATACATTTACCTTAGCATATAGAAAAATCATACGTATGTCGCAGCGATAACTAGGGTCTGCTGAATAATTTGATTTAATATTATTTAAGTTGAATATCAGCATATTAGATTCACTTATTTTCGTGGTTTTAAATAAAAAAGGCTATCTTTAGGTGTTAAAACGAAGTAAAATGAAATA
>JAYRGW010000022.1:0-57388 GCA_041907665.1 Bacteroidaceae bacterium
CCGCTGCCATCGTAATATAAAAAATGCACTCCAAACTGTGCTCCTTTAAATGATCCCTTCTTGGATCTTCAACTTCTCTTAATATTGTTACTAAGTCCATATTATTTACATATTTAATGTATTAAAGTCATGTAAAGATAGTAAATAATACGGACATAAAAACAATATAATAAACTATATATAAATGTATTAAGTTAACAATATATAATGAAAATGCTTAAACTAATTCTTAATGCGTCAGCCCTGCCACCTAGGTGATTCGGTCAACTCACCTAGGTGGAACGACATTCTTTTTTAGGACAAAACATAAAATCTTTCTGATATGAACCGATTTTTATCAGTACGTTTCACAGGTTTCAACCATTCAATAAGGTATCATGGAAGGTTTAAAAACATTTAGACTATTGTGATTTTCGTTACAACATTGTGGCAAAGACGTACGAATGTAGAGCGTGCTGTGGTGTACTGAATTTGGTTGACACTTATACACTAATCTATAATAAAAGAAGAAAAGCGAGAAGTCTTATTTACTAAACATTGCACTTTCTATTTCAAGTACTCGGGTAATCTCGAAATAGATTTCTTTGTCTTTGTATAATTCACTGCTCTTTTTTAAGTCAAACTTGTCGCAGTGATCTATTAAAGATTGTTGCTTGTATTCCCATAGATTGAACCAATATTGCATCAACATGTATTCGTCGGCTACACTTGTTACGTAAAAAGGATATTCTTTTGAACCATCTCCTGTTCGACTGATGGCATATAAAATATTTGATAGCCTTTTTGTATAATAATCTTTTTCGTTGTCAGTTTTTTTGAGTGCTATGCAAGCATACATAGCAGTGCTTAAAGCTGTGCAGTTTAGTGGATTTATTCTTAGCACTTCGTTCGATTTTAATAGCAAGTTTTCGTAATCTTTTTTATTTCGCAAATCGTAAAGGGTTCTTTCCATATTACTTGCTTTTAAGTAATTAGAAGAGTACGAAGAACAGAAATAGGCCATTGCTATTTTCTCTACGCTGAGTGTTGTATCAAGTCTTGCAACGGATTCTATAAGCGTTGCAATATCTTCTGGATGATTGTTTGCTTCTTCTTTAACCGTTTTAAAGTCTACATGAATAAAAGATTTTCCTTGTTGCCCCATTGCGGAAAGACTGTATAAAATGATAAAGATGAGGATAGATAGTTTTTTCATAATATGCTTTTTCTTGATTCTATTTCCCGACAAAGGTATCTATAATAATTAAAATCTCATAGAATTTGAAGCGTTATTCTCCGTATATATTATCTTTGCACTAATTATAATCCAAGTATTATAAGTATTATAGAATAAAATGGCCGATAAGAATAAAGGCTGTGATAAATAGTCTATTTACTGGAATAAGATAAATATTTGATAATGAATTTATAACGATGAAACGTATTTTATTTACTGTGTTGCTTTTTAGTGTTTGTTCCTTGGCTTCTACTCCTTCTTTATATGCACAGAGCAAGCATAAAGTCTATAGAGAAATATGGACGAAATCTAATTGTTTTAATACTATTCTGTCTATGGAATTGGTGGGAAAAGAAGAGATTGATTTATTCAAAATAGTGGATGAGAATGAGAATAGGATTAAATTTTCAAGTACTTCTGATGCTATGACCTATTTAAGTAAGTATGGGTGGAATTTGGAAAGTACCAGTACTACAATATACGATAAAGACTATCTTATGTCTTTCTGGGTTATTAGCAAAGAAGTCGAGAAAGATGATGAAATTATGGATGGGATAAACTTGATGACTAAAAAGGGCTCAAAGAAGTCTCTTCCTGCGCAAAAGCAGAAATAAGATTGCTATTTTAATATTTGAATAATACAAACAGAAAATTATTTATTATTTGTATGGAACAACAACCTGTCTTGAATGAGCATAATAAAGAGGAATATCCTCCTATGCATACCGCAGAACATATCTTGAATGCCACAATGGTAAAAATGTTCGGTTGTACACGCTCACGCAACGCTCATATCGAAAGAAAGAAAAGTAAGTGCGATTACCAGCTTCTATCCTGCCCTACGGATATTGAAATAAGGCAAGTAGAAGATAAAGTAAATGAAATAATTGCTTTGAATCTACCGGTAAAAAAGGAATTTGTAACTAAAGATGAGGCTCTGCAGATTGACGGACTCGATTTATCGAAACTGCCCGATGATGCAAGCGAGACACTCCGAATAGTGAGGATTGGCGATTATGATGTCTGTGCGTGTATAGGACAGCATGTTGATAATACATCAGAAGTTGGTATCTTCAAAATAATAAGCTATGATTGGAATGAAGGTACACTTCGCTTGCGTTTTAAATTACTGAGCAACTAAAGGAAACTGATATTTTGTCAGTCTAAAATATCCATAATGTCTTATGAATACGACATTATGTCAGTGATTATCAGTTTAATAGCTTATTTTATAGTTGGCATGCCGTTTGCAATTTACTAAGTGGTCGCGATAACGAAAAGGAGTTGAGACCAATAATAAACAGAATGTCTAACTTAAAAATAGGAGATTAAAATTATGTTGACACCAGTAAGAAGAACTCAAAATTGGTTACCTAGTATTTTCAATGACTTTTTTGACACAGATTGGATGGAGAAAGCAAATTCTACAGCTCCAGCAATCAACGTTTTTGAAACAGAAAATTCTTATGAAGTAGAACTTGCTGCACCTGGATTGACAAAAGAAGACTTTAAGGTAAATGTAGATTCGGATGACAATCTAGTTATTTCTATGGAAAAGAAAACCGACAATAGTGAAAAGGATAAGAAAGGCCGTTATCTCCGTCGAGAATTCTCTTATCGCCAATTTGAACAATGCATGGTATTGCCTGATGATGCTAATAAAGAAAAGATTTCGGCTAAAGTAGAGAATGGCGTATTAAAGATTGATATGCCAAAGGTTTCTGAAGCTGAAATTAAAAAGAACCAACGGTTGATTACAGTGGCATAAAGCTTTTCAAATAGTGAATTGTTAGTTCATGATATACACATAAATGATTGATGAAAGAGAAGACTTTTCGGAAGAAAGTCTTCTCTTTTTTTGTTTCTACCTCAGCCTTGCCGTATCTTTGCAGCCAATATGGTAATCATTCTTATTATAGTAATTTATTTTTCACTTCTCATGCTCACAGCGTTCTTAACGGGGAGGAAGAATAAAGGTTCTGATGATGCTTTTTATCGTGGCGAGAAACGTTCACCATGGTATATTGTTGCTTTTGGTATGATTGGGGCATCCATTTCCGGTGTCACCTTTGTTTCTGTTCCCGGTATGGTGAAAAGCATGGGGATGACGTATATGCAAATGGTATTCGGATTCTTTTTTGGATACCTTTTTGTGGCTCATGTATTGATGCCGATATATTACCGTCTCAACTTAACGAGTATTTACGGTTACCTGGGAGAGCGACTAGGGCGTTGCTCCTACCTTACCGGATCTTCGTTTTTTCTACTCTCTCGAATGCTTGGAACAGCAGCTAAACTCTATCTGGTCTGTCTTATACTTCATACTTATGTCTTTGCTTCGATGGGTATTCCCTTTTGGGCTATTGCAGCAGGTTCGGTCTCGTTAGTATGGATATATACCCATAAAAGCGGTATAAAGACCATTGTTTGGACTGATACATTGCAGACCTTATGTCTTGTTGCTGCGTTGGTTTGTATTATCGTAATGGTCGTGGGAAAGTTGGACTTAAGTTTTAGTGACGTTATCGGCGCCATCAGCCACAATCCTCATAGTCGTATATTTGTGTTTGACGATTGGATTTCTACTCAAAACTTTTGGAAGCAATTTTTGAGCGGTATATTTATCGTTATTGTGATGACAGGGCTTGATCAGGACATGATGCAGAAAAATTTGAGTTGCCGTAATATTCGTGAAGCTCAAAAAAATATGTACTGTTACGGTTTTGCTTTTATTCCGTTAAATCTCTTGTTCTTATCGCTTGGAGTATTGTTACTGATACTTGCGGCTAAAATGCAAATAGCCTTACCTGTCGTTAATGATGACATATTGCCTTTGTTTGCCACGCAGGGATATTTGGGCAATGGTGTGCTGATCTTATTTACTATTGGTATTATTGCGGCTGCTTTTAGTAATTCCGATTCGGCATTGACGGCCATGACGACTATTGTTTGTGTCGATCTGTTGCAAACAGAGAGTCGATCCAAGCAGCAGGCACTCCGCAAAAGGCGCATTGTGCATCTTTTATTATCGACAGTACTTGTAGGAAGTATTTGTCTGGTGCATGCCATTAATGATAAAAGCGTAATAGACGCTATATATATTATAGCTTCATATACATACGGTCCGTTACTAGGAATGTTTGCTTTCGGATTGTTTACCCATCGAGTCACTTGTGATAAACTAGTACCATATATAGCCATTGCTTCACCCCTGATGTGTTATGCAATCAATATTGTTGTTTCCAAAGTGTGGCATTATTCTTTTGGCTATGAGTTGTTAATGTTGAATGGTATGATTACCTTTGTAGGTATGTGGCTTTTTTCTTCTTCCAATAAAAATAAATAATATACACTCGGACATGGAAATCAAATCAGCAAAATTTATTATTAGTAATACTCAAGTAGAAAAGTGTCCTGATACAGGCTTCAATGAGTATGCTTTTATCGGGCGATCTAATGTAGGTAAATCTAGTTTGATAAATATGCTTACAGGTCGACAGTCGTTGGCAATGACTTCGTCAACTCCGGGGAAAACTCTATTGATTAATCATTTCTTGATTAATGACAATTGGTATTTGGTAGATCTTCCCGGTTACGGATTTGCAAAACGCAGTATCAAGGAACGTGTCAAAATTCAGCGTATTATTGAAGACTATCTATTGAAACGCCATCAGTTGGCGAATGTATTTGTGCTGATTGATATCCGTATTGAACCACAGGCCAATGACTTGAGTTTTATGGAGTGGCTTGGAGAGCATCAAATACCGTTTTCTATCGTTTTCACTAAAGCCGATAAACTGAAAGCAGGTCAACAAAAGATAAAGCTGCAAATATATTTGGATCGTTTGAAGATGAATTGGAGCGAGCTTCCCCCCTATTTCGTTACTTCTGCCGAGAAGCGTTTGGGACGCAAAGAAGTCCTCGATTATATCGATAAGATCAATAACAACCTGATTTAAGAGAATTTCGCAGTCTTTTTTGACCATTCAGACGAAAATGCATTATCTTTGCCCCGATTTAATTATAAAAGAATCAATTATAAATTGTAAGATATAATGAAGAAATTAGTTTTATCGATTGTTTTAGTCGTTTTGAGCATTGGCTTTGTTGCTGCACAAACCAAGCAGGCAGATATTAAGTTTAAGAATACGACATTCGATTTTGGGAAGTTTTCTGAAGACCATCCTATTGTAAGTTGTGACTTTGTATTCACTAATACCGGTGATGCTCCGTTGATTATTCATCAGGCCATTGCTTCGTGTGGTTGCACTGTTCCTCAATATCCAAAACAACCAATTATGCCCGGTAAATCGGCTGTAGTTAAAGTTACCTATAATGGCACAGGAAGAGTACCGGGAGCTGTTCATAAATCGGTGACCATTCGTACGAACGGAAAAACGGAAATTATTCGTCTGTATATTGAAGGCGAAATGACTCCTAAAAAGTAGAAACCGTAAGATACGCACATAAAGTTAATAACATAGTCTGCATTGTTAATCTGAACTTTCAATGCAGATTTTTTGTTTTTATACTATAGATCGAGTGAGTAATAGCAGAGATAGATAACGAACTTAATATTCTATTTACTGTTTATCGGTGAATCAGGTAATAAACAATAAATTAAATTAGAGATGAATCAGTTAGCTGAGCTTTATTTAGCAGGAGGATGTTTCTGGGGAATGGAACATTTCTTGAAACAAATCAATGGTGTAGAGAAAACAGACGTTGGTTATGCAAATGGGCGAACGCCTAATCCTACTTATCGCCAGGTGTGTGATGATGATACCGGATATGCAGAAACAGTTCATGTCTTTTATGACCCGCAAGTTCTACCTTTAAGCCTTTTATTGGAACTTTATTTCAAGGCGATTGACCCTACTTCGATGGAACGTCAGGGAGGTGATTGCGGTAATCAGTATCGAACAGGAATTTATTATGTGTGCGCGGAGGATTTGCCTGTTATCGAAACGATGATAACAGCAGTTGCGAAACAATACACCGAGCCTATTGTCGTAGAGGTTATGGAATTGCAAAACTTTTATCTTGCAGAAGAATTTCATCAAGATTATTTGATTAATAATCCTACCGGCTATTGTCATATCGATCCGCAATTGTTCGAGATGGCACGCCGTGCAAATGCTTCCTCTAAAAAGTAAAAAAGAACCAACAGATAAATAATTATTATATGAAAGAAAAAGAATCACAGATATTAATAGAAACAACGTTAGGAAATATTACGATTAAACTCTATGACGATACTCCTCGCCATCGTGACAATATATTGGAATTGGCAGGAAAAGGCTTTTATGATGGAACATTGTTTCACCGTATTATAAAAGAATTTATGATTCAAGGAGGCGATCCTGATTCAAAGAATGCACCTGCAGGAAAGAGTTTGGGCTCTGGTGATGCAGGTTATACTCTTCCTGCCGAGATTGTTCCGGTTCATTATCATAAAAAAGGTGCTCTCGCAGCTGCTCGACTAAGTGATCAGGTTAATCCCAAAAAGGAATCTAGCGGATGTCAGTTTTATATTGTCACAGGGAAGGTCTATAAATCCGCTGAGCTTAAAAAACTTGAAAAGAGTATTAATATGGGCAGAGAAAATACTGTCTTCGAACAGTTGGTTAATAAAAATATAGATAAAATTAAAGAGTATCGTTTAGCTCGCAATCAGAAAGGTTTGATGGCACTTCAAGAAGAGCTCATTGAAGAAGCAAAACAAATGGTGGCTACCGAACAATCGTTTAAATTTACGCCCGAGCAGGTGGAAACATATACAACTATTGGTGGTGCTCCTTTCTTGGATAATGAATATACGGTATATGGTGAAGTAATTCAAGGAATGGAAGTTATTGAAGCTATTGAGAAAGCGAAAACAGATGGACGCGATAGACCGATAGAAGATATTAATATGAAAGTTTCCGTATTATAATTTGTATTTATGCGCAACCTCTGTTGGGCATGAGTTTCAATATTAGCGAGGCGAGTTGAATGTACAAACAAATTCAACTCGCCTCGCTTTAATGACTCACCAATAAAATCGAGTAGGCTAAATGATAGTAGGAATGTCTAAGGTCACAACAATAACGTTCGAAGAAATATAAAAGGAACTTGAAAAATATCGATGATACCAGATATAAATGTAAAATAAGTTGTCGCTAATGAAATATCTCTCGAAAAACGGATGCTGCATATTTGTTATGCATAAATCGGTCACTCAGCTATTTGTAAGGGTGTGTTTAGACCGAGTCTAAATAGACCCCTACCGGAAATAACGTTCTCACAATATGCTCTTGACCTGATTTTAAGACCTCTTTTCGCTGGCGTTGTATACGGTGCATTATTAACATGCTGTATGATAGTGCGAAATGGTGTCATACGGAAGTGACAAAGGTTCAAAATAGAATTATATTGCAGAAAAAAAGGATGGATGAATAGCCGCATATATGTTGTCTTATTTCGTCCTGTGACATACGTTTGTTTTTTGTGCTATGTCAATACTACCTATATAATGAGTAGTCGATTTGTAGGTGCTTTTTTACACTTTTCTCATTTGTGCAATTGTTAATCTAATCGTAAAATTTCAATGATAAAGAAGTTTACTTAGGGGAAAGAGGGTTTGGAAAATATTATCTAATAATGTTTTCCATCCCCCATAGTTCAATAGTTTAGTACGTAAATCTTAGACCTGCTTGAAGATTCATATTACATGGCTTTTCTTTTCTGATACTTTGCACGAAGCTTCCGTCGTCAAAGAAATATGCCACTCCAGCCTCTCCATAAATACTTAAATGGTTTGTTAAGCCATAAGCAATACCTGCACCTCCGTTTATTGAAAATTGAAGGGCGTTTAGTTTTAACTTTTTACCTCCAATGCGAGCATAAAAGCATTTTTCTCCCATAGCACCCGCGGTAAGATATAATTGGACTTGTTTTTCTCTATAAAAACTCCAATTGCCTTTTATCGGAATACCTATATAATACAATTGTTGCTTCTTGTCATAAGCATCTACATCCGAAATGAGCATGGTGAATACAAGTCCCGACTCGATTGAAAAACTTTTGTCGAGCGATTTGCATACCGTCAGTCCGAAACTAATGGGCTGATGATGGTGAAATGAATTGTTGGAGTAATTCATATCGGTAACTTTGTAGTAAGCGTATTCGCAGTTTAACATCTTAAAGCCTTCGGGATCATTAGATGCGGCCATATCACTACCATTTGTATTATTTTGAATACCTCCACTTCCTACAGATAAACCTATACTCCACGGTCGCGAACTATGAGAGTCTGTAGCAGACGCTGTTACCATCTCTGGCAAACGTCGCTTTTTAGTTTCTTTAGTGGCACGTCTATTAGTATTGTTTGAGTTCTTCTTTTCTTTATCATTCTGAATTGTTTCATCAATCGTCTTTTGAGGTGATTCTGTTTTAGTTTCTTTATTCACTTCGTCAGGGGTCGAAAAATCAGTTTTTTCAGGGAGAACAGATTGTGAATATCCTGTCTGATTGCGCAACTTATAATGTGCCGAAGAAGTCGGTTTTGTTTTTGTTGTACTACCCTCTACAATTGTTTGTGCTATAATTTTATCAGCAATACTATTTTTTCTATCAATTGTTTGGGTTGCTGTTTTGGTCGATGTCGTGTTGTTTGCAAATTTTTCGGTTATTGGAGTATAAATTAAACTAAAGAAAACCGATAATCCTACTAATACGACAACAGCAGCAGCAACGGCATAGCCAAATCTTCTGTTGGCTATGGTATGCCGCGTATGAACAACAGGCAGCTTTTCTTCGATTTGTTCCCAAATCGTATCATCAATTGGCTCTTTATAGTTGCGCATTTTATGTTGCAACGTATTCAGCCAATCTTCTTGTTCCATTTTTTTGTTCATATTCTCATCCATTTGTCTTCATCCATTCATTAATTCGTTTAGCTAGTGTTACCTTTGCTCTATAAAATTGTGATGCAGAGGATTTTTCGTTGATACCTAATATTTGAGCTATTTGACGGTGTGATTTTCCTTCAATAGCAAATAGGTTAAATACTGTGCGGTAGCCTTCGGGCAATTCTGCTATAAATTTCATCAGAACTTTTTCGGGAATATGTTCCACTTTTTCTGCATCGGGTATATCATAAACATCACTAATTTCTTCTATTGGGATGCCACTATCTATTATGTTTTTGTTGCGCCTTAGATATTGCAATGCCTCATTGATCATTACTCGCTCCAGCCATGCCCTTAGCGACCCATCGCCACGCCATACAAATTTATCAAATGACTGATATATTTTGAGAAAACCATCTTGAAATATGTCATAAGCCGTATCGCGATCGGATACATAACGCAAGCACAAGCCAAATAATCGGTCTGCATACCTATCATACAGCTCTTTTCTCGCTGTATTATTCCCCTGCCTGCAAAAGTCCGACAGTGCTTGCTCTTCCATTCTGTTGTTTCCTATTCTTTTCATTAAATGCAATATCTTTTAAAATACTGCTTCGACTAATATTCTTTTTTCTTAGTGTAATCTCTGTGCAAAGATATACTATATTACGATACTATCTATATAAACGCAATCATAATAAAATGTTTGTTTTTGTTTTCAAATTAAACTTTATTGTTTATATTTGTGCAAATAAAATATATTTGGAATGAGCGTCACAGCAATAATATTCTGGACTTTTCTGACTATAGTCTTCTATACCTTTTTGGGATATGGAATGTTGTTGTATGTTCTAGTGAAAATCAAACGAGCCTTTGTTAAACCGAAAATCTATTCAGATAGTCTGGAATATCCCGATGTAACACTATTTATTACTGCATACAATGAAGAAGCTGTTGTAGACGATAAAATGTTGAATTGCCATTTGCTTGATTATCCTAAAGATAAACTACACATTGTGTGGGTTACAGATGGATCTGATGATGCAACAAACGAGAAGCTCTCCAAATGGAACGATGTTATCGTTTATTATGAACCTGAACGTAGAGGCAAAATGTGTGCGATGAATCGTGGGATGAAACAAGTGCATACTCCATTGGTTATCTTTACCGATGCCAATACGACTCTTAATAGAGAAGCTGTTAAAGAAATTATCAACTGTTTTTATGACCCTAAAGTAGGCTGCGTTGCCGGCGAAAAGCGTATTGCTTCTACCGATAGACAAAGTGCGGCACAAGGGGGCGAAGGTGTCTATTGGAAATACGAATCGGCATTGAAAGCCCTAGACAATCAGTTGTATTCTACAGTTGGTGCTGCGGGCGAACTTTTTGCGCTACGACGCGAACTATATCGAGAGATAGAAAGTGATACTTTGCTTGACGATTTTGTCCTTTCTCTTCGTATTGTGATGGATGGTTATAAAATCGCTTATTGTAAGAATGCTTATGCAATGGAAGGCGGTTCGGCTAATATTAGCGAAGAAGAAAAACGTAAGGTGCGTATTGCTGCCGGGGGATTGCAATCGATTGGACGGCTCTGGATGTTGTTAAATCCTTTCAAATATGGGATATTCACATTTCAATATGTCTCTCATCGAGTGCTTAGATGGTCTGTTACTCCGTTTCTTTTGTTCGCATTGTTTCCTCTTAATCTAGCTTTAGTGATAGAATGTTCGTTTTCTTCGGTACTATATAATATTATTTTTGTATTACAGATTCTATTTTATATAATGGGGTTAGTGGGAAATACGTTTCAGCAACGTCAATTGAAGTCCAAAATATTTTTTATTCCATATTACTTTCTATTCATGAATATCAATGTTTTCAAGGGCATTGCTTATTTATCCAGATACAAAGGAGATGGTATATGGGCAAAAAGTAGTCGGCATAATATATCTTAGTTATGGAGAGAATATTGCATGATATAAGCTATTTGAAGCAGATAATGGATATTTCTTCCGAAACATTGATATTGATTTCGGGTGAAGGCGTTTGTTTGGATATTTGTTCGCATACCGACTTGTGGTTTCTACAAGAAGAGTTCATTCTCGGTAAAAATATTCTTTCACTATTGCCGGCTCATACTTATCATAAACTTATTGCAGACTTTCAAGATGTATTGATCAACAAAAAGACGATTACCAATAGTTTTCGTTTGCCGCTTCATGACTATACTTATTATGGCGAGTGCAAATTAATGCCATTTGAAGGTAATGTGCTTTGCAGATATACTGATATTACCAATCGCGAGAACGTTAAGTTAAAACTTACTCAGGCATACGAGGAAATGCAGGAGATACAAAATGTAGCCAAGATAGGTAAATGGTCATTGGATACTGAAACTAATATGATAGATTACTCCGGATTTTGTGGTGACGAATCTGAAGTAAAAGACATGCCTATTTCTGTGGACTATTATATGCAGCACTTTATTATTCCGGAAGATAGGGAAAAAATGCAGATATGGTTCGAGAGAATATTGAAACATCCTTATAAACAGAGAATATCCTATCGCATCAGCGTGAAGCAAAAGATATATTATATGTCTGTCAAATGTATATATCGCGAGAAGGATAAGCAACATAAGAGATCGAGCAAGATTGAAGGTATTGTTCAAGATGTGACTGAAATGCACAAACGCCGTAATGATATTAGCATGTTGACTCATGTTATATTTAATGCAAATGAATCCATTTGTGGAGTTTATGCCGATGGAACATTAAAATTTGCCAATCAGATATTTCGTCAGATTCATGGTATCGGGATTGACGAAGATGTTTCGAAATACAAGGTATATAATACTGGATATGGTTTTGCTCCGAATAAAGAACTTTGGCTTGAACGGGTAATAGGTATGCAGGACCGAGTGGAGTTGAACTTTACTTATAATCAACAAGCTATTAACGGTGTAGAATCGATCATTTATGGGGGTAAATTTTATAAAATGACCGAAGATGACGGAACTTACAGCTACTGGGCATTTGCCTATGATATTACTCAGCAAGCTCGTTACGAATCGGAAATGAAACGATACAACCAGCTGATATATACTATTTTCAATAATATACCCGCCTCTATTTCGGTAAAAGACGTGAATGATGACTTCCGTTTTATTTATCGCAATAGTATTAATGAGGATGAGAGTAGGCTACAGAAAGATTTAATGTCTACTGTGCGAATAACAGATTTTGATATTTTCCCGAAAGAGGAAGCGTGGCGTATTCGGAAGGAGGATATTAGGATTAATGAGACGGGAGAACCATTGCATCGAATAACTCAAAGCCTCAATATTGATGGTGAAGTCCAATATTATGATATTTTGAAGCTGAAAATAGATAATCCTAATTTTTCGCCAATGATATTGAGTATCAAATGGAACATAACTCAATTGGAGATAATGAAGCGAAAGTTGGTTGATGCCAAGCAAAAAGCTGAAGAATCGGATCGTTTGAAAACAATATTTCTTGCTAATATTAGTCATGAAATACGCACCCCGCTCAATGCTATTGTTGGATTTTCGGGCATTATGGCCGAGTGTGAAGATAAAAAACAGCGTGAGATATATAATAAAATTATTGATCAAAGCACGAAACGGTTGCTTAAGTTTATTGAGGACATATTATTGTTGTCCAGGATAGAGTCTGGAGAGGTAAAGCTAACGATGGCAGATATTTCTCTCAATAATTTGTGTAATGAAGTACGTGACTATGTTGATAGTAAAATGCCGCCATTGGTTACGCTAACATTCGAGGTGCCAGAGAAAGATACAATCCTTTATTTGGACGAGAAGTATGTTATTCAGATTTATATGATACTTATCAAAACATCTTGTAGGTTTATCGAAAGCGAAGGTAATGTATGGTTTGGGTATGTCGACAAGGGACGTTATATAGAGTGCTATGTAAAAGATAATGGAAAAGGAATTGTAAATGAAGGGGAAGACGTGTTCAGCCTTTTTTCGAAATACAACTACGGTAACGACGGTTCCGAATTGGAACTGACTATTTGCCATTCTCTTATTCAGCTAATGGGAGGAAATATCACTGCCCGCTCTAAAGAAGGAGTAGGTTCTGAATTTATTTTCATCCTTCCAAAGCATTATAAGAGTGAAAACTGAAGTAGACGGAGTTATTTAATAAAACTAAAACGATATGAAAAAGATACTTGTTGCAGATGATGTTGACATAAATTATTTGCTATTAGAAATATATTTAAAAAACGATTATAATGTAATACGTGCTCATGATGGTGCTGAAGCCATTGATGTTTTTAAGGAACAAAAGCCCGATTTGATATTAATGGATTGTAAGATGCCAAATATGGATGGGCTTGAAGCTTCGAGAATTATTCATGGTTTATCACCTGAAACTCCGATTATAATGCAAAGTGCTTATGCCTTTGCGGAAGACAAAGAGCGTGCTGCCGAAGCCGGATGTATAGATTTCCTTGTTAAACCGGTTACCAAGCAAGTATTAGTAGATATGATATGCAAATATCTGAGCTAAATGGGGCGAAGGGCGGTTTCTAAATTCCTATACTGCAATATGATTGTGTTTACTCTCATTTGGGCAGGCGTTACAGTTGCTGCTATTAGTGCACAATCTGTTTCTCCAGATAAATCATTTATCCTACCTTTTATTGCTCTTTCTCTTTCTTTTCTGTTGATTGGCAATGTTTTATTGATGTTATATTGGATATTGAGATTGAGAGTCTGGTTTATTGTGCCGTTGTTTGCTATTGTTTGTAATTATCAATATTTGGGACGTATATTTCGTTTATCATCCTCATCATCGGCTCAACAACTAGTGAATGTATTAAAAGTTGCGACTTTCAATGCCGATTCCTTTGGGAAAGAGTGGACATCACTATCTACTAAGGAGTTTGCCAATTATATGAACAGAAATGGAGTAGATGTGCTGTGTTTTCAGGAATTTGGTTTCGGATCACAGAGTTTCCCCATTGATAGCATTTATAAGGCATTCAAAAAATGGCCATATCATTTTGTGCCTATATCGCCCGTCGGACATAATTGTTTGCAATTGGCTGTATTTAGTAAATATCCTATCAAAAACAATTTGCTAATGACCTTTAAAGATACTCCAAACTGTGCCTTGTGGTGTGATATTAATATGAATGGCAAGATGATACGCCTATTCAATTTGCATCTGCAAACAACAAACGTGTCTTCGAATATGACAAAAATGAAAGGATCGATGCGGCAGTTTGATTTTATTTCAGGGACTTATCACTTATGCTATATGTTTCATGATATGCAAGAATCTTTTGTGATGCGTGCAAAACAGGCAGACTATATTCATGGTAAGATAAAAGAAAGTCCTTATCCTGTCATTCTTTGTGGCGATTTCAATTCTCTGCCTTCATCTTATACCTATCACACTATTTTGGGAAATGAACTTGAAGATGGTTTTTGTTCGGCCGGTAGAAAAGGATATATGTATACTTTTCGATACCTGAAACATTTGTTTCGTATCGATTATATTATGACATCATCTCATTGGAAAGCTTTGGATTATTATTCCCCTCAGATTGATTTTCACAGCGATCACAATCCTGTTGTTATGACCATGAAAATGAATTGAATCTGTTCCTATTTAGAACAGATTCAATTTATTTTTACGCGCTTCATCCAAAGAAGTTGTTTGAATTGTTTTTTCAGAATGCTCGTTGCATAGTGTCTCGTATTCTGAATAGAGCTTTTTGCGATATTCGTCTTTCGATGTAGGATTGATAAGTTGCGAAGCTACTGGAGCTACTTGTGAAGCATCTCTGACATAAGCAACCGGAGCTCTGTAGACCGGAGCAATTTTCAGTGCCGTATGCAATTTGGATGTGGTAGCACCTCCTATTATCAGTGGCAAGTCAAGTCCAGCTTTCTGTAATTCAATAGCGACATGAACCATTTCATCAAGCGAAGGTGTTATTAAGCCGCTAAGTCCGATCATATCGACCTTTTCTTCTATTGCTTTCTGCACAATCGTTTCGGCTGGCACCATGATACCCAGATCAATGACTTCGAATCCGTTGCATGACATTACTACCGATACGATGTTCTTGCCTATATCGTGTACATCTCCTTTTACAGTTGCCAATAACATTTTTCCTGCTGTTTTGGTACTCGTCTTTTGCTCTTCGATAATAGGTTGCAGTATTGCTACGGCCTTTTTCATTGTTCGAGCAGTCTTCACTACTTGTGGCAAAAACATTTTCCCTGCACCAAACAACTCTCCTACCTCATTCATTCCTTTCATTAGTGGTCCTTCAATGATGTCTACTGCTTTATCGTATTGTTTCAATGCTTCTTGCAAGTCTTCGTCAAGATAATCTCCTATACCTTTTACCAAAGCATATTTCAACCTCTCTTCTATTAATCCCGAACGCCACAATGTTTTTTGGCTACTTTCTTCTGTATGTCCTGTCTCTTTGTCTTTGAGCGTTTCTGCCATACTGATGAGGCGTTCCGATGCATCGGGGTGCCTATTTAGAACTACATCTTCGATACAAGTCAATACATCTGTTGGTATATCCGAATAGAGAATAGCAGATGCAGGATTGACAATGCCCATATCCATACCTTTTTGGATGGCGTGATAAAGAAATGCGGCATGCATAGCCTCTCTTATGTAGTTGTTGCCTCTAAAAGAAAAAGACAAGTTACTTACACCACCGCTTACATGCGCACCCGGAAGATTCTTCCGAATCCATTCGGCTGCTTCAATAAAGTCTACAGCATAATTGTTGTGTTCTTCCATACCCGTTGCTACAGATAGTACATTCGGGTCGAATATAATATTTTGTGGATTGAAGTCGAGTTTCTCTCGAAGCAGATTGTAAGCTCTTTGACATACTTCTATTTTCCTTTCATAGCTACTTGCTTGTCCTTGTTCGTCGAATGCCATAACAACCGTTGCTGCACCAAGTTCTTGAATGGTTCGGGCGTGTTCAAGAAATATTTCTTCACCTTCTTTCAACGAGATGGAATTAACAATACATTTGCCTTGCAGGCACTTCAGTCCGGCTTCAATCACATCCCATTTCGAAGAGTCTATCATGATAGGCACTTTGGATATTTCAGGTTCCGATACGATTAGATTCAGAAAGTTGATCATCTCATCTTTCGTTTCCAATAGTCCGTCGTCCATATTGACGTCTATAATTTGTGCACCGTCTTCCACTTGTTTGCGGGCTATTGATAGCGCTTCTTCGTAATTCTTTTCTTTAATGAGGCGTAAGAACTTTTTCGAACCTGCTACATTACATCTTTCGCCTATGTTTATAAAGTTATTTTCTTTCTTTACTTCAAGTAGTTCGAGTCCAGAAAGCCATAGACATTCTGGCTTTGCTACCGGAACGTGTGGAATAGCTCCTTCTATCAATTCCGAATAACGGGCAATAAAAGCATCTGTGGTTCCACAGCAACCTCCTATTATATTGACCAATCCTTCCGAGATAAATTCTTTTATTTCAGCAGCCATCATTTCTGGTGTCTGGTCGTATTGGCCCAGCTGATTGGGAAGTCCTGCATTGGGATAGGCACTAATGTAATAAGGTGCATGAGCAGCCAATTCTTCAAGATAGGGTTTCATATCTTTAGCTCCAAAAGAACAGTTCAATCCTACAGAAAAGATTCCCATATCTTGCACCGAAGCTAGAAATGCACCGAGTGTTTGTCCCGACAGTGTGCGACCACCTTTGTCAGAGAGTGTAACAGATAGCATAAGAGGAACATGCCTATTTTGTTTGTTCATCGCTCTATTGGCAGCGTATATTGCGGCCTTGGCATTTAGCGTATCAAAAATTGTTTCGATAAGCAGTCCATCAACTCCTCCTTCGAGTAGAGCTGATATTTGTTCGCTATATACATCGGCTAATTCGTCAAACGTAATAGAACGTGCCGATGGATTATTTACGTCGGGGCTCATTGAACATGCCTTATTTGTAGGTCCGATAGAACCCAATACGAAGCGCGGTTTTTGAGGCGTCTTTTTGGTATATTCGTCAGCTACAGAACGTGCCAATTGTGCTGCGGCAATATTCAGCTCTTTTACTAAACGCTCGGAATGGTAATCCGATTGTGATACGGCATTGGCATTAAAAGAATTTGTTTCTATTAGATCGGCTCCGGCTTCTAGATATTTCCGGTGAATTTCTCGGATGACATCGGGACGTGTCAGACAGAGCATATCGTTGTTTCCCTTTAGCTGTCCGATATGATCCTTGAACCGTTCTCCTCTAAAATCTTCTTCAAGTAGTCCGTAGTGTTGTATCATCGTACCCATTGCCCCATCGAGTATCAAGATACGTTCTTTAGTAAGTTGCTGTATAGAATTCATTTCTTTCTTGTTTATTCTTTAGCTATTTCTTAAACATTCTATCCATTTCGCGTTTGTCGTCTTTCTCGCGAAGAGTCTGGCGTTTATCATATTCTTTTTTACCTTTAGCCAAGGCGATAGCTACTTTGGCTAGTCCTTTTTCGTTGATGAAGAGCCGTATCGGAATGATCGTATACCCTGTCTCGGTTACTCCGCGTTGCAGTTTGCGTAGCTCTTTTTTGGTAAGCAATAGTTTGCGGTCGTGACGGGCCGGATGATTGTTATAGGTACCATAAAAATAAGGAGTTATATTCATATTTTTTATCCACATTTCTCCTTTATCGAAGATACAATAAGTATCTACCAAGCTTGCCTTACCCAATCGAATTGATTTAATTTCTGTTCCGGTAAGCACAATGCCTGCTGTATAGGTATCTATAAACTCGTAGTCAAACGAAGCCTTCTTGTTCTTTATATTGATATTATTTAGATTCATAAGCTAATTGAATATAGTGGCTAGATTTCGATATATAAATTCTATAAGCATTGGGCAACCGATGATCGTGATAGAAAATGCTATCGTGAAAGGCATTTTTAACGAATTATCTACTTTCATCATTGGAGTACTTCCTACGTATACGATATACAGAGTATAGAGTTGTATCATAATGCCTATTGGCTGCATAGAAGGCAATATTCCGGTAATCATATCGGCTATAAATACCATTGTCATCGAGTAGCCGATAAACACTAAAACCTGTTGCGGGCTCCTCTCTATTCTGAACCAACGTAGCAGGTATTTATTAATAATGTAGGCGGCCAAGAAAAAACCACCGAATAGTGCGATAGCTATTCCGCAACAATCTACCATGCTCAATTGAAATGATAATGGTGTGTTCCAACCACGTCGATATATGGATCCTATGAGCCATGCGATTCCGCAGAAACCTATCATCGGATAGACATAGTCTACAATGACCTTTTGGCTATCCTGATTAACACAAATATCTTCCCATGCTTTAGCAGGGGAAGATATTAATGAAAATATTAGCTTAAATATATTTTTGTACTGCAAATTTATTAATTAGATTTTGTTGTATAATTAATGGTATATGTTGTTCCCGATGAAGGAAGTGTTGTACTCGTTTCATTGATGTTTGTATGTAGCGCTATCTTTGTAGGAGCATTTCCTGCTAGATTGGTAAATTGATGGACCATGTCAGCTATATTAAATGAATGATAATATAAAGATGGATAAGAACCTACATAATATGATGAAGTATAGGTGGCACTTTTGTCGGAAGTGTGATGGCTTAGATATATATCCATCGTTGTTGCTCCTGATGTTACATCGGCAGGGTAAAATACTAATGTAAAGTAATGGTTTGGAGTAGAAAAGTAATAATCTGCTCCTATCAATAGATTTCCATAAGTAGAATCGTAAAGAGTAAATTTATCTTCAGAAGTATTGCTGAGTGGATCTAAACTTATTAATGGAGATTGTGTAACTTTATTAATAGAATCATTGGCAGCACCTTTTGTTGTAGAGATTGATGTACCTTCCAAACTAACAGCATAGCTAAGGCTAATATTTATCTGAGTTGTAGAAGTTGAAGTACTACTTGATGTAACTTTAGTATATGCAATAAAAGCTAATCCAGAAGTTGCACTAAATTTATTTGTACTTTCAACATTTGCTAAAGAAGTAGAGGTCGGAATGAGTAAAGTACCTGTTTGTGTTTGAAAATAAATACTGCCATAAGAACTGACCACCTTAACAATTCCTGTATAAGTGCTGTCCGAATCGCTACTACTATTCAAGCACGAGGTTAATCCCAACACTAATGTTGATAGCAATACTAATGACCAAATTTTAATCCTTTTCATAATTCAAATTTTATTTTATTCGACAAATATATAAATTTCTACTTTCTTTTTATACAAATGCAACACAAAATAAAATACTGCATGTATTACTTAACTATTTTTGCAAAATCTTCAATATGTTTGTCTACATAATGTGCTATTTCAGTAGTAATTTGCTCTTCTTCTTCAATATATATATCATCCAAATCGTCGAAGTTTTCATATTCTTCATACATTGCCATAAATTCTTCTTCGGTTCTTTCTTTCTCTAAATCTTCCCTGTGGGCGTCATATATCTTTTTTGCTTTATATATCAATTTACTGAATTCGGGTGCCCCCCACAATCTCATTGCTTTGGCAAAAGGATTGTCGAAGATGTAACTGCCATATCCATTCTGAATCAGCTGGCAGAATCCTCCTACAAGAACTTCTTCTCTTAGTATATCGTAGGCAAGCAGTGTATGTTGATTACCGTTGAGCAGTTGCATGTTTTGTGCAGACGGCTCCCCTCCTATCGCTTCGCGATATTTGTTGGTAAACACTTTGACGAATGCAGCCATATTCTGTTGTGCTGCTGTTTTTAGTGCATCTTCTTTAATCTCTATATTAGTTTCCATTTTTATTTGAATTTAATTGTGCAAATATCTAAAAAAATATCAGTTCTCACTTTTTGTTAATTAATAAATGTTAGTTCTCTCTATTTTTCTATCGCAAAGATTTGTAATCTCTGATATAACTTCTATATTTGCTACTGTTTTTTCATAGTATTAGATTTAAGGTTAACAAGGTTGGTGTACGGCGGTACACCTTTTTTCTTTTTTATCTGTCTTGCTATTATAATTCGTTGCCTTGAATACCCATTCCTGCCAATATAGGAAATAATGCCGACTCTGCCTTTGAGCTTTCTGTCTGAGCATACTTTGCAGGATCCAACACAAACGTATAGGTTCCTTTATCTTTCATCTCGCTCAATTTGACATGTACTTCTTCATCGTATGATGAAACTTCGGGCAACACTCCCAATCTCTTTATCTCTTTCGACTCTTTGGTCAGTTCCAAAATGTTCAAAGCCAAATCTTTTCTGGTTACCAAATCTTTGCATGGCGCACCGATCATTTCAAAATAACCGATATTGTCGTCGAAACCTTTACCGTTCAAATCGATAGCTATATCATTGGGGTTGGCAAGAGCCAATTTCTCTGAATAAGCATCGTAAACCCAAATCACCAGACATTTGTTTTCCTTGCCTCTCACTCCCATATCGAGCATCAGATAGTCCAGCAGATAGGGTATATTCACATTTTCTATCGGGCGTTGCAATTTTTCTTTATAATATTTTTCCATGTCAGCAATGAGCGTATTCAAAAAATAGACATCTATTATCAGTACGTTCTCAGGAAATTTGATTGCGGATGTTTCCATGCTTATTTTCTTTATGTTTTATTCTTAATAATCTTGATATTCGGTGCAAAGATACGAATTAATAAACAATAAAGCACGGTATCTCTTTCATTACATTTCAATTAATTTCAGGCTTTTATACGAAAGAGCATTAATCTTTTTCTAGCGCCTGAATATGCCTTGTGTAATAAGAATTGTATCTCTAATGCAACACAAACGTATGTTTCGTCTTTCGGAAAATAAAGATTCAACCTTTTTGTTTCATCGCCTCATTGTTTTTGTACGTATGGTTCATACGTTTGGTGGTGACCATACATTCGTCTGCTGCCCAGCAAACGAATGAGAAGAACGGAAGATTTGGATGAACGGTCTTTATTTAAAGCATGATACATACGGATGATCATTGTCGCTCTATCAGATGTTGTTACTATGGTTACCTTTCTATGTAGCGTTGCAGTAACAACGTAAAGACGATAGATAAAACAGCACAACGCTTGTCGTTTTATATTGTACGTGTACATCAATCTGTTGATAATAAAGCCACTAAAACTTGCAACACATGCTTATAAATGGAGATTTATCTTTTTGTCCATGGAAAATAATCAAACTTATTTTTGTTATTTCGATTGCCTTGCACTATCTTTGAAGCTCGAATTTTAAAAAATATACGAAATCTTATGATAAAGAATATCTTATCTGTATCCGGAAAGCCCGGTTTGTATAAGCTTGTTTCGCGTAGCAAAAACATGCTTATCATAGAGTCGATTATCGACAAAAAACGTATGCCTGTTTACGATCACGAAAAAGTTGTTTCATTGGGTGATATCGCTATTTATACCGATGGAGATGATAAGCCGTTGAGTACCCTTTTCGAAGAGATCAAAGCTAAACAGAATGATGCTCCCATCGATATCGATTACAAGAAGGCTTCGAAAGATGAGTTAGAAGGGTTTTTGGAAAGCATTCTTCCTAATTTTGATCGCGATCGTGTTTATCCGTCAGATATAAAGAAAATCATTCAGTGGTATAATTTACTTATCAGTAATGGTATTACCGATTTTCATGACGAGACATTGCCTCAGAAAGAAGAAGAGCCCGAGGTTGTTGCTGAAGCACCAAAGAGCGAACCTGTAGAGGAAGAAAAGAAAGCTCCTAAAGCAAGAGCTAAAAAGACGGTAAAATAAGCTGCAAGCAGAATAAAAAAAAGAGGTCGTTGAAAAACGGTCTCTTTTTTTTATGTTTGATTCTATGGTTTTGTGCGTAATTGTTTGCGCTTATTTTATTTTCTTTTCTTTCGCCTTTTTGCTTATCAATTGAACGTTTTTGATAATTGCGCGGCTCGAAAAAGTCGCTCCCGTTACTCCGTCTACTTTTTCGTCTTTAGCTTTCTGGATGTTCTTTCCGTTCCATTTGTTGAATAATCCTTCTGCTGCTACTTTGCTTAGATATTTGGGCGTTTCGTTGTTATTGAAAGCTGTCACTTTACGTATTTTCTGATTCTTGTCAGTGACAATTAATATTGGGACAGGGCCTCTGAAACCGCGAATATCTTTTCCGTATTCACTACTGTTGAATACATATCCCAATAATTTACCTTTGCTATCTACAGCCTTGTTCCATACATCGTTGATTTTCACAATCTTTGTTGCCGAAGGATATGTTTTCTTTACTATTTCGAGCGGAGACTCTTTGAGCGAGTGATTGGCTTCTTGTGCCGAAATTCCGCAAAACGTCAGTATCATAAGTGCAAGACTTAATATTAACTTTCTCATGTTGTTCAGTTTTTATTTATTATCAATGAATTTTTTAACGGAGCGAAATTAATCATTAATATTGATAGCAGGAAAAGCTTTTCAATAATTTTAGTACTAATTAGGCTAATAATATGCTGTTACTGTCTTCGATTGGCAACAAAAATAAATGAATTTATTTTCAATTCTCTTTGGCTTGCATTATCTTTGCACTCTATGAAAAAAGATTCGTTATTAATATTAAGTGGAGGCATGGACAGTGTCACCATGTTGTATGAATATTTGGACGATATAGCCCTCGCCCTGTCTTTTGATTACGGTGCCAACCATAATGCGAAAGAAATTCCTTTTGCTCAGTTACATTGTCAGCGATTAGGCATTAAACACCTAGTGATTCCGCTTCAGTTTATGCACGATTATTTTAAAAGCTCTTTGCTTGCGGGAGCAGATGCTATCCCCGAAGGACATTATTCGAGCGAAAACATGCGCTCCACCGTTGTACCTTTTCGCAATGGCATCATGCTTTCCATTGCTTGTGGCATTGCTGAGAGTAATGGATTACAAAAGGTGATGATTGCCAATCATTTTGGTGATCATGCTATCTATCCCGATTGTCGTACATCATTTATCGATGCAATGAACGAAGCGATGGTTCGAGGCACCTTCAAACATATTATGTTGGAAGCACCTTATACAGCTATTACTAAGACCGAAATAGCAAAACATGGCAAGCTATTGGGAGTCAATTATGCCGAGACTTGGTCGTGTTATAAAGGTCGTGATAGACATTGTGGCAAATGCGGCACTTGTGTGGAGCGTAAAGAAGCACTTCGCGAAGCTGGCATTGAAGACAAAACTGACTACGAAGAATAATGTAGAATTCTTTTTTCGTTTTTATTGTAAACTATTTAATAACCCATATAACTAAAAAGAAATATTATGGAAGATGAGAAAAAGGCAGTGGGGCTACCCGATAATGCGTTTCGTGAGTTGAAACCCGGTGAAGCTTATCACCCTATCATGGAACCCGGTAAAAACTATTCGGAAGTGAATGTGTGGTCTGTTGCTTGGGGCATTTGTATGGCAGTACTGTTTTCGGCTGCCGCTGCATATTTGGGATTGAAAGTTGGTCAGGTATTCGAAGCTGCAATTCCCATCGCTATTATAGCTGTTGGTGTTTCTGGCGCCGCCAAACGAAAGAATTCTTTAGGCGAAAATGTCATTATTCAAAGTATCGGAGCCTGTTCGGGTGCGGTAGTGGCAGGTGCAATATTTACATTACCCGCTATTTATATATTGCAAGCAAAGTATCCGGAAATGAGTGCCTCGTTTATTCAGGTGTTTTTAAGTTCTGCTTTGGGAGGTATATTGGGTATTTTATTTCTGATACCATTTAGAAAGTATTTCGTCAGTGATATGCATGGCAAATATCCTTTCCCCGAAGCTACAGCAACTACTCAGGTGTTGGTATCGGGTGCCAAAGGAGGCAATCAGGCAAAGCCGCTACTTATGGCTGGACTTGTTGGTGGACTTTACGACTTTATAGTTGCGACTTTCGGCTGGTGGAACGAATGTTTTACAACCAGGGTTTGCGAATGGGGTTCAATGGTTGCCGATAAAGCAAAGCTGGTATTCAAAGTTAATACCGGAGCTGCCGTAGTTGGACTTGGTTATATTGTCGGGCTTAAATATGCATTAATAATCGTCATCGGTTCGCTCAGTGTGTGGTGGGTTATTGTGCCGGGCATGTCGCTTGCTTTTCACAATACCGTGTTGAATCTTTGGGATCCGAGTATCACTCAGACCGTTGGTTCGATGAGCCCCGAGGCTATATTCAAATATTATGGTAAGAGTATCGGTATCGGTGGTATAGCCATGGCCGGTATTATCGGTATCATTAAGTCGTGGGGTATCATTCGGGATGCAGTAGGACTTGCTGCTAAAGAGATGAAAGGCAAAGGGGCTTCGCTTCAACATGTGCAGCGTACAAACCGCGACTTGTCGATGAAGATTATTGCTGTCGGTTCTATAGTCACTATTCTATTGGTGTTGGCATTCTTTTATTTCGGAGTAATGGGCGGTAATCTGCTATTTACGATTGCAGGAATTTTATTGGTTACTATTATTGCCTTCCTTTTCACAACGGTTGCTGCCAATGCTATTGCCATTGTCGGTTCTAACCCTGTATCGGGAATGACGCTGATGACTTTGATTCTAGCTTCTGTAGTGATGGTGGCTGTGGGACTGAAAGGACCTGCCGGTATGTTGGCTGCTCTTATTATGGGTGGTGTAGTTTGTACTGCTCTTTCTATGTCAGGTAGTTTTATTACCGATTTGAAGATCGGTTATTGGCTAGGTACTACTCCTGCCAAACAGCAGACTTGGAAGTTCCTGGGTACCTTGGTATCGGCGGCTACTGTAGGTGGCGTAATGATTATTTTGAATAAAACGTATGGATTTGCCAGTGGGCAACTTGCTGCTCCGCAAGCAAACGCCATGGCAGCTGTGATTGAACCGCTAATGAATGGTGCAGGTGCTCCCTGGCTTCTATATGGTATCGGAGCTGTTTTGGCTATCGTATTGACTTACTTTAAAGTTCCGGCATTAGCTTTTGCATTGGGCATGTTTATTCCTATGGAACTTAATATACCTTTGGTTGTAGGTGGTGCACTCAATTGGTATGTTACTAGTCGCTCCAAAGATGAAGCGCTTAATAAAGAACGTGGTGAAAAGGGTACTCTTATTGCATCGGGTTTTATTGCAGGTGGTGCATTGATGGGTGTAGTTAGTGCATTGATGCGTTTTGGCGGTATTAATCTTATTAATGAAGCGTGGCTATCCAACTCGTGGTCCGAAGTTGTTTCGCTGTTGGCTTATATCGTATTGTTAGTATACTTTGCCAAATCGGCCATGAAGATTAAGAAATAAGATGAAGAAGGTTTTAATCGTAGTTTTAGTTCTTTTTTCGGTATCGCTCTATGCAGCGGTACCGAAAAATAGTATGTTGGAAAATGGTCTGAAGTTCTTGGGAGTGCCTTATGTAGCCCATACTTTGGAAGTGAATTCTCCTAGAGAGTCGTTGGTTGTAAATCTTAAGCAAGTGGATTGCACCACTTTTGTAGAATATGTATTGGCACGCTCTTTGTGTAATAACCCGAATGATGAAGCTCAGTTTGAAGATCGTTTGCAGATGATACGTTATCGGGATGGCATTATTGATGGATATACTTCTCGGTTGCATTATTCTACCGAATGGGTAATGAACGGATTGAAGCATGGCTATCTTACAGACGTTGCGGCAGCATATAGCAAAGACACTACGACGGTACATGTATCCTTTATGTCTACTCATCCCGATAAATACATTCAATTGAAAGATTCTCCAGTTGATGTTGCCAAAATAGCTCAGAAAGAAAGAGAACTTTCCGGCAAAATAGTCCACTATATTCCTCGTGAAAAGTTACCGGTAAAAGGTTTTAAATGGATTCACGACGGAGATATTATTCTCTTGGTGACGAATATGACGGGACTGGACAATTCTCATTTGGGAATTGCCATTTATCGAAACGGTGAACTACATTTGCTTCATGCTTCTTCGCTCGATATGAAAGTGAAAATTCAGGAAGAGCCTTTGCGTGAGCAATTGATGAAGAGGAAAGGATGTTTAGGTATTCGTGTCGTTCGGATGAAGAAATAGTTCGGTTATCTCTTTATAGAGTTGTTCTTCTACTTGAGCGATATCTATTACTTTTCCCAATTCTTTTGACAGTGAAGTAACGCCCTTGTCAACGAATCCACACGGATTGATATAGCTGAAATAACGTAAATCAGTGTTGATATTGAATGCTAGTCCATGCATCGTAACGAAATGACTGCTACGCACTCCGATGGCGCAAATTTTTCGGGCACGAGGCGTATCTCCATCAAGCCAAACACCTGTTGCCCCTTCTATCCTACCCGATTGGATGCCATACAAACGACATACTCTTATAACAGCTTCTTCAAGTAGATGTACGTATTGTTTTAATCCCAAGTTGAATTCTTCCAAATTGATAATAGGATAACATACTATTTGTCCGGGTCCATGGTATGTAATATCACCCCCACGGTCTATATGATATAAAGTCGCATCGATCACTTTGAGTTGTGATTCGGACAACAGCATGTTTTGTTCTTTGCCACTTCTTCCCAATGTATATACATGAGGATGTTGGCAAAAGATGACGCGGTTAATGTAAGCTGTCCCGTTTTGTTTGGCATCTACTACTTCATTGAACCATTTCTCTTGCCTGTCCCATGCTTCGTGGTAAGGAATTAAATTCCAGTCGACTTTTTCAATGTCTTTCATTTTTGTTTGCTTTTTAGTTGTATCTATTAGGTTATATAGCTGTTTGCTCTTCTGTTTCAACTCGAATACCTTCTATTTTTAACAAAGCATTGCGTAATGGGGGCAGTAAAGACTTACGGATACGCAACTGCATTCGGCAGTCCATATCGAATTGTTGGCTCATAATCTCCACCGGTTGCTTTTTGATGATATGCATCACATTGTTCAGTAGCGGATATTCGAATAGTATTGTTATCACTTTATCGATAGTCTTCTCTGTAATAGTTGCAGCCGCAATGGCTTGTGCCGCGGCAGTTCTATATGCTACGATAAGTCCGCTTGTGCCGAGCTTGATACCGCCGAAATAGCGAACCACAATGATTAGTATGTTTGTTAGCTGGTTGGAATTTATTTGTCCTAAGATCGGTTTCCCTGCTGTCCCTGAAGGCTCTCCGTTATCATTGGCACGAAACTCTCTTTGTTCGGTTCCCAACATATAGGCATAACAGACGTGACGGGCGTCGTAATACTTACCTTGATATTCTTTGAGTAGTGAGTGAATTTCTTCGAGCGAAGATACAGGAAAGGCTACCGCAATAAATTTACTGCGTTTTTCGGTATAGATACTTTCAGAAGTTCCACTAATTGTTTTATAAGTATCTTCTTCAGCCATTCTCTTTTAAACCAAGAAAAGGATGCTTTTAGGGGCATCCTTTTCTAATTGTTGTATTTCTTTTGAGCCTCTTGTCGGATTCGAACCAACGACCCCGAGATTACAAATCACGTGCTCTGGCCAACTGAGCTAAAGAGGCAGGTGGGTAAGCTACCTACATCGCGCCGCTACAACCTAATACCCTTGCTGCCGTCAAGCCCTGGGGGAATCAAAGGGAGCTGGCCGTATAGGACTTACCCGGGTGCAAAGGTACTGCTTTTTATTCTTCCACCAAATACTTTGCTGGTATTTTTTTTGTATCCTTTTTTATTCTCCTAATAATTAAGTAATTAAATTTAAAAAAATATGAGCTGCTTGAAATAATGGAGCAACAAAGCAAAAAGAAAGAGATATTATTTGTAACTTTGTGCACAATTCATTAGAAGAGCATGGAAGTCAATAAAACAAACAATCTACAACATTATGCCATGTATGTCGGCACTTATTTGGGAATCTTCTTTATTCTCAAGTTCCCACTAGTCCCATTGGGCATACATAATCCAGTGTTTTCACTCCTCTTTATGCTGCTCACGGCGGCTGTTCCGTTCTTGATGTATTATTATGCCAAAGTATATAGGGATAAGGTCTGTGGGGGTTCTATTCGTTTTATACAGGCGTGGCTGTTTTTGTTGCTTAGTTTTGTGTTTGCTTCTTTATTGGTAGCTGTTGTGCACTATATCTATTTCAGATATATAGACAACGGTTTTATTATTAATACTTGTTCGACAGCCTTGGATAGTTTTAAGGGAAATCCAATGTTACCTAAGGATTCTTATAATCAGCTTAAAGAGATGCTGGATCAAGTTAGCTATTTGTCACCTATTAAGATCGTATTTCAACTTATATCACAAAATGTATTTTATGGCAATATCTTCTCATTGATTGTTGCATTGTTTGTGATGAAAAGACCAAAATGATATGGATATATCGATTATAGTACCTTTGTATAATGAAGCAGAGTCGCTTAATGAACTTTATTCTTGGATAGTAAGAGTGATGAAAGAGAATAATTTCTCTTATGAAATTATTTTTATCAACGATGGCAGTACCGATGACTCTTGGAAGATTATCGAGCATTTGCACACTACTGATCCTCAGGTTAGAGGTATTAAATTTCGTCGCAACTATGGTAAATCTCCAGCTTTGTATTGTGGTTTTAAGCTTGCCGAAGGTGACGTGGTGATTACCATGGATGCAGATTTACAAGATAGTCCGGACGAAATTCCTATTCTTTACAAGATGATAATGGATGAACAGTATGATTTGGTATCAGGCTGGAAAAAGAAACGTTATGATCCGCTGTCAAAGACAATACCTACCAAGCTGTTCAATGCGACTGCTCGTAAAGTATCGGGTATTCATAATTTGCATGACTTTAATTGTGGTCTTAAAGCTTATCGTCGTGATGTAGTCAAGAATATTGAAGTCTATGGTGAAATGCACCGCTATATCCCTTATTTGGCTAAGAATGCAGGATTTTCCAGAATTGGAGAGAAAGTTGTGCACCATCAGGCACGTAAGTTCGGTAAGTCTAAATTCGGAGGAATTAATCGATTCTTCAACGGTTATCTGGACTTGTTGTCTCTATGGTTCTTATCTAAATTCGGTATTAAGCCGATGCACTTCTTTGGTGTTCTTGGCTCATTGATGTTCATTATTGGTTTCTTTGCCGTCGTTTTTGTTGGATTAGACAAATTGTGGAGCATGTATCATGGCTTGCCTTATCATTTGGTTACCGAGTCGCCCTATTTTTATTTAGCTCTTACCGCTATGATTATTGGTACTCAGCTTTTCCTTGCAGGATTTATTGGCGAATTAATATCTCGCAATGCTCCCGGTCGCAATAACTATCAAATAGAAAAGACATTATAATAAATTAATGAGGGATGAAAAAACTTACTCACTTTTTTATATTTGGCATGCTGGCACTGGTTACCATCCAGTTTGTCTCTTGTTCGGAAGAAACGGATTGTTCGATGACTGCTCGCAGGATGATGTATGCCACTTTTTATAAGAAATTGAATGCGGTGCAGAAAGATACGCTTGACTCGCTTACTGTTACGGCAGTGGGTACGGATTCAATTATAGTCAACAAAGATGCAAAAGTCTCTGGGGAAAGTTTACCACTGAATTGGACTGCCGATTCCACTTCGTTGATTTTTCATTATGCCAATACCACAAAGAAAGATACCATTAAGATATGGCATACCAATACCCCTCTATTTGTTTCTATGGAGTGCGGTTATTCAATGACACAAACTATATCAAAAGTGTCTTATACAAAACATGTGTTGGATTCTATTTATGTTGCATATAAATCAGCAAATATCGATGCCATACAGAATATTAGGATATATTATTAGCCTGTCGTTTCTGTGTTTGGTTGCTGTACCTATTTCTGCTCAACAATATTCGGACAATAGGCAGCAACAGATGCAGGGTACTCCTAAAGAGAAGAAACCGGATGGGCCTAAGTTGAAAGCACCACTTTATAACGGATTATATGTAAGTGCCGATTTGTATGGCTTGGGCAGCAAATTATTGGGAAGCGACTTCCTGAGTTCCGAAATAGGCGTAGGTGTCAATCTGAAAAACCAATTTATGCCTACCATTGAGCTGGGTTATGGTAAAACAAATAAGTGGAACGAGAATGGTATTCATTATAAATCAAATGCTCCTTATTTCAGAATAGGTGTAGATTATAATATACGCTTTAAGAAGCTTGACTATGAGGACTGGCTCTATTTTGGTGTCCGTTATGGATATTCGAGTTTTAAATATACTATCGGCAATGCCCCTATTATAGATCCAAAATATGGAGGAAAGATAGACAATCCTAACTTGATAGATCCTATTTGGGGAGGACTGAGTATACCATATTACGAGAACAATATTAATGGTAGTATGTCATGGTATGAATTGGTCGCTGGTATACGAACCAAAATATATAAGAACTTTTTCATGGGGTGGACTCTCCGTCTTCGCTATAAAATGAGTGCTAAAGAAGCCTCTAATGCGTCTCCTTGGTATGTTCCCGGATATGGCAAATATGCTTCTACTGCAAACGGCATTACCTATACACTGATATATAAATTCTCTCTTGGTGCAAAGAAGCCTACTGTGGTGATGCCTATAGAGAAGAAAAAGGTTGCTACAGGCAAAAAGATTATTGTTCATCGTGGTGGCAATACACCGTTTAATTCCAAATAATTTTTATCATGCAAGGTCTTGAAATTTGGTTGATAGCATTGAGTTTGGCCATGGATTGTTTTGCTGTTTCTATTGCTATAGGTATTATTCTCAAACGAATAGATTGGAGGGTCATGCTACGTACTGCTGTGGCTTTTGGGCTTTTTCAAATGTTTATGACCTTCTTAGGTTGGTCGTGTGGTAGTTTTTTCAGCTCATTGATACGGAACGTTGATCATTGGATTGCTTTTGGTTTGCTTATGGTGATAGGTGGCAACATGGTTGTTGAATCGTTTAAGAAACCGGAAAATAAATCATATAATCCATTGAAATGGAAAGCCACAATGCTCTTAGCATTAGGTACTAGTATTGATGCTGCCGGTATAGGTGTTTCGTTTGCGTGCCTCGGACTTCATTCTTTTTCGTGTGGTATTCTTTCTGCATCCGGTATTATCGGTTTAGTTTCTTTTATTGTTCCTTGGATAGGATTTTATATTGGAGTCTATGGACAAAAGACGGTAGCCAAACATGTGCATGCCGAATTGTTGGGAGGTCTCGTACTTTGGACTATTGGTATTAAAATATTAATAGAACATTTAAGTGAAAATATATAATGTGCTCAAATATAGTTTAATATGAAAATACAAAAGAACTTGATCTGGGTATTGATACTGCTGATTGCTTCAGTATGGATTATCATTCAGCACAATAGTAAGAAAGAACCTTATCGTAATACGGCCGGATTGATTTTCGGTACTGTCTATAATATTACTTATCAGAGCAACGATTCGTTGAATGCACTTATAAAGGAAGAATTGGATAAATTTGATGGTTCTCTTTCTATGTTCAACAAGAAATCCACAGTTGCTAGAGTCAATCGTAATGAAGCTTTTGATGTTGATTCTCTCTTTGCACATTGTTTTCGTCGTTCGATGGAAATATCACAGATGAGTGGTGGTGATTTTGATATAACGGTGTGTCCACTTGTCAATGCATGGGGATTTGGCTTCAAAACCAAACATTTTCCTACTGACAGTCAGATACAAGATTTGCGCCGTATTGTAGGCTATCAGAAAGTGAAACTGGTGGGCAAACGTATTCAAAAAGCTGACCCTTCGATGATGCTCGATTTTAGTGCTATTGCAAAGGGGTATGGCGTAGATGTAGCTGCTAGAGTGCTCGATAAACATGGAGTGAAAAACTATATGGTTGATATAGGCGGAGAAGTCGTATTGAAAGGAAAGAACCCTCAAAATAAGCTTTGGCGCATAGGTATCAATAAGCCTATTGATGATTCGCTTTCTGTTAATCAAGAAATAGATAAAGTGCTTTATCTGACCGATTGTGCTATTGCTACATCTGGCAATTATCGTAATTTTTACTATCATAATGGTAAAAAATATTCTCATGAAATTAATCCGCATACCGGATATCCCGCTATGAACGAAATACTTTCTGCTACGGTTATCACTAAAGATTGTATGTCGGCCGATGGTTTTGCTACAGCTATTATGGTGATGGGATTGAAGAAAACGGAAGCTTTCTTGGCTAAGCATCCGGAGATTGATGCCTATATTATCTATCGGGATAAAGATGGCAGGAATAAGATCTATTATTCCAAAGGAATGGACAAGTATTTTAAAAACGAACAATGATTATGAATTACGGGTTTGTTAAAGTCGCTGCTGCAGTCCCGTCCGTTAAAGTTGCCGACTGCAAATATAATGCTCAGCAGATAGAACGGTTAACCGTTATTGCCGATGGTAAAGGTGTAAGTATTATAGCTTTTCCCGAATTGAGCATTACGGGTTATACATGTGGTGATCTGTTCCAACAGCAATTACTTTTGGATGCAGCCGAAGTTGAATTGATGCAATTGCTCAACAATACTCGTCAGTTGGATATTATTGCGATCGTGGGTGCACCTGTATTTTTGGGAGCCGAGATTGTAAATGCAGCTGTAGTCATTCAACACGGTAATATATTGGGAATCGTTCCTAAAACATACCTGCCTAATTATAAGGAGTTTTACGAAAAACGTTGGTTTACATCAGCTGTGGGTATACCCGACCAGACGATTCATTTCTGCGGTCAATGCGTTAGCTTGAGTTCTCATTTATTATTCGAAATGCCGGATGTTACATTTGGTATAGAGATTTGCGAAGATCTATGGGCGCCTATTCCTCCTAGTTCTTATTTGGCTTTGAAAGGAGCCGATATTATTTTCAATCTCTCGGCTGATAATGATATTATTGGCAAACACCACTATTTATGCTCGCTTATAGCGCAGCAATCGGCCCGTTGTTTGGCTGGTTATGTCTTTTCTTCTTGTGGTTTTGGCGAGTCGACTACTGATGTCGTATTTGGTGGCAATGGGTTGATTTACGAAAATGGTACTTTATTGGCTCGTAGCGAAAGATTTTGCTTTGAAGAACAATTGATTGTTAGCGAGATAGATGTGGAGCGTATACGCTCGGAACGTCGTACCAATAATACTTTTATTGCAAACAAAACAAACGTTTCGTTCGATGTAAAAAGAGTCTCGACAGAGTTAGCCTCTGATAGACCTTTTACTCTAACCCGTAAGTTTGACCCTTGCCCTTTCGTGCCGATCGGTGATAGGTTGAAGGAGCACTGCGAAGAAATATTTTCGATACAGACTGCCGGATTGGCAAAACGTATTGTGCATACACACTCAAAAACAGTTGTGTTGGGTATTAGTGGTGGATTGGATTCTACTTTGGCATTGTTAGTGTGTGTCAAGACATTCGATAAACTTCATCTCGACCGTCATAATATTATTAGCGTTACGATGCCTGGGTTTGGTACTACCGATCGTACCTATTCTAATGCTGTCAGCCTTATTCACTCGCTGGGTACCACCCTGCGAGAGATAAGTATTGCTCCTGCTTGTTATCAGCACTTCAGTGATATTGGTCACGACGAAGAAGTACATGATGTGACTTACGAAAATTCTCAAGCTCGAGAGCGTACTCAGATTTTAATGGATATTGCCAATCAGGAGAACGGTATGGTTATAGGAACTGGGGATTTGTCCGAACTTGCATTGGGATGGGCCACTTATAACGGTGATCATATATCGATGTATGGCGTCAATTGCAGTATACCTAAAACGCTAGTGAAATATTTGGTAGAATGGGTTGCAGACTATACCGATAGTAAATCGAAAGAAACGCTGAAAGATATTATTAATACTCCTATCAGTCCTGAACTGATACCAGCTAACGAAAATGGAACGATTAAGCAGAAAACCGAAGATATAGTAGGTCCCTACGAGTTGCATGACTTTTTCCTTTACTATTTCATACGATTTGGGTTTCGTCCTTCCAAAATATATTTTCTGGCTCAACAAACATTTGGCGAAGTATATGCCGATGATATTATCCGTAAGTGGTTGCATACTTTTATGCATCGCTTCTTTACGCAACAATTCAAACGCTCTTGTCTGCCCGATGGTCCCAAAGTGGGGAGTGTCAGTTTGAGTCCGCGTGGCGATTGGCGAATGCCCAGTGATGCTGTAGGTGTTGCATGGGAAGAAGACAGTGAACTGTAATTGTTAAGTAATAGTATACGGACGTGTTAAATCAAAAAAATATTTAATTTGACATGTCCAGCGAATAATAATACGTATCTTTGCAGCCGTATTAACGACACGTGTGCTTGGAAACCACGTCAAAAAAACAAGAAAAATGAATCAGAAAGTATCTGTACCCTTTATGCTGTTGGGTATATTGTTCAACGTATGCCTCATTGCAGCTAATTTATTAGAGACAAAAGTAATTCAAATCGGTCCGCTTACGGTTACTGCCGGATTACTGGTATTTCCCATTTCTTATATTATAAATGATTGCATGACCGAGGTATGGGGGTATCGTAAGGCCCGATTAATTATTTGGACAGGATTTGCGATGAACTTTATGGTAGTTGGATTGGGATTGATAGCTGTTGCTATTCCTGCTGCACCTTTTTGGAAGGGAGAAGCTCATTTCAATTTTGTTTTCGGATTGGCTCCTCGTATAGCTGTAGCTAGTATGACGGCATTTCTTGTCGGCTCTTTTCTCAATGCTTATGTCATGAGTCGTATGAAATTGTCGAGTGGCGGACGACATTTCTCTCTTCGTGCTATCTGGAGTACTGTTGTAGGCGAGACTGGTGATTCGCTCATCTTCTTCCCTATTGCATTTGCAGGGCTCATTACCCTTCCGGAACTTCTGAAGTTAATGGCTTTGCAAATTGTATTAAAAACTCTCTATGAGGTAATTGTTCTACCTGTTACTATCAGGGTAGTCAAGGCTATTAAAAAGATAGAGAAGATCGATACTTACGATGAAAATATTTCTTATAATATCTTGCGTATTAAAGATATTTGATTACTGCATTTATTTTTATCGGAATAAACTTAGTATGCTCTTCTTTTTTTTATAAATTTGCATCTTCATAGAGTTTAAATCATTTGAACAGAAAAAGATAAATAATAATAAGACAGTTATGGCTGTGAGCGAAACTAAGTACATTTTTGTGACAGGCGGTGTGGCTTCTTCATTAGGAAAAGGCATTATTTCGTCTTCAATAGGTAAATTGCTACAAGCAAGAGGTTATAAAGTTACAATTCAGAAATTCGATCCATATATCAATATAGATCCTGGAACGCTGAATCCTTATGAACATGGAGAGTGTTATGTAACGGTCGACGGCCACGAAGCCGATTTGGACTTGGGACACTATGAACGTTTTCTGGGCATTCAAACGACGAAAGCGAACAATCTGACAACAGGAAGAATCTATAAGAGTGTCATTGACAAGGAGCGTCGTGGAGACTATCTGGGCAAGACAGTTCAAATTATTCCTCATATCACAGACGAAATTAAACGTGATGTGAAATTGTTAGGTAAGAAATACAATTTCGATTTTGTCATCACCGAAATAGGTGGAACAGTTGGCGATATCGAGTCATTGCCATTTCTGGAAAGTATGCGTCAATTGAAATGGGAACTGGGACGAAATGCTTTGTGTGTGCATCTCACGTACGTGCCTTACCTTGCTGCAGCCAAAGAATTGAAAACTAAACCTACCCAGCACTCTGTTAAACAGTTACAGAGTCTTGGTATACAGCCCGATATTTTGGTTCTTCGTACCGAACACGATCTGAATGCTAATCTGAGAAAGAAAGTAGCTCTTTTCTGTAATGTATCAGAGAATGCTGTCGTTCAGTCTATCGATGCTCCTACTATCTATCAGGTTCCTATTCTGATGCACGAGCAGAAGTTGGACGAAACGATTCTCGAAAAAATGGGCCTCGAATTGGACGAAACCAACAAACTCGATCTTACTGCATGGAAAGCCTTCTTGGAACGCCGTGCCAATGCTAAGAAGACAGTGAAGATAGCTATGGTAGGAAAGTATGTAGAATTGCAAGATGCATACAAATCGATTCTCGAATCGTTATCCCAAGCAGGTACATATAATGACTGCAAAGTTCAAATCAAATATATTTCTTCTGAAAAACTTAATGAACAGAATGTGGACGAGTTGTTGAGCCCTGCCGATGGTGTGGTTATTTGTCCGGGATTCGGTTCACGTGGTATCGAAGGTAAGTTTGTTGCCGCCAAATATCAACGCGAGCACAACCGTCCTACTTTTGGCGTTTGCCTTGGCATGCAGTGTATGGCAATAGAATTTGCTCGTAATGTGCTTGGCTATACCGATGCTAACTCTACTGAGATGGACGAGAAAACCAGTCATCCTATAATCGATTTGATGGAAGAACAGAAAGCGGTAACCAACATGGGTGGTACTATGCGACTCGGTGCTTACGAATGCGTACTTGACAAAGATTCGAAAGTCTACGACATCTATGGCAAAGAGCATATTCAAGAACGCCACCGTCATCGCTATGAGTTCAATAATGATTACCGTGATACTTTTGAGAAAGCCGGAATGAAAGGAGTTGGTGTCAATCCTGAATCGGATTTGATAGAGATTGTAGAGATACCGCAGCTTAAGTGGTATATTGGTACTCAATTCCATCCCGAATATAGTAGTACGGTACTCAATCCACATCCGTTGTTTGTTTCGTTCATCAAAGCCGCACTAGATAAATAGAATATTCAAAATATAAATAATTTCGAATGGATAAAAACACGATTACCGGCCTCATTTTGATTGCAATTGTTGTCATCGGCTTTAGCTTTTTCAGCCGTCCCAATAAACAGCAACAAATGGCCCAGCAAAAGTTTAACGACTCAATAGCGCGAATCCAAGAGCAACAAGCTAAGGCTAAAAAGGCTGCTACCGATACGACTGCTGCTACAGCTGTGAAAGTAGACTCGTCTTCTGCGTTCTGCAAGTATGCTAACAAAGTAGACTCGTCTGTTGTACTGCAAAACAGTAAAGTGAAGATCACATTGAGTTCGAAAGGTGGCATGATAACCGAGGCTCTTTTGAAAGCGTATAAAAGTCAAGATAGAAAATCTCCCGTAGTATTGTTTTCAAAGAAAGATGTGTCGCTCAATTTCAACTTCTATAATCACAGCAATGTGGTTCGCACCAGCGATATGAACTTCAGTATAGTCAATCCTACGGATAGCAGTGTGACAATGCGTATCAATGCTTCCGCAGATCAGAATAGTCATATCGATTTCGTTTACAAGTTGCGTCCTGAAAGTTATTTGGTAGATCTAACTGTTCAAGCCGTAGGTATGGATACTCTGCTTTCTCAGAATATGCGTTCTATGGGTATCGAATGGCAAGAGCACGTTCGTCAACAAGAATTGGGCTTTACATACGAAAATCGTCTTTCTACATTGACATACCGCACTAATGAGTCTACAGATAATTTGTCGGCAGGTGGTGAGGTCGAAAAAGAAATAGCAACACCTGTTAATTGGATTGCATTCAAGAGTCAATTTTTCTCTACTGTTTTTATCGCCGACCAAATGTTCAACAAGAGCAAGTTGGCATCAAAATCGGATAAAGAAGGTACAGGCTATCTTAAAGATTATTCTTCAGAAATGGATACGAAGTTCGACCCATCGGGCAAAGAACCCACTACAATGCATTTCTATTTGGGGCCGAATCACTATCGTACACTGCGTTCTCTGAATACCGGACAAACTACAAAATGGCATCTAGAAGACTTGGTTTACTTGGGATGGCCGGTTGTGAAACAAATCAATCAATGGTTCACAGTCAATGTATTCGACTGGTTGCGTAGTTGGGGATTAAGCATGGGATGGGTGCTCCTTATCATGACACTTATTGTAAAGGCCGTGGTATATCCGGCGACATGGAAAACCTATATTTCTTCGGCCAAAATGCGTGTATTGAAACCGAGAATCGATGAAATAAATGCTAAGTATCCTAACAAAGAGGATGCAATGAAGAAACAACAGGAGGTAATGAGTGTCTATAGTAAATACGGGGTCAGTCCTATGGGAGGATGCTTGCCCATGCTCATTCAATTTCCTATATTAATGGCGTTGTTTATGTTCGTGCCGAGCGCTATTGAACTTCGTCAGCAAAGTTTCTTGTGGGCTACAGATTTGTCTACATACGATTCGATCGTGAACTTTCCTTTCCATATTCCATTTTTGGGCAATCACCTTAGTTTGTTCTGTTTGTTGATGACTGTTACTAATGTATTGAATACTAAATTCACTATGCAACAGCAAGATACCGGAGCAAACCCGCAAATGGCAGCTATGAAATGGATGACTTATCTGATGCCCGTCATGTTCTTCTTTATATTGAACGACTATCCTGCCGGATTGAATTATTACTATTTCATTTCGACATTGATTAGTGTAGGCACTATGATTATTTTGCGTAAGATGACTGACGAACAAAAGTTGCTTGAGCGTCTGGAAACATATTCAAAGACAGTGAAAAAGAAGTCTGGATTTGCTGCTCGTTTGGAAGCAATGCAAAAAGAATCTGAAAAATTAAAGAATCAACGCCAAGGCGGAGGATTCAATAAACGATAACATTTACTTGATTCAACACGAATCAGTAAAAAGAGAGAAAGGGATGCACAACACATGCATCCCTTTCTCTCTTTTTATATTGAACATTTCGTTAGTAATGCTACCTCTCAAATTCCGTCTAAACTCTTCTGAACGAGTGATGTCGTTTTCGAAATTGAAACAAAACGATAGGTTCCCATTTACTGCCAATCATGTCCATTACTAATTCTGGAGAAAAAAATAATCTTTCCTCTTAAAATAATAATGATTTGTAACTCCTTTATTTTCGATAATTTACTTCTTTTGGTAACTATAGCACCTTTTGGTATGTACTTGTATATTAGATATTAATATCCCACTTTTGTAGTAGCAAAGTAATAAAAAATTAAATTAAGAAAAAATGAAAGTAATAGCAATTAATGGAAGTCCAAGAAAAAACTGGAATACTGCTAAATTGTTGGAGAATGCTCTTGAAGGAGCAAAAAACAAAGGTGCTGATACCGAACTTATACATTTGTATGATTTGCAGTACAAAGGTTGTAGAAGTTGTTTGGTATGCAAAAGGAAGAATACAAAAAGCTATGGGATGTGCTGTATAAATGATGACTTAAAGCCGTTGTTTCATAAAATATCTCAAGCAGATGCTATCATACTAGGCTCTCCTATTTATTTTTGGAATGTTACAGCTGCTATGAGAGCATTTCTCGAGCGTTTTCTATTTCAATATCTGGTTTATAACAGTTCATCACTTAATATTTATCATGGCTCATTGAAAGTTTCGTTTGTTTATACCATGAATGTAAAAGAGTCTACCTTTCTACAATCGCAGTTGAAACAAGAAGTAGATGCTATTAATTCTATTATTGAAAGAACATTTGGGAAAATAAAAACGTTATATAGCTTTTTTACTTATCAAACAGACAATTATGATGGAATGGAATATTCTCATTTTGATATCAATGAAAAGAAAGAACATTATGAACAAGTTTTTCCTTTAGATTGTAAAAAGGCGTATAATCTAGGCTGTGAAATGGTCTGAAGTATGGCGAGTTGAAAATGAGATGTAGCTGATCTGACTATTGATTTCACGAATCGGTTGATTGAGAGAGAAGTAGATTGTATGTTGTGCATTCATTTCTCTCTCAATTGGTAAGTGGGCGACGTAAGTCAAATATTGTCTGTATATGGCGCAATTTGGCTAATTCTTGCAGATTATTTCTGTAGTGTACTATTGTCGCTAATCCTTTTTCCCCAATTATTCAGGCTTTCAATGATCGGAATTACCGATTCTCCCATTGGAGTAAGCATATATTCTACTTTTGGTGGAACTGTTGGATATACAATGCGTTTTACCAATCCTGTTTGTTCCAGTTCTCTCACTGTTTGTGTGAACATCTTATTGGCAATACCTTTTAAACTTCGTTGAAGTTCCCCCGAGCGCATGGTGCCGTTTTTGAGATGAAACAAAACAATGGGCTTCCATTTGCCTCCGATCATATCCATTACCAATTCCAATGAACAGAAATAATCTTTTCCTTTAAAATAATAACGCTTTATAACTCCTTCATTTTCCATAATTTACTCCTTTTGGTAACTATGCTACCTTTTAGTATGTACTTGTATATTAAGGATTAATATCCCATCTTTGCAGCGACAAAGTAACAAAAAATTAAATTAAAAAAGAAATGAAAGTCGTAGCAATTAATGGAAGTCCTCATAAGGAAGGAAATACCTATCATGCGTTGGTGCAGATTGGTAAGCAGTTACAAGAAAGTAATATCGATATGGAGATTATTCATATTGGCAACAAAGCTGTGAGAGGCTGTATCGCTTGTGGTGGTTGTGCCAGAAATAAGGACGAGAAGTGTGTCATTACTACCGATCCACTGAATGAATGGATACAGAAGATGAAGGATGCAGATGGTATCATTTTGGCCTCCCCTGTTTATTATGCCGGAATTGCTGGAACGATGAAATCCTTTTTAGATAGGGCCTTTTGTGTCTCTGGTAATAATGGTAATTTATTTCGTCAGAAAGTTGGTGCAGCAGTTGTTGTTTTACGCCGTACGGGAGGTTCATACACTTTCGATGGTTTGAATCATTATCTAAATTATTCGGAAATGATTCTTGCTACTTCCAATTATTGGAATATAGTCCACGGAGCTGCTCCTGGTGAGGTATTGCAAGATGAAGAGGGCATACAGATTATGGAAGTGCTGGGTAAAAATATGGCATGGCTGCTTAAAATGCGTGAGTTGACAAAAGAGATACTTCCAAGTCCGATTGCTGTAAACAAGATTAAAACTAATTTTATTCGGTAACATCCGCTTGGTTCAAATACATGGTCAAAAAAAACAGACGTATGTCGCAGCCATAACTAACGGATGTTACTGCGGTAACTAACAGAAGTTATCATGACAACTAACGTTAGTTTCTTCGACAACATCCGTTAGTTATGGCTGCGACATACGTCTGATTATTTGCAAGGCAAAACAAGTTCACAGCCGTCGTTGTCGTATGTTAGTTTTTTCGTTGACGTCCTTAAGTTTTCGGAAAAACTAACATACGACAACATTTTTAGGAGCATATGTCGTTTTGGAAGGATAAAGACAATACAGATTTGTTGAAGTCGTCGGTTCTTACTGATACTTACAGACACCTCGTGTAGATATGTAAAACCTCGTTTTTTCTATTTTAGTTACGAAAACGTTTCTGTCACCGTTACTGACTGTATATCAACATTATACGTGCACATGACGCCAAAACATAACACGAAAAACATGTTTTCTCTCAGAGAATCAATGCGTTATGATTTCTCTCAAATTCGCCCTGATAATGGGCGATACAAGGGGGTGATGAAAGTTGGCGTGTGAGAATTCTTTTTTCGACCTCGTTTTCAGAAGTGAACATGGAGAGCAAAACCGATACTATTTTAACCATACCGAAGTGATACTTTCAAATGTGCGGAATCGACACTGTGTTTCCCAAAAATGATAACAATAAACATAAAAATTCATAAGGACGAAACTAAAAGTTTGTAACTAGAAACATTTATTTTCGTCCTTATGAATTTCTCGCTGTCTATCAACGAATTACATACAGTATGTCTATGTCATAGCTCTAATTCGAGTTACATGCGAGCGATGGAACAATAGCAAAAATAGTGGGCTACAATACTCTGTAGCCTATGTTGGGATAAGAAAGTATCAGAATATCGGAGAATGTTCACTTTGGGATCTGTTATGAAAAATGATTGTATTCAAAGCACTATATCGTTGTATCCTTCTGCTGAAATGAGGTAAATACTCCACTTATTTGCATGGAAATAAGACAACATATATGCGACTATTCATCGATCCTTTTTTTCAGCAAAACAATTATATTCTGAACCTTTGTCACTTCAGTATGACACCATTATGCACTATCACACAGCATATTAACGATGCGCCGTATACAACGCCAGCGAAAAGAGGTCTCAAAATCGGGGCAAGAGCATATTGTAGGAACGTTATTTCCGGTAGGGGTCTATTTAGACTCAGTCTAAATGGTTGTCTACAGGTAGCTGGTGACTCTATTTGAATATAAACTAGCTTGCTTCATCTTTTTTTTCAATAGCCCATTTTTGATAAAAATTGTTGAGTAGACAAATGCAATAATCTCTTGAAATAGCTTTCAAATAGGCTTCCTTAGATGTCAATTTTTTAGATTCCGAATCAGTTGGACGAATTAATATTGAGCATCATTAGCGGCGTATCCGAATGGAATATCATGCGTTGTGCTATGCTCGGATTAAATAGTCGTGAGAATACATTCCGTTTACGAGAAGTCAAGGCTATAATATCAATGCCATTGTCTTTTATGTATGTATCGAGACTTTTCAGTAGATCGTCGTCTTTCACCACGTCATAATGTATGTCAATAGATGGATATTGATGTTGAAAGTAGTCCTTAATACCTGCGAGTTTTATTTCGTTCCAAGTATTGTGAGTGCCTTCAAGATGCAATAGAGAAATAGAAAAGTGATAATTGCTTTTCCATGCTTTAATAAATGTATCAAAAGCAATCAGATCAAATTGCTCGAAGTTGGTGATAAAAGCAATATGTTTTACATCATTGAAATCCTTGAGCGGTGTATTCTCGGGGATGGCTAGAATACTAACTCTTCCGCGTTCGATGATTTCGGCTGTAACGCTTCCCATCAGGTCAACATCTTTTTTGTGTTTGCCTCGAGTTCCCATGATAATTAGATTGGGACGTTTCTCTTTGGAGTAGCGCAATATTTCTTCTTCGGGTATACCTTCTTTTAAGATGCATGTGTATCTGACATCGGGGAATTCATGACTTGCTATCTTTTGATTGATACAGTCACATAGCTCGTCTATTTCTTTTTGGATTTTTGCCAACTCAATTTTCGATTCTTTATCGTTTCCTAATGGAAAGTTGAATGCTTCTCCGTAATAAGGTAAAGATGAGAAAGTTGAGGTCAGATATACGTGCATAAGAATAATTTGATAATGCATTTTGTATGCGATATGGAAAGCTATTTCACAAACTCGCATTGAGTATTCGGAGAAGTCTACCGGAACAAGAATTTCTTGACCGCTTTCTTCTGCTATGGGTAACTTCCCTCCCACTACACTTTCGGCAAGCCATGCAGGACTTTCGGTGATCTTTAGAGCTTGTGGCAGGTCACGTTCTTTTATACGTACTCTAACTCCCGACGAAACGACAGGATTGAGTGGATGCAGATTGGCGATATAAACATCAATGCCTTCTTTCTCAAGAAAATTTTTAAGAATGAGTGCCTTGTTGTAGGTCAACGTAACTAATGTGACTAACTTATCTTCCATTTTCAATGCTTTTGTATCTATTCTATAACAAATAATCCCAATTGTTTCATCGAAATATGGCAATTGGGATTATCGGTTAGTATTCTTGTTGTTTACACTATCGCAGGAATAGGCTCTTGTTGTAATAAGATATTATTTTCTTTTAATATATTTAGAGCCCGATCTAAGACCGTAGTATCGTCAAGCATCACCAAACCGCCATCAGGTCCCGGTTCAATGTGTAATCCAACACTTTTACCATCTTTAAAATTATAACCGCCAAAGAAGTTTCGAACGGTATCGACATCTAAGCCCAATTCGCTGGCAATTCTACGCATACTGCCCGTTGGTAACGAGTCTTTAATCTTGCGAAGTTCATTAAATGTTATTGTCCTCATGTCATATACAATTTAAGAGTTAATAAACATGTTTGCTTAAAATCACGCCTTAAACTTAATAATAAAAAAAGGATAAAACAAATAATTTCACATTTTCTTATAATAAATTATCGTTGTCGTGGATAATTTAAGTATCCTATTTAAATCACTTCTATATCCGATGTATGTACCCAACCTTCTTTGCCATCTTCGAGTTGAATATCTTTCCATTCGTTCATCGAATTATCTTTGATTGTTACCTTGTGACCGTCGTGTATTTCGAATAATTTTGTTCCTGTTTCGCTTGGAGTGCTACGCACAATAACGCTATGGCTCATAATGATAGCTGTGCTTCTGTTTACTAGACCATCTTTCTGATTGAATGCGAATATATTGGCAAGAATAGTCATACCAAGAAATATCAAACCGAATACAAATCCTATCTTTTTGACTTTAACATACTTGGAGAATACATAAAAGTATACGGAAGCAATAAAAATGAAAAAGAAGAATATACCCCATTTGGCCCATCCATCGGCGCTTACAGAATTGTTCAGCGTTTTGATCCATGTAATGAAGAAAAGTTCGGGAGTAGGATTTGCTTTATCCAGCGTTTTGCTCCGTGCAATTTCCAGATTGTTGCGAATGTCGCTATTATATGGCTCGAGCAGCAATGCCCGTTCGTAATTTAAAATAGACTTGGCTATTTCGTTGTGTTTATAATAGCTGTTGCCCAGATTGTAATAGACTTCGGCCGATTCTCCTTTTTTTAGAATGTTTTCATAAAGTTGAATAGCGGTGGCATAATTTGCCTTTGAATATGCTACGTCGGCATCTTTTTTCATCTTGTTCACTGCATCGGACGAAGAAGCAAAACAAGATGCAGAAACCGTCAATAATATACTGATAATGATAAATGTTATTTTTTTCATCTTACTACTCTCCTCCTTTATTTACGCTTGATTGAGTTTTCCATCTTGCTCATGATTTCCATACACGAAGTATAAACCTTGTCCATGGCTTGATTGGTATCGCCGCCTGGAGCAAAGTGTGCAAACTCACATTCGTTCAATGTATTCAAGAAATCTTTTATAAGTTCTTCGCTTACGCCATAATTTCTTAGATTCTCCTCAATATTATCTTTTGATAGTTGAGATACCGGAATATTCAATTTGTCGCTTGTGTATCCCCAGAGTGCCTTTAAAACTTCATCATAGAATTCATCTTTCTTATTTTCAATCAACAATTTTCCTGCATACTTCAGTCGTTTGTTGGCTACTTTGTTTGCTTTCTTATTACGTACTTTAGCCAGATTGGCATTTTCTACTATTTGTTGATGATAAAGAATCAAGAAGACAATGAAGGCAATGCCTGGAATAATATACCATAGCCAGTAGGTGATCGATCCAAACAATACCGAACCTTGGGGCTCGAGAGATATATTATTCATCTTAATATAACGTATGTCGTCTCCCAGTACCTTGACGTCTTGTTTATTGGTGAAATTTTGTATTTGCTGCGATGCATTGCCGGCACCTTTTTCTACTTCAATAGTGTAGGGTTGTGTGCGTATCGTTTTGTATGTATTGCTACTGCTATCAAAATAGGTCAACGTTGCTGCGGGAATGGTAAAGGTTCCCGGATCACGTGGAATCAATAGATAGTCTATGGTCTTTGTCCCTTCTACACCAGCAGCTGTAAGTTGAGTATTCTCTTTGATTTTCGGATCATACTTTTCAAAATTGTCAGGGAAGTTGATAATCGGAGCTGAAAGTAGTTTCAAATTACCCGTTCCTGAGATGATAATATGCATGGTAATAGCATCATTAGTCTTTACTTTATGACTATTGATAGAAGAAGTCATTCTGAAAGTACCTACACCGCCTGAGAAATTGGATGGACGAGTGGGTAGTGGAATAACATTGATATTGAGTACCGGTGAGGTTAATGTCTTTTTGTAATTGATGATATTACCTCCACCATTGAAGAATGCGTCAAAAGGATCGGCTGTTTGTGACACTTTCGATACTACAGCATCGAATCGAGCGCTACCTATTTTGAGCTTGCCCGATTGCTGCGGGAAAAGAACGAATTGTCGATATATGGTGGTATAATAATTGTGACCATGGTAGGTCGCTGTTGTCCATCTTGCATTTGTAGGCAGCTGTACCTCTTGCGAATGGAACCCTTTAAAATCTGGCAATACTACATTGTCGAATCGGAGATTGGCTTCACGCGTATAGATACGGTAGGTAAGTACCATTGCTTCTTGTTCGTGAACAGTTGCTTTATTGAGTGTACCTGTAACAAATAAGTCTCCTGACGATAATCCATGATTTGATGAAGAATGTACATTGTGTCCTCCACCATTGTTACCTCTTGTACCTCCGCCTGAAGAATGTCCGCCACTGCCGGCAACAACTTTGATATGAACACCGTTTGATGTCACGTGTTCGCCGTTGGCTTGAGCTGACGCGCCTCCTATGGAGTATGTTCCGGTCGCTGTAGCCATTAATATATATGTGAAAGTGACGCTCCCCGAAGAAGAGACATGTCCATTGATTATTTGTGTGCTACTCTCTTCTGAGCGACTAGGCCCGATGAGCACGTCAAATCCTTTAATGGATGGAGCACGGAAGTTGGCGACATTGGTCGTACCGATAGTAAACGATAAGCGGAATTGTTCGCCTACGGATACAGTTTGCGGAGCAGAAGCTGTAAATCTGACTTTCGCTTCGGTGTGCTGTACAAATACTACTGTTACTAATAAGACAAGTATGAATAAACTCTTTTTCATCATTCTCATAAATTAAACAATTACCAGTTCTTCTCTAAGCGATTACCTTTTATACCTTGTTTCTTCACTTTGTTTTGCGTTCCTTTTTCTTCTTGCATAACAGCATTTAGCAACTGGTCGGCATTTTGTTTCGACATCTTGTTTTGGTTCTGCTTCTGCTGTTGTTGGTTTTGTTTGTTCTGATCTTTATTCTGTTTATTTTGATCTTGTTTGTTTTTATCCTTCTTGTTTTGCTTGTTCTTATCTTTATTCTTGTCTTTCTTATTTTTATCTTTGTTCTTATTTTGAGGCTGTTTCTTCAGTAATTTCTGAGCAAGTGCCAAGTTGTAACGAGTTTCTTCGTCATTAGGATTGTTGAATAGTGAAGAAGAAAAAGCTTTTATTGCATTAGCATAGTCTTTATTGGCCATGAGCAATACACCCATATTGTGATAGATAGAAGCAAGCTTCGACTTTTCTTTTTCGTTCTTGGCAGCCGACTGATACATTTTCATGGCATCAGAGTACTTTTTCTCCATCGAGAGAGTATTGCCTAAGTTATACATTGACACAGACGATTTCTTGTTGGTCTCCAAAGCTTTGCGGTAATAGACTTCCGATTTCACATACGATTTGTTTTGAAAAGCCCGATTACCTTTTCTGATATTGATTCTTTCGTTTTTCTGTGCGTTGGCGCCCAAAGAGAAAAGCAAAAGACACAACAATAATATGTATTTATTCTTCATCATGTTACTACCTCTTAATTAATTTGTTGGAAAACAAATGTACATTCTTAAATCTTGGGTTTCTGAACTCCAATATACATAAGTCGGCTATGAGCAACAATAGAACCAACCAAGCAATGGCCTGAAATTGTTCATCGTATTCACTGAATACTTTAGAATTTATCTCGGCCTTTGCCAATTTGTCTATTTCTCCATTGATTGCTTTTTGAGCCGTATCCGTATTGTCTACTCTAACATAGATACCTTTTCCTTGTTGTGCCAATTGCTTGCACATATTTTCATCAAGGCGTGTAGTTACTACATTACCTTGTGCATCTCTTAGATAATCGTGAGATCCCGGAATAGGAATCGGGCCTCCATTTGGTAGTCCCACACCCAATACATTAACTTCAATTCCTTTCTTTTGCGCTTCTGCTACTGCATCTTCAGCTCCCGGTTCATGATTTTCTCCATCAGTGATCAACACGATTGCTCTGCCTATACCTTTTTGAGGAGTAAAACTGCGAGTTGCCAAATTTATTGCCGCTCCGATTGCCGTACCTTGCCGTTGGATCATTGTAGGTGATATAGCATCGAGAAACATTTTGGCCGAAACGAAATCACTCGTTATAGGTAGTTGAGTGAAAGCATCACCCGCAAAAACAATGAAGCCCACCTTATCGTTGTCTAATTGGTCTACCAACTGAGAGACCAATAATTTTGCACGTTCCAAACGGCTTGGCACTACATCTTGGGCATACATGGAATTGGATATATCTAGTGCTATAACGATTTCTATACCGTTGCGTTTCACGTTCTCAGCTTTCGTACCGAACTGTGGACGAGCCAGCAATACGGAGAGAAGTCCTACAATGCAAAGCATAAGAATGAATTTTGCATCGGGACGGTGTTTGGATACCGACGGCATAAGTTGCGCCATCAGCTCGGGGTCGCCGAATTCACGCAGACGGCGTCGGCGTTTGAGATTGCTATATAAGTAAAATAGTACTAATGCCGGTAGCAGTAGTAAAAGATATAAATAGGCAGGTTCTTCAAATCGAAACATTTTACTTTTTCTTTTTTATCGTTTATGTTAAGGCAACTTCTTCAGCACTGTTTGGCGTAGCAGTATTTCGAGCAATACGCACAATAAAGCCAATAATGCAAAAGGTTGATATTCTTCGGTACGTTTATTAAACGACTTTACATTCAGTTTTGTTTTTTCCAGTTTATCAATTTCTTGATAAATTTTTTCGAGCTTAGATCGGCTTGTAGCCCTATAATAGATACCATCTGTGATACCGGCAATCTGAGTCAACGTTTTCTCGTCTATCTCTACAGGCATACTTATATACTGAATTGTTCCGCCTACCTGCACCGGATAAGCAGCAGTACCGTTTGATCCTATACCAATGGTATAGATTCGGATGCCGTAGGTGCGGGCTATTTCAGCTGCTGTAAGTGGAGATATATCTCCCATATTGTTTGAACCGTCTGTAAGCAAGATGATAACTTTCGATTTTGCTTTGCTGTTTTTAAGATGCGATACAGCATTGGCAAGTCCCATACCGATAGCTGTACCATCGGGTAGCATACCGGCTTTTATACTCTGAAACAAGTTAAGCAACACGCCATGGTCAATCGTAAGAGGGCATTGAGTGAAACTCTCGGCTGCAAAAAGTGTCAGACCGATGTTATCATTGGGACGCCCATTTATAAATTCGGCAGCAACATCTTCGGCTGCCTGTATACGATTGGGCTTAATGTCTTCGGCGAGCATACTGGTCGAAGTATCCAAACACATCATTATATCTATACCTTCTGTTTCGCTGTCTTTCCAACTGTTGGTAGATTGAGGGCGGGCCAAAATCAATACGATGAATATGAAAGTACATATTCTAAGTACGAAAGGAGCATGAAGTAGGTATATCTTGAAACTTTTTGGCGTTTTTGCATAAACTCTGGTATCCGATACTTGTAGAGAAGCACCGGACTTTTTACCTTTTGTAATATACCAAATGATATACGGTATAAGAAAAAGCAGCAAAAACAAATATCCACTATTGGCAAAAACCATTTTAATTCTAGTTAATTAAATTGTTATGTTTATATACGTACACCCTTTTCGTTACCAAGAGAGTAGTGCATATAACTGAAAACCGATATAAATAAGACAGCCTGCAATACCTATCGACAAGAGTGTGATAGCTGCTATCAGTAATCTCTTAGTACGAAGAGAACGTTTCTCAACGACAGTAATTTCTGTGGGCTGTTGAGTTTTGTTTTCTTCTTCAGCTTTCGTTTGATTGATGAAATCAACAGCTTTCACTAAGTTGGCATCATTCTCATTCAACTCCGGAGCATGCTTGGCAAATTTTACCAAATCGGCTGTTCTGAACAATACTGATAAGTCTGATAGAGCTTCCTTATCATTCATTTCTGTCAGCCGATCTATTATTTCTTGCGAAGTCATTTCCATAGCATTGAAATAGAAACGTTCCTTGATGTATTTACGAATAGCTTCAGTCAGTCGCGTATAATATGCTTTCGGATCTTCCTTTTTCAGTTCAAGTTTTTCTTCTTTGATTTCTTCTATTTCTTTCATAGCCTGCTGATGAGGGGTCAGTTTAGGCTCTACCTTGATATGTTTGATAATTGGTTTATTATCGTGCAATCTGATACTGAAGTATACCAATACAGCTATCAGTGCCAATGCCAAAATAGAGAAGATAAACATGCCAATCCAATCGGACCATACGAACGGAGCTTTCATAATAGGTTTTTCACCATAAAAGCGATCAGCATGAACCGTGTCGACAGGAACAGTCATGACTTTGAGTGATAAAGATTGGGTCGGATAGTCTTTATTGTTGACTTTGACGACCATTGGGGGAATGTAATACAACGCCGAATCGAAAGATGTTACGGTATAAGCTTTGGAAATTTCCAGCTTATTGTCGTTCATCTTTTTTGTTTCGGGAGCATCTGCTTTTACTAAAAAAACATTGCCAACAACTGTATCTCGAAAGCTCGGAAAGATAACTTTCTGTCCTTCGTTAACCAATACCTTTAATCTTATTTTGGTCTGTTGTCCTATTTTTATCTGTGCCGAATCGATCTTTGCTGTTACCGAAACCGTCTGAGCACATATATTAGCCACATTAAATAAGACGAACAACAGAAATAGAAAAACATTTTTTTTCATATTAGCATTAATTACGTTTAGCAAAAAGATTTAGCAATGCCTTGACATAATCTTGATCAGTGCGTATCGAAACGGCATCAACTTGACTTTTCGTAAAAGTCGTATTGAGTTTGGTTTGGCTATCTATCCACCATTGGTGATGCATTTTTCGTACAATAGGCGAAGAGGTGTCAATCCATTGTTCACTACCAGTCTCTGCATCTTTTACCCGCATCAGTCCGATATTGGGAATTTCAGTTACTCGTTTGTCAAAAACTTGAATTGCAACAATATCATGCTTATGATTGGCAATAGTCAGTGCATTTTCAATATCACTGGGATCGATAAAATCTGATAAGACGAAAGTCGTACAACGGCGTTTCATTACATTCATCAGATATTGTAATGCTTGCTGAATATTTGTTTTTCTGCTCTCGGCTTTAAAATCGAGTAATTCCCGAATGATATATAAGATATGTTTACGCCCCTTCTTGGGAGGTATAAACTTTTCTATCTTATCAGAGAAAAAGATGACGCCGATTTTATCATTGTTTTCAATGGCTGAGAAAGCCAATGTAGCAGCAATTTCGGTCACCATATCCTTTTTAAGTTGCTTAATCGTACCGAATTCCAAACTACCCGACACATCAATAAGCAACATCACTGTCAATTCACGTTCTTCTTCGAATACTTTGACGTAAGGTTTGTTAAGGCGAGCCGTAACATTCCAGTCAATATCGCGTATATCGTCTCCATATTGATATTCGCGCACTTCGGAGAATGCCATACCTCTACCTTTAAAAGCCGAATGATACTGACCTGCAAAGATATTGTTCGACAATCCGCGAGTTTTAATTTCTATCTTACGGACTTTCTTTAATATTTCGCTTGTTTCCATTAATTCAGTTTATCAGGGCACTTCTACCTTATTAAGAATCTTACTAACTATTTCGTCTGAAGTGAGATTGGTCGCTTCTGCCTCGTAGCTCAGACCGATACGGTGGCGAAGTACATCGTGTGCAACAGCACGAATATCTTCAGGAATGACATAACCGCGACGCTTGATGAATGCGTATGCGCGAGCTGCCAAAGCTAAGTTGATAGATGCACGGGGCGAACCACCGAAGTTGATCATTCCTTTCAACTCTGTCAATCCGTAGTCTTCTGGTTTACGAGTAGCAAAGACAATGTCAACGATGTATTTTTCGATTTTCTCGTCAATATATACCTGGCGGACTACCTGGCGCGCTTCCAATATCTCATCAGTCTTGAGTACCGGACGAACTTCAAGTTTACGTCCGTCTATATTTTCTCGGATAATTGCTTTCTCCTCTTCCATCTTCGGGTAATCAATTACTACTTTGAGCATGAAACGATCTACTTGTGCTTCAGGAAGTGGATAAGTACCTTCTTGTTCGATGGGGTTTTGTGTAGCCATTACCATAAAAGGGTTTGGCAATTGGAACGTATCTTTACCAATAGTTACTTGGTGTTCCTGCATCGACTCGAGTAATGCACTCTGTACTTTGGCCGGAGCACGGTTTATTTCATCAGCTAACACGAAGTTTGCAAAAACCGGTCCCTTGCGTACCACGAATGTTTCGTCTTTTTGACTGTATATCATTGTACCGACCAAATCGGCGGGAAGTAAATCTGGAGTAAATTGAATACGGCTATATTTTGCATCAATTAGAGAGGCCAACGTCTTTATAGCAAGCGTTTTTGCCAATCCTGGTACACCTTCGAGCAGAATATGACCATCGGCTAATAGTCCGATTAATAATGATTCAATTAAATGTTTTTGACCAACAATGATTTGGTCCATTCCCGCTGTTAAATTAGTTACGAAAGCACTTTGACTTTCAATCCGCTCATTCAGTTCGCGGATGTCAATAGGTTCACCCATATTCTCATTAATTTTATTAATTCACTAATTAAATAAAGAATCTTTATACGCTGAGAAACCTAAGTTTTCTTAGCAGGCTCAAAAATACTGTATAATATCGTTGATTGCAACTAATTTAGATTAAAAAAACATTTAAAACCTTTACAAACTATTCTGACAAGGCGGGGATACGGACTTTGGTACCTATTTTTACAAGGTCTGGATTCTTGAAATTGTTATATTTTATCAGATATTTCACTTTGTCTTTGGAACCTAGGTATTTCTTTGCAATAGTATACAAGTTTTCTCCTTTTCCCATTACATGAGTTGTTTTTAAGCCCTTGATAATAACTTTATTCTCCTGCTTTTTTGGAACTTTTGAAGTGCTCTTTTTTATGGGCGCTTGATGCACCTCATGACGCTTTTCTACATTAATTTTCGAAGCTTTCTTGGATGGAACTTTTTTATTTCGCTCTGCATTGAGTAGCAACATTGCCGTGCGTATCTTATTGGAATCGTCACTATCTGTCGCTTGATCTTGTTGAGCGAGTAACAACGCTTTTTCGGCCAAGGTCAGTGTATCTTTATTGTTATTTAGGCTATCGTCTGCCATTGTATCCTTGTTGCCCGTCGATGAAGATTGATTGTACAACGGTTTGATTTCCGTATCAACAGATTCGGGAGCCAACATCCAATAGATGACAATTCCGAAAGCTCCTATTATTAAAAAGGTAAGAATGCCCATTGCTACGCTTGGATTGATCGACATTCTTTTCTTCTTTTTCTTTTTGGATATACTTTCTTTTTGTTTATAACTAATTTTGGGTGCCGGTGCCTGCATCAATTCATGTGCAATGATCTGATCTACAGCATTTGCTTCTGCCTTTGGAACTTCTATGGAAACTGGTTTAACTTCAGAATTTTCACTTTCTGGTTCTAATATAACCGATTGCTTGGTTTCTTCGTTCAAAGTCTTTGCTTCCGTTATCTCTGTCGATTGTACATTTTCGTCTTTTTTCTCTTCAGCTGTTTCTTTTAGTACATTATTTTCAGGAGAGTCAGAAGTTTCAATTTCCGGCACTTGCTGCTCAGATTGAAGTTCCTTTATCAACGATTCGGCATCGGCAATCGTATCTGATAACATTAGTTCTGAAATCCCATCTGTTATAGCATTAGGTCCTGCTTCAGCCGTTTCTGTATTATCATCGCTTGTCGTTTCATCTTTTGGCAATTCCTCGTTTGTGTTTTTTGCCTCTTCTGCTATATTATTTTCTTCTGTTTCGCTACTAGTATTCTCGTTATCCAACTCTCTACTGTCTGCTGTTTCTTCATCGGTTACCGTCTCGCTATCATCAGCATCACCTATAGTATCTTCTATTACTTCTACTTCAAAGTCTTGTTTATTTTCAAAGCTTACTCCTTCGTTTAGAATTACAGTTTCAAAATCTGCAAAAGGCTGGTTTACTATTTCTTTCAGAGAGGCATCGGGAGTAAAAGATACTTTGCTGTGTCCTTCTATCTGAAAACGTTCGCCAGTATTGACATTGACACTCTCTCTTGGTTCTATATCGATGATTTTGAAAGTACCGAGTCCTTTTATCTTTACGATGCGATCTTTCTCCAACCCTTCTCGAATAAGGTCAAAGAATGCTTTGACAAAGGAATCTCCCCAGCCTTTGGCTATTCTGTTTTCTTTCGAAAAGAGTTCGATTAAATATTGTAGCGTAACTTTCTCATCCATAATGCCCAACTTTTGTGTACTACGTATTATTTAAACAATTCCTTCATTTTTGGCGAAGGTCTGAAACCTAAAGATAATTTAGGCGGAATAAGCATGCGTTGTTGTGTTACGGGATTTACCGATACACGTTCGAGTTTCTTTTTCACTTCAAACACGCCGAAGTTCTGAATGGTGACAGTTGCATTTTCTCCTTCCAATTGATTGGTCATTACTTTAACCAATTTCTGTACATTATCTTGTGCTTCTGTCGTTGAAATACTAAGACGTTTCGACAATTCTTGGATAAATTCTTTGTTATTCAATGTCTTTCCTCCTCAGTGTTAATCTTTATGCCTCAATATTGTATCGTTTATGCAACGACAACTTTTCCGTAAAGGTCAAATTCGTCGGCATCGATAATCTTTACCTCATAGAAGTGTCCTATTTCCAATGGTACGCTGTCTTTCTTTATCAGTACCTCTGGATCCACTTCAGGCGAATCGAATTGAGTGCGACCAATGTAATAATCACCTTCAATACGGTCTATAATCGTTTTCAAGGTCTGCCCTATTTTGGCAGCCGAAAGTTCGGCGGCTATTTGTTCCTGAATGTTCATCAGTTCGTCCAGTCGTTTCTGTTTTACTTCGGCAGGTATGTTATCTTCATAGTGTAAGGCTGCATACGTCCCTTCTTCTTCCGAGTAAGTGAAAGCGCCCATACGATCGAAACGAACACGGCGTACAAATTCTTTCAATTCTTCGAAGTCCTCTTCCGTTTCTCCTGGATGCCCTACCATCAATGTCGTCCTAATGCATATACCGGGTACCTCTTCTCTAAACTTATCTATAAGTTGATAGGTCTCTTCTTTTGTCACATGTCTGAGCATTAGTTTTAACATATTGTCGCTGATGTGCTGAAAGGCTATATCAATATATTTGCAGACGTTATCGCGCTCTCTAATTACGGGCAGTAGATCCATTGGAAATTGTGCCGGATAAGCATAATGAAGTCTGATCCATTCCACTCCTGGAATATCGGATATTTGTCTCACTAACTCTGCTATCTTCTTTTCTTTATATATATCTTGCCCGTAATAAGTCAATTCTTGGGCTATAACTTGAAATTCTTTCACTCCCTGTTTCACAAGATGTTTCACTTCTTCTACAATTTCTTCCATCGGTCGTGATTGGTGTTCGCCTGTCATGATGGGTATTGCACAATATGAGCAATGACGGTTGCAGCCTTCTGATATCTTGAGGTAGGCATAATGTGCAGTTGTCGTTAGTGTGCGTTCGTTATAGTATTCTTTGTGATATTCGGCCCCTAAGTCATTCAATACTTCTTTCCAATTGAATTTGCCATAAAAACGATCTACTTGCGGTATTTCTTCTGTTAATTCTTTCTGGTACCGTTCCGACAAGCACCCCATTACATACAACTTTTTGAGGCGTCCCTCTTTTTTGGCTTGCGCAAATTCCAGAATCATATCTATCGATTCTTGTTTTGCGGCTTCTATGAATCCACAGGTATTGATAATGGCTATTTCGCCTTTTGGCGTTTCGGGATCGTGTGCTACGTTGAACCCGTTGGCTTCAAATTGACGAATCAAATGTTCCGAATCTACTAAGTTTTTGGAACATCCCATTGTGATGATATCTACTTTGTGTTTTCTCATGCTTACCGATCGAATAGAGATTCTACGAATTCTTTTTTTCGGAATATCTGCAAATCTTCCATTCCTTCACCGAGTCCAATGTATTTCACCGGTATTTTAAATTGGTCGGATATACCTATTACGACACCTCCTTTGGCTGTTCCATCTAGTTTGGTAATGGCTAGACCTGTTACTTCCGTAGCCAGTGTGAATTGTTTAGCCTGTTCAAAAGCATTTTGTCCTGTAGAACCGTCAAGCACCAGCAATACTTCGTTAGGAGCGTCTGGCACTACTTTTTTCATTACATTTTTTATCTTGGTCAACTCGTTCATTAAGTTGACTTTGTTATGCAAACGTCCTGCGGTATCAATCAATACTACGTCGGCTTTATTAGCAACGGCAGAGTTCAGTGTATCGAAAGCTACCGAAGCCGGATCGGCTCCCATCTTTTGTTTTATTACCGGCGCTCCTACCCTATTGCCCCATATCTCCAATTGTTCAATGGCAGCAGCACGGAAAGTGTCGGCAGCACCCAAATATACAGATTTGCCGGCCTTCTTGAATTGATAAGCTATCTTACCTATTGTTGTCGTCTTTCCTACACCATTCACGCCTACTACCATAATAACGTATGGAGTATGGTCGGTCGGTATATCAAAGTCTGCAACATCAGTCGTATTGTTTTCGTTAAGCAGCGATTCTATTTCTTCGCACAATATCGTATTCAGTTCGCTTGTATTTACGTATTTATCTTGAGCGGCTCTCTTTTGAATACGTTCTATGATTTTGAGTGTTGTATCTACTCCGACATCAGATGTAATAAGTATCTCTTCCAGATTGTCAAGAACTTCGTCGTCGACTTTCGATTTACCAACTACGGCGCGAGCGATCTTTCCAAAGACACTTTCTTTGGTTTTCGATAAGCCTTTATCGAGTGTCGCTTTGTTTTCTTTAGAGAAAAAGCTGAAAATTCCCATATAATTTCGTCTTAATATGGTACAAAGATAGTGTATGCCGAGCGCAATACAAAAAATAAATTAGAAAATTCTTAAACCCTATTTAAATTTTATAGATTAATGGTTTTATGCTGACCACTTTGAGCATTTCTTCATCTTATGACTTTTATCGAAGAACGCAATTTCTCTATAAATTGTATATGCAAATATGCAGCCTTACTATCGTGAATATGCTTTACTGTATGCATGAATACAATTGAAAAATCATTATTATTACTATCAAGTGTCGCGTTTTATTACTTTTATTCTTTGTTACCATATTAAACAGTTCCTTTTGATAACATGCCATAGATATCTTGTTTCTATTTCATAAAGAATTTTATTTCATATCTCTCTTAGAGCCTGTTTAAAATTAGTTGAAATGTTTTTTTTAAGAGGTTTCCGTATCAGTCGGATAGTTCCTTTCTTTGAAGTGACTAAACCAAAAGAAAGATGTATCAAACTGATTTAACGGAAACCGAGTGGCAATATATAACAAAAGTATTGAACCTGCAAGAAA
>JAYRGW010000023.1:0-56963 GCA_041907665.1 Bacteroidaceae bacterium
AAGAGAGGCTTTTCTCATACGTCTGGCTTTCCCTGTAGTGGATAATAGATGGCGCTTCTCTATTTCAGCATCAAATATAGAGCTGAATTCATCGATAATATAAAATATTTCTGTAATTTTGTCCTTGGTAATCATATTGAATTTGTTTTGTAAATTATTGATTTTCAAATATAAATATACAAAATATTCTTGTGATTACCAACTTTTTTATCCCCTATTTTTTACTTCTCTTATCCCGAACTGAGGTAATACTGATTATCAAATAACATTTTTGAACCAAAAGACTTCAATCTTTCCCTGTCTTGAAAAGTTGGCACGTGCCACGGATTCGGCAGTAGTATACATCAACTTGACAAGAAAGCAAAGAGGGCATTTTGAAGCTGAGTGTCAACCTATTTGCGAAAACACCTCCGATATACAATATTTAGGTATTACTGAAAAATATATTAAACATCTTGAACAGAATATACAGAAAGACCCTAGTTGCTGGTTATGGACACATAGGCGATGGAAAAGATGAGACAGAAATTTATTATTTTCTTATTTAATTTTTTTATAGGTTCTAAAAACAAATCTACGTTTTACTAGAAATATTTTATTGGGTTTATTTTTCGCGATAGGGGTAACTTATGATATAAGTGTCTTATAAGTAGAATCAGATAAATTTTGTAACAGACAATGAAAACAATTAGAAGATTGAGCATTTTATTTTTTGCAGTATTGGCAGGAATAAACACCAATGCACAACAAAAGAAAGCGGTGCAAGTAGCATTTATTTATCCGGTTGGGACAACTGGTAGTAATTCGGTAGATTATACGAATAACTTTTCGTTCAACGTTATCGGCGGATTTAATGGCGGTGTGAATGGATTTGAATTAGGATCAGTCGCAAATATTAATAAAGGGGATGTCAACGGATGCCAAATATCGGGAGTTTGCAATCTAACATTGGGCAATAGTAATGGGGCCATTGTTTCGGGAGTTTGCAATATGGCGTCAGGAGATAGCAAAGGAGTTATTATTTCGGGCGTAACAAACTTGACGATAAAACAATCGAAAGGTGTGGCAATTTCTGGTGTGGCAAATGTTTCTGGCTCACACAAAGGACTGCAGTTGTCTACTATCAATGTTGTTGAGGATCATTTATCCGGCAGTCAAATTGGTATAATGAATTATGCCAAAAAAGGAAAAGGAGTTCAATTTGGTGTTGTAAACATTTGTAGCGTCGATGATGATGTCCTTCCTATTGGTATATTCAGTGTGGTCAAAAACGGATATTATGCTTTCGATGTTTCTACTAATGAGCTATTTATTACAAGTTTATCTTATAAAATGGGAAAAGAAAAATTCCATTCCATATTCAAAGTTGGCATTGGCGAGCACAACAATAAGTCGGTATTTAGTACTGGATTCGGTTTTGGGTCGATTATCCCGATAAAAGGCAATCACAAATTGAATATGGAACTTATTTGCGATGATCTTCATTATGATTGGAAATGGGGAGGCAATAAATTGAATCTGTTGAACCAATTCAATTTGAATTACCAATATCGAGTAACAAAACATTTTGCTATAAAAGCCGGACCGAGTTTAAAGACATTTGTAACTAATCAAAAAGATGATGGAGAATTTGTTGATGTAATTAAAATACCTCATACCTTATTTGAACATACTGGAGAAAAATGCAAAGTTGCAGGTTGGCTTGGTTTTAATGCAGGAATCGTATTTTCTCTTTAAAATAAATTTGAGAAAAAGAAATGTTATATCTTTGTTGAAAATAAAAATTAGATTTAATAGTGACTCTTGTAAATACTTGGCATACAAAAGAGGGATTCGAAATGCTGTTTAAACAACATTACGAACCCCTTTGTGGGTTTGTTTTCGGTATTGTCAAGGATTACGATGCGAGTGAAGATGTTATTCAAGAGCTTTTTGTCAAATTTTGGGAGAAGCGGGATGATATTCCCGGTGATATTTCGATAAAAGCGTATTTGTATTCTGCAGCACGAAATATGGCGCTGAATCAGATAAAGCATTTCGAAATAAAAAGGGATTTCAACCTGTATAATCGGGAGGAAATTTCTAATGCCGAACAAAATATTGGTAATCCGGCAGAAACAAGTGAATTACGAAAGATGATTGACCAAGCAATAAATAAATTGCCTACAGAGCGTAAAAAGATCTTTTTGATGAGCCGTGAAGATGGATTGAAATACAAAGAAATTGCCGAAGAATTAAACATCTCAATTAAAACAGTAGAAAATCAGATGGGGAAGGCACTATCAACGCTACGAAATGAATTGTCCGACTATTTGCCTGCAATAATTATTGCAATTTGTATCGGGATAAAATAGAGCTAAGTTGAAAATGAGGAGTCGAAAAAGATACGATGCAATAGTTTAAATGTAACATAATAGATAAAATAAAAATATGAACAGATATAAATTTTAAATGAACGACCAGTACCCACATATCGACGAGAATGCCATCGCGAAATATCTTTCGGGTGAAGCCAATGCGATTGAAATAAAAGAGCTGATGGATTGGATGGAATCTTCTAATGAAAATTTGGAGGAATTTATCCGATATGAAAAACTGTGGTCTGAGTCATCTGTTCGCAAGCCTTTTAATGTTCAAAAAGCCTGGTCTAAAGTCAACCGCTACATTTCAAAGGATAAACGCCGTTTCAATCCATATTATCTTATTGCTGCCACCGTCGTTGCCGCTATTATCTTTATTGTGATTTCTGTTCAATTTTTCAATACAAAATCAGTCATCTCGTTGCCAAAATTCGCAATAGCAAGTGCGAATAGTATATTAGATTCTACATTGCCAGATGGTTCTGCTGTCTTGCTTTCGAAGCATTCAAAAATTGAATATGCATTTGATTCCCAAAAACAAATTCGCTTGGCAAAACTCTCAGGAAAAGCTTTTTTCAGTGTGAAAAGAGATACAAAACATCGATTTATTGTTGAAGCCAATCGTGGTGGTGTGGAAGTCTTAGGTACAAAATTCTCGGTAAACGAGATGAAAAATAAAGATGTAATGGTCTATGTCTTGTCCGGGAGAGTTAAAGTCTTCTTGGTGCGTGCGTCCAAAGATACTTTATCGTTGATAATTACCAACGGTGAAAAAGCTTTTATTATGGCAAGTAACGACACCATTATCAAACAAACCCATAAAGCTTCGGTTTTTTATGACATTAATAAAACTTATAACATCAATAAAACAATTACTTTTCGGGATATGGACTTGTCGACTGTAATGGCTAAGATAGAAAAATGTTATTCTGTAAATATAGAAATCGATAACTCGGTGGACAAGAAGCTTCGTTTTTCTTCTTCATTCAAAAATAATTCGGTGAATGAGATATTAACTGTTATCACGCAAACGTTAGGCCTTGATTATACAAAAAAAAGAAACACATATTACATAACGAATGGAAACGATGAATAATAAAATCAGATGCATCCTATTGATACTGATGTTGATTTTTGCAACACAAAACTTATCTTCGCAGGTCGATTTGCATCGCAAAATATCCATTAACGTGCAAAACTTGTTCATTCCGCAAACCTTGCATGTTATCGAGCAAGATTATAATTTCTTTTTTGCGTACAACTCCAAGCAAATTCCAGCCTATGACAGAGTTTCAATCAACAAAAGAAATATAGCTTTGAAAAAGGCATTGGACGAAATATTGTCAAATCGTTTTGCTTACACAACCATTGGAAACCATGTTATTTTACGACTGAAAGGAATAAACACTGAGTCGGAAGATTTTATTATTTTGGGAGTCGTAAGAAGTGCTGATGGTTTTCCTTTAGATTCTGCTGTTGTATATGCCGTCAAAGAAAACAAAGCGGTAATCACAAACAATGAGGGAGCATTTCGTCTCAGATTGAAAGAACCATCGCAATACATTCATATAAGTTGTCCCAATTATAAAGATACTCTCTTGATCGCTGGAACATTGAGTGGCGAGAAAACAATTGAGCTGTATCGAAAATTTACGAATTTAGTAGCCTCGCCTTTGGAAAATAGAACTTTAGATGGGTCGTCCTCTCAAACACCATTTGAGAAATTACCATTAGTCCGAAATTTAGTTTCACAATCGGCACTATACCTTAATCGGCAAGTTAAAACAACTCATTTGATACCTATTCAGGTCTCCTTCTTACCGGGTATGGGCTCGCAGCAGTTAACTAAGGGCTTAAATGTCAATAGCTTTTCGTTAAATGTTTTAGCTGGTTATTCAAAGGGAGTTTCTGGTTTTGAAATAGGAAGTCTTGCCAATATCACAGGGGGCAATGTCACAGGCGGACAAGTAGCTGGCGTAGCCAACATCGTCAATGGGCAAATTAATGGCTTGCAACTTGCCGGCGTTTTCAATTATACTTTCAATCAAGTCAGTGGAGTGCAAATTTCTGGAGTAGGAAACATTAGCAACAATAATGTAGAAGGGGTGCAACTTGCCGGTGTTTCCAACAACAACAAAGGTGCAATTGACGGGGTACAAATTGGTGGTGTCTTGAATACCAATTTGCGGGAAATAACCGGATTGCAATTAGCAGGTGTTGCCAATATCCAAGTTGATAAAATAACCGGATGCCAACTTTCCGGTGTTTACGGAATAGCTTCCGATGTCAAAGGAGTGCAGCTTTCAGGCATAATGAGCCATACAACTCACGATGTTTCTGGCGTGCAAATCAGTTCGCTTTTAAACAAAACGAGGAAATTAAATGGATTGCAAATTGGAATCGTCAATATCGCAGATTCGATTGAAAACGGAGTTCAAGTTGGTTTGTTCAATATCGTTAAGAATGGATACCATGCCTTTGAATTCACAAAAGATGAAACCTATTATTGTAACTTTATGTACAAAACTGGAGGCAAAAGATTTTATTCCATTCTGAATGCCGGAATAAGGAAAGACGATGTCGGCGTCGGATATGGTATCGGATATATCCAACCGATTTATAAAAGACTGTCTATAAATATGGATGCCATTTATGGCGTGCTGCTTGCGACAAACACCTCCGATATATACTATGGGAAAATAATGAATTCTCGATTGGGTATTAATTATCGGATTCAAAAACATTTGACGCTGACAAGTGGTTTATCTTTCAATCTGTACGATCCTGACAAAAAAAATGAAAGAAGTGGTTCTGCAGGCAAAATATCATTCACCGGAAACAGTAGCAACAATATCTCACAAGCCTTCCAAAACAATAAGAAAGCAATGTGGTTTGGCTGGTTTTTTGGCGTGAGATTTTAAATATACATTTACCGTTTGTATTGTAGTGTATTGAATTCGGTTGGCAGTTAAATTACACTGTTCTCAGATTTTCTGCTGCTTGTAATGCAAAGGGTAAACAAAAAGAGTGGAATCGTTTATTAAAACTGAAATTATTCCTAACTTTGCTATTAAGATAGCTGTTGTTGTTCAACTAATTGTTTTTAATGATGAAGCGAATACTTTTTCTTTTAGTGATTCTAATATCTGTTTCTACTTTTGCTACGCGCAAAGAAAAGCGTGCTCAAGTACTTTTCGAAACCTCTATGGGAAACATCCGTATAGAGCTGTATAATGAAACGCCACTGCACCGTGATAATTTCTTGAAGAAGGTGAAACATGGTTTTTATGATGGATTGCTTTTTCATCGAGTCATTAAAGATTTTATGATTCAGGGCGGCGATCCTACCAGCAAGAATGCTCCGAAGGGTAAAATGTTGGGCGACGGCGAAGATGGTGAGATGATTCCGGCTGAGTTTGCCTTGCCTAAGATATTTCATAAACGGGGGGCTATTGCGATGGCCCGCGAGGGGGACGATGTGAATCCGAAGCGCAGTTCGTCTTCGTGTCAGTTTTATATTGTTTGGGGAAAGAAATTCGACGACGAGATGTTGACCAAAGTACAACAGCGCTTGGATAAGATGACAAATGGTGCCGTGAAGATTGACTCTACGCAGGCCGAGGTATACAAAACGATAGGCGGAGTGCCGCATTTGGATGGGCAGTATACCGTGTTCGGTGAAGTGATAGAGGGACTCGATGTGGTCGACAAAATTCAGCAAGTGGGTACTGATGCCAACGACAGGCCACTGGAGGACGTTAAGATTCTAAAGGCGAAAGTGATAAAGAACATCAGGCATCACAGAATGTGATAACGTAGGTACTGATAAAGTTGTTGTGTTTAAGAATGGGGTCTCAGAATCCCATTTTCTTGCACGATATATCCTTCGTCGAGCAAATGTCTGACTACAGATACCAGTTTCTCTTTAGTGATAGTTGGAAGTCTTTTGCGCAGTACATCTGGGGTGAGCGGTTGCTCTGTCAACAGGCGTATTACTTCTACCCGGATACTGTTGTATTCGGAGGCCGATAGGGCTGAAGACTTCTTTTTCTTTTGCAAACATACGTCGCAAATGCCACAATTGTGCTCGTTCTTTTCCCCGAAATAGCGTAGTAGCATTCGGCTACGGCAGTTGTTATCCGAAGTGGCATATTCGATTATGGCTTTAATTCGTTTCTCGAAACGTTCTCGTCGCACTTCGTATACTTCTGTTGGTATGCCGAGCCGCTTCTGTTCGATGCGGGGTAGGGTATAGATGATGTGCGGAATCTTTTTGTGTGGAATGTACGAAACGATGCCTCTTCGGGCAAACATCACGAGATGGTGATATACTTGGTCGGTGGTCATGTTGCAACGCACAGCCAATGTCGCTTCGCTGATAAAAGTATAATCGGTAAATACTCCGGTATACGACCGCAGTATCGTTTGAATGAGTCTCTCCGACTGTTCGCCCATTTCGTGAAGCATATAGAGCTCTTCGCGCCCTACAATGAAAAGCAGCCTGGAAGAGTTGTCTTGTGCTTCGGTATATTCGATATATCCTGCTTGCGAAAGAATCTTGAGCGCACTGTCTGCCGGTACGGGAAAGAACTTGAAGCGACGGCAAAAGTCTTCGAGATTGAACTCGAGCATGCGTCCTTCTCCATCGCCTACGGCTATCTGATAATAATACTGTAAATCCTCATACACCTTATATATATAGTCTTTGGGAGGAAAAGTATCGGCTATACGTTTGGTGAGTATGGACTTGTCGTGCGAAGAATACAGCGCTACGGCGTATGCTTTTTTGCCATCGCGTCCCGCACGTCCTGCTTCCTGAAAGTAAGCTTCGGGTGAGTCGGGCAGGTCGATGTGGACTACAAGTCGCACGTCCGACTTATCGATCCCCATACCAAAAGCGTTGGTGGCTACCATAACCCGATACTCCCCACTTTGCCATTTCTTCTGACGCAAGTCTTTCACTGCATTGTCCATACCGGCATGGTAATAAATGGATGTGATGCCTTCTTTATTGAGTTCGTCGGATATTTCTTTGGTCTTGTTACGGTTGCGTACGTACACGATGGCACAGCCCCGTAGACTCCTTAAAATATGTAGAAGCTCTCCTTTCTTGTCTTCTGCATGGCGTACCACATAAGCTAGATTTTTCCGCTCGAAGCTCATGCTGAATACGTTCTCTTTTTCGAATTCAAGCTTCTCTTGGATGTCTTTTACTACGGCTGGAGTTGCTGTTGCCGTGAGGGCCAGCACCGGTACTCCGCGGAGTATGTGGCGTATGTCTGCAATCTTCAGATAAGATGGACGGAAGTCGTATCCCCATTGCGAGATGCAATGACTCTCGTCTACTGTGATAAGGCATACTTTCATAGCCTTTACTTTGGCAATGAACAGTTCTGTACCTATTCGTTCGGGCGAGACATATAGAAATTTGTAATTGCCGTAGACGCAGTTTTCCAGTGCCGTCAGAATCTCGTTGTGCGACATTCCCGAATAGATTGCGGTAGCCAGTATGTTACGCTCGCGCAGATGTTGCACCTGATCCTTCATGAGTGCAATGAGTGGTGTGATGACGATGCATACACCATCCATTGCCAATGCCGGAACTTGGAACGTAATCGATTTGCCTCCTCCGGTAGGCATCAACCCCAATGTGTCTTTGCCTTGGCAAACACTTTCGATGATATCTTCCTGCAAGTCGCGGAAAGAGTCGTATCCCCAATATTGTTTTAAAATATCGAGATAGTTCATTAATTTTCGCTCGGCTTAATGTCTTCTATTTGTAATTGTATTTCTCCTCTTTTATGAGTGTTTTCTTCTATCGAATAGCAAATGTCAAACGAACGTTTGGTTTTGATGAGTCGTACTTGCGAACTCTGTCCGAAGGCGATACCATTCATTACGTGGTTCGATTTGTTGTCTACCAATTCCAGTTTAATATGTTCCTGATCATGCCCCACTACTTTGCTGGTGCCGTAGTCGTATACACCATGCGAACAGAAGATGGGCTTCATATTGTCCGGTCCGAACGGATTGAATTTCTTCAAATCAGCACAAAATTCTTTCGTTATTTGTCCAAATTCTATTTCGGCATCAATATCGAGCACGGCACTTATTTGTTTGCTCTGGATATGTTCCTGAACAAATTGTTCGAAGCGCTCCTGAAAGATGGGTACGTTCTCTATCTTCATCGAGAGACCTGCGGCATAAGTGTGTCCACCGAAGTTTTCGAGCAAGTCGCGGCAACTTTCAATGGCCCGATAAACATCGAATCCGGGAATCGAACGTGCCGAACCTGTAGCCAAGTCGTCTGTACGAGTCAGCACTACGGCCGGCCGGTAATAGATTTCGGCCAGTCTCGAAGCCACAATACCTATCACCCCTTTGTGCCATTCGGCATTGTAAACCACGATAGAACGATATGTGTCGAGCTTCTTCGAGTTGGCCACTAGGTTGCTGGCCTCTTCTGTCATGCTCTTGTCCAGGTCTTTTCGGGTTTCGTTGTATTGGTCTATGGTGTTTGCTTTCTTTATCGCTTCCTGAAAATCTTTCTCCACCAATAAGTCTACAGCTTCTTTACCATTCTGAATACGTCCCGAGGCATTAATCCTAGGACCTATTTTGAATACGATATCGCTCATCGTTATATCTTTGTCGGCAAGTCCGCACATGTCGATAATGGCTTTCAATCCTACGCTGGGATATTTGTTGAGCTGCTTCAGTCCATAATAGGTAAGGATGCGGTTCTCGCCCATGATGGGAACGATATCCGATGCCGCACTTACGGCTACCAGGTCAAGCAACGGTTCTAGTAAGTTGAATTTAATGTCGTTGTCTTGAGCGAAGGCTTGCATAAACTTGAAGCCTACGCCACACCCCGACAGATCTGTGTACGGATAAGTGTTGTCGAGCCTTTTGGGATTGAGAATAGCGCATGCTTGAGGAAGTTCTTCATCTTGCACATGATGATCGCAGATGATGAAATCAATTCCTTTGCTTTTTGCATAAGCTACTTCTTCTACGGCTTTGATACCGCAGTCGAGGGCTATAATCAATGTGACACCGCTTTCTGCGGCATAATCAATTCCTTTTTGGGATATTCCATACCCTTCGTTATAGCGGTCTGGAATATAATAGTCCAAGTTGGAGTAAAAATGTTGAATAAACTTGTAGACTAATGCTACAGCAGTAGTACCATCTACATCATAATCGCCATAAATAAGGATACGCTCCTTTCGCCCCATTGCTCGATTCAAGCGCTGAACGGCAACGTCCATATCTCTCATAAGAAACGGATCGTGCAGTCGCGACAATTGGGGGTGGAAGAAAGAACGGGCTTCCTCCTCCGTCTCGATACCACGCAATACCAACAGCCGTCCCAGTACGGGATTTATATTCAGCCGTTTTGATAATGTCTGGATTGTCGCTTCTTGTTCTTGAGTAATGGTTTGATAATTCCATTTGTAACTCATTATATATATTGTTTTCTTTCTTTTTCATTGTTGTAATTGGGTAACAGCCTTCTGTATTTTCTTCCCAATGAAATGTAAAATTACGATATTTCTGGGAATTTCTTATTATATTTCTTCATCTTTTTATTAGATAGTGGTGAATAAAATGTATATTTGCATAGAGTAAAGTTAGAGGAATTTGAATGATTGATCAAGCTATTATAGATCGGATAATCGACGCTGCCGATATCGTACAGGTTATTTCTGAATATGTTACGCTCCGCAAGAGGGGCGTAAATTATGTGGGGTTGTGTCCTTTCCATAATGAGAAAACACCGTCGTTTTCGGTCTCTCCTTCGCGCAGGATATTTAAGTGCTTCAGTTGCGGCAAAGCGGGTAACGTGATTCATTTCTTGATGGAGCACGAGCAGATGTCGTACGTTGAGGCTATTAAGATATTGGGAAAGAAATACGGAATCGATATTCCCGAACGCAACATGACGCCCGAAGAACTTGAAGCGCAAGGTGTGCGAGAGAGTTTGTTTGTGGTCAATTCTTATGCGCGCGATTATTTCAACCATGTGTTGCACGATACTTCCGATGGACAGATCGGTATGAACTATTTTCGCAGTCGTGGCTTTCGGGATGATATTATCAACAAATTCCAATTGGGCTTTTGTCGCAATAGTCACGATGCGTTCGGTACCGAGGCTATACGCAAAGGGTATAAGAAAGAGTATCTTGTGAAGACAGGCTTGTGCTATGAGTCGGAAGACGGCAAATTGCACGACCGGTTCTGGGGGCGTGTGATGTTTCCTGTCTTATCGCTGTCGGGCAAGGTCGTGGCTTTTGGTGGCCGTGTGATGAGCACCGAGAATAAGAAGCTTGCCAAGTATGTCAATTCACCCGAATCGGAGATTTATCACAAGAGCAACGAACTCTACGGCATCTTCTTTGCCAAGCAGGCTATCGTCAAGTACGACTGCTGTTATCTGGTAGAGGGCTATACGGATGTGATCTCCATGCATCAGTCGGGTATCGAAAATGTTGTCGCTTCTTCGGGTACCTCGCTTACCGATGGACAGATTCGGTTGATTCACCGCTTCACCAATCATATCACAGTGCTTTACGATGGCGATATGGCAGGTATCAAGGCATCTATTCGAGGTATCGATATGTTGCTTGCCGAGGGGATGAGCATCAAAGTGCTTCTTTTGCCCGATGGAGACGATCCCGATTCGTTTGCACGTAAGCACAATGCTGCCGAGTATCAAGCTTATATCAAAGAACATGAGGTTGATTTTATTCGCTTCAAGACAAATATCCTGCTCAAAGATGCGGGCAATGACCCGATAAGGAAAGCCGAACTGATAGGAAACATCGTTCATAGTATCGCTGTTATTCCCGAGGCTATCGTTCGCGATGTCTATATCAAGGAGTGTAGCGAACTGTTGCAAGTGGCCGATAAATTGTTGGTTACCGAAGTGGCAAAAGAGCGTACCAAGCTGCGTGATACCAAATACAAGGAACAACATAGAGAAGATAATGCGCCTGCTCCCGTACCTTCCGATCAGATCCCGATGCCCCAACCGGAAGACAATAGCATGGAACAGTATGTTCAATCCAATACCGGGGGTGGACAAGAGTTCAGTAAGTTTGAGCGGTTGATATTGCAGGTGTTGATTCGCTATGGCGAGAAGACTCTTTGCATGGTACAAGACGACGATGGAAATGAATATTCGTTGACGGTGGTCGACTATATCGTTTCGGATTTGAAACGCGATAATCTCACGTTCTTTAATCCGCTTCATCAGCAGATTGTCAACGAAGCTGCCTTGCATGCGCACGATGAGGGCTTCGTTGCCGAGCGGTATTTCCTTTCCAATCCCGATCCCAAGATTAGCGGATTGAGCGTAGAGCTTATCACTTCGCGCTATCAGCTGAGCAAACTGTTTCTGAACAATCTCATACCCGAAGAGGAGCGGTTGATAGAAATTGTTCCGATGCTTATGACCAACTTCAAATATGCCGTACTTTCTACCGAACTGAAAGACCTTAAGGTGCAGCTCAAAGATCCGGCAGTGGTGTCTGATTCTCAAAAATGCAATGCCATCATGAAACGTTACAGCGAGTTACACCGTACGTTGACCATGATGGCACAAAAGTTGGGCGAAAGGGTTATCCTTCCCTAATAGGCGTCTTGCAGTGAAATGATTTTCAACTGCTTCTGAAAAGCCTCCGGTTGGAGCCCTGTTCTAATGTCAACCGTAATGGGTTGCCCCGGTACTATATCCATAAAGTTATCGCTGAATGTCGCATCTGCATCGCCCGTGGCTATATATACGGCCCGTGCGAAAGTGTCACTGCTCAGTGTCAGTCTATACCCGCCTTCAATCGCTACTATCTCGTGGCTGATTGTTGCTTTCGGGTAGTTCATCTCTTTTTGTTTCACCAAGAAGTAGTGATTGCAATAACCGTCCGGCTCTTTTGTTCCTTTCAGCTTTGCCACTACTACTACCTCGTTGCGAGGAGTGCCTTTCAACGTCTTGTCTATATCGAGCGACAAGTAGATGTTGCTGCTATTCTCCGAGATGTTCACTTGTTTGTTTGTCTCGTTTATCAGCTTGCCCTGCATGTCGAACAATTGCAGTTCGAGCTCTGCCTTGCAAGATGTTTTGCGGTCCGATACGATATAGACGTTGAGTGTATGATCGTTGAGTATGGGCGAGATGAGGAGGTCGCGATAGCCTTTCTTGCAGTAGTATTGTTGAGCTTTCCAACGTCCGTAGTAGTCGATGCTCGCCCACGATGCTACCGGCCAGCAATCGTCAATCTGCCAATACAGCGTTCCCATGCAGTAGGGCATTTGCCTACGATGCGATTCGATTGCCGTCTTGATGGCATCGCCTTGCAACACCTGATTCATGTACAAGAACGATTCGAAGTCTTTGGGTTTGCGATATTCGCTCAATAGGTATGTCTCTATCAGTTTGTTGGCATACGATCCGCCTCTTTGATGTGCCATCATCACGTCCGAATAAATATCCCAGTCGCACGGCTCGGGGGCATAACGTTTCACCGATTCATAGTCCGGGAACGATTGGAATCCATACTCGCTGAAGAAACGGCTACGCTCAACGTTGTAGTCTTCGATGGGTCTCTTGCCATGCCATACGTTCCAGTAGTGTCGGTCTCCATCCTTATCGTTGCTAGCTTGGTCGTTGAAAGCAAAGGGAGACGATGACCAGTAGAATGTTTCGGGGGCATATTGTTTCACCACTTCCGGCAGCACTCTGTTGTACGTGTCTTCGTATTGCTTGCGTATGATTTTGGCGTATTCGGGATTTTGCTTTTCGTATTTCTGTTTCCAGCCCCAGGCATACCATCCGTCGTTGCATTCGTTGTTGCCGCACCAAAGCGCCATGCACGCATGGTTGCGTAGCCGCGTTACATTGTCGATCGCTTCTTGACGGATATTCTCCAGAAAGGCTCCTTCGGCCGGATAAAGGCTGCATGCGAACATGAAGTCTTCCCAAACCAGAATGCCGTTTCTGTCGCAAAGGTCATAGAATAGATCGTTCTCGTAGATGCCTCCACCCCAATTGCGAAGCATGTTGATGTGCGATTCGGCAGCATTGCGAATCATTGTAGCGTATTTTTCATCGGTCACACGGGGCAGAAAGTTATCCATCGGTATATAGTCGGCTCCTTTCATGAAGACGGGGCGTCCGTTGAGTTCTACGTAGAACGTATGGCCATCTTTGTCCGGCTTATGAATGATGCGAAGGGAGCGTATGCCGCTCGAAACTGTTCGGGTATCTGCTATTTTGTTCTTGTCTCCAATCGAAGCGATGAATTGATACAGATGCGGTTCGCCCAGTCCGTTAGACCACCACAACTTGGGATGCTGTATCGTGAAAGGTATATGCACTTGGTTGGTGCCTTCTTTCAGTGCAACATGCTGCTTGCCGTATGTCTTGCCTGTAGTGGCATCGGTGATGCAGACGGTCGTCTTTCCCGGTTTGTTCGAGACGACTTCTACTACTCCGTCTATCACGGCTTTCCGGTCGGTCACTTCTTGTTGATGAATAAACAAGTCATTGATGCGGCTGCCGCTCCAGGCTTCTATCAGTACCGGGCGCCAGATACCCGATGTAACGAAACGTGGTCCCCAGTCCCAACCGTAATGATAACCGGCCTTGCGGGCAAATACACTGATCTTTTTATCAAAAAGTCCGCCGTTTGCCGATTGGTCATTGGATGCTTCATAGTGATAGGGTAAGGCGTCCCATTTGGGAACGTCTATCTTTACGGGCGAATGAAAATAAACTTTCAACGTGTTGTTTCCGGCGTGCACCCATTGTTTCACCGACGCGCGCCATGTACGAAACATATTGTCTGCTTTCAGCACTTGGTTGTCATTGACGTACACATCGGCGTATGTATCTAGTCCTTTGAATATAAGGTCTATATTCTCTCGCTCCAGCATTTCTGCGGTTAGCGGCAATGTCGTTTCGTATACCCAATCTTCCTTGTCTATCCATTGCAATCCGCGCTCGTTGAGGCGGTAGAACGGATCTTCTATCAGTTTGTTGGCGAGCAAGTCGGTATGAACTGTTCCGGGCACTGTTGCGGGGTGCCAGTTGTCCGATCCCACTTGGTGGAATTTCCAACCGTTGCTTATTGTTTTTATAATGGGTTGTGCCAGTGTAGAGGCACTTCCGAAAAGTAAAGGTAGAGTCAGCATCAATGCCTTCTTTATTAAATGGTTATATCTCATTGGTTAATGTTTAAAATAGAATAGAAACCAGGTCCTTGGGTTCAAGGTTCAAAATTACAATATTTGTTGGTTATATACTGATGTTCGTTTGATAAATTATAATACTTTGTCGACTATATTGCTGTAAGGTCCACGTGGAAATATGCTTCTTCTATCCATACTATGAGGTCTCTACCTGTTATTTCAATCCGAAATAAATGAAATACAAGTGACTCTTTGATAATTATTTTGTATTTTCGCTGGACATAAGTATCAAAAAAGCCATGAAAGATATAATCAAATCTATCGGATTGATGTCCGGCACTTCGCTCGACGGACTGGACGTGTGTTATTGTACTTTTTGCCGTACGGACGGTAGGTGGAAATTCACCCTCGACTGCGCTGCCGGTTATGAGTATTCTGACGAGATGAAACAAAAGCTGGGGCGTGATGCTCAGTTGATGACGGCGCGCGAGTTTGTTGCGTTTCACAGCGAATATGGCATATTCCTGGGCAATCGGGTCAACGATTTCATGAAGCAATACGACGTTCGTCCCGATATTATAGCTTCGCACGGTCATACCATCTTTCACGAACCGCAAAAGAAAATCATGTTTCAGATAGGCGATGGTGCCGCCATTGCTGCTCAAACTCGCATCCCTGTCGTGTCCGATTTCAGGCGTCTCGATATTATGCTTGGTGGACAGGGTGCTCCGCTAGTCCCGATAGGAGACCGACTGCTGTTCGGCGATTATGATTTTTGTCTGAATATCGGCGGATTCTCCAATATCTCTTTCGATAGAGACGGCTCTCGCATCGCTTTCGACGTGAGTCCTGTCAATTATGTCATCAATCACTACTGTCGCGAGATAGGTCTCGAGATGGATTGTGATGGCGCAATCGCTCGTGCCGGAAATGTAAATGATGAGTTGTTGCAAGCGCTCAACGAGATGGACTACTACCGGCAATCGGGCCCTAAGTCGTTGGGGCGCGAGTGGGTCGAAGAACTGGTCTATCCGCTTATCGATCATTACGGCTTGCCCATCGGCGATCGGCTACGAACGTTCTATGAGCATGCTGCTATTCAAGTGGCTCGCATTGTTCGGCAAGAATCTAAGGGGCGTGTGCAAACGCTGCTGTTCATCACCGGCGGAGGGGCATTCAATAAGTTTCTGGTAGAACGCATCGCTGCCTTGAGTGGCGCACAGATAGTGATTCCCGACAAGAAGATCGTCGAATACAAAGAAGCGCTTATCTTCGCCTTTCTGGGTGCTCTCTATGTGGCCGACGAACCCAGCTGCCTTGCCTCTGTCACCGGGGCGATGAAAGACAATATTGGCGGAATGTTATTTAAAATATAGATGGAAGCGAGCCTATCGATACTTGTGTCTCGGCTTTATTGGAGACACTTGTGTGGCTACATGGTATAAAAAAGAAAAAGGCGTACCCTTGTGGGGTAGCGCCTCTTTTTTTAATTATCTCTCTCTCTTAACTAATGATCTATTCTTCCGAAGTAGTTGCCACTTTGTTGTTCTCCAGTGCAATACCTTGGTTATTTAATGTAATGTTCAACACTGCTGCATATTTGCTATACTGTTTCGGTGTCAATACATTTTTCATCAATTTCAAATTACCATAAATTGCATTGCGCAATAGTTTGGTGTTATCCTTTGCATTGTTTGCTTTCAGCATCTGCTCTGCGAAATAGTTGCAAATATTTGTAACCTCTTCACTCTGATCAGCCCTTAAATTCAAATATTGGCCCAATTTGTAAGCGTTAATTTCGCCGTTCCACTTTGCAGTTGTAGGTTGGTTTCCTGCTGCTAATATGGTAGCACTGAAACACATTGCTCCCACTAATGTCATAAATACCTTTTTCATAATACCTACTGTTTAAATCCTAAATAAATCTTTTACTTTTAAAAAAAACTGTTATCTCCTGAAAACTAAAAAACGTTCTTTGTTTCTTTATGTTGCAAATATAAGGGCTTTTTATGCAAGAAAGCAAGTATATGTTCGAAAAACATGTTTTATAACATAAATACTTGATTTATGTCAATTATTGCACTCCTTTTCGTATTCTTTTTAAGTGTAAAAGGTCTGTATGGTATACATTATGCAATATATATGCGCAATATACTATTGTTTTGTAATTCTATTGATGCAACCTCCCCACCGTTTGTTATCTGCAAGCGCTGCGTCACTTCTTGCGCAGCCTTTCAAACTCGGGTATGGCGTCGAAGCAGGGGCATTCCTTGATGCGTTCGAACTTCTCTATCACTCCGCTGCCGTTCAGATCGGGCGATAGGTCGCGGTGTCCCACTACTCGAGCCTGCGGGTATCGTGTCCATAGTTCGCGCACCAGTTCGTGCATCGCTATGGACTGCTGCGCCGTACGTGTATCGGCGGCCTTTCCATTCTCGTCCACGCCACCTTCGTAGCATACTCCGATGGATTCGCGATTGTGTCCGTAGCAGTGAGCACCGATATCTTGCTCTGGGCGCATGCGTTCTATCCTTCCGCTCTTGCGTACATAGTAGTGGTATCCCCATCTGGAATAGCCGAGGTAGCGGTGCGCCGTGTCTACATCGCGTGCCGTGAAGTCACGGTTCACGCGTGTAGCGGAGCAATGAATCACTATCAGTTCTATATCTCGTAATATGGTAGGATTGCCGCCTACAGCGGCTTCCCCTGTTTGTTTTGTATTTGTCATTATGTTTATCTTTTTAATATTATTCTTTCTTTTATTTATTTCTAATCTTCATTTCTCTATATTCGTTCTATCAGAGTCTTCATTTTCTGTTTGGTCAGAAAACGAAGCAAAAGAACCACCGGCGCATCTTTACTTGTCTCATTCCATACTGGTCTGAAGCCGCAAATCCATTAACGCTCTCCTTCGTCGTTTGAACGAAATGGATTTATCGACTTCATCCTCGGCACTCCATTGAGACGTAAAGCTGAAGCCGGAGAGCCTTCGGAATTGGACGCGGAGTGGATAATACAAATGCTTTATCAAATATTAGCGCTAGTATCCAACAAGTTCTAATTACGTCCAATCCAAGTCCAATATAGGTCCAAGTCCGGAGGCTTTCCGGCTTCACGAACTTTCGCTCAACAAATCGGGCGAGGATGGGTTTAGGAAATTCATACCGTTCAAAGGAGGTACGACTGCGTTTATGAATTTTCAATCCCAGACCGTTCGATTTGGAGTGAAATTCGTGCGCCGGCAGTTTTCTTTGCTTCTGTTTCTTTGTCTGCACAAAGAAATGAAGATTTAAGCGCTGGCAGTTCTTCTTGTTTCGTTCTTCTGTCTGTACAGAAGGATGGAAATTATAGAAAAGCCAAGCAGATGTACAATGACTATTTATCCTACGAAAGAGGAAATTTCACAACAGAAAGTGAGTTGACGATTTTCTAGCTAAAAAAGTCATTTTACTCGCCCATTTTCTCGTTTTTCGAGAAAATGGGTCTTTTTTTGCCTTTTTCAATTTTGCCTTTATTTCTGCTATTGCTATCGAGAGCTGACACTATGTACGTGTATAGACTATTTTGATAACAAAGTGCTTTTTGTGAAAGCCTAGATAATCGAAAAATGGATGAAAAAAGTGAATTTTCTTCATTTTTGCAAAACGGCCCTACACTATATTCAAACTTGGATTTACTTTTTGAAGTGTATGTGTTCGCGGTGTTCTTTCTATAGGAAATTATAACTTTTTTTGTTGTAAAGATAAAGGATAATACAGCACTATCATTATGATAGTACTAAATATTTACAACGCAAAAAAAAGAAAAAGTCTCTAAGGAAATACACCGCGAACACATACAACCGAAGTAAAACATCGCAACAAATCGCATCTAAAATAAAGTGCCTTCTTTCTCCTCTCTTATTCCGTCGTGCGAGTATTATCCTTATCCGCAAAAAAATCATAAGGACGAAAATAAAAGTTTGTCATTATGAAAATAAAAATTCATAGTTATGAAAATTTATTTTCGTCATTATGAATTTCTAGCTGTGTATCAGTGCGTTGCTGGTGCTTCGCCCTGAAATGGTTGACACTTGCGGATGTTACCGCTCGCTTTGGCTATCACATTCATAGTTTTATGGGAAAACGTTCCTCTTCGCTCGTGAGAGTAATGGGATAGGGTAGGTATCTGCAATTTTTCACCGATAATCCATCATTCGCCCCATCCACGTATGTATGTTTTTGTGTTGTCGTATGTACGTGGCGCGAAAAACTTAAGGACGTCACCGAAAAAACTAACATACGACAACGGACGGCATTACTGTTGAGGTTAGCTATCTGATGTTTCTTATTAAAACTTGCAAAAAATCAACTGTATGTTTTCCTCGCTTTCTGATCGACATAAAACAAATGTTACCATCATATTAATAAAAAAGAATTTAAACTTTATATTTTGATATAATATCAACATGCACTATTTTTGTAGTAAATCTTCCATTAAGAAGATTTTTTGTGTTAAATATTGTTTTTAGGCTGTTTGCTATGCTAAAAAATGGAGATTTTAAAAGGATTAAATGATAAACAAAAAGAAGCAGTTATAACTACAGAACATAGAATTCGGGTTATAGCAGGGGCGGGTTCCGGTAAAACTAAAACCTTAATATATAGATATGCCTATTTGGTTGAAGGTCTAGGTATTGATCCTGCAAATATACTATGTATGACATTCACAAATAAGGCTGCTCAGGAAATGAGTAATAGAATATCAAAAATGGTGTCATACGCCAATTTCAATGATTTTATTTGTACAATACATAGTTTTTGCACCAAATTATTAAGAAAAGAAATATACAGAATTGGATTCCCAAAATCTTTTATCATTCTAGATAATGAAGATGCTAAGTTATTAGTAAAGCAAGTAATGGAAGAGTGTGGCATTGATAGGACGGAAAGTACTGTTAAAAAGATTATAAGCGATATTGCATATCAAAAAGGGCTTATCCGCCAAGTTTACGTTGAAAAATATATGCTACCAGATTCAAAATTAGAAGATAATAGAAACAATATTTTTATAACTTATTTAAAAAAGCAACTAAAATCTTATTCATTAGATTTTAATGATTTAATATACTTTACTTTATATATTCTAAAGACTTTTGAAGAAGCCAATAATTATTGGCAAAGAAAGTTTAATTATATCATGGTTGATGAAGTACAAGATTGTAATTCTTCTGAATGGGAAATAATCAATATCATTAGTGCAGTATTTAATAACTTGTTCATTGTCGGAGATCCAGACCAAGCAATTTATGAATGGAGAGGTGCAAAACCAAAGACTTTTATCGATTTCAAATCTGACAAGGACATTGTTTTAAATGAGAGCTATAGGTCAACCCCTGAGATATTAGATGTAGCCAATTCTGTGATTGAAAATAACCATGATAGAATTAAAAAAGATTTATTTACGCAAAATGCACATAATAAAAAAGTAATTCATTATCACGGTAAAAATGAAGAAGATGAATGCAAATGGATAATTATACAAATAAAAGCATTGCTAGAGAAGGGCTTTTCTTTATCTGATTTTGCTGTCTTGTATAGGACTTCGTATTTATCAAGAAGTATTGAACAAGCATTGATAAAGGAAAATATAAATTATAAAATTTGGGGTAGCATAAGATTTTTTGAAAGAAAAGAAATCAAAGACATATTAAGTTATTTACGTTTGGTTAATACGGGAGATGATCTCTCTTTCTTGAGGATTGCCAACGTACCGTCAAGAAAAATAGGTAAAGTCTTTATATCCAAACTGCAAATTATAGCTGAATTAGAAAATAAATCTTTATATCAAACATTGCTTTCCCATCATGATAATAAAGAATTTAATTCACAGTCGGTGGATGATTTTCTATCTTTAATAGAACAGGCAAAGGAAATATCGTCTACTTGCTCCATCTCGGAATTGACAAATTATATATTAGTAAATAGTGGATTAACTAGATTATATAGAAAAGACGGCGATGAGGACCGACTAGAAAATATTGAAGAATTTATATTGTCAATAAAATATTACGAAGATATAAACAAGGAGGAAAATATTAGCTTAACGTCGTATTTGCAAGATATTGCTTTATATACAAATGGAGATTATAGTAAAGACACAAAATCAATAAAACTAATGACTATACACCAGTCTAAGGGGTTGGAATTTCCTTTTGTCTTTATTATGGGACTTAGCGAAGGAATATTACCTAGCTATAGGAGTATAAGAGAAAGAAAAAAAGAAGCAGAGGAAGAAGAACGTCGATTAATGTATGTAGCAATAACAAGAGCAAAAAAATTACTGTTTCTAACAGAATCCGAAGGGTTTAATGTATCAACTCATTCAGATAAATATCCTTCTAGATTTTTATTAGAAATAAAAAATATATTTATAGTTACCGAAGGAAACATTAGTGAGGATTTGCTAGAAGGGACTTTTAATCTTATGGATCAACTTGACAAAGAACTAAATGGATCCCAAATATATTTTAAAATAGGCGATGAAGTCTGTCATAAAGTTTTTGGTAAAGGCAAAATTATAAAACTATCAGAAGATAAAAAATCATGCGAAGTTCAATTCAATATTGGAATTAGAAATATGCAAACATCCTTTTTAGAGGATACTTGATAAGTAAGTATATATTATTAGAACCTGTTTAAAATTAGGTAATATACCTGAATTCGGGATAAGTTGTTAGAATAAACAAAGTTGTTTTGTGTCTTCAAAGGCATATCCCATAAGCGCTTTAGGTTTGTTCTCAAAGAAGCAATATGCTTCTAAAGCGGAGATGAGGTTCATGATGAAATTATTGATGGAACGTAAGCATTCGGCGAACCGCATATTTACTTTCTAAACTCAGAGCCCTACTTTTGTCGGAAAATTAAAAAGTAATGATGACACAAGTTCAATTCGAAGAGGTTTATAAGCGTTTTAAAGAATCCGGCTTAAACGTTAGCGATTTCTGCATTAATGAAGGTTTTACAGAAAGCCGTTTTATTATTGGCAGAAAAAGCTGAAATCAGCAAATAAATCTTCCGGATTAATTCCTTTGCTGATCGACAAATCAGCATCAGTTCCATTGGTTAATCATGGTCATAGTAAAGTGCAGCCATGCCGACAATCGGATAATGATTTTGCCGTTGAAGTCAGTTCCCTCAATGTATAAAACGGAGTATGTCCGTTCACTGAATGCTTACTAAACATTGCCATTTCCCTCTCTACTAATAGCATATTTTGCAAGCTTTTCTACCCATATTCTGTGCCGATTTCAGTCTGATGGTTCTAACATCGCCCGAACATCTATTCAGTCCACGGCATGAGGGACTGGAATGGTATACTTTAGCGTATGGGCCGGTACAGATGTAGACCATCGTAGTGTGTGCAGGCCGATGTACTCGCAGATGATGTTTGGGGGCGCATGGAGCATATAAGATAGGCAGACATGCAAACGAAAGCAGTAATACGAATTTCTTCATGACTCGGATCGTTTAAAACTTTCTGTAAATATAATGGTATAATCAATACGTTGTAACGACACGGGGCGTTTAATTGGTAATGGTGTAATCTCCGGGATCCTGCTATAGTAAAATACACCTTGATCTCTCATTTTTAGTAATAATACTTGGTATTGCAACGTTTTTAATGTAATTTAGTCGCATAATATGCGTCGATAATGAGTCTAAACAACGCATATAAGTATAGGTCATGAACTTGATCCGAGTATTAGAGGTGCTAGAATTTTAACTCTTAAAAAATTATATATTGTTATAATAGATGGAAGAACGACTGCAACAAATACTGATAAATTAAGAAAGGTGTTTTCTTTAGAATTTAGATTTTATATTTCATCAAGCATGATAAAAATTCTCTCTCTAGTGCTGCAATAATTGACTTTTATAAAGGTGTGAATTCAATGCCGACTAAAGACTAACGGCAGGGACAGTGATTCTTCTTGGAAAGATAAATGCAAGATGGGGTGGTTTGTATATATCAAAAGATTAAAAATGAAACGGACAGAATTAGTATTTATATTTATTTTTGCTTTTCTTGCAATTTCCATTAATGCTCAAGAAGTAAAGCAAAAATCTTTTAGATTTGAAGCGGGTGTGAATTATCCGGTTGTATTGAGAAGTGGAAGTAATCAAAAGAGTAAAGTCACGGTATATTTTGAAGGATTGTGGAATTTAAAAAATAGTCCTCTTAGTATTGAAAGTTCAATAAGCCTTGAACAATATACTGTAAAAGATGGTTCTATGGATAATGGTGCCGCAAGTACACTCGCTCTTATTCCGTCTTTGGTATATAACTGTAACCTTCATGGTAAAATTCGTCCTTACTTTGGATTGGGGACAGGTGTTACGATAGACAATCCGGATAATGGCGTTTTTGACCCTGGCTATCTATTCATTTTGATGCAGTACCTAAAGTTGGTCTCCGAATCTACCATATTGATGTCTTTTCAGAATACTATATAACTAGTAGTGCCTATTCTCGTTTAGTATTCGGACTTGGATATACTTTTTGAATGGCATTTCTGTAGAAAAATAATGCGGTAGACTGTACCAATCTCTTTTTTGCTAGGTTTTCAAATCGGTAATGGCATCTAAAACTATTAGGTTACAAAGAATAGAAATCATCGGAAAAGATATTTCGAATGGGGAATGGGATAATTTCCGGAATCTTATGTGATAATTCCAAGCTGATGCCTACCTCATAAGCAAAAGGAACAATGAAAACGGAACGATGACACCTTTATATTTACAGAGAATTTTGGTGATCTAAGTCTTAAAAAGATTCATCATATTACTTTCAATTGCATATTTGCAATACTATTAGCAGAATATGTTACCAATAAAGATATTAATAGAAAGTAAATCTATGAGACAAAAAGGTATACATCCACGTCATCAATAAAATATCGTTGTTATGGATGGTGCATCATTACTACTCTTGAGTTAAATTTGCTAGCAATAAAACATTGTTACCAATAGGGCGAACCTTGTCGATAAACTGTAATTATTTGGTGTACATTCTGAGAGAAAGCTCTATTGATGAGCCTTTATCTAACAGTTATAGGTCACTCATTGCATTTCAGTTTAATATCTTTCTTAAGGTACACCCAGTGTCGTGTAAAAATGCTTGAATAATTTAGAATATACTAAAAACACTACTTCAAATGAGAAATCTAATTACAATCGTTTTTCTGCTTCTTTCATTCAGTATCAGTTTTGCATTCACATCCCATCAGGACGAAGGTGCCGGTATTCTTTGGCGCGTATCAGGCAATGGCCTGAAAGGTGACTCCTATATTTTAGGAACCTCTCATACGGTTCCTATTTCTTTTTTAGACAGTCTGAAAGGCTTTCCCGAGGTCTGGGCACAGGTAACGCAAGTAGCTACGGAAACAGAAGCTGCTGATATCATGGATTCTGTGCAGCATGGGCATCTCAAAATTTTAGAGAAGTTCTGTGCACAAGAACGAAAACTTGTAGCCTACCATCTTCCAAATATGAAATATAAAGACTTGTACACAAAGAGTCAATTAGCTTTCATGGATAGTATATTGAAGTTTTTTGTAGTTTCTAACATGACAGTAGCAGAATATTCTCCACTTCGGCTTTGGCATCAATATCTTAGTATCAGAGATTCTTCAAATCCACATCAGCTTTCTGTAAAAGATCCCATGGATTTTTTTAAGAATGCAATGGATGGTATGTTGGAAAGACGGTGTAAATCAGCAGGAAAACATTATTTCAAATTAGAAGAACCCTTTACATTTTTCAATGCGCTCAATGAATCCGTCATGTTAGTAGATTCCTGTTTCAACCTCAATGAACAAGCGGATATATTATATCAGTGCGCTCTTTACGAAGCTAAATCCAAAAATAGACCTCATGTTAACTATTTAGATATCGCATACCAAGAAAAGAATTTTGCAAAGTATAATGATTATTTTGTGAAACAGACTGACTATATTGATTCTTTAGATTTACCTACGGCGCTTAAAGTAAGACTTTTCCAATACGAGAAGAAAAAGAATGAAATAGGTGGTGAGAGACGTACCCTCAATTGGATGGATAAAATACTTACAGAAATAAAGTCTGCGCCTACTTTGGTAGCCGTTGGGATAAATCACTTCATTGGCGAAAATGGATTGATCCATCTTTTACGTCAGCATGGATATACGGTAGAACCGGTAAAATAGTAAATATCGTATGAAAACTCACATCATTGCTTTCTTTGATGCTGCCGATTGGCCGATATCACTACAGCCCCATCTGATTACAGAGAATGGGGAATGATTATTCTCTTTTTAGTCTTTGATATCTTATGAGAATCCATACTCCAAGCAACAAAAGGATGAATGCCGTGAAAGCTGGAATATAGAAAAGGCTACTTGTATTTATGAATATGGCCATCAACATGGAACCTACAGAAATGGTAATCGCAGCAATAGCATATCCTATTTCGTCGTAGAACCAAGAATAGGGGAAAAGGTGCGCACCGGTAATGATGGCATAAGTCATGATAAAATAGTCAGGATATTTAATCAAAATGAAAATCAGAAAAGGAAAATAAATGAGTTGTGCAAAATTCAGCCAAAGGCCTAGAGGCTGTAGTGGGTTGTCCTTTATTTTCCAAGTAGTCTTTAGTACTTTAGAGAGCCCCAATGCCAGCGGTATTAGAATTGCGCCAAAAATAAATGTAAGGACACTCTTATTGTAGGAAGTGCTGTCGACATATTTCCAAATTAAAAATATTCCGAACCAGGTGATGCAGACTGCAAATATAAAGTCAATGCCATTTTTGGCCTTCAATTGGATTTCGCATTTTAGTTGTTCTAAACTGGCACCGGTTGTGTTTTTTTCTTCGTTCATACTTTTCTATAATTACAATTGTTTGACAAAAGGATAAGAGCGGGGAATGGTTCTCAAGGACCTGCGTAAGAATAGTTGAAATAAACCGTTAAAAGCGTTTCCTTCTTCTCTGAGCAATTACTCTTTCCGATGTAGCTAAGACCAAAAGAAATGTATCCAACAGAGTTGAAAGAAATATGGCGCAATATAGAGAGAAAATTTCGTTTACGCAAGCGCAAAGCAAAAAACAGCATTTCATACGATTGCAAATATCTTTTGCCTCTGAGGTATAGGACTTTGGAGTATGTTTAAATACATACTTCCGATTATAATAAGAGGCATGAGAAAAACTTTTGGTTATAATATATCAAGTGAATAAAAATAGTTCCAACATTTAGGATAATAGAGTAATAATGTCGATATTTGTAGTGAGCTATTTCGAGGTAATTACATCGCTATTTACAACTGTAATGGCATTTTCACAAGAAAATGGTCTTTCAACATCTTTAGAAAAAATGAAACAACTTGAAAATATGAAGAAGATTCTGATTTCTCTATGCGCTCTGCTCTTTTGCAGTGCGGTGTCAGCACAGGACAATTTCGAGATGAGCGGTACATTCACCGATGTCAAGAACGATACGCTGGTGGTGGAATATGTGAAGCGGGAGCCCGATAGGCAGATTATCAGTTTTAAGGTGCCCGTAAACGACAGGGGGGAGTTTTCCTTCGGCTGTCAGATAGCGAATGCTTATGAAGGCTCTTTAGGAATGAAATCGACAGGGAAGAAGGTTTACATCTTCTTCGTGCCCAATGAGAAGGTCGTCGTCAGCGGTGCTTTTGCCCATGCTCATGACTGGGAAATCAGCGGTTCGGCGTTTTACCAGCAACTGGCACAGGTTATCGACTTGGAAAGACGCTACCTGAAGGAATTTGACAAGTCCGCGGAGGAATATGAACAAGGTGTGGCTGCCGGAGGCGATGAGGAGAAACTTACCGAGCAACGTGGGAAAGCGAACCGTGACATCAACAAGCGTATGGGAGATTTCGCATTGGAATACATGCGTCAGCATCCTGATGAAGAGGCTTCCGTGCAACTAGTCGGCAGCGGAATGTTCTCCTATTTAGGAGAGGAGATCAAGCTTCTCTCACCCAGGGTGCGCAACGGCAGGTTCAAAAGATATCTCGATATAAATCAATCGATGTTAGACCGTGTCATGACCGAGGTGAAGGCTTCGAAGGCCGCCAAAAAGTCTATCGAAGAAAACAAGACTGCTCCTGACTTCACCCTGAAAGACCTCAACGGCAACGACTTTACCTTGAGTTCCTTATACCACAAGGGCAAATATGTGCTCGTAGATTTCTGGGGCTCGTGGTGCACCTGGTGTATCAAGGGATTTCCAAAGATGAAGGAATACTATGCCAAATACAAGGACCGGTTGGAAATCGTGGGCGTAGACTGCTATGACAAAGAAGACAAATGGAAAGAGGCCGTACAGAAAAACCAGGTGTCCTGGCTCCACGTACGTTCTGATGACGGCACCACGGAAGTGAAGTTCGGCGTGAAGGGCTATCCTCACAAGGTGCTTATCTCTCCTGACGGCAAGGTGCTGAAGATGATCACCGGCGAGGGTGATGATTTCTATGATTATCTGGATAAAACATTGAAATAAGGAACGTGAGACTGAGATATTCTCAATCGTTGATCGCTGACGTAGCAGTAAAAGAAAATGGAGAAAACTGGTATTGTCCGCATTTCGGTGGTATGTAGATGTTTAACTAGGGTTCACTGGATAACTCCTTTTGCTTAAAACTGGCAAAAACATAGCTATTTTTAGGAAAACAGTATGAATAGTGGCATTTTTGTAGAAAATTAATGCGGTAAACTATGCCTATTCCATTTTTTTCTGCTTGGAACGATAGGTTTTAACACGATAAATCTTATTTCAAATGTTAAAACCATTACAATGAAAGATATACATTATTGACTAATAGCGCATTTTATTAATTCAGTAGACCCTAACTAGTTGATGATCCATGTGCCAGATGAGAGTGTAGGTAATGGCTTCTACAGCCATTTGGCTACAGAGAATACAAATCATCGGAAAAGATATATACACCTTGATCTCTCATCTTTTAGTAATAATACTTGGTGTTGCAACGTTTTTAATGTAATTTAGCCGCATAATATGCGTCGATAATGAGAATTTTGAAAAGGTTATTGGTGTATGAAGAAAAATATTCTGATTCTATTCGTTATTCTATTTGTCTTTCCTTTTGTTTCGGCCCAAGAACGTATCGCTCTCAAAAATATTGAGCCAAGCATAGAGATGGAAAATATGATGGATTTTATGGGTATCTATAGTGCCAACATTCGATTGAGTTCGAAGCAGTCTATTACTAATCCTGTATCTATTATTTGTGCAAAATACGAAGATGGTGTATTGTACAATGATACGATAGATTTAAGTGATTATACGTCGCATAATAGAAAACCTGCAAATACTTATATTGTTAGAGGAATGGGACAACCAAAGGAACTATCTACCGATTCCCTTGAACTAAAAGTTCGTTTTTATTTGTCTGGGTTTAGTCAAGATACCAATTTGAAAATGAAAATAGGGAATTATAAGCCCAATGATTTTATATTCTTTTCGATGGCAGATATTTATCATTCCATTCCACGAAACGAATATATACCGATGTTTGTCTTTATTCCTCCAATTCCGATAAGTAACGAAATGCAGTCGTATTGTGCTGTTCGTTTCAGTAAGGTACTACCAAAAGATTGGCGGACCAAATTGCATCTTAAAAGTTACGCTATATACTATTTCAAATTTAAGTGATTGCATAACCGAGGATTCTTAAATATCTTGCATAGTGATAATTTTGTACCAAAGCCAAAATAGTCATTAAGATGAGTCTTTGAAGGTATGAATGCAATTACTAAGCTACAGACACACAGCAGAAAAGGGAACAAGAACTTCGCTCATTAAGGAGCATAGACGATAGTTTCTTAAATATTATGCAAGTATATCATCATTCTTCAAGAACTGGAATAAGCCCATGAAGACGAAGCCATTGTTATCGGTATATGTTGCGATGTCATCGGACACGATGATTATCTTGCGAAAAGAATCGTCTATCTTTTTTAGCGATGCAAGTTCTTGTGTGCGCTGGGCTTCACTGTCGAGGGTATAAGCTGATTGGATATAGTACTTCTCCATTCCGTTTGTAGTAATGAAATCGACCTCCAACTGTTTGTATTAGCTTTTCCCCTCGCTTATCGTGTGGTGTCTCTACCACACCTACATCAACCACATAGCCACGACTTACCACATCGACGTGAACCGCAGTAATGATTTTTATCTCACCATTATTACGTCGAACTATTAGCTTTTGCAGATAGAGATTTCTATTTATGTAGTCAATCATAGCGTATCCCCTATTTTTCTGCAATTTTACAATAAATATCCGTCAATGTATTATCTTTGTCAAATTTTTTAATGGATGATGGTTTTATTGTACTTTAGTCGATACCTTTTTATTTGAATGCTCAGTCACCTCTTTCCCACTTCCCTTGGTAAATCCTGTTACAGGCTGTTCCTGCTTTAGCTTGACTTTTAGTGTATTCCCAATCGTTATTTGAATAGCGGTCTGAGCACTTCTATGATTCGGCTATAGCCTTTTTCGTTGGGGTGCAATCCGTCTCTGAATAGCGATTCGTCTATTTTTCCGCTTCCGTCGGGTAACAATAGTTTGGCCGTTGCATCTGTAATGTCGATCATACTGTCGTGTGGCAAGCGCGAAGCCAGTAGCTCGTTGAGCTGCGCCACTCTACTTTCTTGGTCTCTGCGTGGGTATATCTTGATGATATGCAGTTTGGCTTGCGGCTGACGCTGGCGTATGACTTTAATGAGTCCTAGAATACCTTCTACGATCTCTTCGTTTGTATTGCACTGTAGATTGTTGGTGCCGATATTCATGCATATATGTTTGGGGTGACAGTCGTCGAGTTCTCCGTGATAGATACGCCAGAATACGTTTTCGATACGGTCCCATCCAAAGCCCATGTTGGTGACTTTGCGTTTGCCGAATAGTTTTTTCCATGCCTGCAAGCCCCATTGACGAGGTGTGTAGGTGGGCTCACCGGCCCAATAGTGGGTGATGGAATTGCCAATCATGACAATTTCGGGATTGGCAGTGCGATTGCGGCTGATGACTGCATTGTGACGTTCGGCCCATTCGTAGGTGTCGGGCTCGCGGCGTTGAGTAACAGGCGCAAACAGTGGCATGGGGTGGTAGTTGAGTATTTGTTCTATCTTTTTGGTGTAGGCATCGGCATATAGTTCCATACCGATATCGGAAGCATGCCAGCCGTCTACTTGAGAGTCTGGGGTCAATCCGATTTCTTCTTTCGTCAGATAGTAGATGTCTTTCACGCTGTCGGCTATCAATTGGCGGTATGCTTTCTTGAGTTCCGTATTGGTGATGTTGCACTCGTTTTCTATCGGCGCGTTGGTCTTGCCGTACATGTATCCGTCGTTCTCTACGAGTAGGATAGGAGCGTTACTTTTGCTACGAATCTTTTTGACTCCGGCGAGCGTTCTGCTTACGATACTGTCGTGAATCTGAGACATATTGGGCATGCAATCGAGTATGAACATGCGGGCATCTACTTCGCTTATCAAGTCGTAGACGGCAGGGTCCATTAGGGCATTGCCCGAAAAGCCTAGATTGATGACCGGCATATCGAACCGGCGTTGAAGTATATTGGTCCATGCCATAGCAGGCCGCGAAGCCGATGCACCCTGTGCAATGGAAGTGCCGTATACGAGGATGGGTCTTTCGATAGAGATGGGAGCAAATTTGAAATAGCTATCTGTAGGAACTCCGATCTCCATGTGAGTCACGGTGTTGTAGAGCGGCAGGAAAAGACGATACTTATTGCCTCTCTGGTGGGTGTTGTGGTATGCAAAGTCGCGATAACGGAAAGAAATGGTATCTGTAGGTTGGTTACCGAAAGTGTAGGCAGCCGGACAAGCACACCAGTTGGTGGTTCCGTCGCAGTCGGTGCTATACATGTCGAGTCCGCTCACTGCGATGGTCGTGAGATTGGGCAGGGTGCGACCTCCCGAGCAAAGATACTTGACGGTGATGGAAGGAGCATTGGTGTAGAACTCGATATAGAGTCCGGCACTATTGGTTGACAGTCCCCACACGGCAGGGCGCAGTATAGATTCTGCCCGATTGGGGAAGCGGTTGAAACTCTTGCCAATTTCTTTGTTCCATGCGCGGCCCTGTATGTTTGGCGTATCGCCATCGAGCGGGTCGTACCATTTGGTTTGAGCCCATAGACCCTGTCCCAGTAGCAACGTCGCTACGAGCAGGATAGAATGTAATTTTTTCATGAGTACTATAATTTGTTTAACGTAAACGAAGAATGTCTCCAACTATCGGCACATAATTGCCGTCTTTGTTATTCAATTTGTACAGGTTCTTGAGGCGCATGCCATAGTGCTGCGAGATGCTGTGCATCGAATCGCCGCTACGAACCACATGAACGATACATCCCTTGGCGGCATGTCTCTGTTTCTTGTGCAAATAGACGATGTCTCCGGGCTGTAGTGTATAATCTCTTTGTACATCGTTGTACTTTGCCAACTTGCGGGCACTGATGCCGAACTCTTCGCTCAAAGCCTCGTAGGTATCTCCTTCTCGGGCTACTACGTAAGCAATATCGTTGGCAAGCAATAGGTTGTGCTTATAGATGGGTTGTTCGGATTCGGAGCGGTGATGCCGGCGATGATCTTTGTAGCTCGAATTATCGTATTTGTAGAGCTGGTACTGCTCAATGATGGCAATCAGTCTGTTGGCATACGACGGATCGGTGGCATATCCGGCCCGTTTCAGTCCCAGTGCCCAACCGCGATAATCGGTGATGTCCAGACGGAAGAGGAATTGGTATCGGGGGCCTTTGCTAAGAAACTGCGAATGATCTTCGTACGAATCTCGGGCATTGTCATAAGCTCTGAAGCATTCGTTGGGGGCATCGTCGGTATAGTAAGTTGTTTTCCCTTTCCAATATCCGCCACATTTGATGCCGAAGTGATTATTGAAGTATTTGGCCAGCGTGCTTTGTCCCGCTCCACTTTCGAAGACTCCTTGAGCAAGTGTGATACTGGCGGGGATGTGATATTTATGCATTTGTTCGATAGCCATGTCTCGGTACTTTTCGAAATAATCGGAGAACTGGTTGCGCTGCGAATGAGCAGTGCTGCAGACGCACAGTAGCGTGCAAATTACTATCAGATAATGGAATGGTCTCTTCATGAATTGAGCTTTTATTTCACAAAGTTCTTAAAAATAATTGGATTTCACAATCTCTTTCCTAACTTTGTAATATTTATTAGCTTACTAAGATAGATAATGTAATGAAAGAATATACTATTACCGCTCATATCCATATATATCAGTACGAAGAACTTTGTGAATCGGATCGCCAATTGATTGATGCCGCCAAGGAAGCGACGAAGCGTAGCTATGCTCCTTACTCTCATTTTGCTGTCGGTGCAGCTGTGAGACTGTCTGATGGAACAGTGGTGACAGGCTCTAACCAAGAGAATGCTGCTTATCCTTCGGGCCTTTGTGCCGAACGTACCACGTTGTTTTATGCCAATGCCCGCTATCCGGATCAGCCCGTCGAAGTGCTGGCTATTGCAGCACGTACCGAAAAGGGATTCGTCGAAAAACCGATACCTCCCTGTGGCGCATGCCGACAGGTGATACTGGAAACGGAAACGCGCTTTGCACAGCCCATCAGAATATTGCTCTTCGGCGAAGAATGCATTTACGAGGTAGCAGGTATAGGCGATTTGCTACCGTTGTCGTTCGAAGCTTCGGCTATGGACTGACACCGGGCGTTTGTCTACCGATATTGCATTCCGAAATAATATTCTTGAAAGATAGAAATTATGCTTTCTCTTTTTTTATTCGGCGTACATCTCGGCGTTTGATGATAAGCGGAACATCTTCTACGCTGACGTTGCAGGTATCAAGTCCGAATGCCTTGGGGATATTTACTTCGATGAAGTGGAATATATTGTATAAATTCATAATGAATTTTTCTCGCAGAGTAGATAAGTTCTCTGTGGAATAAATACGATTGATGACAATAAATCTGAAATCACCTTGTATTTTGTTTTGTCTCAATGAAGGGTAGCAGCTTGTTAAATCGAACTTGTCTTCTTCAATCAAGTCCTCTATTATCTGTCTGAAATATAGGCTGATATATGGCTGTACTCTGAATCCTAAATGTAAATTGACTTTTGAAAGAGTATCTGGGATGAGTTCTTCGACAGAATATTCTAAGATCGATGGATCGTCTTGATAGTCTACATGCAACAACCAATAATGGTCGGCACGTTTGGGATTCTTGTTGATGATGGAATACATGATTTTGCTCTCTATCTCATCGTTGTAATTGGCTTTACTCAAATATACAAGATTCGTTGTGTATTTTGAGATCGTCTCGTCTTTTTTGATGTCTGATATTATTTTGTAGTAGGGAGCTATTTTTGTAAATTGCAATTGATTGTTGCGTATACTTCTGGCATTATACCAAACATACATGATGATAGATACGATGCCGGCAATCAGTATAGTGACCCAACCTCCGTGGGTGAACTTGAACATATTGGCCGATAAGAACAATAATTCGATTGTAGAGAAGAAGATGACGAATGGTATGGCAAAGATTAAACGTACATGCTTGTAATAGTGTAGATAAGAACCCAATAGCAAGGTCGTCATGAGCATTGTAATGGTAATGGACAATCCGTAGGCGGCCTCCATTTTGCTGGAGCTTTGAAAGAATAGGATGACGAATATGCAAAGAACGTAGAGAGCTACATTAACAAATGGAATGTAGAGCTGTCCTTTGACTTCGGTAGGATACTTTATAGTCTGGCGGGGCCAGAAGTTCAGGTTCATTGCTTCGCTGAAGATGGTGAACGAACCGCTGATTAATGCCTGACTGGCTATGACGGCGGCTATTGTAGCCATAATAACTCCTACAATCAAGAACTGCGGAGGTATGATGCTATAGAACGGGTTGATGTCTTTGGGTAGTGTGTTGATGTGAGCGATAACCCATGCACCCTGTCCTAAATAGTTAAGGATAAGCATTGCTTTTACGAAGACCCAACTGACGCGGATATTTCTTATTCCACAATGTCCCAAATCCGAATATAACGCTTCGGCACCCGTGGTACAGAGAAATACGGCTCCAAGTATCAAGAACCAATTGGGATCTCTGATCAATAGTGCGATGGCATAATAAGGATTGAAAGCCTTCAGTATGAACAGATAATCGCCAATTTGGAGGGCACCGAACAAGCCGATCATAGAAAACCAGACAAGCATCAGCGGACCGAAGAATTTGCCGATAACACTGGTCCCGAACTGTTGGATGAAAAACAAGACGGTGACAATGGTGATACATATAGGCACTATGGCCGTGTTGGGCTCGATCACTTTCAGTCCCTCGATAGCAGAAACAACGGTTATGGATGGGGTTATTACGCCATCGGCAATCAGCGTGCTGGCACCGATAATGGCAAATCCGTAAAGCCATTTCTTTTTGCTCTTTCGGATCAAGGCATACAATGCCAATATACCGCCTTCGCCTTTATTGTCTGCCCGCAGGGCTATTAATACATATTTGATGGTGGTTTGTATGGTCAGAGTCCATATAATACATGAAACAGCACCGATAATGTAGGAAGCGTCAATCTGTTCGTTGACTCCCAAGATGGCTTTCATGACATAAAGAGGGGACGTGCCTATATCGCCATAGACAATACCCAGTGTTACAATAGCGCCAATAAGGCTGAATTTATTTATAAAATTTTTGTTTTCAGAAGTTTTCATTTTTATAATATCCAATACAGCCTGCAAAGATATTATTATTTTGGTAATTCGGATAATGATAGGTTGGAATTCTGTTTTTTAAATAAAAGGCTGTGTTGCAGAATCCGTTTCTCTCCAAACGGATTCTGCAACTTTATTCATGATACAGTTTGCCTATTGGGTAACTCAACTGATCTTTGTCTTTACTCCAAACTTCAGAGGGCATCCCATGCGGCATACGTTGCATTCTACGGTTCCGATGTTTCTGAATGTCGTTTTGTATGTATGCTCTCTGCATCTTTTCTGGTCTACAGTCCCATCTTCGCGAATGGCATGAGCCGGACAATTGTCTATACATTTATGACATTGCGGCAAGCAGTGGTTCTGACATAACTCGTCGGAAGGTAAATCGTGCGTTAGCAACAGTGCTCCGACTGTGATTTGGTTGCCGAACTGCTCGTTGCACAAGATCGTATTCTTTCCCATGAACCCGATGCCGGCAAGTACACCGATATGCTTCATGGACAATAGTCCGTGTGCCGTCTTGGTTGTTTCGTTCCAGAAACCGACAGGGCTATCGCTCGGAATCGGTATAGCATAGCCATCGTATTTGCTTTCGATCATTCGGGCTAACTTGAATAGTATCTGGTCGACTATCGGGCATGCCAATTCGTTGAAATGTCCGTAGATAAGTTGCGGATTGACCAACGAAAGACCACGGGGAATAGCTACACCTATGGCTAAGACAGATTTGCAATCTTGGTATATATCTGTTGGCGAATAACCTTTGGGGGCATCTTTGAACCGGTCGATATTGGCAAATCCACAGATGTCGGCGCCTGCCGATAAGGCCATTTGTCTGATAATCTCTTTCATCTTTTGTTTTTAATTAAATTGGTTGTTGAGTTTGTAAATGTGAACGATTGCTTTAGTGTCATTTCAAAGAACTATTTACGCGTGGCAATGAGATAGGCTTTTGTTGTCCAGCAGTCTTTATCGTCTTTAATCATGCGTTGCCAACGGAAAGAGTTTGCTGTTATGTCTGAGAAAACCCAGCGCAATTTGGTATTGTTTATTGCCGTTTGCACTATTTTATCATTCTCGCGATGGGCTTCCAAGAATGTGGCACATCCCCATTCGGTATATAATATATCCCATGCTTTCTTGTTGGAATTGTACATGCGTACGGTCGTTCCGTATGCGGCATCTGTCTGAGGGGTAGCGCTGCGCGTCTCTCGCGAAGGGCAAATGAACAGATCTTGAATGGCAAGCCCTTCTAGTATCCATTGGAAAATCCATTCTCCCTTTACATGCCTGGGGGTGGGAGTGTCGATGTTATCAAACCACTCGAAATCCCATTCGCCAACAAAACATCCATATAGATTTTCAGTCTCAGGAATCAATGGGCTTTTGCCATTGCTTAACAATGCTTTTACAAATTCATTCATGATATTCTTGTTTTTTGTATAGTCGCTTTAGTCTCATAAATATGAAAATGGTAGTGCAATATTCGTAAAAAATAAGGAAAGTTGCAAATTGTTTTGATATAAGTTGTCAACAATAATGAAATTTGTCATAGAAGGGTACATCTTCTGATACTTAGACGCCGTTTTGAATTAAAAAACAGTAATTCGTATAGTATAAAACGAAAAGTCTCTATATTTGTCATTAAAAATACAAGTTTGCTTTGTCTCTCTGCACCCCAAATGTTGTATAGATATATGTTGCCTCGATAAAGTGTGACTTTTGATCATTAGAAAAGAAAAATGGATAAAATGAATACTAACAAAGGGATTTCGATGCATAAGGCTTTCACTGAGAAAGACCGAATCTGTAGGAAATTTCAAATGAATAAATTTGATATTAAGAAGATTGTACCGGTTGTTACCATGCAGGTCGAAATGAATGTGGACAGGTTGCTTTCGGAGCGTCAAACGATAAATGCAACGTCGGATGTACATGTTACGGTATACTCTTTCTTGCTGAAGAAAATAGCTTCGGCGCTTGTGAAGTATCCATTGCTATACAGTTTGTATTATAAAAAGAAGATAATAAACAGCGAACGACTTCTGTTGAATATTCCGGTATCTGTTGAGAACCATGTAGAGTATGTGTTTATTCAGAATGCGGAAAGTAAAAGTGTGGAAGAGATTTCATCCGAATTGCAAAATGGTATTTTGCTGATAAAGCAGGGGAAGAATACCTTAATGAATGCTTTAATGGAAATGGACAAACTCAATGGACTGCAAGCACTGCTATATAAAATGAGACGCTTTAAGAATCCTTGTTATTTCATTGAACATTTTTATGGCAATTTTCCCGTGACCAATTTTGGTACATTTGACGTAACGCAGGGTACAATGGTGCTCTCAGAGCCAATGGTTGCCGGTATGGTAGTGGGGAGAATCAGATCAAATACTGGAAATTTGCACGACAAAGAGCCTCGTTGCATAACGATTTCTTTGGCTTTTGACCATCGAGTGATGGATGGAGCTTATGCCGGCGGTTTTCTCAATGAATTGAAAAAGGAAATAGAGCAATTATAACTTCCATATTATTTTCTGGTATCGTATACAACATAACGTTCTATCCATATTTTGTGCCCTTTCGATTTGGGATTTTTCTCTTCGGAAACCACTAAACGTAGTGAATGCGTGCCTGGTTTTAGCCCTAAGATATGAAAAATATGAGAGCGGTTGTCGTTGTATTTTCCGGCATCTTCGCGATAGTATGTATCTATCTGTTGCACAAATTTTCCATCAACATAAACATTGGCACGTCCTCCATCTACATTCCAACTGCCCAGTAATGTAACTCCGGTGCCTTTGAAAGAAATGGTAACTGATGCTCCCGGTTCGAATGTCATTTTAAAGAGATCGGGATCTCCGTCTCCGTAAACGAAATTAGACCATTTGCCTTTGAAGTTCCATTTTGTAGAATCTGTAGCCTGAACATAATAGCTCATATACATGTTGGGGAACGATTGTTCTAATTTCCCTATGAAAAGAGGCTTTTGGATTTTGATAAGGTACTTGTCTCCATCTATCTTGCCCCCATTTGCTTTGACATTCTCATTCAAGAACAACAGTGTTTGTGCAACGGTCTTATTAAAAGAATAGGTCGTGTGTGAGAACGTTTCGTTGGCTATGGATGGTATGCACGATTTGAATCTATCGGGTATGTTGGAATAGCCTTTCATAACTCCCAGAATAGCTGTTACGTTGGAAGAATTGCAATCTGTATCTTGTCCACACCCAATGGTTACCTTCATCGTCTTGTCAAAGTCTCCTTCTCCGTATAGTAAGCCTATTGCAATGAATGCACCATTGATCTTTGCGTCTATGTCGAAATCGTGAAAGGGGACGCAAATATCTGTATTGCCCCATTTGTGTTGTATGAATTGCCATGTTTGTTGCCAATCGGTTGGGTGAAGCTTATATTGGTTGATAACATCATAGATGCATTGTGCATAAGTACTTTTTGATGGTATTGTTTTTAATGCGTCCGAAACTAATTGTATCGGATTGTCATTAAAGAAAGCCAAGGCATGCATTGAGGAGATAAAAATACCTCCATATAGACCGTCTCCGTAAGACATCATGCGCCCTATACGATTACACATCAGCGCCGAAGCTTGTGGCATTCCGGGACTTATGAATCCCAAGAAATCGGAATCAATTTGAAAATCGATATCATCTGCGTGCATATTGTATTTAGGTGTTCCGGATAATGGCGGCATGATTCCATCCAGATAATTCTTGCGGCATTGCAGATTAGCATGACATAGAGAGAATTCGGCATTCGCCAAGCCTTCTGCCAATTTTGTGCAGGAAACATTTAGACCATATTTTTCCATGATCATCATGAGGCTCACTTGCCCGTAAATATCATCTTCTTGTAGCGACTCTTTTACCATATCGGGAGTCCATGGAATCTCGCCTTCATATATTTTCCCTACTGCCTTATACTCCATCTCGTGTCCGCGGGCCACACCAATCATTTTTCCGGCCCATCCTCCGGATATTTTATCTCTTAACTCTTCTTTCGTTATAGTCTTATATACGTCTTTTGCGTTGATTGAAAGAGAATAAACGAACACTAATATCATTAATAACCAGAGCTTCTTCATTGGAAATCATTTATTGTTTTACTGCACTATGCGGATTGGACATCAAGTTTATCACATCTAATTTTCTGCAATATTCGTCAAAAAAATCCAGATAATCAAAAGAACCAACTAAAAGATGGTGAGTTATTGTCTCAAATTATTATAATTTTTCATGAAATGAAATAGAAAGTAGGCTCACTAGTTAAAGCTTGGAAGCTAAGCATCTGTATTATTCGATCGTGTCGATGTATATAAATTGTTTAAATACCGTCTTGCATAAATAAAGCCGTATCTCTTGTACGAAATACGGCTTTATTTGATATGTGATCCGGGTGGGAGTCAAACCCACGACCTTCAGAACCGGAATCTGACGCTCTATTCACTAAGCTACCGGACCAAAAACGGTGACAAAATTAGGAAAAATATATGCTCTATCCTAATTATTGGATGCTTTTATGTGCCAAAATCCTAAAACTCGCTGGTGAAATGGAATTTGATACGTTTGAAATCTTGCTGAGCCATTTGCAATACGTAATTTGAATCGGCAAGAAATACATCACGTCCATCTCGGTCTTTGGCCATGTATTGGTATTTACGTTTTTTGAAGGCCTCAAGTTCTTCGGGATCGTCACTTTCTATCCAGCAGGCTTTGTATAAACTCAGTGGTTCCCAACGGCATGATGCATTATACTCATTGAGTAATCGGTATTGGATCACTTCAAATTGTAATTGTCCTACCGTTCCGATGATTTTACGGTTGTTGAATTGATTGACAAATAATTGAGCAACACCTTCGTCCATGAGCTGATCGATGCCTTTGGCCAATTGTTTCTGTTTCATCGGATCCTCGTTTTCTATATATTTGAACATCTCCGGTGAAAAACTGGGTAGTCCTCTGAAGTGAAGCTTCTCACCTTCAGTAAGTGTATCGCCTATTTTGAAAATGCCATTGTCGGGTAATCCGATAATATCTCCTGCATAAGCTTCGTCTATAGTCGTTTTACGACGTGCCATGAATTGAGTCGGTGACGAAAAGCGTACTGTTTTATTGTGGCGTATATGTAAGTAGGGAGCATTTCGGGTGAATTTTCCAGAACAAATCTTGCAAAATGCGACACATGAGCGGTGGTTCGGATCGATATTTGCCATTATTTTGAAGATGAATCCCGTAAATTTGGGCTCTTCAGGATTGACTATGCGTTCTAGTGCCTGAACAGGTCTAGGTCTGGGAGCTATTTCGACAAAGCAGTCTAGTAGTTCTTGTACACCGAAGTTGTTGAGTGCCGATCCAAAAAAAACGGGGGCAATATTGGCTTTTAGATAATCGCCTATTACAAATTCTGGATATACACCATCAACCAGTTCTAGATCATTGCGCAATCTTTTGGCTTCATCGTTACCTATGTGGGTATTCAACTCATCGCTGTTCAAATCTACTTCTACTTTCTCGGTAACTACTTGCTTTGACGGTTTGAACAGATTTAATTTGTTTTCGTAAATATTGTAGACTCCTTTGAAGCGCGGTCCCTGCCCGATAGGCCAGGAAAGGGGGCGTACGCTTATAAGAAGTTCATTCTCCAATTCGTCAAGAATGTCAAAGGGATCCCGTCCCTCACGGTCCATCTTATTGATGAATATAATAACCGGCGTATTTCTCATCCGGCAAACTTCCATTAATTTGCGAGTCTGTGCTTCAACACCCTTTGCTCCATCAATAACAATAATGACGCTATCTACTGCGGTCAGCGTTCGGAATGTGTCTTCAGCAAAATCTTGGTGACCGGGTGTGTCTAGAATATTGACTTTGTAGTCTTTATAGTCAAATTCCATAACTGAAGTAGAAACTGAAATTCCACGTTGCTTTTCAATTTCCATCCAGTCACTTGTAGCAGTTTTCTTGATTTTATGACTTTTTACAGCACCTGCTACTTGTATTTGTCCACCAAAGAGTAGTAACTTCTCGGTTAATGTTGTTTTACCAGCATCGGGGTGTGATACGATAGCAAATGTTCTTCTTCTATCTATTTCGTTTATATTCATATAAATAATAAGATTGCTTAATAATAATGGGTTGTTATTTCATTCTATCCAGACAGTGTCGCAAGCTGTCTTCCCATTGAGGTATCTCTATGCCGTAAGTTGTTTTTATCTTTGTTTTATCGAGTACGGAGTAGGGGGGGCGATACGCTATTGCGGGGTATTCGTCGGTATGTACAGGGTAAATTTTACACGTGTTTATGCCCGCTACGCGATGAATGGCCTTTGCAAAGTCATACCATGAACAGACGCCTTCATCCGAAAAATGATAAGTCCCGGGAATGGCACCTTTTTCTATAATGTGAAAGATGGTTTGAGCTAAATCATGTGCATAGGTTGGGGTACCTATTTGATCGAATACGACATTGAGACTCTCTCGTTCTGTACCTAGTCTTAACATCGTTTTTACGAAGTTATTGCCGAAAGGAGAGTAAAGCCATGCGGTACGTATTATTATACATTGATGGCAAATACTCATTGCGTTGATTTCACCGGCTAGTTTCGAAGCACCGTATACTGATTTTGGATGACATTTATCATCTTCTCTATAAGGAACATAGCTTCTTCCATCGTACACATAGTCTGTAGATATATGTATCAATGTGGCTCCTGCCATTTCGGCTGCATGTGCCAAATATTGTGGAGCCAGTCGGTTGAGCTTGTCGCATAATAGTCTGTTAGCATTGTCTTCTGCTTTGTCTACGGCTGTGAATGCTGCACAATTTATGATAAACTTAATATCATTGTCGTTTACAAAATCAATTACTTTCTGTTCTTCGCAAATATCCAACTCTTGAATATCTGTAAAAAAGTAGTTATGTTCGGGATGTTCTTTGGCTATTAGTCTGATTTCATTTCCTAATTGCCCATTTGAACCGGTTACTAAAATATTCATTTTCTAAATTATAAAACTACCATTCAATTTCGTTCTTGCTATCTTTATCATAATAGTTGGCCAGCATAGACAAAAAGTTACTGATAGCATTGATCGCTTTCTGTGTCTCTTCTGTTATATCTTTCTTTTGCAAACGTAGTAGCAAGACTCCATACATCGCTTCAAAACAAGTCTCAATTTCGGATTCTTCTTTACGGCCATTTTTCTGTCGGAGTTCTACAATAAAGGGTAAAGCTTTATAGTATGCCCCATGATAAAAGGGAAATTGAGTCGTTGCCAATAGATTGCCATGTAGCTCTTCCAATTCCAAGATGACATTTTTATTGATTTGCAGATGTCCTTTCTCATTGACACCTTCGGCACGCATCATGTTTACGAGGTTGTCATACCATTCAACCAAATCCTCTTTGTCCTTGCCATTAAGACTAAAACCTGATATCACATTATCTATCACCTTATCAATATCGCAATTGTTGGCTCTTATAAGATCTTCAATCTGCCACATATAAATAAGATATTCCGCAATGTTCTTTTCTTTCAATTTGTCTGCTATCTTTTTCATTTTCTTTTCTCCGTCTATTTCTAATAGAATGATTCTCCTAATAAAGTGAATATTAATCCGATAACAGAAAAGAGCATGACCAGTATTCCAAAGACACGATTGATAATCCAAATGCCACGAAGATTGAAATGTTTTCGTACTTTATTAATAACAAAAGTGATGAGAAGCCACCATGATATTGCTCCGATGGCAATAGCTACATAGCTTGTTACTGCATCGAAGAGAACTACTCCATGCTGGCCTACAGCAAACCGTGCGAAAAGGCCGATAAATAAGAATATGATAAGCGGATTGCTAAAACATACGACGAAAGCAGTAATGAAGTTGTGAACATAAGTACCTTTCGGGTTGTTTTGGTTGATAGGATGGAGAGATTTTACAGGGTTTGTTCGGAAAGTATAATAGCCAAATGCTAATAGCATAAGGCTACCCAATAGCTGCAAAATAAAAATATTTTTATTAATGTAGTCGGTCACGAAGCTCATACCATATCCAGTAAGCAGTGCATAGCACATATCACTTAAGGTCGCTCCTAGTCCGGTGACAAAGCCATACCAGCGTCCTTTGTTAAGAGTACGCTGAACACATAAAACGCCTACCGGTCCCATTGGGGCAGACACAACAACCCCAATGATGAAGCCTTTGAATATGATATCTAATATCGTTTCAATCTGAATCATAGCGCAAATATCGAGCTTTTTTACGGAATCTTAGCTATCTATTAACTTTTTTTCCATACTTAGTAGCGAAAATAGAATTAGATAACGAATGAATAACGTTTTCTAAGTGCAATGTCATACCATAAACGCTAATATGGTTCCATTGAGAATAGAATATAGAAAGGTATTATTCATACTTCTCTATATTCTACACTATCTGTATTCATGTTTAATGGTAGTCTACATCCATGTGATAATCCCATTGTGGAAAGTATAAGTTGCCACCGCTCCACTCTACTTCACCACGTTGAAAATCGACAGTCTCACTTCTTGGATATTTCTTTGTCGGTGATAAGGCTCCGGAGTAATCGTTGTTCACAATGAGCCTATACGAATCGATGCCTCCCAAGAAAAAGAATTCAGCAGCTTTGTTATCCGGCAAGAAAGTAGGTATGCCGAATGACTGGTCCACTGGTACCCAACCTATCCCTTGAAAGTAAACTTCGGCCCAGTCGTGTAGATTGTTTTCGTGGGGATGAATCATAAATCCGCTTTGAAAATGAGCAGGTATGCCACTTGCTCTGCATAGCGTGATAAATAATAGGCTGACTTGACCACAATCTCCATGTTTATTGGCTAGTACGTATTCCGGAATATTGGGAATAGTAGAATATTCGCGTGCCGAAGCCCATGGAAAGCGATCATTTATCCAGCGATAGATACGTTGTGCTTTGAGGAGTGGATTGTTTGTCCCCTTTGTTAGATTGGCGGCGAGTTGACGGATTTGCGGGGTGAAAATGATATGAGTAGCCCTCTCCGATGTGTATTTTTGATAAATAGTCGAAGTCGTATCGTAGGGTTGAATGTCTTCTGGTCTCAAAGGATGCCATTCTCCATAAATGGTATATTCGAATTTCTCTTGGAAGACTGTAGGCTTACCTTTTGAAGCATATTTCTCCATATAGAGTGTGGAATGAATGCTGTCGGGGGGCGATAATATGAATTTAGGCTCACTGACAGAAATAAGTCTTACACCTTTTTGACGAGCAATATCGGTTCGAGGATAGGGCAGCCAGCATCGGATTAGTTTGCCGTTAGGTACTGCGTCCGCATTCACAGTAAGGGTATATGTTATTGTTATGTGTTTTGGCTCTGCAAGATAATTACCATGTGACTGATTCACAGATGCCATAATGCATGGAATGTTTTTATAGTCATCTAAATGCCAACCTTCAAGATCTTGAGATAGCCTTTCTTTTTCAGCCTTTATACGTTGGCAGGTCGAATCTATGCGAAACAAATTAGGTCCGGCATTGCGGAAATAGCGTTTTTCTCCATCAAGAGTCATACATTCCAGTGCGCCACTTTTTTCCCACGACTGCATTTGTTCTTCAGTGACATCTGGGATATATTTCTTTATGTAATCTTTTACCTGAGATTTAGTAAGGCAAAAATCGGTAAGCAGGCGTTGGTGATAATCATTACTCCAACTATAACTGCCTGTGCCTCCTTTAGAAGAGCAAGCACATACAATCACTAAAAGTAATATAGCACCCAATAACTTTCTCATGTGTTTTATAATTTTGTCAATCCCAATCCGGGGAGATCATTCAACGTTATCTTACCTTTCTCAACAATCATTCCCTTGAAACGATCGTTTGCTATAAGCAGATTGCCATCTAAGTCACAAAAATCGGCCAGTGGAGAAAGCTGTGCACAAGCACTTACTGCACACGATGTCTCAGTCATGCATCCCAACATCACTCTCAGGCCCAAGGCATGAGCAAGCGTTGTCATTTTCCATGCTTCGCGCATTCCGGTGCATTTCATTAGTTTTATATTCACTCCATGGCAGGCCCCTTTTACTTTCAGCACATCGGGAATCCGTTGTACCGATTCGTCCAGATAGATTGGAAGTGGGCTTGCCTCGGTAATCCATGCAATATCATCAAGTTGTTCTTTTGGCATCGGTTGTTCTACCATGACTATACCATGCTCTTTGAGCCAATATATCATGTCCAGAGCCTGACGTTTGTCTTTCCATCCTTGGTTAGCATCGACAGCAATAGGCAAATCTGTAACAGACCTTATGGTCTCTATCATTTCTTTGTCATTGTCGCGCCCTACTTTGACTTTTAGTATATTAAATTTGTCTGCACATTCTTTTGTTTTGCTCCGAACAACGTCGGCTGTATCTATACCAATAGTGAAAGTGGTAGAGGGTGCTTTTGATTTGTCAAGTCCCCATATCTTCCACCATGGTGCACCAAGTAGCTTGCCTACCAAGTCGTGAAGAGCAATGTCAACCGCTGCTTTTGCTGCCGTATCGCCAGGGTTGATATGGTCTATGTAAGAGAGAATATCTTCCATTTGAAACGGATCATTGAATTGTTCTAAATTTACTTTTCTTAAAAATGTAGAAACCGATTCTACGGATTGACCAAGGTAAGGTGGCATGGATGCTTCGCCATAACCGGTTACTCCGTCGTATTCTATTTGGCATTGTACGTCCGGTGTTGTAGTTCGGGAGTAAGAAGCTACCGTAAAAGTATGGCGTAACTTAAGTTCATACGGGAAGAATGAAAATTTCATTTTTCCTCCTTTACCATGATGACCTACAGAAAACATGGAAGGTGCCGAAGCACCAAAGGCATTGTTCAAAGACAAACCTGTGCCGACTGCTGCAAGAGCAGCTGTTTTAATAAAATCTCTACGGTTCTGCATTTTATTTATAAAATGGATTAGTTATTGTTGTATTGATGTTAGGCTCTTTATTTAAATATGGTAAAAAACGCACAGCATGGAGACGCCTTCCTAAATCATATGCATCATAATTAGCGTCTTTGGGATTGAAACTACTTTCGTGTACATCGCCTAACGAATGGATAAAGCGTTGGTTTCCTACATAAATTCCAACGTGTGATACGTGCTCCTTTTTATTGCCCACAGCTTTACGTCCGAAGAAAACTAAATCTCCCGGTTGCAGATTACTGCAATCTGGAGCAATATCTATATGTTCGCCGATATATGCCATTTGTGAGGCGTCTCGTGGAATAATAATATCGTGTAAAAATAAGACTGTACGTACAAATCCACTGCAATCGGCTCCCTTTGCAGAGTTAGCTCCCCACATATATGGAATTCCCATCAGTGTGTATGCTGTGCGGATTATTGATGTTGCGTCTTGCTTTATACTACTTCTCCATTCTCTTTCGGGCATAGAAATATTTTTTGTGATATAGCCTATGCGTCCATTAGGATAACCCACCTTATAAAAGTCGCCTTCCGTACCTTCCCACTTTAATCTGTCTCCACTGACGACATCCGAAACTGTTTGAGATTGAATGTCCGGGCATGAATAGACAAATCCATAATGAGATGTGACTACTATCTTTTCGGAACGGTTCCAATTATCATATTCGGCTTTTGTCATTGGGGTGATGCCGGCATGAATAACCCACCCCGTGTATAAATCGGGTGTTTGTACTCTATAAAACATCCCATCTTGGATAATATGCACCGGCATTCCAAGTAACGCTTGTAACGATAGCTCCGCTGAAAAATCATCGGCACTACGCACATTACATACCGATACATCGACAACACCATAACTTTTGTTGCCAACAGAAGCGTCGGGCAACAGTACGACGCTGTCTTTTACATTCTTTCCTGTAGCCGCAATTCGTTGCAGCAATGCATTTTTTGCTTTGGTGGACATGGTATATCCTTTTATAGTGATATCTTGTTTGCCATTACTTATCGATTTGATATCATAAACGGAAAGTCGACCATCAGGAATAAAATCTTTCTTAGTCTTCGAAATGATATTGTCTATTTCGTTATCATTATTACCGACAGTCGGTTTGTTTGTAGAGCAAGCTAGCAGGCTCAAGGCAGGCAGAAACGCATAGAATAACAAAAACTTCTTCATCTCCATATCTCTATATTAAAAAATGATACTGAATATTAAAAGAGGGTCTATAGGGTAGCAAAGATAGTAATATTTTTTGTTTTTTCTTATTTTTCAAATAAAATATGTACTTTTGTGGCGACAGTCGGTCGGTTTGTCGCTTGCACTTGTGGTGTATGAGGAAAGTCCGGGCAACATAGAGCATTCCACTTCCTAACAGAAAGCTATTCGCGAGGGTGGAGTAACACAGAAGAAAATAACCGCCATTTTGGTAAGGGTGAGAAGGTGGGGTAAGAGCCTACCGGGCGGGTGGTGACATCCGTGCCGTGTGTCTTGGAAGTTGTAAGATCATGTATACTGACGTTATGAGGGCTGCTCGTTCCATGTCAGAGGGTAGATCGCTAAAGCGGCTTGGTGACATTCCGCTCAGATAAATGACAGACGTTTCGTTTGCGAAAAACAGAACCCGGCTTATAGACTGACTGTCTTTTTTATTTTCGAGCAAAACAGCACTTGACTATATGATGATAAAGGCAAAAACATCTAAAGCGTTGAAATTTATCACAGAAGATATTTGGCACGATTCTGACGGTAATATTTCAAAGACAAGGAAGAGGTTCTATACTAGTGTGAAGACGCTCTATCTTTGTATCAAACGTTTTGTGGATGAACGTCTAGTTGTCAAAGCTTCTGCTTTGACTTATAGCACACTGCTTGCTATCGTTCCTCTTTTTGCAATATTGTTTGCAATTGCCAGGGGGTTCGGCTTCGATAAAATGATGGAAGATCAAATTCGTATCAGCCTTGCAGGGCAAGGTGAAGCGACTGACTATATCCTCGAATTTGTGAAACGATATTTGTCGCAGACTAAAAACGGTGTCTTTATCGGTGTAGGTTTGATACTGCTATTGTGGACCGTTATTAATTTGTCAGCCAATATAGAGAAAACAGTCAATCAGATATGGCACGTTAAAAAGGGCAGGAGTGTTTACCGTAAGATTACCGATTATTTTTCAATGTTTTTGCTTATTCCTATTCTGATCGTTGTTTCGGGAGGCTTATCTATTTTTTCAATGACCATGTTGCGGTCGATGGCTTCATTCGACTTGTTGATGCCGATTGCCAAGTTTTTATTCCAACTGATTCCTTTCGTGTTTACATGGGCTGTGTTCATTGGCTTTTATGTCTTTATGCCCAATACCAAAGTCAAAATACGTCATGCCATTATTCCCGGTATTTTAGCGGGTTCGGCTTTTCAGGGCTTGCAGTTCTTGTATATTGCCGGTCAGGTTTCGGTATCGCGCTATAATGCTATTTATGGAAGCTTTGCAGCACTACCGTTATTATTGTTATGGATGCAGGTCTCATGGTCTATCTGTTTATTTGGTGTGCAGATGACTTATGCTTCTCAAAATATCAAAAACTTTAGCTACGATAAAGATACTCGTAATATCAGTCATCGCTACTTTTGTTTTGTTTGCATTGTTATCACTTCTCTTATTGCCAAACGTTTTGAAAAAGGCGAAAAGCCTTATACTGCCGAAGAACTTTCCAATGAAAATTGCATTCCTATTCGATTGACCAAACAAGTATTGGGAACACTTCAAGATTTAAATTTAATACACGAGGTGCTGAGTGATGAAAAAAGCGAAGACATAGGCTTTCAACCATCTGTCGATATCTGTCGACTGAGTGTAGGTTTGATTATGAATCGCATTGAAACCAACGGATCGGAAGCTTTCCGGATAGATAAGGTACGCCGATTTAATCCTCATTGGCAAATACTGAAAGACTATGAGGACGATTCATTTGACAAACTCAGCCAAATACTCGTGAAAGATTTATAATTTGATTTTCTCTAATAGCCTTAGACTTACTTGAACATTACGTCTGTGGCACCAAAACCATATTCTTGAAATGAAGCGTCTTGCCAATTACAAGAATGGTTGTACTTGTTCTTCAGTTCATTGATGATAGCTGTACGCAATACTCCGTTTCCCTTCCCATGAATAAAAATGATATGCTTGCCGTGTTCTCCTTCGTGGAGCTTCATTGTCTCGCGGAATTTATCCAATTGATAGCTGAGTATTTCACCGTTACTCATGCCTGTTGTAGAGTCAAGCAACTCTTCGCTATGTAGATCTACCGTTAATTTTTCTGCTTTGTTATTTCGCTCTTTCGGAATGACAGGGATCGAACTCTGTTTATCCGAATATTTAGGACTGAGCATTTGTTGTCTTAGCTCTTCGGCTGATATTCTAAATTGTTTGTAAGGAACGTTGTCTTTTACTATATCATAAATCATAGCCGGTTGTTCAAAGAAGTCCGATTGGTTGAAGCAATGTATTTTATAGAATTTCACCGTGTCCAAGTGCAGTGTCACGCCAAATGCGGGATGTAATTCAAAGGCTTTATCTTTTTTGTAGGCTAAAAGTTGTATACATACATGTTCCAATTCATTCAACTCACTTTGCATGAAACTTTCAAGCCAGGTTTTCATGTTAGGTGCTATTTCTCCTCTAGCACGTACTTTCCATGCTTTGTTCTCGCCACTCATGTATATGTATTGCAAGTAATAATTACTGTCGTTCACCAGATAGGCATCAAAAGAAGTCGCATTTATCATTTTGATATCTTCCGGCACATAAGCCAAAGATACATTGATTATATCGCCACCTTTCAATTCTACGGCTGGTGCCTCGAAAGATAAGTCCTTCTCTTGCTCTTCTTTTGCCGAACTTGTGTGTGTCGATGTTTTTTTATTTTTCCGTGCCGGTTCTTTATCCTCTTCGGGTTGTATGCGCTCCAAATTATATTTGTCTGTATCGATTATTACGACTTCTTTTTTGTTCATCGGGATGTCAAAGCCGTCAGCATCTTCTACCAATACAATGTCTTTTCCTTGAAATCCTTTAATGATTCCTCCGCCTACTTCATTCAAGAAGCGTACTTTATCACCTATTTTCATCTCTTCTAGCTTTTTATTCGAATATTTCCGCAAATATCCGTAATTTTGCCGAATAAAAGAAGTAAAATGATGAAAGAAAATCCAAAGCACATTCATATTAGTGATTTTGATTACGAACTTCCTGACGAACGGATTGCTAAGTTTCCACTTCCTGAACGCGATCATTCTAAACTTTTGCTCTACCGTCACGGTGAAGTGAGTGAAGATGTTTTTACTTCGCTCCCTCAATATATTGAAGCGAACGAGTTAATGATATTCAATAATACCAAGGTCATTCAGGCCCGTCTTCATTTTCGCAAAGAGACAGGGGCTCTGATAGAGGTGTTTTGTCTTGAACCGGTAGCTCCGGCCGATTATGCTCTTAATTTTCAGCAGACATCTCATTCGGGATGGCTTTGCCTTGTTGGTAATCTGAAAAAATGGAAAGAGGGTACGTTGCATCGTCAACTTACAGTCAAAGGTTTGTCTGTTACTCTTTCTGCCACTCGAGGCGAATGTCGCGGAACAAGCCATTATGTTGAATTTTCGTGGGATAATGCTGATATTACCTTTGCCGATATCCTTGAGGTATTTGGCGAACTGCCTATTCCGCCTTATCTGAATAGAGATACAGAAGAAAGTGATAAAGTAAACTATCAAACGGTATATTCTAAGATTAAAGGTTCTGTGGCTGCTCCTACTGCCGGTCTGCATTTTACGGAAGAGGTAATGGATAACTTGCGCCGCAAAAAGGTGGAATTGGAAGAGTTGACATTGCATGTCGGTGCCGGAACTTTTAAACCTGTAAAGAGTGAAGAAATAGAGGGACATGAAATGCATACCGAATGGATTTCGGTATCGCGGCATACATTAGAACGGATTGTTGAACATGGGGGGCAAGTCGTCGCTGTAGGTACTACGTCGGTGCGTACTCTGGAAACATTGTATTATATAGGTATTGTCCTTCAAGATAATCCCGATGCTAACGAAGAAGACTTGTATATCAAACAATGGTATCCTTATTCGATATCGGAGGAAAAAGAACTGACTTCTGTACAAGCATTACAAAATATTATCGACTATCTTGATCGTCATCATCTCGAAGTACTCCATTCTTGTACGCAGATTATCATTGCCCCGGGATACACTTATCATGTTGTTCGGAAAATGATAACAAATTTCCATCAACCCAAAAGTACCTTGTTACTCTTGGTTTCCGCATTTGTTGATGGTGATTGGAAGAAGATATACCGTTATGCCTTGGGGCATGACTTCAGATTCTTGAGCTATGGCGATTCATCGCTGCTTATTCCATAAGATTGATTTTAATACACAAATATGAAGGATAACGAAAAAGAAGAATTACCTGTCGTAGATGAAGATGGACAGATCATTGGATCGGCAACTCGTGGTGAATGCCACAATGGAAGTATGTTATTGCATCCTGTGGTGCACCTGCATGTGTTTAATTCGAAAGGAGAACTTTATTTGCAACTACGCCCCGATTGGAAAGATATTCAACCCGGCAAATGGGATACAGCCGTTGGTGGACATGTGGATTTGGGAGAGAATGTAGAACAGGCGTTGAAACGAGAAGTGCGAGAAGAACTTGGTATCACCGATTTCGAGCCCGAAGCAATGACGCATTATATCTTTCAGTCTGCTCGAGAAAAAGAGTTGGTCTTTGTTCATCGTACGGTTTATGATGGCAAGATAACTCCTAGCGAAGAGTTGGCGGGAGGTCGATTCTGGTCCATACAAGAAATTAAGGACTGTTTAGGTAAAGGTGTGTTCACTCCCAATTTTGAAAGTGAGGCGCAACGTATAGATCTCTTGAAATAAATGTCCGAAAGAATACATTTGAAAATAGATGAGACGGATGGACTTCCATTGAAAGAACGAGTTTTTGCTGTCCTTTCGATAGGTTTTGCCCTTTGCATGTCTGTATTGGATGTCAATATCATGAATGTGGTATTGCCTACGTTGTCGCACGACTTCAGTACGACACCTTCTATGACGACTTGGATCGTTAATATTTATCAGCTGGCTATTGTTATTTCTTTGCTCTCTTTCTCTGCACTTGGCGAGATATGGGGTTACCGTAAGGTTTATCTCTCAGGTATCTTTTTCTTTTGCATCACCTCGCTGATCTGTGCCTTGTCCGCCGATTTTATTACATTGACTACTGCTCGTTTCTTTCAAGGATTGAGTGCTGCTGCGCTGACTAGTGTGAATACGGCACAGCTAAGGTATATATATCCTAAAAGCAAATTGGCTAGAGGTATGGCAATCAATGCTATGATTGTTGCTATTTCGGCAGCTGCCGGACCTACAGTGGCCGGAGCTATTCTGTCTATTGCTTCTTGGCATTGGCTTTTTGCCATTAATATACCATTGGGGCTTGTCTCTCTTGTGTTGGGTATGCGCTATCTGCCTCGTCTCGAGATACGCAATAAGCATCGCTTCGATTATGTAAGCTCTATTGCCAATGCATTGTTTTTCGGCTTGCTCATATACTCTCTTGAAGGTTTTGCTCATAAGGGAACACATACACATTTGTTTCTATCGCTAACTGTCGTTGTGATAGTAGGCACTTTTTATATTCATAGAGAACTACATCAGAAATCTCCGTTACTACCACTCGATTTAATACGTATACCCATATTCAGCCTTTCTATCATTACGTCCATCTGTTCATTTTCTGCTCAGATGCTGGCAATGGTTTCGCTTCCTTTCTTCTTTCAAGATACGTTGGGCTATAATGAGGTGCTTACGGGTATGTTGCTTACTTCATGGCCGCTTACTACGCTGTTTGCAGCACCTTTGGCGGGAGTCCTTTCCGATAAAATACATCCGGGCATATTGGGTAGTATTGGTATGGGAGCTTTTTTCATAGGATTGATCTCTCTTTCATTTATCGATACGAGTACTCAAGCGATCACCATTGTTCCCAGACTTATGTTGTGCGGCTTTGGCTTTGGATTCTTTCAAACGCCCAACAATGGTACTATTATATCTTCTGCTCCATCCAAACGCTCGGGAGGAGCTAGTGGAATGTTGGGAATGGCTCGGCTATTAGGACAAACCACCGGTACCACAATGGTTGCATTGTTATTGGGCATGATCATTTCGCCGGAGAGAGGAGCTGTCACCTGCTTGCTGGTTGGAGCTGGATTTGCACTATTGGCTGCTGTTATCAGTAGTTTGCGGTTATCGCAACCGTCTACGCTTAAAAAGAAATAGGTTGTAAGATATAAAAAATCCCATTTCCAAACAGTATAGAAATGGGATTTTTAATTTTGCGGAGAAAGCGGGATTCGAACCCGCGAAACCCTTTAGGGGTTTACACGCTTTCCAGGCGTGCCTCTTCAACCACTCGAGCATCTCTCCTTTTTTGTATGGAGCATAACAAAATGAATACGGTGGTTGCTTCTGTTAATGCGGGTGCAAATTTATCTCTTTTTCTTTGTCTTGTGGAATATTACCCCGAGTTTTTAATGTATTTTAATAAATAAAGTGGATTATCTTGAGTGTCGTAAGAATATTGTACTGAGATGTTTCTCCTTTTGGTAGAAAGAACTATATTTGCTATGATAATAAAAGACATGTGTGTATGAAACATTTTTTATTGACTTGCTTTGTTGGCTTGTTTGCATCTTTGGCGCAGACGACTTGGGCTTCCGTAGGAGATAGCATCGTTTCGGCCGCTAAGATCAAGCAGTCAATTACGAAATTGCCTAATCGCTATAAAGAGATAAGCAGGGTGGTGGATTATAGTTTCACTCACCCCGATGTGCCCAATGCTTTTGATGGTTGTCGTATTGCTTTTATTTCAGATACTCATTATAAAAGTTTGTTTGACGAAAAAGGTTTGCCTTCGCTCATAAAACTCTTGCGCCAGCAGAAACCTGATCTTTTGCTTATGGGAGGCGATTATCAGGAGGGTTGTCAATATGTAGAAGAATTATTTGATTCCATTAGGGCTGTAAAGCCGCAACTTGGTATTTATGCTGTACTGGGCAATAACGATTATGAGCGTTGTACCGAAGATATTCGCCGATCGATGGCTGCGAAAGACATTCATTTGTTGGAGCAAAGATGTGATACGGTCTATCGGAATCGTGCTCGTCTTATATTGGCTGGCATTGAGAATTCTACCGCAACAGATTCTGTTACGATAAAGAAAATAGCAAAATGCCCGACGTTGTCTCTTCATGATAAAGATTTTGTTATTTTGCTGACTCATACTCCCGATTATGCCGAAGATCATCTTACCACAAATACAGATTTAGTGCTTGCCGGCCATACCCATGGAGGGCAAGTGCTCATCTTCGGTCATGCACCGAAAATTCCTTCGAAATATGGTGAAAGATTTCTAACCGGATTGAAATATACTTCTCAGGGGGTCCCAATAATTATCACCAATGGCATTGGTACTTCCAGCATACCAATAAGGTCGGGTGCTCCTGCCGAAGTGGTGATTATAACACTCCATTCTGTTGGTGTCGCACGGTAATCTTTATTCTCGTTTATGTTCGCATAAGCTAAAACAGGGTTATCGTGAAAATCTAATAATAGGACAAGCTAATATTTCATTAAGAACCAATTATGGATATGATAAACAATTGGAAGTTCGCTTCCATAAGGTTCAAGATTGTTGGATGTACCAAATCAGCCACTTAATTATTCATTGTTATGAAAAAAAATATATTGCTTCTAGGATTTGCTCTTTTATGCATGAGTGGATATTCTCAAGAATCTACGTTAGTAAAAGGAAAGGGTTATACTGGTTATGCTTTCAATAGAGAACATTTTGTATTTATGAGCATCGACAATCAAAAAGAGCGCTATACACCAACAAAAGAGGATATTGCTCTGGCAGAAAAAATAATTAGGGACGGCATTGATAATTATTTGAAAAGAGAAAAGATTCACACTCGTTCAATAAAGCAAAATAAGCTAAGTAAATATAAACGTCAATATGTGGGTTTTATAACTAAAAATGGTGATGTTGTTATTTATATTGCATTTCTAAAAAATATTAACAATGTGGATATGTTATCAAAAGATATTATTACAGTTTTGGATGGAGGCGAAACGTATTGGAGTGTTTTTATCAATCTAACAAAGACTACTCTTTATGGAGTACATATTAATGGAATATGTTAAAATATTCTACTACAGCAAAAAGAAGTGTTCCTACAAAAACAGACGTATGTCGCAGCCGAAACTACCGTTAGTTACTGCGGTAACTAATGGAAGTTATGCTAACAACTAACGTTAGTTTCGCGTGCAACATCCGTTAGTTACCGCTGCGACATACGGTTGATTTTTTGCAAGGCAAAACAAGTTCATAGCCGCCGTTGTCGTATGTTAGTTTTTTCGGTGACGTCCTTAAGTTTTCGGAGAAACTAACATACGACAACAATTTTAGGAGCATATGACGTTTTGGAAGGACAAAGACAATACAGATTTGTTGAAGTCGTCGGTTCTTACCGATACTTAAAGATGCCTCGTGTAGATATGTAAAACCTTGTTTTCTCTATTATAGTTACGAAAACGTTTCTGTCACCGTTACTGACTGTATATCAGACTCATACGTGTATATGACGTCAAAATGGGACACGAAAAGCATGTCTTCTCGCAGAGAATCAGTGTGTTATGATTTCTCTCGAATGGACCCTGATAATGGGCGACTCAAGTGGGTGATGAAAGTTGGCGTGTGAGAATTATTTTTTCGACCACGTTTTCAGAAGTGAACATGGAGAGCAAAACTGATACTATTTTAACCATATCGAAGTGATACTTTCAAATGCGCGGAATCGACACTTAGTTTTCAAAAAATGATAATGACGAACATAAAAATTCATAAGGACGAAACTAAAAGTTTGTAACTAGAAACATTTATTTTTGTAATTATGAATTTCTCTCTGTCTATCAATGGATTACATGTGATGCGTCTATGCCGTGGCTCTAGTTCGAGTTATATTCGAGTGATGGAACAATAGCAAAAATAGTGGGCTACAATAGTCTGTAGCTAAGGTTGGGATAAGAAAGTATCAGAATATAGGAGAATGTTCACTTTGATATATGCTATGAAAAAGATTGTATTCAAAGCATTTTATCGTTGCTTCCTTCTGCTGAAATGGGGTAGCATTCTAATTATTTACATGGAAATAAGACAACATATATGCGACTATTTATCGATTCTTTTTTTTAGCAATATAACTCTATTTTCAACCTTTGTCACTTCAGTATGACACCATTATGTGCTATCACACAGCATGTTAATGATGCACCATATACAACGCCAGCGAAAAGAGACCTCAAAATCGAGGCAAGAGTATATTCTAGGAACGTTATTTCCGGTAGGGGTCTATTTAGACTCGGTCTAAACACGCCGCTACAGATATCTGAGTGGCCGATTCGTGCATAACGAGTGTGCAGCGTTCGTTTTTGAGAGATACTTCATTTCCGACAACTTCTTTTACATCTATCCCCTAGATTTCCTCATGAGTCGATGAACTACAGCGGCAATCAAGCTGGTCAAGGTGGAAGACTCGGGAGAAGCCGTCAGTCTTTCCGATTCGATGGATTTCAAGGATGGGGCTCACTCTCTGGTGGAATACTATTATGATGCCAATGGATATTTAATAAAAGGTTTTAACAAATGAATTAGCAATATTGCTTACAATTCATTAAATTTGTCGATGATGCTGGCGATAGCCAATTCTTAGGGGTCGACTACCAACACATACGTGTACGCTGCCGGCGGGGCGAAGTTAAAGACGGTGCAGCAGGGGAGCGGTGGCAGCAAACAAACGGGTTACTGTGGATATATGATCTACAAAAATGCTACGTTGAAACGGATCCTGACAAATCGAGACTACAAATTGTAAATAAAGATCATGTAGGAGAGAGTCATTATACTAATGCTTTTGAAACAACAAAAGTACCTACAAATGTTCTTTTAGAAAATCAAATAGAAAAGAATTGTAAAACAAATCGAAGATGGTTATGACAGTAAGAAGGAGTAAGATAATATTTGTATTGTTGTGTTTTGCTAATGCTGTTTTCGGGCAATTGCAAATAAAAACAGATACGATATTGTGTTTTGGTCGGAAGATGGTTATTGAATATCCTTTAAAGAGTAGAGTTAATATAGTTAATTATGAAGAAGGGTATTTTAAAACCATAAATTGCATTACAGATACTACTGTGATAACAATACATTGTGGATCTATGGTAAATTTGCCTTTAACAAGTATGACAAACAAAACACTATGCAGTGAGTTTATATTGGGTAAAGATATTCGTAGCATTAGAGGGTATTCTATTCTAAATGGAGGAAAAAAATATTTTAGAGAGGATAATTATTTTAATAGGTATAGGCGTTTAGACCGCACTAATTGAAATAGAATGGCTACCTTTGTAGCATGGAAACCAGAAATCAATTCAAAGGCGTGAACTCAATCAAATTCTACCAGCGTTTTGTGTCAGATGATGAGT
>JAYRGW010000024.1:0-52566 GCA_041907665.1 Bacteroidaceae bacterium
TTGAAACGATCAATGATCTTTTGAAGAATAGTGCACAAATTGTACATTCCAGACATCGTTCCATCAATAATTTCATCATGAATCTCATCTCCGCATTAGGAGCATACTGCTTCTTTGAGAACAAACCTAAAGCGCTTATGGGATATACCTTTGAAAACACAAAACAACTTTCTTTATTCTAACTACTTATCCCGAACTGAGGTATTTAAAGCATTGGTATTGTCCAATCCGCGTCCAATACCGGAGGCTCTCCGGCTTCAGCTTTACGTCTCAATGGAGTGCCGAGGATGAAGTCGATAAATCCATTTCGTTCAAGTGACCGTAGGGAAGGCGTTAATGGATTTGCGGCTTCAGACCGGTGCGGAATGAGACAAGTAAAGATGCGCCGGTGGTTCTTTTGCTTCGTTTTCTGACCACTCAGAAAATGAAGACTCTAAAAAACAATTATAAATAGAAATAACTATGATGACCAATACAAGACAAACAGGGGAAGCCGCTGTAGGCGGCAATCCTACCATCCTACGAGATATAGAACTGATAGTGATTCATTGCTCCGCTACACGCGTGAACCGTGACTTCACGGCACGCGATGTAGACACGGCGCACCGCTACCTAGGCTACTCCAGATGGGGATACCACTACTATGTACGTAAGAACGGACGCATAGAGCGCATGCGCCCTGAGCAAGACATTGGTGCGCACTGCTACGGACACAATCGTGAATCCATCGGAGTATGCTACGAAGGTGGTATGGACGAGAACGGAAAGGCCGCCGACACTCGTACGGCACAACAGTCCATAGCGATGCACGAGCTCGTGCGCCAACTATGGACACGCTACCCGCAAGCTCGAGTAGTGGGGCACCGCGACCTGTCGCCCGATCTGAACGGCAACGGAGTGATAGAGAAGTTCGAACGCATCAAGGAATGCCCCTGCTTCGACGCCATCCCCGAGTTTGAAAGGCTGCGCACGAAGTAACATAGTCGTTCCTCCCTTGAATGGTATGAATTTCATAAGCCTCTATATTGGATTTAAATTTTCATTCTTCTGTTCAGACAGAAGAACGAAACAAGAAGAGCACCAGCGCTCACTTAAGTCTTCATTTCTTTGTATAGACAAAGAAACGGAAGCAAAGAAAGCTACCGGCGCACGAATTTCACTCCAAATCAAGCGGTCTGGGCTTGAAAATTCATAAACGCTCTCCCTACGGTCGTTTGAACGATATGAATTTCCTAACCCCATCCGCGCCCGATTTGTAGAGTGAAAGTTCGTGAAGCCGGAGAGCCTCCGGAATTGGACCTATATTGGACTTGGATTGGACGTAATTAGAGCTTATTGGATGCTATCGCTAGTATTTGATTTAAAGTATTTGTATTGTCCAATCCGCGTCCAATCCACTCTGCCCGGCTTCAGCTTTACGTCTCAATGGAGTGCCGAGTATGAAGGCGATAAATCCATTTCGTTCAAGTGACCGTAGGGAGGGCGTTAATGGATTTGCGGCTTCAGACCGGTGCGGAATGAGACAAGTAAAGATGCGCCGGCGATTCTTTTGTTTCGTTTTCTGTTCGCACAGAAAATGAAGGTTTAAGACCCATACTCGCCCGATTTGTTGAGCGAAAGTTCGTAAAGCCGGAGAGCCTCCGGGATTAAGTTTGTATTGGACTTGGATTGGACATCATTAGCACTTATTGGATACTACCGCTAAATTGGATATACCATAATAATGAGTTTGAATGCTTTCTTTTAGCAAAGGCGTTAATTCATTGGTACCGATTTTATCTATTATTGTCCACTCCGCGTCCAATCCACTCTGCCCGGCTTCAGCTTTACGTCTCCATGGAGTGCCGAGTATGAAGTCGATAAATCCATTTCGTTCAAAGGAGGTACGACTGCGTTAATGGATTTGCGGCTTCAGACCGGTGCGGAATGAGACAGGTAAAGATGCGCCGGCGATTCTTTTGCTTCGTTTTCTGTTCGCACAGAAAATGAAGGTTTAAGACATATACTTCACTGCCTGAAAGGAGAAATGGTAAGTGAATTGGAAGATGGTGAGAAATCGCTGATGAAAGCGGGAATGACTTATATCGTGTCAGACGATTTAAGTTCACATCGCAGCTACACGAAAGACGGTGTAGAGCTGCTCATTATTGACGGTGATTTCTTGAAATTAAAAAAATAGAATATCGGAGCTGTCTGAATTTCAGATAGAAAGAGGAACTATTGAATTAAAAAAGAAATTCCGCCTTTACTGCAAAATTGCAAGTAAAGACGGAATCTTTTTGTTGTCTTTAAATTCCTAAGCTTTCAGAACTCAAGATCGAATGGACGACCTTGTCTGCGCATTTACTTTCTTTCCTACTTCGCACTTAACGCATTCGTCACCGTACACAAAATACAGCACTTATGCCTTTAAAGTTTTAAGGTAAGCAGAAAGATCTGCAGCATCGATGTTCTTGGCTATTATTATACCATTTCCATCTATCAAATAGTTGATTAACCCTCGCCCTAATCTATACGTAGCATAGATGTCGGACCTCGTCCCCTTCGCCTGCCAGGAACAGACAGAAGCAACTATTTGATCATTGCGGATAGTCTCATTACAAATCGAACGATATTCATCGAACGAAACAGAAACCATTTCCACTTTTTTGTTTCGGGATGCCCGAAGCACATTGCTCATACTCACGTTTTGCATACGTGACTGTGCATCGTAACTTGCCCAGAAACTCAACAGTACATACTTTCCTTTTTCAGCACTCAGCTTAAAAGTCTTTTGAGGTATGTCGGTCAATATTGACGTAGTTTCAATTTTAAAATCCGGGGCCACGTCGCCCACACTTAAACCTCCTGTAGGTTTATCTTTCTCTACGAAAGCGCACAAGGAACTTAATAGTGTTACAACAAAAAGCCATTTTACATACTTCATGTAATCGGTTTTTGATTAATACTATTCGGGACTGCCCCTTAGACAGTGATTTCCTTCCCGAACTTTTCACTTAACACTTCAATATCACATATCGAATATATTGACAATCAAAGCATTAAAATTCGGAATCGGTAGCAAAAGTAAAGAAATTCATTCAAACGACCAAATTAATTATTCTTTTTTCGATTTTCACCCATCAGTTTTTCAGTCTTTGAACGAATTTTATCAAAAATATTTGGTAATTTTGCAAATCAAAACAGAATATATAGGCGTATAATGAAGTTTTCCGATTTAAATTTGAACAAGCAAGTGCTTGAGGCCCTAGATGCCATGCGTTTCAGTGAATGTACTCCAATCCAAGAAGAAACGATTCCTTATATACTAGCAGGAAGAGACCTGATGGGTATTGCTCAAACGGGCACTGGAAAGACAGCAGCTTATCTGCTACCGGTTATCAACAAATTATCGGAAGGCGGCTATTCGAGTGACCATATCAACAGTATAGTGATGTCGCCAACTAGAGAATTGGCTCAACAAATAGACCAGACGATGGAGGGTTTCTCTTATTTCGTTCCTGTATCAAGCGTACCTGTATATGGAGGCAGCGATGGAGCTTCATTTGAACAACAGAAACGAGGATTGTCGCTGGGAGCCGATATGGTGATTGCTACACCGGGACGTCTCATTGCTCATCTAAACATGGGATATGTAGATTTGTCTAAGGTTTCGTTTTTTATACTCGACGAAGCCGACCGCATGCTTGACATGGGATTTTCGGAAGATATCATATCGATAGTGAAACTGTTGCCGGAAAGTTGCCAAATGATTATGTTCTCGGCAACAATGCCCGATAAGATACAACAGTTGGCACGCAAGCTATTACATAATCCGGCAATGGTAAAACTGGCAATAGCAAAACCTGCCGAGAAAATTGTCCAACAAGCCTATATATGCTACGAGAATCAAAAATTGGGACTGATACGCAAAATATTGATGGAAGGACGAGACGATCGCACCTTGATTTTTGCATCTTCGAAAATAAAAGTAAAAGAAGTGGCACGCTCTCTGCGCAATATGAGGCTACCTGTAAGAGAAATGCACTCGGACCTTGACCAAACAGAGAGGGAATCGACAATGCTGGATTTCAAATCTGGAAAAATCAAGATATTGGTAGCTACCGACATCATTGCCAGAGGTATCGATATTGACGATATTCGGACCGTAGTAAACTATGATGTACCTCATGATAGCGAAGACTATGTGCACCGCATAGGACGAACGGCTCGTGCCAACAATGACGGTATAGCTATCACGTTTGTAAGCGAAAAAGAACAACGTAAATTTGCAGAAATAGAAAGGTTTCTAGAAAAGACCGTTGAAAAAATGCCTATGCCCGAAACACTTGGTGAAGGACCTGAATATCATACCGCACCTTTGAATCGTGGCAATGGCAATAAGAACAGACATAAATCATACCACAGGAACCGCTCTCAGCAACCATCTAACAGACCACAGAGAAACAACAATAGAGAACAAAGAGGAGCAAAACCAAAGACTAATAATTAGTGCAATATTTTGAACACTAATTCGTTGAGAATATCTGCATCGTTGACAGACACGTTGTCAACACCTTTGGACATACCGTCCGCACGGCGAATATCACTAATAATAGACATCACTTTCCACCCACTATAACGACGCATAGCCATCGAATACGTTCGAGCTTGCCACGCATTACGGAGCCCCATAAAATTGGCAAGGCCCTGTTCTGATTTGTCCGGCGCATAATAGGCCAACATTAAATTGGAAAAGAAGTTGAAAAGTGTAGCAATAGTTATTTGAATCGGATTGGACCTGGGATTCTCTGCAAAATATTGAATGACAGTATTTGCTTTCAGCACATCTTTAGCCTGAATGGCATTGAGTAACTCGAAATTGTTATAATCCTTACTGATGCCTATATTTTTCTCAATCTCATCTGGAGTAATCGTTTTATTGTCTCCTTGCAGGGTAATGGCTAACTTATCCAACTCACCGCTCATACGGCTCAAATCAGCTCCTACATGATCGCTAAGCATCTCTAATGCTTTCGGATTGATCTTCACTCCTTTGTCCGAGAGGTAAGAGGTTATAAAGTCGGGAAGTTGATTGTCTCTGAAACGCTTTGACTCGAAAAGTACTCCTTTCTTCTCGATGGCAGCAGCCAATTTCTTTCGCTTGTCGAGTACTCCATGTTTGTGACAAATAACCAATAATGTAGACATTTGGGGCTTTTCCAAATAAGGTTCAAGCCCTTCTATATTTTTGATGTTTTGTGCTTCTTTGACAACAACAACCTGATGCTCGGCCATCATAGGATAGCGTTTGGCCATATTGACAATTGCTGCGACGTCTTCGACATCAGAACCATACACCACAGTAAGGTTAAAGTCTTTCTCGGTCTCGGAAAGAACGTTTGCTATAATATAGTTACTTATTTTGTCGATAAAGAAATCTTCTTCTCCCATCAAATAATAGATAGGATAATATTGTTTTTTTCTTAAATCACGTAAGATTCCTTCGTATGTTGCTGCAGCTCCTGGCATTACCAATCGAATTTCAAATGTTTGACTGTCTTCTTCTCATCGATAATCATCCGAAGCGACTCTATACCTATCTGTACATGCTCTTTCGAATAATTCTTTGTCACTTGGTTGTCGCTCTTCTCTGTCTTCACACCCTCGGGCATCATAGGTTGATCGGAAACCAAAAGCAGTGCACCGGTAGGAATATGATTGGCAAAACCCACGGTAAAGAGAGTGGCCGTTTCCATATCGACTGCCATCGCACGAGTTGTTTTGAGATATTCTTTAAACTTCTCATCGTACTCCCATATACGCCGATTGGTAGAATAAACGGTACCAGTCCAATAATCGTGTGCATTGTCTCGGATAGCAGTAGAAACGGCACGTTGCAACATAAATGCAGGAAGAGACGGAACTTCGGGAGGAAAATAGTCATTGGATGTTCCTTCTCCCCGAATAGCAGCAATAGGAAGAATGAAATCGCCCAGATGATTTTTCTTATCAATACCACCACATTTACCTAAGAAAAGGCAAGCTTTGGGATTAACAGCACTCAATAAATCCATGATAATGGCAGCATTAGGACTTCCCATACCAAAGTTTATCATCGTAATGCCTTGGGCCGAAGCAGAAGGCATATTCGAATCGTGCCCAATTACCGGTACATTACAAATTTCGGAAAACAACTCCACGTATTTTGTAAAGTTGGTCAACAAAATGTAATCTCCGAAATCTTCCAACGAGCGTTTTGTATAACGCGGAAGCCAATTTTCTACAATTTCTTGCTTTGTATGCATATTTCTATTAAATTTGTAGCAATTAGATGCTATTATTTAACGCACAAATATACAAAATGTTATCGTTAAATTTACCGGTTTTCAAAACAAATATCATACAGAGAGGTGAAAATCGTATGATTTTCGACATACTACGCAAAAGGTATGTCAAACTGACTCCCGAAGAATGGGTACGCCAGCATTTCATTCACTTCCTGGTAGAGCATAAACACTACCCGCAAGCATTACTTGCCAATGAGGTAGGACTCGATCTGAACAATACGAAGAAGCGTTGCGATACAATACTTTATCGCCGCGATCTGACTCCGTTGATGATAATCGAATACAAAGCTCCACAAATAAATATCGCGCAAAAGGTTTTTGACCAAATTGCGCGATACAATATTGTTTTGCGAGTAGATTATCTTATCGTGAGCAACGGATTGCAACATTACTGTTGCAAAATGGACTACGAAAGCCAAAACTATTCGTTCCTCACCGATATACCCGACTATAACTTATTATAAACGAGGCATGCTCTAAACAACGTGTCGTGAGAAAAAAGCCTAAGCTTCTTTTTTCTTTGTAGATACAGCCCGTTTGCGAGTTTTCTTTACCGGAGCTTCCTCTTTCACCTCTTGAACATCAGCTAATTCGGGATCTATCAGAATGCGACCACAATACTCGCAAACGATAACTTTCTTACGAGAACGAATATCAAGTTGACGCTGAGGGGGAATCTTATTGAAGCATCCACCACAAGAATCACGTTGCACATAAACAATGCCCAATCCATTACGAGAATTCTTACGGATACGTTTGAAAGATTGTAATAAACGAGGCTCGATTCTGGTTTCAAGGTCTTTGACATTGTCTCTCAACTTCTCTTCTTGTTGACGAGTCTCCGCTACGATTTCTTCCAATTCGTCTCTCTTCTCTACAACATCCTTCTCGCGTTCTTCGAGCGCTGTCTGGCTGCTAGCAACTTCTTCTTCTTTGTTAGTCTGCTCTTCTGTAAACTCGCGGATCTTCTTATTACAAAGTTCGATTTCCAATGTTTGGAATTCAATTTCTTTATTCAAGAAGTCGTATTCGCGATTGTTACGAACATTATCCAACTGAACTTTATATTTCTCCATGGAAGCTTGTCCTTTTTCAATTTCGGCTTTCTTACCAGCGACAGCTTTCCTTATATCTTCGATTTCGGCTTTGATTTTGTCGATGCGAGTATGCAAACCGGCAATCTCATCTTCCAAATCTTGAACTTCTAATGGAAGCTCACCCCTCAATGTCCGAATTTTATCAATCTCGGTTAATGTCTTTTGCAGTTGATACAGTGTTTTCAACTTCTGCTCAACAGTCAATTCGCCTACTTCTTTTTTAGATTCTTTCGTCATTTTATTATAAGTATTTAATAGGATTCGTAACCACCGAACACATATAAGCTGGTATTTGTGGGCATAAATCCTTTATAATTGAATAAAATATTTCTTTCGTATATTGTTCACTTTCATAATGTCCTATTTCGGCTAAAAGAATCTCATCTTCGTGTCCGAAGAACTCATGGTATTTAATTTCGCCGGTTATAAAGACATCGGAATGGCGAGCTATAGCCAAAGGCATAAGAAAAGCTCCCGAACCACCACACAATGCCACTGTTTGAATTGTTTTGCCTACGTAATTATTGTAACGAACGCACGACACTCCAAAAGCAGATTTCAATCTTTTCAAAAAGGAAAGAATCTCTTCCGGTTGTTCCAAAACTCCAATGGCTCCGGCCCCAGCCTGAGACCAATCGTTTTTCACAGGGAACAAATCGTAAGCAGGCTCTTCGTAAGGATGAACTTCGAGCAAAGCCTTCACGGCACTCCCCTCTTTGTGCGCCGGAACAATGGTCTCTATACGCACTTCCTTCTCTCGGTGTTCTTCACCAACTTCGCCAACAAAAGGATGAGTACCCTCTCCTCCTCTAAACGTCCCGACTCCTTCTATATTGTAACTGCAATTATCATAATTTCCTATTGAACCGCACCCTACTCCAAAGAGAGCTTTTCGTACTGCATCAGCATGAGCAAGCGGTACATAAGTAACAAGCTTAATTAAGTTGTCTGTTTTTGGTTCGAGAATTTTAACGTCTTTCAGTCCCAACTTCTCGGCCATTTTATAATTAACACCATACATGGCATTATCCAAATTGGTATGAGCGGAATAAACAGCAATACCCTTTTGGATAGCCATCATGACACAACGTTCTACATAGTTATCGCCCGTCACCCGTTTCAATTTATTGAACAACAACGGATGATGAGAAACAATAACATTGCAATGACGCTGTAGTGCTTCGTCGATGACTTCTTCTGTAACGTCTAGACACAACAAAGCCCCTGTAACTGTCGCTTCTGTCAATCCTACTTGCAAGCCGGCATTATCGAAGCCATCTTGCAAAGGCAGAGGCGCGAACCGTTCAAGGGCGTCTATTAATTCCTTTACTTTCATCAGCATGAAATTTCTGTTGCAAAGATAATGAATATTATCCGATTTCGGGAATAAATAATCAAATAATTATTAATCGAGAAGACAATAAAACAGTCCTTAGTTGGAGCTGGCAACCTTCATAGACAACTTGCCCTGAAAGTTAACCGTCAAATAAATAAGACTGGATATATAGCTTTCGGGCTGCTGAAGTGTAGCTTCGTAACAGAAACCATCTTTGCTAACACGCCTGAAATTCATATCCGAAAGGACAGCCTTTTCCAAAAATTCAGAAGGAACTAAAGAACTGAACATTTGTTTCTTAATATCAGAGCCGTATACCAGCTTAGCGCCATCATATACACAAATGTGCATAATGTTGTCGTAATAAACATTATCTACCTGAAACCCATCTTCAGAAACAGAAGAGCAATAAACTTTCATCCGAGAAGGATTGATATAGGTATAAACATGATACCTTTTATCTTTATATACTACAACAGAATCTTTTTTGACTTGAGTTTTGTATACGGGCATCGGAGCATTCTTTTGGGTGAATGCCTGAATGTCTTCGGGATCTTGAGATTTGTGCAATTTAAGTTGCTCTCCCATCACAGAGTGGAGGCACAACGTATACATCATACGCTTTTCAATCTTATATGTTGCCGTATCACTACCGAAAGTATACAAAGTATCTCCTATCACTTTAAAATATACAGGTTCGGTCTGAGAGTCGGCATAATATATAGTATCCCCTTTGATACGCATCAATGGAGATTCAGTTTCATCATCAACCCAAATACCTTGCATTTCTTTTTTGGCCTCAGTGTCTTCACTCATGAGGTCGCTTTTCTTCTTCCCTTGGCAAGCTATTAAAAAAGTGACAATAGGCAGCAACAATAATATTATTTGGATGTCCTTCTTTCTCATAAACTTAATATGTGGCAAATTTAAGCATTTTTTTCGAGAGATAGCCACATTACTCTAATATTTATATTCTTTTTCAACAAGCAAGAAGTTTCGATAAGTAATTAATATTATCTTTGCGTATCTGTTATCAATATGAAAACAAAAGATGAATGAATTCATTATTGCCGATAACCAAGACATCACCAAAGCAGGTATATTGTTTTTATTAACCAACCCAAAGGAAGATATAAATTGCTTGTTGGAGGTTTCGAACAAATCGGAACTTATATCTCAATTATGCCTACATCCTCAAGCAATTATCATTCTCGACTATACCTTGTTCGACTTCTCGGGAGTGAACGAATTGATTGCCCTCGGCGAACGCTTTAAAGACTCTCTATGGCTACTGTTTTCCGACGAACTAAGTATCGATTTTCTACGCCAAGTGCTCCTTTGTAGCCATTCGTTCAGTATTGTAATGAAAGATAATTCTAAAGAAGAAATTCTATCGGCCCTTAATTCCATTGAACGCAGAGAACGTTATATTTGCAATGAAATAAGCAATGCTCTACTTTCCGGAAATACTCAGACTACAATTCATCAAGAAGACAAACTTCTAACTACCACAGAAAAAGCCATTCTGAAAGAGATTGCATTAGGCAAAACGACAAAAGAAATTGCCGCCGAAAGGAACCTCAGTTTCCATACAGTGAACAGCCATCGCAAAAATATTTTCAGAAAATTAGAAGTCAATAATGTCCACGAAGCAACTAAATATGCTGCTAGAGCAGGCATTATCGACTTGGCAGAATATTTTATTTAAGATCTTTGACTCAATATATATTTAAGATCAATCGACAGATATTTCTCCGCTACCTACGCATATCTCCGACTTTTTATCGTATACGACACCGAACTGCCCCGGAGCAATTCCCTGCAATAGGCTCTCGGATACGATATGAAACTTCTCCCCTTCTCGAAGGAGTTTGCCATGAACAAACTCTGGCGTATGACGAATTTTAAAAGTAACCTCTATTTCATCGTTATCTTTCCAAGGATCTTCTGTGATAAAATGAAAATCGCGCATCGTGAATTCTTTGCCATACTGCGTTTCCACTCCATACCCATGCGAAACGTATATTATATTTCTATCAATGTCCTTTTTAACCACAAACCATGGTCCACCACTAAGTCCCAACCCCTTACGTTGACCTATAGTATGAAACCAGAAACCTTTGTGAGTACCAATTTTCTTACCTGTTTCAAGTTCTATAATCAATCCTTCTTTTTCGCCAAGAAAACGACGGACAAAGTCATTGTAATTTATCTTACCCAAAAAGCAGATACCTTGACTGTCCTTACGCTTTGCATTAGGCAATTGAGCTTCTTCAGCAATACGGCGTACCTGATTTTTCATTAATTTACCCAACGGAAACATCAGCTTTTTAACTTGAAGATACGTAATCTGAGCCAAAAAATCGGTTTGATCTTTCACCGGATCAATAGCAGTACCCAACCACACTTTGTCGTCGCGAACCACAGTAGTAGCATAATGTCCGGTAGCCGTCATATCAAAGTTTTTGCCTATACGCTCTTCAAAACATCCGAATTTAATGTATCTGTTGCACATCACATCAGGATTGGGAGTAAAACCTTTTTTTACCTTATCGATAGTATAGGCTGCCACCGTATCCCAATACTCTTTCTGCAAATCAATCACTTCGAGAGGAAGCCCATATTTGTGGGCAATAAGCTGACAGATCTCAATATCTTCTTCGGCCGAACAATCCATATAGTCTACATTGTCCATCCCGATTTTAATATAAAACAAAGACGGTTTATAGCCAGCCTCACAAAGCAAATGAACAACCACAGCGCTATCTACACCACCCGACAATAAAGCCGCTACTTCCATATTTATCCTTTCTTATTTTTAGAGACGTACAATAGTCTCACATTTTGATGCAAAGATAATACGTTTGTTGCTAAAAGCAAAAACGCCAATCAAAAAAAGCCACCGAAAAGGTTAGCTTCTATTGTGTTTCAATCTTTATTTTCTATATCGTCTTCAGTGTTAACATGAGCATTGGCAGTGCTGCTGCCTTGCAAAGGTATTGAGAAGCTAAAAGTAGATCCCTTTCCTTCTACCGACTCAAACCATATTTTTCCACCATTCTTAATAGCAAAATCATTGCATAACAACAATCCCAACCCCGAGCCTTCTTCTTTGTTCGTTCCAAAAGTACTATAGTGAGTATCGGTATGCATCAGTTTAGGCTGATTTTCTTCACTTATACCACAACCATGATCTCTGACACTTACAACAGCCATCTCCCCTTCCTGAATGATATCGAGTTCTACTTCTTTGCCAGAAACACTAAATTTTATGGCATTGCTCAGCAAATTTCGACATATAGTCTTTATCATATCCGCGTCTGCATGAACATTTATAGGCTCCTCGATATCCTTCATCACAAGTTTGATACCCTTTGTTTCGGCAACCATATTGAATATCTCCATTGTAGCTTTGATAATAGGAACAATATCGAAATCTTGATAAACCACTTTAAGACGCCCTATTTGACTCTTTGTCCATTTCAGCAAATTATCGAGTAATGTAAACAAATCCTCCACAATGTGATCAGCTGTAGTCAACAGCTCAAATAAGTCTTTACCAATCGTAGCACCCTCTTGTAAACTCATCAAAAGTAAATTGAGCACCATTTTGACAGACCCCATAGGAGAACGTAAATCATGCGCAATGACAGAATACATTTTGTCACGGCTCATAATAGTATTTTTCAGTTCGTCGCGTTGCTGAATAATAATACGCTTAGCAGCTATTAAAGAAATCTGATGCTGAACTCGTACAATCAACTCGTCCTTATTGAAAGGTTTGGATATAAAATCATTTCCACCGACATGAAATCCCTTAACGATATCGGTCGTATTATCTAATGCGGTCAAGAATATAATAGGAATATCACAAGTTTCTTTATCAGCTTTCAATACCTGGCAAACCTCAAATCCACTTTTATCTGGCATCATCACATCCAATAGTATTAGATCAGGTTTCTCCCTTTGAGCCACCTCGATAGCTTCACAACCTCCAGATGCAGTAATTATACCAAATCTTTCACTGGATAACAACACTTTCAGCAGTAAAACATTCGCTGCAACATCGTCTACAATCAAAATATTGTAATCAGATGGATTAAAAACTTTTTGCGCATTCATACAATCTCTCCAGAATCTAAACGTAATTATATTAAATTAAGTAGCAAAAATCGCATTTTTATTATTAAGCACCAAATAAAATATCACTTTTTTCATTATGCAAATTCAAATAATCAGTTGAAGGCACTGAAGTTATGGCATATTGGTAATGCGTGCATCACTTTTTTAGAATAAAAAATTCTCATATTTTTTGGTTATATAAAAAAAGTGTTATATCTTTGCACTCGCTTTCAAGAAGGAAGTTCGGGGCATAGCGCAGTCCGGTAGCGCGCCTGCTTTGGGAGCAGGAAGTCGTCAGTTCGAATCTGGCTACCCCGACAAGCTGAAAATCAAGCAGTTACGATAACAAGTAGCTGCTTTTTTTTATATTAGCACAAAACGGATCGCCTGTAAAGCAAAGGCTGGCTCACCAGTAAAATCGAAGAGAATATGTTTAGTTCATCTATAAAAATAAGGGGAGTTAGGTATCAGTATTACATCAATAAGACTTCGGAACCTGCTGCATAAACAGAATCTCCCCTGTTAGATTTCTCGACTATTTCTTTAATATTGTTTGCAAACTACATGATTAAAAAGAACAAGTTCACAGCTGTCGTTGTCGTATGTTAGTTTTTCCGGTGACGTCCTTATGTTTTCGAAGAAACTAACATACGACAACATTTTTAGGAACATATGACGTTTTGGAAGAATAAAGACAAATACAGATTTATTGAAGTAGCCGGTTCTTACTGATACTTAAAGAGACCTCGTGTAGATATGTAAAACCTCGTTTTTTCTATTCTAGTTACGAAAACGTTTCTGTCACCGTTGCTGACTGCATATCAGAATCATACGCGCGTACGACATTAAAATGGGACATGAAAAACATGTCTTCTCGCAGAGAATCAATGCGTTATGATTTCTCTCAAATTTGCCCTGATAATGGGCGATACAAGGGGGTGATGAAAGTTAGCGTGCGAGAATCCTTTTCTCGACCACGTTTTCAGAAGTGAATATGGAAAGCAAAACTGATACTATTTTAACCATACCGAAGCGATACTTTCAAATGCGCGGAATTGACACTTAGTTTCCGAAAAATGATAACGACGAACATAAAAATTCATAAGGACGAAACTAAAAGTTTGTAACTAGAAACATTTAGTTTCGTCCTTATGAATTTCTCGCTGTTTATCAACGAATTACATACGGTGTGCCTATGTCGTAGCTCTGATTCGAGTTACATTCGAGCGATGAAACAATAACAAAAACAGTGGTCTACAATGGTCTGTAGCTTAGGTTTGGATAAGAAAGTATCAGAATATAAGAGAATATTCACTTTGAGATCTGTTATGAAAAATGATTGTATGCAAAGCATTGTATAGTTGTTTCCTTCTGCTGAAATGAGGTAGCATTCTAATTATTTACATGGAAATAAGGCAACATCTATGCGGCTATTCATCGATTCTTTTTTTCTGCAATACAACTCTATTTTCAACCTTTGTCACTTCAGTATGACACCATTATGCACTATCACACAGCATATTAATGATGCACCATATACAACGCCAGCGGAAAGAGGTCTCAAAATAGGGCTAAGAGCATATTGTAAAAACGTTATTTCCGGTAGGGGTCTATTTAGACTCGATCTAAACACACCGTTACAGATAGCTGAGCACCCGATTTGTGCAGAACGAATATGCAGCATCCGTTTATTAAGAAATATTTCACCTCCGACAATTTGTTTTACATTTATCTCTGGTTTCATCGATGTTTTTCAAGTTACTTTTATACTTCTTCGAACATTATTGTTGTGACGTTAGACATTCCTACTGCCACTTAGCCCCCCCCTATATTTTATTAGTAGGTAGGGTCTTTACCAGCAAAAGTACAGTAGTCGCCATAAGATTTATTTGTTTGATCGTTCAAATGGTCTCCACCCATGGTAGATAAAGTATAGTTAAAAAGAACAAGCAAGAGCATCAAATCTATCACAAGAGCAGGTATAAAAAAAGAGGCAACCATCAAAGAATGGAATGCCTCTCTATATTTTTTATAATATCTTTACGATATACTATTTTTTGAAGAAATCCTGAACTTTTTCGTTAGGAACCATTTCTTCATCAAAAACATAGGCGCCTGTTTTAGGAGATTTCACCATTTTAATAACTTTAGTGTAAGTACGTCCTTCCTTAGAGCCTTCATGCAAACTTGCGACTGTTTTCTTTGCCATGGTTTATACGTTTTATTTAATTTCTTTATGAACTGTCATTTTTCTCAAAATTGGGTTGTATTTTTTCAACTCCAATCTTTCAGTTGTGTTTTTTCTATTTTTTGTAGTAATATAACGAGATGTTCCCGGCATACCACTATCCTTCATTTCTGTACACTCCAATATCACCTGTACTCTATTACCTTTAGCTTTCTTTGCCATAATAATAATCTCCTTACTTTTTAACCAATAACTTTAATTGAATCCCAATCACAATATCCTTTTGCTACAGCATCACACAATGCTGCATCAAGCCCTTTCTTATTGACTACTTTCAGACCAGCAGCACTGATATTCAAGCTAATCCAACAATCCTGCTCAACATAATAGAACTTCTTTGTGAACAAATTTACATCAAAACTTCTTTTAGTTCTATGTTTTGAGTGAGCCACATTATTACCTCTTAAGGCTTTTTTCCCGGTAATTTGACAAATCTTAGACATTTTCTATCTTATATTTTATTATTATTTCATTATATGCTTAAAAATCGGATGCAAAGTTACTTCTTTTTTATTTAACTACCAAGCAATTGAAATAAAAAATCAATCGCATAAAGCTTTTTTATTTATACACAGAAACTTCGTTTTAGTCAAAACTGACTCATTTATCATTCTTCAAAAGTTCATGAAGCATTAGAAGAGCGTTATTTACAGCCTTTTCTATATTCATGGTTCGCCCACGATCCATCGTTTGCAACTTAGTTACTATACGTTTTCCTACCGCAGCAGCAATCCATACATTACCGGTTGGATTCTGCTCTGTTCCTCCGCCAGGACCTGCGACTCCAGTTGTAGCCACCGCGCAATCCGCACGGCAGACACGCATTGCTCCTTCTACCATAGCAATAACAGTTTCTTTGCTCACTACACCGTATTTGTTTATAACATCGGGAGATACGCCAAGTATTTTTTCTTTTACTTCAACCGAGTAGGCTACAATTCCCCCTTTCACATATTGAGAACTTCCGGCAATAGAAGTCAAACGAGCGGCAACACCTCCTCCCGTACAACTTTCGGCCGTTGCTACAGATTTGCCTTGTTGAGCAAGTAGATTGCCAACAAGAACTTCCAGAGGTACATCGCCTTCGACCAATATATCGCTTTTCAATATCTCCCGCAATTTTGCTTCTTGCATATCAAGACACAACTTCAAAGCACTTTCATCATTTCCACGAGCCGTCAATCTCAAACGGATAATACCAGGTTTTGGCAAATAAGCCAGCTTTATATTTTCGGGTAATTCACTTTCCCAGGATTTTAATATTTGGGCTAAATCTGATTCAGCGTAATTTTGAACGACGAATGTGTGATGAAGAATATATCCGGTATGATACTTGGTCTGCAAGCGAGGAATAATTTCATTCGACATCACGGTTTTCATTTCATCAGGAACACCCGGCATCGAAATAACGACCTTTCCATCGACATCGAACCAACTGATAGAGGCAGTTCCTACCCTATTATTAATTATTGTACAATTTTGAGGTACCATCGCCTGAGAGCGATTCAACGCATTCATCGGAGTTTTATCTCCCAAGACGGCTTTTATGTTGTTATAAACTTGCTGATTGAAAACCAGTTCTGTATTAAAATACTTGCATAACGTATTTTTAGTAATATCATCTTTCGTAGGGCCTAGTCCACCCGTAATAAATACGATATCTACCTTTTTGATTGCTTCGTCAAGAACTTCAATAATTTCTTTTTCCGCATCCCCAACCGAAACAATACGAACAACTTCAATACCACATTTATTAAGTTCCTGCCCTATCCAAGCAGAATTGGTATCGACTACTTGGCCTATCAACAATTCGTCGCCAACAGTAATTACTTCTGCAAACATTATCTATACCGAGATAAAACTTCTACTCCTTTATTTATTAAAATAATAGATTTTATCGTAGTTCTACTATAGAGATACCCTAGAGTAAGCAGGCATATCTATCGAACAAAAGTCTTTATCCAAAAACTTGTAATAGCCGGTTATTGCAATCATTGCCGCATTGTCTGTAGTATAACTGAATTTTGGAATAAAGATTTTCCAACCATACTTTTCGGCATGTTCTCTAAAGGCATTACGCAGTCCATTATTAGCCGAGACACCTCCAGCTACAGCTACTTCGGTAACTCCGGTTTGTTTTACGGCTTTACGCAATTTGTCCATCAAAATATCAACGACTGTATGTTCCAACGAAGCAGCCAGATCGGTTTTATGATGCTCGATAAAATCAGGATCGTCTTGAATCCATTTCCTCAAAGAGTAAAGAAAAGACGTTTTCAATCCACTAAAGCTATAATTCAAATCGGCAATATGAGGCTTACTAAAATGATATGCGTCTGGATTTCCTTGTCTAGCCAATTTATCGATTATAGGACCACCAGGGTATCCCAAACCCATAACTTTAGAACATTTGTCAATCGCCTCTCCCGCCGCATCATCAATAGTTTGACCCAGAATTTCCATTTGATTGTAAGCTTTGACAAGAACTATTTGGGAATTTCCACCTGATACTAATAAACAAAGGAACGGAAATTTTGGAGGATCAAATTCCTCGCCTTCAGTTTGTATAAAATGAGCCATGACATGACCACACAAATGGTTGATATCAACCAATGGAATGCCCAAAGAGCGGGCAAATCCTTTGGCAAATGAAACACCTACCAATAAAGATCCCATCAAACCGGGTCCTCGAGTAAATGCCACAGCACTTAATTCTTCCTTCTTCACATTAGCGCGCTTCAACGCTTCGTGAATCACCGGCACGATATTTTGTTGATGTGCTCGCGAAGCCAATTCAGGAACGACTCCTCCATAAGCCTCGTGCACAGCTTGACTTGCCACGACATTCGACAACAAATATCCATCACGAATAACGGCAGCCGACGTATCGTCACAAGAAGATTCTATACCCAATATTACTACACTCATCTCTGATAAATTATTAAAACCATGCAAAAGTAATAATAAAAGTACTATTCGTAACGACAATTTTTATATTTTTGTAGACTAAAACAAAAAACAATAGCGTCATCAAAAAGATAAAAAAGATTGTTCATTGGCTAGTCGGTATTATTTTAGGAGTATATATCGGCACATTCATCTTGTTGAATATCCCTTTCATTCAACGATTTATAGCTATGTCAGTAGCACATGAGCTATCCGAAAAGCTACAAACAGAAGTTTCTATCGGACAGATCAACATAGGTATATTTAACCGAATAATCATTGACGACTTTAATGTCAACGATCGTTCCAAGCACGAATTATTCAACGCAACACGTTTTACCGCCAAGTTTGAGATTATCCCTTTATTCAAAGGCGTTGTTAGAGTCCACAGTATCCAGCTGTTTGGGTTCAATGTCCGTCTCAACAAACAAACTCCCAAATCGATACCAAATTATCAATTTATAATCGATGCATTCAAATCAAAAAAGAAAGACAATAAACCCTCTCACATCGATTTAAAGATCAATTCTATCATCATGCGACGAGGTCTTTTCTCGTATGATATCTTTTCAGAAAGGCAGACTCCCCAGAAGTTTAATCTTTCTCATGTTCGCTTACACAATATCTCGGCAACGTTGGCTATAAAATGCTTGCGCAACGATTCTATAAACCTTGGAATAAAACGTTTAGGCTTCGATGCAGAAAGCGGACTTTCCATTAACAAACTGACATTAAAAGTAGCCGCGAACACCCATCACATGGTTGTCCATGATTTTGCTTTAAGTTTGCCCCATACTCATCTACAGACCGAAGATATTGCCCTAAGCTATGACAGTCTGGGGTCTTTCAAACATTTTGCCGACCAAGTAAAATTCAAAATAGCGACTCGCCCCTTATCTTATATTACCCTACATGACATTTCGATGTTTGTTCCTTCTTTAAAAGATTTCAAAGACAAAATCAACCTTTCTCTCAAAGCTCAAGGTACGGTAAACCGACTGTCTATTTCGCACATCGCAATAGATGCCGGTAGAAAGATGCAGATACGACTGAATGGATCAATAAGGAAAATAACAGAAATAAAAAGTGCCTTTTTCTCTTTAAATCTCCCCCAACTATCCGTAAATAAAGAAGGGCTTCAATTTATAGTAAAAAACTTCTCGGATAAACCAAGCAAAGTATCTAGCATCCTTTCTGACTTGGGAGACGTCTCTTTCAATGGAAAGATCTCGGGCTATACGTCACAAATATCCATGCAAGGATTACTGAAAATAGCAGAAGGAACACTTAAAACTGATATCGATTTGGGACACAGACAAACGACTTATTCTTGTAAGGGTCGTTTGATAGCCACGAATCTGAATATTGCTAAACTAACAGGTGACAAAAAGTGGGGAAAATCAAGCTTTAACCTAAACATTAATGCGGTCCACAATACAAAACAGCGTTTCCCTTCTTTAATAGCCAAAGGAGTTATCTCTTCTTTCTGTTACAACAACTATTATTATAAAAATATCACTTTGGACGGATTATATCAGAACGGAGGCTTTGATGGAAAGATCAATCTTAATGATCCTAATGGAAGTTTTCAAGTAAATGGGAAAGCAAACTTTGCCAGTAAAATACCAAATATCAACATAAATGCTAAAATAAGTAAGTTCAAACCCAATGACTTAAACCTCACAGATAAATATAAAAATGCCGAATTTTCAGTCAGACTCAAGGCAAATGTCTCTGGTGCATCACTCGATAACATGATAGGAAATATAAGCATTGACAGTCTTTCTTTTTCGTCACCCGCCAAACAATATTTTCTGAAGAATATGTTAATCAATTCTTCTATAAACAATGGCGAAAAAGATCTTATGATTCAATCTGAGGTAATGAATGCCCAAGTAAAAGGACACTTCCATTATAGCAATCTAAGTTCGGGAATAAAAAGGATAATCAACATCTACCTGCCTTCATTGGTTTCGACATCGACATCGTCGAACTATAAAGATAATTACAAATTCCATGTCGATATTTTCAATACAGACTTTTTGCCGGCTCTATTCGACATACCACTTCAGATAAGTTCTTATTCGCGCATTTACGGCTCGATAAACGAAAGCACAAACAGCATGTTCGTAGAAGGATTCATTCCTGAAGTAAAATATAAAAATAGTGAATACCAATCAGGATACTTACTTTGTGAAAACCCTTCTGGCAAGCTACACTCCTTGATTAGTTTCAATCAAATGAGAAAACATGGGGCGATGAGTTATAAATTCAATACTTACGCTCATAACGACTCATTGAGCACGACACTCAGTTGGGGAAATAATTCTGAGCAAACCTACAGTGGAGATTTGCTCACAGTGGCTCATTTCTTGAAATCGACAAAACGAAACCATTTAAAAACTCTTATAGAGATTAAACCGAGTGATGTGATTATTAACGACACAACATGGCAAGTCCATCCCTCGACAGTAATGCTCGATAAAGATTTGGTTGAAGTTAATAACTTCTCATTTAGCCATAACGACCGCTTTATACATGTCGACGGAAGAGCATCAAAGACTCCTTCGGATACACTAAAAGTCGAAATGAAAGACATCAACCTGACTTATTTATTTAAGATACTTAATTTTGAGGATGTGGACTTTAAAGCCGAAATCAGTGGTAAAATCAATGTTTGCAATACCATGCAGAAACCTCAACTCAATGGATTGTTGTCTGTACGAGACTTCTCATTAAATAATGGTCCTTTGGGTGACGGTACTATTGCTGCAGCATGGGATGACGATCGTCAAGGAATCAGTTTGGATGCACATCTCAGTGAACCCAATATTTCAAAAACTCATGTAACAGGCTATCTTTATCCACTCCATCCAAAAGACGGACTGGACCTAAATATTGAGGCTCAAAATACAAACCTAAAGATGGTTCACCATTACATTTCTTCTATCTTTGACGATCTCAGCGGACGTGCCACAGGCAAAATACGTCTTTTCGGCAAATTTAGTCAATTAAACCTTAATGGTAGTGTAATGGCCAATGCTAAAGCTAAAATAGGACTTCTCAATACATACGTAGAATTAAAAGATTCGCTCCACATTACTCCTACAAGTATTGCTTTGAATAATTCTAAAATATACGACGCAGAAGGACACGAAGGTGTAGCCAATGGACTCATAACATTCAAATATCTTAAAAATTTCGATTATCATATTCGCCTAGGATTAAAAGATATGCTCGTCATGAATACGCACGAAACTGAAGATTTGCCTTTCTATGGAAAAGTATATGCAACAGGAAATGTAAATCTACAAGGAGGAGCAGGCAAAGGACTCGACATCACTTCTGCCATCAAGACAAACAGCAACTCTACGTTTGTATATATAAATCGAAATACTTCGTCGGCCATTAATAACCAGTTTATTACCTTCGTTGACAAAACTCCACGAAGAAATGTAGATAGTATTGATGTTGCAACTCCCGAAGTAAATAATACATTCAGCAACATATCGAGTGACATTCACCTTAACTTGCAAGTAAATGCAACCCCCGATGCCACATTAAAGATTATAATGGATCCATTGGCCGGAGACAATATTACGGCAAGAGGAAGCGGAAACATCCGCTGTGAATTCTATAATAAAGGAGCATTCCGTATGTTTGGAACCTATACAATAAGCGAAGGAGATTATAAATTCAGCCTCCAACAAGTTATACGCAAAGATTTCACCATCAAATCGGGAAGTACAATAACTTTTTCGGGTGCACCACTTGATGCGACTCTCAATGTACAAGCATCTTATATTGTGAACTCTGCTTCACTCACGGACTTAATTCCTTCGGCATCGAATATAGTAAAGCAGACGAATGTAAGAGTCAATTGTTTGATGTTTCTGACGGGACTTCTACCCCACCCGACGATCAACTTTAATCTAGAATTACCCAACGAACAAGACGAAATACAGACATTAGTCAGAAACTATATAGCAACAGATGAGCAAATGAACACCCAAATTCTATATTTACTTGGTATCGGCAAATTCTACACCCAAGAAAACACATCATCCAATGCAACTACACAAAATTCCAATATGATGTCATCTGTCTTGTCATCAACAATATCAGGACAATTAAATAATATTTTATCGCAAATAAACATCAAGAATTGGAACTTCGGCACCAACCTTAGTACAGGACAAAATGGCTGGAATGAAATGGATATAGAAGGTATGCTATCGGGACGCCTTCTCAACAATAGATTATTAGTCAACGGAAATTTCGGCTATCGAGACAATCCATTGACCAACTCTAACTTTGTCGGTGACTTTGTAGCCGAACTCCTGCTCAACCGTACAGGTACAATCAGACTGAAAGCATACAATGAAACAAATGACCGATACTACACCAAAACCAATCTGACGACACAAGGTATAGGTATTATCCTACAGAAAGACTTCGATAAATGGCGCGAATTGTTTTTCTGGAACCGTTTCAAGATGAAGGCCCTTCCAAACAAACGCAAGGGAAATACACAACAACCAGCTAAAGATACAGACAAAAAAGAAGGAAAGAACTAATTCGACAGAATTAAGCGAACTCTTCTAAATGAATCGAAAAGCTATGTATCATTTGATATAAAACAACTATTATAAATTTGATAGATATGAGAAAAGTCAGTATTTTATTTAACGTCATGCTTATTGTTATCACACTGTCTTCTTGCAGTACCGTCGCTGTAACAGGCAGGAAACAGCTCTTATTGGTATCAGATTCGGAAGTAATGAGCCTAAGTAACCAAAGTTTCAAACAATATATGACCACGGCAAAACCATCGACCGATGCAGTACAGACAGCCATGGTGGCCCGCGTAGGTAGACGGATAGCAAATGCTGTAGAAAATTATCTCAGAGCAAATGGCATGAGCTCCGAACTTCAAAACTATGCTTGGGAATTCCATCTGATTCAGAGTAAAGAAGCCAACGCCTTTTGTATGCCAGGAGGGAAAATAGTGGTATACGAAGGTCTACTTCCCTACACTAAAACAGAAGATGCACTTGCCATAGTCTTAGGGCACGAAGTAGCCCATGCGGTAGCCAAACATTCGGCAGAAAGAATGAGCCACCAATTGCTTGCCAATTATGGTGCACAAGCTTTGAGTGTACTGATGACAAACAAACCAACCTTGACTCAAACATTAACCCAACAAGTATATGGACTGGGCGCAAACTATGGTGTGATGCTCCCGTATTCTCGCAAAAACGAAAGTGAAGCAGACCACATGGGACTAATCTTTGCAGCCATGGCTGGATACAATCCAGAAGTAGCTGTCAGTTTTTGGACAAGAATGGCAGCGACAGGCAATTCCACTCCCGAATTTTTCAGCGACCATCCTTCAGATGCCACGCGAATAGCTCAAATTAAGAAAGAAATTCCAGAAGCTCAGAGATACTATAAAGTCAACAGTGCTTCACCACAAAAAACAAATTATTTCAAACCACAACCCAATAAGAAAAACAAATAGAAAAGATATATACAAGAATCCATTCTCCTTCTCAAATCCAAATGTTATGTAGGAAGATATTGGACATAAAAAAAGGAGTACCGCTGTACTCCAACCTTTGTTAACCTTAAAATCTAATACTATGAAAAACACTGATGCAAAGGTACGCATTTTATATAAACCAACAAGCAAAACTCTAAAAAAAGTATGTTTTATAACACTTTTTAGAAATTATATGTAGGTTATTAATAAAGGATGTTCACTTTTCTTCGCTCTCAAGCCTAGCATCATAACTAATCTGCTGCCTCTGATTTGGAATAACATCGATCGATGCGCTACCTGTTTCGGGATATACCACAAGATTGAATTTATACATTTCTTGTCCATGACGAGTTTCAAAAGAGATCTTATATCCCCCTTTCTTTGCAATTTTATATTTAAAATTCTTTATCGGTTCCTTGAAATTCAAACCATCACCACCCCCATAAGGCAATTGGTATGCACGCCCCATATAAGGCAGATATAGGTTCACCGAATCATTCTTAACAGATAACATATATCCATAGCTCACATCACGAGATGAGTATGCCATTGGATTCATCCGAATAACATTAATACGAAAATGAGTTGGAGTAAATGCCGATGCTGAAACAGCTAATAGCAAAAACACCGACAGTACCAATTTACGCAAGCTTAACGCTGACCAATTAATCTGAAAAATAAAAAATGATTTCATATCAGTAAAGTATTAATTAGGTGGGCAATATAGTAATATTTTATCAAAATACAAAAAAAAAGGAGTACCGCTGTACTCCAACCTTGTTAACCTTAAAATCTAATACTATGAAAAACACTGATGCAAAGATACGCACTTTATATGAATTAGCAAGAAAAACAATAAAAAAAGTATGTTTTATAACACTTTTTAGAAGATATATGAGAGTTATTAATAAAAACCGGATGTATTACACGCAAAAATAACAAATAAAAATACTTGGATATATCATCCCAATATCAAATATATATCATTATCTTTGTCATGATCACTAATCTATAATAACAATGAAAAAGATTACAATGTTCTATCAAGAGAGATGCCCTTTCTGTCGTCGAGCTTTTCAGTATATCGATGAATTAAAGAAGGAGAATCCCGCCTTTAAAGATATAGAAATAAAGACGATAGAGGAGACCTTACATCCAGACATAGCAGACCAATATGATTATTACTATGTTCCGACATTCTATATTGACGGAAAAAAAGTTCACGAAGCCGGCATCTTTAAAAACGAAATGAAAGAATTGCTGGATCAAGCATTGGAAAAGTAATTTGGTTGTGGCAAGTTACCTATAAAATAAAAAGGGATAGTATAACAATAATTAATCAACTAGACTGGTATTATACTGATTTAAAAATAAATATTCGCAAGAAAGTATTATTTTTGCGACATAAACCATATTTCAAGATATGCTGATGCATTGGATGGATAATAAATATTCGAAAGTATATTAAATTAAACAGCAAATTTTGCTGGTCACATAAATATTTGATGATGAAAGTAACATTAATTAGACATACCTCACCTGATGTGCCGAAAGGTACATGCTATGGACACACAGATGTAGCTCTCAAGGAGACCTTTGAACAAGAAGCAGCCATCACTGCCCAGAACTTAAAAGGAATGAACTTTGATAAAGTTTATTCGAGCCCATTGAGCCGATGTGTCAAGTTGGCAACTTACTGTGGCTATCCGAATGCAGAACAAAACGACCAATTGAAAGAAATGAATTTTGGAGATTGGGAGATGATGCCTCTAAAAGAACTCAAAAATCCCACTGTAGAAGAGTTCTACAAAAACTATCTTAGCTACCAGATTCCTCACGGCGAATCTTTCCAAATGATTTATGCAAGAGTATCCAACTTCTTGGACCAATTAAAGCAAAAACAATACAAAAACGTGGCCATTTTCTCACACGGTGGCGTATTGCGGTGTGCCGAAATATATGCAGGACATCTTAAGATGGAACACGCCATCGAATACCTTACCCCCTTCGGCGGTATCATCCAAATAGATATCTAACTGAATATTATGAAAGGGGAGCTATCGTGTAATTTTTAGAAAGCTACAGAGCAATTTAAATTGCCCCACCAACCTAATATTGAAAATAAAAACACAGTAATTGACTAAATGAACAACTATAATTGCATTAAAAACGATCAAATCAATATTGCTCGACATACCTAAGCTATGATGCAAATAGGTGAACACTGCGAGCAATACACAAAGTCCTAATCCGCAAATAGCCGTAACTTTTTGCATCCGACGTTTGTCCACATAAGAATCATTTTTAGACAATTTACTATATTTAGGTCCCCGAATCAAATAAATATCAAAACCTATCATCATCCATACCACCAATCGTATCCAAGTATCAATATTCAAAGCCAACATCATTAAAAAACAAACCAATACTCCCAATATCGGAATCAAAGGCACCCATGGAGTTTTAAATACGGGCTTGATATCAGGACGATTTCTTCTTATTATGATGATTCCTATACAGACTAAGATAAAAGCAAATAAAGTTCCAATACTACTCATTTCACCTATTATTTTGCCAGGGACAAATGCCGCAATCGAACTAACAAAAATCATAAACAACAAATTCGATTTTGCGGGAGTATTGTATTTCGAATGTAAATGAGAAAATAAGGGAGAAACCAACCCGTCACGGCTCATCGAATAGAACACTCGGCTCTGTCCAAGAAGCAAAACCAGAATTACAGAAGAATAACCCAGCAATATCGCTACCATAATAATTCGATTGAGCCATGGGTATGCAGGAATAATAATTCCGTTAGCCCCCATCTTGCCCATGTGATTGATTGCTGTAGCAACTGGTGCCAAATCGCTCCCTCCACCACAAAACAATTTATAATTAGCAACACCAACCATCACATACGCAAACAATATATACAAAACAGTGCAAATCAACAATGAACCCAGAATACCGTAAGGCATTGATTTCTGTGGATTTTTAGTCTCTTGCGCAGCAGTAGAGACCGCATCAAACCCCATGTATGCAAAGAAAATGACACCAGCAGCTCTCAATATACCTGTCCATCCAAATTTGCCGAATGTTCCCTGATTGGTAGGAATAAAAGGAGTCAGGTTATCTTTATCTATATATTTAAACCCTATAAATATAAACAACAAAACAATAGTGACTTTTAACACCACAATTATACTATTCAAACGAGCAGACCCCTTAGTACCGTGTATTAAAATTAAAGACATGATCGTAACAATAAAAACAGATGGCAAATTAATGATTCCATGAACAATTTCTCCACCTGGTAACGTCATTGTTTCAAAAGGGGTCATCATCAGTTGACGCGAAATACCGAAGCCCAAAGAATGCAACAATTCATAGAAGTATCCAGACCAGCTAGAAGCAATCGTAGCAGATCCAACAGCATATTCAAGTATCAGATCCCATCCAATAATCCAAGCAAAAAATTCACCCATTGTAGCATAAGAATAGGTATAAGCACTACCTGCTATAGGAATCGTTGATGAAAATTCGGCATAACATAAACCTGCAAAAGCACATCCTATAGCAGCGATAATGAAAGATATAATAATACCCGGACCCGCATACTCGCCTGCAGCAACACCAGTTATAGAGAAGAGACCCGCACCTATTATCACACCGATACCTAGAGCGATCAATTCACCTGTCGACAATGTCCTTTTCATCCCATGTTTATCGGAAGTCTCGGAAAGAAGACTACTAATGCTTTTCTTTGCAAATAATCCCATATATCTTTACCTTAAATTGAAACAAAAACGTTTAGCCTATCGCTAAAAACAATCAAACCTTTATCTTTTCTTAATTGAACTTATGTACAATTAGGAACCGCAATATTCGGCAAAAAAAATGAAATATACAATAAAAAGAAGCAATTTGATTAGAAAAATAGATAATATATTTCATTAATATCACATATATCGCAAATCACAGAACAAATAGATCAATCATTTTTGTTTTGCAGTTTCCACCTATCATAATGGATTTATAATAAAGAAAAAAGTAATAGATCATAATGCCATACTGTTTGCATATCCTTATAAACACAAAAAATGGTAGTCAATTGAACCGCATGTTACTGATAATAGCAACATGCGGTTGCCCCTTATGACAATTCTCAGCCACATTTTATGGGACTATTTAATCAAATATTATTGAAATCATTTTGTATTCTCGATCAAAAAGCCTATTTTGCATTACAATTTATGAATAACAACAATATAAGAATTGACTATTTTCACCAAGAGATAAAAAAGATATATGATGTTATATTTATATTCGAAAAGAACAGATACCAAAACACCAAACAACAGAGAAAAAGGTATTATACCCAAATAGCCACTTCACTCCAATGTATAACAAAATAGAACGACTTATATCTTTTTATTGTATATGATATTAGCGTTAACACTATATATCAAATAAAGTTTCTACGATGATTTGATTTCTCCCCCTTAGACAGACAAAATAAAAATTAGAAAAACAAAATAACAATGACAAAAATAATCAATTGGAATAGAGCTAAAGGCTATTTTAGAATTATGGCCGACAAAGAAAACGAACAAAATATTATTGACAGCATTAATAAAGACATTGCCTTTCACGGTGCAAATCTATGGGTACTCATTTTTGCAATATTTATTGCTTCATTAGGTCTTAACATCAATTCTACGGCTGTTATTATCGGTGCAATGCTAATTTCTCCGCTCATGGGACCAATTATAGGTATGGGATTAGCTATCGGCATTAACGATTTTGAAATGCTCAAAAAGGCATTTAAAAATTATTTTGTAGCTGTCATAATCAGTGTAATTACAGCTACAGTATATTTCCTAATTTCACCATTTGACGAAGCGCAGTCGGAGTTATTGGCAAGAACATCCCCTACTCTATATGATGTACTAATAGCCTTTTGCGGTGGAGCTGCGGGGATTGTAGCAATATGCACAAAGGGAAAAGGCAATGTGCTGCCAGGTGTAGCTATTGCAACCGCCCTAATGCCACCACTTTGCACTGCAGGATACGGTATTGCAACTGGGCATTTTTTCTACTTTTTAGGAGCATTCTATTTATTTTTCATCAATACTGTATTTATCTGCCTAGCTACATATATAGGCGTAAGAATGCTCAATTTCGAACACAAGAAAAATATCGATCCCAATAGATATAAGACTTTTAGACGTTATACAGTCATTATTGTTATACTTACCATGATTCCTGCGGGTATCATCACTTTAAACATTATAAAAGAAAGTATTTTTAACTCAAATGTAAGTCGATTTATAAAAAATGAATTCAACGAAAAAGGCACACAGATAGTTGCTCATGATGTAATAAAAGATTCTCGAATTCTGAGAATTGTTGCTGTTGGAAAGAATATAACAGATCAAGATTTGAATAAAATTAAAAAGACAATGGCAGATTATCAACTCAATAAATACGATTTACGAGTTATACAAGGCTCTACGTCTGACAGTATTCTGATGATGGATAGAAATATAAAAAAGGTGAGTGACAATCATGATAACTACACCTCAATAATACAAGAGCAGACTGAACAATTAAAAAGTCTGAACGATAAACTAAAAGGATATACACAATATGAGGAAACAAGCAAAGCATTGTTACCACAACTAAAGATTCTCTTCCCCGAAATACAAACGCTAATGTTGCAACAAGCCTTGCAAGTAAATACAGATAAGACAACAACAAAAAGATACGTGATAGTCATTATAGGCCTCTACAATCAAAAACGAATGCAAAAAGGAGAAATGGAAAAATTCTCAAAATGGATAAAGACTTATGTCCCATCCGACAGTATTAAAATTATGACAGCTACAAAATGATATGCATACATCAATCTTGTTTTCAACAAAACGTACTATATTACCACTAAAGCATAGGTTCCGATATATATAACTATAACTTCCATTCAACAAATATATATTTGTTGAATGGAAGTTATAACGATAAATATCTCATGCAAGAATTTGAATAAAAGAATATTTACCGACACACACCGAGCTTTTTTGTTGAAACGGAGATTCCTTCTTATTCATCTCTTCTCCCCTTCTTTCATTCCAAATATGTGTTGAAAGAAAGATTTCCGCTTCGGCAAAGTATTTTCTCCATAACAATCGTCCTCATTGCGAGCCAAAGCCCGATAAGGATGTCCTGAATGAACCATCCTATAGATTGTTCCCCAATCTGGAATACCTCCAAGATTTCTATCATCAATAAAAAGATCAACTTTAACCTTACGCGAAAAACCGTGAGGCAAATGTTCTATGTCTTCTTCAGGATAATCTTTATTGACAGCATAAAATTCAACGCCGCGCTCACGGCACCATTCTACAGCTTCATCAAGCAATTTACCTTCACGTACTGTCCACAAAATAATACGATGGCGTTCTTTGATAAGCATTTTAAGAGTTTCTGTAGCAAATGGTATCTCTTTACCAATTCGGGGATATTCGTGGGTTACAATAGTTCCGTCAAAATCTGTTGCAATTGTCATTATACTAATTTTCTTTTTATTTATTTCAAAGACTTTTCAAAATAGTTTATTGTTTTTAGAAGCCCTTCATCCAGGGTTATTTGAGGTAACCACCCATTCAATTTTTCTTTAGCTAAGGCAATATCCGGACGTCTTTGTTGAGGATCGTCACCCGGCAAAGGCATAAATACAATCTTACTTTTTGAATTTATCATATCTATGACTTTTTGAGCCAATTCCAAAATAGTAAATTCTCCTGGATTACCAATATTCACCGGTCCGATAAAATCATCCGATGTTTTCATCATCCGGGTCATTCCTTCTATCAAATCGTCTATATATTGAAAGCTGCGTGTTTGTTCGCCATTACCATAAATGGTAATATCTTCGTTTCGAAGTGCCTGAACAATAAAATTAGACACAACACGCCCATCATTAGCATTCATTCTAGGACCATAGGTATTAAAAATCCGAATGATCTTTATCTTTACCCCATGCTTACGATGATAGTCCATAAACAAACACTCGGATGCACGCTTACCCTCATCGTAACAAGAGCGAATTCCAATAGGATTCACATTACCCCAATACGATTCGACTTGCGGATAAACTACCGGATCGCCATAAACCTCGCTAGTAGACGATTGCAATATCTTAGCACCGACACGTTTTGCAAGTCCAAGCATATTTAAGGCGCCATAGATAGACGTCTTCATCGTCTTTATAGGGTTCATCTGATAATAGACCGGAGACGCCGGGCAAGCCAAATTATAAACCTCATCCACTTCGGCATAGTAAGGAACGGTCACATCATGGCGAACCAATTCAAAATTATGATTATCTAGTAAATGGCGCACATTATCTTTACTGCTGGAAAAATAATTGTCCAAGCACATAACGTCATTACCTTCCTTCAGAAGCCGTTCGCAAAGATGAGAGCCGATAAAACCTGCTCCTCCCGTAACTAATATTCTTTTCATATCTTATTGGTGCATTACATTTTTTCCGATACAAGAATATACAAATCCGGCATCCAAAAGTTCGTTTACATTATAAATATTGCGTCCGTCAATGACGATTGGCCTTTTCATTATTTTTTTCATTTTAATCCAATCGGGCATTCTGAATTGTTTCCACTCGGTTATCAACAACACGGCATCGGCATCAGAAACGGTATCATACATATCTTTCGAATAGACCACTACATCTCCTACCCTACGTTTACACTCATCCATAGCAGCCGGATCATAAACTTTGACCGTCGCACCGGCTTCCAAGAGTTTATCAATGACAACAAGAGCTGTAGATTCACGCATATCATCGGTATCAGGTTTGAAAGCCAATCCCCAAACAGCAATAGTTTTACCTTTGAATTCTCCATCAAAAATAGAAGAGAGCTTATTGAACACTACCGATTTCTGAGCATTATTAACTTCCTCAGCAGCCTCAATCACCCTCATACGATAACCGTTTTCAATACCGGTATGCAACAATGCTTTCACATCTTTCGGAAAACACGAACCGCCATAACCGGCACCAGGATATAAGAACTTACGCCCTATACGAGAATCGCTTCCTATACCTTTCCGCACACAATCGACATTAGCCCCTACCCGTTCGCAAAGATTAGCAATATCATTCATAAAACTAATACGAGTAGCCAACATTGCATTAGCAGCATATTTAGTCATTTCGGCCGAAGGAACATCCATGAAAAGAATAGGATACCCACTCAACGTAAACGGATGATAAAGACGCTCCATTATCTTTCGAGCCTTCTCTGTTTCAACCCCAATAACAACACGCTCGGGAAACATAAAATCTTTAATTGCCGTGCCTTCTTTTAAGAATTCAGGATTAGAAGCTATATCGAAAGATATCTTTTCTCTTCTTTTATCTAATTCTTCTTGAATCGCGCTTTTCACTTTAACAGCCGTACCGACAGGTACAGTACTCTTAGTCGTGAATACCAAATGACGGCGCATATTACGTCCTACCGTACGCGCAACGTCCAATACATAACTCAAATCAGCACTGCCATCTTCATCAGGAGGCGTACCTACAGCACAAAATAATACTTCTACATCATCAAGATAAGCTGTAACATCAGTAGAAAACTTTAAACGACCGGCAGCAGTATTTGCCACAATCATATCGTCAAGACCAGGCTCAAATATAGGACTAATTCCTTTGTTGAGCTGATTGATTTTGTCCAGATTAATATCGACGCATACTACATTGTTTCCCATCTCAGCAAAACAAGTACCTGTCACCAATCCGACATATCCGGTTCCAATAATCGCTATATTCATTTTATTTCAATTTATTTTTATCTAATCTTGTATTTTAAAAAGCGTACGCAATTGATACTGTAATGCTTCCTCTACATTGTATCCCTTGGCTATGATTACATTAATATTATCACAATGTTCTACAGTCGCCGTATAGTAAGGGTATGCGTTGGATTTACTCAGATTATTTTTCCAATGCATTGCTCGAATATTCAAAGCATGATTCCAAAGCATACGAGGAACTTTGTGATATCTCAGCTTGGCTACAGGAAACACATGATCTATATCCCAACCATAATCGCTGTTATGATTTTCAAAATCTGCGTACCGAATCCAAGCTCCACAAGGATCCCACCGCTCCACACTCGGATCGTGATTTGGAACTGCGCATGCCGTATTCCAAGCAATATCTTTCAGTGTTTCTTTACTGGCACTTCTAATTTTAGTCATTGTTTCAGTTAGAAAAAATAGATGCAGCTACAAAGATATACTATTATTTATTTACATAAAATATTTTGCTGAGAAAGTTTATTAATCCAAACGAAACCAGAAATACTTATGGCTTCAGTTTAGAAATAACAAGTCCTCCTACCGACACAGCTGTCGAAACCATTGATACCCAAATGGTAGATCTACGCCCAAAGCTCGCACTTTTAGTCTTCGCTTCATTAGGGGTTACAAATATTCTGTCGTCAGATTGCAATCTGTAATAGGGCGAATTAATAATCGCCCGCTTGTCCAGATTAAGCACCTTCGTCCAAAATTTCCCCTTTTTGTCGGGCCGTACTACCATTACTTTATTACGCATACCAAAAACTGTCATGTCACCAGCTTGAGCCAATGCTTCCAATATGTTCATATCGCCATCATCCGGCAATGCATACGTACCGGGTTGATTGACTTCTCCCAAGATAGTGAAATAACGCTTCTGAGCTTTTATACTACTCGAAAAAAGCAGTATGAAAAATAACAATAATATGTAGTGTACTTTTCTCACCACGTTTTACTTTCTCACTATTTTTTGCGCATTCCTTTATATATCCAGTATGCAACAAGCAATACTCCGATAACCAAAAAGCCATAGCCTACTTTAGTACTATATACCTTAATATGCTCATGCAATTGATCAAGAGGTATGACACTTGCAAAATAATATCCGGCAACAGCCAATATCGAATTCCATATCAACGAGCCGAGCGCAGTAAAAATAATAAAGTTGGAAAGCTTCATCTTAGCCAATCCTGCAGGAATAGAGATTAAATGACGCACTGCCGGCATAAGTCTACCTATAAAGGTAGAAATAGAACCGTGATGTTGAAAGAAACTTTCCGATTTATATATTTTTTGTTCATTGAGCATGAAAAGATGTCCCAAACGGCTATTGGCAAATTTATACACAATAGGACGACCTAACCAATATGCCAATCCATAATTGACCAACGCACCAATAACACATCCCAATGTAGAAAACAAAATAACCAAAAAGATATTCATTTCACCCGTCGAAGCCGCCATATAACCAGCCGGAGGTACAACGATCTCCGATGGCAACGGAATGAAAGAACTCTCTATAGCCATCAATAAAGTAATGGTCCAATAATTAAGGTGAGCAATACACCATTGAATAAACACCATGGTCTGCATACAATATCAAAATAAAATATTAGTATTATTTTTTGTTCACAGTCTTTGCCCACGTATCTTTCAATCCAACAGTCTTATTGTATATAAGATGATCGGAAGTAGAATCTTTGTCGACATTAAAATAGCCTATACGCTGGAATTGCAGATATGAAAGTGGCTTTTGCAAAGCGGCAAACTCTTCTACATAGCATTGCGATAAGATATGCAATGAGTCTGGATTGATCATTTCTTTCATTCCGTCAAGAGATGAGCATCCTTTATCTTCGCATATCGTAGCCAATTCGTCACGCGGATTTTCTACTTTCCAAAGACAATCGTAAAGACGAACTTCTGCCTGAATACCATATTTGCAACTTACCCAGTGCAACGTACCTTTTACCTTACGATTAGCTTCGGGCATTCCACTACGCGTATTCTGGTCGTACTCGCAATACACTTCTTCAATATTCCCATTCGCATCTTTCTTGCAACCGGTACACTTCACGATATAAGCATTTTTCAGTCTCACTTCGGCACCAGGCGTCATGCGAAAATATTTCTTTGGAGCATCTTCCATAAAATCTTCACGTTCCATCCACAACTCGCGTGTGAACTTTATCGTATGGCTTCCTGCTTCCGGATTCTCTGGATTGTTGACGGCTTCAAGTTCCTCTACCCCATCTTCAGGATAGTTAGTAATAACCAGTTTTACCGGATTTACAACCGCCGACACACGAGTAGCTCGTTCGTTCAGATCTTCTCTGACAGCACTTTCAAGCAAAGCAATATCATTCAAAGCATCGTAAGTCGTATATCCTATCTTATCGATAAATCGTTGTATGGATTCGGGTGAATAGCCACGACGACGGAAACCGCAGATAGTAGGCATCCGAGGATCATCCCAACCATTTACCAAACCGTTCTTGACGAGCAATAACAAATTACGCTTACTCATCAACGTATAACTCAAATTCAATTTGTTGAACTCTATCTGCTGTGGACGATTATCTTCGAGATCTTTACCCTCTTTGAGCCAATCTACAAACAAGTTGTAAAGAGGACGGTGAACAACAAATTCTAACGTACAAAGTGAATGGGTAACGCCTTCAAAAAAGTCGCTTTGCCCATGGGCGAAATCGTACATCGGATAAGCCTTCCATTTGGTTCCTGTACGATGATGCGGATGTTTCACAACCCGATATATGATCGGATCACGAAAATGCATATTAGGATTTGCCATATCAATCTTTGCACGAAGCACCATGGCTCCCTCTTCTACTTCCCCACTATTCATCAAATTAAATAGCTTGAGACTCTCTTCGATGGGACGATTACGAAAAGGACTTTCCGTACCGGCCTGTGTAGGCGTACCCTTTTGACGAGCAATTTGCTCTGAAGTCTGCTCGTCAATATAAGCTTTGCCTTCTTTTATCAGACGAACAGCGAAATCCCAAAGTTGCTGAAAGTAATCCGAAGCATAGTATTCATGTCCCCAATGATACCCCAACCATTGTATATCCTCTTTAATGGCTTCTACATATTCTTCATCTTCTTTTGTAGGATTGGTATCATCGAAACGCAAATTACATACACCGCCATACTTCAGGGCCATACCAAAATTCATACAAATAGCTTTGGCATGACCTATATGTAAATAGCCGTTGGGCTCAGGCGGAAAACGTGTTTGGAGATGCCCGGAATTTTTTCCGTTGGCCAAGTCTTTACAAATCTTTTCCTCTATAAAGTTAAGACTTCGTTTTTCGCAAGAAGCTTCATTCGTACTTTCAGTCATATTTATTAGTTTAAAATTCCGCAATAATAGTGCAAAAGTAACATATAAGCATTATTTCGACAAATAAAAAGTCATTTATTTCATTCATTTCTCGAATTATATAGAGATATTGTCTACCTTTACACCCAATAACAGATGAGTGCGAAATATTGTTCTTTTTAGAATATTTTCAGAAAATACCCGAAATATGTTTTATGACATATAAAAATACTTGGTTTATATCAAAAAAAGGTATTATCTTTGCACTCGTTATCCTGAAAACAATCTTTTTACCTTAAAAAAAACTAATACCTATTGAAAACTGAAAAACGAGTCTTTGTGAAAAGGCGCGTTTTTTTTATGTACTTACTTTACTATATTTCGATGCTACATTTTTTAACTCATCAGTCGAAGTTAGGGGACTAAGCAATATGTGCAAAGACCGAATGTGATAATGATGAAGTTTGAACAGGTTGAGTAGTCTGAAAAAGATAGACGCATATGGGTATGAATAGCCGCATATATGTTGTCTTATTTTCATGCAAAGAGTTGGACTGATCACCCCATTTCAGCAAAAGAAAGCAACGATAAAATCCTTTGCATACAATCATTTTTCATAACAGATCCCAAAGTGAACATTCTCCGATATTCTGATACTTTCTTATCCCAACATAGGTTATAGAGTATTGCAGAGCACTATTTTTGCTATAGTTCCATCGCTCGCATGTAACTAGAATCAGAGTCGCAACATAGACACATTACATATAATCCATTGATAGACAGAGAGAAATTCATAAGGACGAAAATAAATGTTTCTAGTTACAAACTTTTAGTTTCGTCCTTATGAATTTTTATGTTCGTCATTATCATTTTTGGGAAACACAGTGACGATACCACGCATTTGAAAGTATCACTTCGGTATGGTTAAAATAGTATCGGTTTTGCTTTCCATGTTCACTTCTGAAAACGAGGTCGAAAAAAGAATTCTCTCACGCCAACTTTCAGTACCCCCTTGTATCGCCCACTATCAGGGCACATTTGAGAGAAATCATAACGCATTGATTCTCTGAGAGAAAACATGTTTTTCGTGTCCCATTTTGGCGTCGTTCACACGTATAATACTGATATACAGTCAGTAACGGTGACAGAAACGTTTTCGTAACTATAATAGAAAAAACAAGGTTTTACATATCTACACGAGGTATCTTTAAGTATCGGTAAGAACCGACGACATCAAACAAATCTGTATTGTCTTTGTCCTTCCAAAACGTCATATGCTCCTAAAAATGTTGTCGTATGTTAGTTTTTCCGAAAACTTAAGGACGTCACCGAAAAAACTAACATATGACAACGACGTCTGTACACTTGTTTTGCCTTCAAAAAATCAACCGTATGTCGCAGCGGTAACTAACGGATGTTGTCGACGAAACTAACGTTAGTTGTTACAATAACTTCTGTTAGTTACCGCAGTAACATCCGTTAGTTACCGCTGCGACATACGTCTGTTTTTGGAGGTTTGTAATTTTGAATCAATCTCAAAGAAGCCGGTGAGAAAACTAACAGACGACATTCTGCTTATATCACAGGGGCGAAAGTCTTATTGATACAATACGAATGCTTAAGTCCCCTTATTTTTGCAGGTGATCCCATTTTTTTATTGTATATTTGCCCCATCTATAACGATAATATATTAATTATAATTTAACAACTTAAAAATAGCAAACCATTATGTTTTCCGGAATAATTGAAGGTACAGCCACTCTAAAGGCTATTCGCAAAGAACAAGAAAATATTCACTTCACGTTTCATTGCGATTTTGTGAACGAACTCAAAATAGATCAGAGTATTTCTCATAACGGCGTTTGTCTTACGGTTGTAGACAAGACAAACGATTCATATACCGTAACTGCCATGCAAGAAACATTACTCCGCTCCAACCTTGGCGACTTGAACGTTGGCGACGAAGTAAACGTTGAACGCAGCATGATAATGAACGGCCGATTGGATGGACATATTGTACAAGGGCATGTTGACGAAACAGCAGAATGTATTGATATTACAGACGCCGACGGCAGCTATTATTTTACGTTCAAATATCCTTTCGACAAAGCCATGGCTCAACATGGTTACCTTACAGTCGATAAAGGTTCGGTAACAGTAAACGGAGTCAGCCTTACTGTATGCAATCCCACAAAAGACACCTTTCAGGTAGCTATTATCCCCTATACTTTCGAGCATACCAACTTCCATTCCATCAAAAAGGGAACACGAGTAAATATTGAGTTCGATATTATAGGAAAGTATATCAGTCGTATCATGAACTTGTCGGAATAACGATTATTCCTGCCAGGTAATAATACATATCATTTTATTCAAGCAGATAACCTAATCCATTTAGATAAGCTCAATTAGCAAGATACATTATCTATAGACTATAAATAAAAAAGGTGACCTAATTGGCCACCTTTTTTATTTATGATACATTATATATTAATGGAATATATAACGAATACTGAACTGAATAGAATAAGTAGAAGCAAAACTTGTATACTTTGAATAAGTAGATGTTAGTCTTGCCTTTCCATTTTGCTGGAAGTTATATCCTACTTTGCTATCGTATGACAACAATGTCATATTATTAACACTCTTATAAATTCCCCAATTGCTGTTCAACATATTAGGCAAGTTTTTAATATCTACGCCAAGCTGTAGAGTATTCATTTTGCCATTCAACTTAAAGTTGAAATCTTGCAAGAACTTAAAGTCGAGTTGATGATGCCAAGGCATCGTAGCACCACCGCGTTCTGCGTATTCACCTTTGTGCTTTTTCAAATAAGAATCTTGTTCTATGTAATTCCAGAAATCATCTTTCTGTTGTTGAATAGTATAAACACTACCGTTTAATGTATAATCAACATATTTTCTACTATTACTATCGTAGATCTTATCCGAGAAAGTCCATTTATCAAGCTCATCACGAGAACCAGGAATATAAATCAAATTGTTAGAACCATAATCATTCACAAGATTCTTTGTAAGAGTATATGAATAACGTGTTGAACCGTATCCACCTGCATATCCCATATTCATACCTTCATAAACAAGAGAAATGGTAGAAGCAAAATGTTTAGCATAAGCCTTACGATACGAAGCGGTAGCAACAATACGATTTGGAGCTACATAAGTACCATAACCTGTCTCCATATCATTATTACCATTTACAGAATAACGGTTGGTATAGTAAGCAGAAGAAACTTGATCACCGATACCATCGCCATAAGATTTTGCTTTAGAATATGCATAAGAAGCAGATAAGTTCAATCCGAAATCAAATTTCTTTGCCAACGATGTCGTAATAGAATAATAGTATGCTTTATGACCGGCGTTCGTAATATAATATACGTTTTGGCTACCACTGGCTTTATTTAAGTTAGGATCAATCCAACTCATATAAGAATTATATGTTTTACGAACATCGTTAGGCGACAACGTAAGAGTCGGATTATTCTTGGTATCATAATAATAACCTTCATTGGTTACTATAGCAGGATTGAAGTCTTTGCTAAAAATACCTTCTACCGAGAAGTCGATATCATAAGGCAATTTGGCATCGAAAGCCAAAGAAGACTTCCATACAGCCGGCATCTTCAAATTCTTATCAATAATCGTTGGAGACTGTGGAATTGTTTGGTTTTGAGACAAATGATTTGTATTCACAATATCAGTTACATTTGTCTGAAACTTAATAGGCACAGTAGTATTCGAATAATATGAGGTTTGTCCACAGTTCGAATTCCCAACAGCCGATACTAACCAAACAAAAGGCAAGCGACCGATAAAGTAACCGGTACCACCGCGAACAATGTATTTACGTTCACCAGTCAAATCCCAGTTAAACCCTACACGGGGAGAAACGGTTATTTTATTGCTTGGAAGCTGATCTGTAGCAAATTGCTTATCACCAAATTTCAGAGCTGCAAAAAGTGTATTATAGTTGTTCTCGAGTTTAGGGTAATGAGGCATCTCAAAACGCAAACCTGCTGTCAACTTCACATTATCAGACAAATTCATTTGATCTTGGAAATACAATGAATATTGTTGATACTTCATCGTAGCAAGAAATTGAGAATTATCCTTAGCATTAGAATACATGATACCAAAAGCTGAAGGATTGGCTCCGCTTACAAAATCGTTCCATGATGAATACACATAATATCCATTTCCACCCTGCATAAAGCCATTTACAGCTTTATTGTGTTCAAATTGGATACCTGCCAACAAGTTGTGTTTACCAAGTGTATAAGTCAATTCATCTGTTGCAACGAAAGTCTTTACCTGGCGTAGATTGCCTGCAGTAAAAGGATCAGGACCAAAGCTGGTATATACAGCGCCCTGCTCCAAAATATCTACCGTGGGGAAAGCACCACCTACATAAGTACGAGGTTCATCTTGATAAGAATAGGTCAAACGCAAAGTATTATTCATTGCGCCTTGCATCAAACGAGAATTCCACTCAGTAGCAAAAGAAGTAAAATTCTGCTCCTGCATATAACGCGAACTTTCAAAATATAAAGCAGCATTAGATGTTCTATTAATACCAGAACTATAACCGTTACCACCAGGATAAATAGCTGTATTCTTCATTGGAGAAGTTGAAGAAGAAGGAGCATTAGAGTTTTTCATGTGAGTACGAGAAAAACGAAAATTCACCTTGTTGTTGGCATTAATATTCCAATCTAAACGAGCCATCAAACGATAAGCAGGAGTTTTAAGCGAATAATTCTCGTAGCGTCCCGGATCATAACTATATGTCTTCATCAAATAATCTTTGATAATGTTCATCTGATCTGTTGTAGGACGATGCAAATTACCCGTACTCAAGCTCCAACCGTCAGAATCAATAGACCCCGCCGCTGACGTTTTACCAGAATATCCCGAAGGACCAGCCGAAATATTGTCTTCGTATTCACCATTTACAAAGAAGAACAATTTATTCTTAATAATAGGACCGCCTATCGACAAACCATATACAGAGGTATGATCCTGATTACGAGCCATTGCATAATCACCAACTTTGTGACCACGCAAGTGAACATTATTGAAATAAGAGTAGGCACTTGCATAAAAGTTATTATTACCACTCTTGGTCACTGCATTGATTGCACCACCAGTGAAACCGCTCTGACGAACATCAAATGGAGTGGTAGAAACGGATATCTGATCTAGTGCATCCAACGAAATAGGAGAACCTCCGGCAGGTAAATTAGAACCGATACCGAAAGCATTATTAAAAGCTGCTCCATCGACCGTTACATAAGATTGACGATAGTTACCGCCACCGACAGCAAAACCATTTCCCGTATTTCCACCCTGAGGAGTCAAACGCATAATATCATTCATGCTTCGGCTTACTGTAGGAATTATAGCCATCTGTTCGCGATCAATATTTGTAAGAGCACCGGCACGATCACTTTTCATTTTTGCATTAACCCTACCGATCACGACAACTTCATTCAACACTTGTGATGATTCTTTCAAGAACGCACTTAGAGAATAGTTATCGCCCAACTGCAAATTGATATCCTTGAAAATTGCCTTCTGATAACCTACATAAGAGATTTCTATTCTGTAGGGACCGCCAGCACGCATACCTTGTATGGTAAAACGTCCATCAACATTGGTAACGACGCCATAACGAGTTCCGGAAGGTTCATGAATAGCAACGACAGAAGCTCCAATGATCGGTTCTCCCTTCACACTGTTGCTTGTAACCTTACCACTCATCGAAGACGTAGTCACCTGTGCCATAGCAGCTGTTGAAATAATCAACAACGACAAAGCAAAAAATAACATTCTTTTAATCATACGATTACATATTTTTTAATTAGTAATATTAAGAAAAGTTTGTGTCTTTTCTCTGACTATTTTCGCACAAAGGTAATTAATATTAATTTAAATAGGGAAACATTATCCAACGAATTTGATAGATTTATTAGTTAAAATTTGGTTTGTAACTGAATTTTAATACAAACGTTTAATAAACGATAAATTTATTCTAAATTAATTGTTTTTCTAAAAACAAAGAACTACCTTTGCACCCGCTTTTAGAGAAGTAGATCCGCTAGCTCAGCTGGTAGAGCACAACACTTTTAATGTTGGGGTCTTGGGTTCGAGCCCCAAGCGGATCACAAAAGACGGATTTAGAGGGATACCGAAAGGTGTCCCTCTTTTTCGTTAATATACATACACTTGCGTTCCAATTCGTTGGTTTAGAGGGATTAATGCCAATGTTTAACCCCGCGGCTAACGGGAATTAATGGGAACAAAAAAGACCTCTCGGGAAGGTTTTGTGATACAACATGTGTTACAGAAACAGGTGTGTGATACAAAAAATTGTGATACAAGCTTTCTCGCTGTTTTTCCATTTTTCCATAAACTCGAAAGCCGCATAAAAACGCTTTAATATGGTACGCGAAAGAGTTTCTGTTGTGTTTAACAGAAGAAAAACAGTTGAAAAATGTGGATTTGGCTATGTTGAAATCCAAATTTATTTGAGTCGCACAGGTCGTAAGTTCATTGGACTTGGTAAGTGCAGACCCAATGAGCTTAAAGACATGATTTCGTCATTAGAAGTACAGAATGAGCTAAAGCGCTGTAAAGACATCATTTCAGCAATGCTTTTGTTCGATGACGAAATGACAGTTCAACAGTTTGAAAGTTATTACTTAAGTAAGAAGAAATCCAGAAGTAATAATTTCTACAAAGGGACAGATCAAGCGACAAACTTCATTATCTATCTGAAGGAGAGCATTGATAAGGAAAGGTTCAGTGACGGCACTCGTAAGCACAAAATCTGCACTTTGGAGGCAGTGAAACGTTTCGGCAAAATCAAAACATTTGCAGACCTCACTCCTAAAAACATTCTTGAATTTGATGAATGGTTGCATGATGGTTCCAGAACGGACGTTTCTGTGCACACATATCATAAACACCTTCGTAAAGTGACGCGCTATCTGCGAATGGCCGATATGATTCCTGTTGATCCATACGAACGTGTCAAGTTGAGCCGAGGTAAAAGCAAGGAACGTCAACCTCTCACAGAGGATGAACTGGACAAATTGAGAGCAATTAAGTTGACGGAGCCTATGGACCATGTACGAGACCTTTTCATCTTTGCTGCCTATACCGGACTTGCCTACTGTGATGTACAGGTATTCAATTTCGATCAGATGACGGAAAAGATTGGCAACATATACTATATAGATGGCGAACGGCTCAAAACAGGTACAAAGTTCTTTACCCCTATCTTAACCCCGGCAATGGAAGTATTGAAGAAGTACAATTACAACCTACCCAAAATTACGAACCAAAAGGGAAATGAGTATTTACATCTCATTCAACATGCCATGGGACTTCGCAAGAGTCTGACCTTTCATGTTGCCAGACATTCCTTCGCAACTTTAGCTATTTCACATGGCGTGCCTATTGAAGATGTAGCCAGAATGTTAGGTCATGAAGACATCCGTACAACACAGATTTATGCTAAGATTCTGAAGACTACCATCAATGAGTACTCAACCCTATTGGAGAAGGTTATTAAATAAAATCCAGATATGCCCCTTCTTCGTCCGCAGCAGCCCTCTATCAGGTTGTTGCGGATTTGTTTATTTCTCTTATAATATGGTATAATGAAAAAATGCATTACAAGTATACTTACTTGAGTATTTTTATAATAGTTATTGCTGACATCTATCTGATAATTTGGAGAAAATCATTTCACCTTCGATTGTATGTTTACACTAACGATGACTTGCTAATATAATCGACAAGTGGCATTAACAGCAATTGTTAATACCTATATTTGGCAATTGGGGATATCTAATCTTTGTCGATTTATTTATTGAAAAATTCTGTATTACATTCAAGGTTCCTAAATCTATTTTGAAGTTCCTGAAGTCGTTCCATCAATTTTTCAAACGAAAGAGAGTCTCCATAAATGAAGTTATCCTGCATCTTTTTATAGTCATCCCTCAATTTTGGAAGAACGGAAGCTGGTGGAACAAAACATATTGTTGAAGGATGATGGTCCTTGTAATCTAACCCTGACCATGCCGTCATTATACTCCGATGTTTTACGATTTCAGTGTAAAGAGTCGGATCTTCCATTGCTTGTTTGGCAAAAGGTTTATCCATCATTTTTTCTATATCATACATATGGCGTGTAAGACGATTTAAATTGACACAGCCGTTTGGCCGATTGAACTCTTCATGTAAGAGAAATACCTTTTCCAGAAATGTACGTCCGGGAACAGCAACCCTAACAGGGAATTCTTTTTCTGAATAGTTTTCAGTAGGATTTTCTGATGCAATCATTGAGCGAAGGTGGATTTTGTCCGACGGCTCAACCAGCGAGCGACAACCAATTTCAAGTTTAACCTTCTCTGCAATATAGGTGTTCTTCTCTTTGAGAACAGATTTGTAATTTACAAACAACACCATAGGATCACGATCAGATTCCTTTACCTGCTCAGCTTCGATAGAACAATAGTTCTTTAGTCCCATTTCTTCAATGGTTTTTTTTAAATCATCCTTCAAGATCGTTTCGATAAATTTTTTGGAAGCCTTACGAAGTTTATCTCGCTGATTTTTCACGATAATTGTAGTTCCGCTAAAACCGAACTGCACAGGGTTAATGGCCAAATCTATGTCTTCTGAAAACCGTTCTATAAGTTGCCAGCCCTTACTCAGACTAGTGCCACCCTTGAATATTAAATTATGACTATATTCCAAGGAAAAGAGAGCTTTCAGAACCATGCTTACCCAAAAATCCTTCTCAATGGCATTTTCTGGAAGGCCTGTTTTAGCTGCAACTTGTGTTAATATTGTCAATTTATTATCAACTGACAGATTTGCCCATGTTTGTTTTTTAATTGTTGGCATAATTGTTCTTTTAAAGTAAAAGTTTCTTCCTTATCCATTGTGGAGCAAGGTTGTAATCATGTCTTATGAGATCCTGCTTTTTTTCTTTTGAAAGCACCTCTTTTAGGGAAGAAATGATTTCTTCAGTGATATTTTCTTCACCTATTTCCTTCAAGGCCAAAACCACCATGGGAAATGTCTTGCTTTTATATGAAAACATTTTAGGAACAGAATGTTTGAAAACAATCGTTCTTTTTCCCAGTTTAATAGTTCTTGGCGTTCCATTGGTCAAATAAATCGCCTTCATTGGTATCTGGGTAGAAAGTCCGAGCTCATTCAAGGCGGTCATTCCAGATGGGATGATGTCAGATTTATCCTTTTTAGCAATGGTCTTAGCCACTTCATACACGGTAGGGAGCTTGGGACCAAATTCAGTTTGCTTGGGATACAAATAGATACCTTGAGATATGCGGATGACAAAACCGCTTTTGGCAAGCCGCGACAATGTCCTTGTAACGACAGGATCATTATGCAAATCCGCAAAGTCTCCTGCCGTATAAAACTTGTCTGTTCCGTTTCTGAGAATGACATCTTTAATTTGTTGTGATATACTGTATACCATAGGTTTATTTTGAAATAGTGTCCGAAATTACATTTTTTTTTCGGACATGCCAAACTTTTATGTGATTTTCTTTGATTTGTCCGGAAAAAACTTTGTTTTTCGGACAGAATTATTTACTTTAGCAATAAAATTGACAGATTATTATAGGATATTGTCAAGCACGATGTTGAATGAAATCTAATACAACATTAAGGTCATAATGCACCTTATGTGGCAATTTGGCGCGATTTTGATTACACTTACATCCTTCAGCACCAAGTACTGTTATGTTTCTGTCTTGATAGAATGGATGTCACTCTTACAAAATAAACAAATTTGTGTTTTTTCACTGGTGTTTTTTGCTATATACCAGTAACGATTTTTGAGATGTTTTATTAGATACTTTTGTAATTGGTTACCATTTGCGTTATCTTCGCATAGCCAACATAATCCTGATTGCTCCTTACGAATGTGTCAAATTGAATCAAGGTGAAAACAAAGAGCACCAATCTGACGTTCCACGTTGTTAGACATTCCTTTGAGACCTTAGTCATCTCCTACGACGTGTCCGATTGAAGGTATCGCAAGAATGCTTGGTCCGTATTATCCTGATTTATGCTAAGATTCTGAAGAGTACCATCAATGGGTATTCTACAAAATTGCAGGATTCGATAAAATAAAGACGTTTATCTATATAATCCGTAGCAATCACCTCAACTTGATTGTTGCGGATTTCTGTATCAGCCATGAGATGCCATAGAATACACACTTCAAAATGATGAATATTAATTTGAAGGCGAGGAACACAATCTTGAAAAATCCTATGATCGCGTTCACTATATATTTTCCTATGTAATGCCCTATGATGGCACCTTCTAAAGCAGACATGGTCATTTATATTTATACGAACAAAGTTACTAAATTATCATGAGAAAAACGAATATTAGGGCAATGATTTTCAATGAGATAAATGGTTTAATATAGCATTACTCGAATAATGTAATGATACATTGTACCAATGTCCTATTTATATATTCTTGCATTATTTGAATCAATGATTATTTCATTTAAGCAGTCAGCAATTACATCTATTATCGGTTTGTCGTAACTAATTTCGTGATGAACATCTTTTCCCTAAAGTTATCTTTGTAACTTTGAATGGAGAGCCATGTGTGGGAGGTTCAACCGGCTTTGCAGAATTTGTTTAGCAAGTTGTACTTTTGTGCGGACAAAACGGAGTTTCGTCTTCAAAAGTAACTTGCCAACTTCTGTGAAGTTGGGAAAATGCCCTCGCAACTCGGCATTTTAATAATAGAAGAAAATGGGACGCAAGACGAAACGATTGTGGATAAGAATGTCGCCCGAAGAAGAACGACTATTGAAAGAGAAAGCTGTTAACTACAGGACAATTAGCAGCATGGTATGGGATGCCATCAAAATCTTTGATGATAAAGCAACCATCGGAAAATTTGATGCTCTCAATGAAATGGTTGTCTTATACCGAAAATATCAACAAGATCTGTCCTGGATGGGTGGAAACTTTAATCAAGTGGTAAAACGAGCCAATGAACTTGCCATCGGGGAAGAGCTTACTTTGCCATACTTCAAACAAGTGCTTTTTCCTAAAATAAAAGAGCTTCAGGACCTTCTTTGTGACATTAAGCGGGAACAACATCAAATAGCCAAGAAATTGACTAAATTATGATTGTACTGTTATACTAATCCATCATTGCTCCATTCAAACATTACACCATTGATATAATAATGATAGCTACTATTCTTTCATCAAGTTCCAATTTTCATGCAGTTGGTTACAATGAGCGAAAAGTCTCCCAAGGCAAAGCTGAATTGCTACAGATGACCAATTTCGGTTTTGTAGGTGCCGTTGGCAAGTACACACCTGATGACTTGAAACGATATTTAGTTGAATACTCATCACGGATCAATAAACGCATACGCCGGCCACAATTTCATTTGGCGATATCCTGTCGTGGAGATGAATATACCAAAGAACAGTTAGTGGACTTCGCTCATCAATATCTTAGAGAAATGGGGTATGCCGAAGAAGGTCAGCCATTGCTTATCTATTCTCATCACGATACCGCCAACAATCATATTCACATCATCACCAGTCGTGTTGCCCCAGACGGACACAAGATAGATCATAATCATGAACGTATTCGTTCTCAGCAGGTCATCAACAAGCTACTTGTTCAAGACGAAAGCCAAAAGGTGCAGCAAATGTTGGCACAAACACTTCAATACAGATTTTCCAGTATCAGTCAGTTTAAAGCTATTTTTGAATCTGGAGGATACGAATGCTTCGAGAAAGATGACCGGTTATGCGTTAAACGTGGTGGTAGAATCTTAGGAACGATACCGATTAAATCTCTTACGACCCAATATAACTTGCCTGATGAAACAGAGCGAAAGCGCAAAAATCAACTACGTGCCATTCTTCGCAAATATCACCAAATGGCAGCGACCAAAGATGAACTGAAGGAAATGATGAAAAAGCGTTTCGGTGTTGACCTCATATTCTTTGGTTCAAAGGATCAACCGTATGGTTATATGATTATAGACCACAAGAACAAAACCGTGCATAAAGGAAGTGAAGTATTATCTATGAAACAGATACTTAACTTTCAAAGTCGAGAAGAAAGACTTACCAAGATAGATATGTTCATTGATTCAATGCTTGAAGATAATTGTAAACTATCCACCTACGACTTGAACGAAATGCTCTGGCGACAATTCAGCAGCTATATCACGAAGGGGCGCATTGCTTTTCGAAATGAACGTATCTTATTGAATGAAAACATCCGCAACACATTGCGATACAATGATAAACTCCGATGGCTACAATCCTTCTCACCTATAAATGAAGTTGAGCGTGATTTACTCTGCAAATTTGGAAAAATAGAAGACGCTGAACAAATCTCCATTGTAGATACCTCACAAAAACATCCCGAGACAACAGTCAATCAACTTAGAAGTTTCTTTGAAGATACAAAAATTACAGACTTGCGTTCGTCAGTATTTGAAAGTGGTATGTATATTTCTCAAGCAGATAATAAGACATATTGCATTGACTTTCATAATCACACCATAATCTGTATGGAAGACTATGGATTTGACACTCAACGGCTGAAATCGGGAGCTAATTCACAGACAAGACTGCCAACCAGACGACAAATGGACATACATATTAACAAAGATATCATCAACGCTATTGCCAACCTACTTAGGCACAAAGCAGGTTCCCGAGATGGCAACAGAGAATGGGAAGTTGGTGGCAAGAGTCGATATAATGATATTGATGATAATAGGGACTTAAAAAGATAGTACTATGAATTCTCATCTTTATTTATTTTTAAAAAATCAGGAAGTATGTTATTTCTTTCTTCATCTGTTGTCGTAGACTCTTGTTTCTCAATTAGAGCCCTATGGGCAGCATTAACAGCTTTATCTGTCGTATGTGGGGCTATTGGCTTTGAGAACAACCCATCCTCTTCTTCTTCCAAGAAATTTCTTCGTTCTGAAATTTGTCCATCGCATAAAAAGCCTGATTTTATATCCGAAAGTAATGATTCATATTTGTTTCGTATATTGTGTGCTTGTGCTGCAAAGCTCTTATTTTCATTTGCAAGTTCTGTCAATTCACCATCACGATACCTCCATGAGAGAAATGTTGTCAAAGCAGAAATGACTGCGGTTATAACTTTACCCCAAAAACTATCTGTAATAAAGAATATAGCAACAATACCACATGTGCTAATTGCTGTCAGCCAGCATTTAGCATTTCGAATCCAACGGTTCCTTTTTAGATGCAGATCGGCTTGTTTCTCTTGAATTTTGTGGGTCCAAGCCATCTTGCAATATCTATCTGCAATTTGTCGATATAATACTAAAGTCATTTTGTCCATAATAATTTATTTAATAAATAACCATACCCGTGTTCCTCCGCTATCCAGGGCTCTTTGCCATATATCCCATAATATGATATCCAATAGAAGTGTGTCATAAGATGATTTATGAATAACTTCAGATCAAAACCATTCTTGTATATTGAATATACCTTATCTTCACGTATCATGCAAAGGGTTCCATCTGAGTTGACGTGGAAATCTCCTATTTGTTTACCTGCTATTTTAGCCATTCTTGCAACCTTTCCCTTTATTTCATAGACTTCAGGAAGAATGCCGTTTGAAGTAAACCTTATAACCAAATCGTATGAATCTGTTATTTTTTCAAGAGTTCTATATTGAGCAGTAAACTTGAAGGTGCCAGCCAAAAGGTTGGCACCGTGTATATAAGTCAAGCCCGGTTGAACCTTCCACAACCATGATATTTCATTATACGTCAATGTGACCATGGTCTTGGGGCTGTTGAAAAGCTATTTACTTCATTTTCTCTCTCTTCATTCTTATCTGAATGAGGAAATAATTTAGGATCAAAAATTTTACGCCATTCTTCCGAAGCTTCGATGTGCTTGCCATCTTTTTCATATTGAACAGCCTTGTTGGCCCGATTTAAAGCTGTCTGGAAGTGGCTTTTCCTTTCATCTTTGTCCGATAGTCGATTCACCCAATAATTAAAGAAATCACGTACTACAACATCATATTTCTCACTACGTTTTCCATTTGAATAAATAGAGTCCACAAATGAAATAACATCCTGGACTACATTAAATGATTTGTATTTCATTGTTGTCGTATTCCTAATCCAGTTCTTTATCATCATAACACAATCTCTCGTTAAGCCATCTGTCGAATCAATACTTTTTTGAAAAGAAGTTATTTGTGAACGAGGATCGAAAGTTTCCCAACTCCCACCGTTTTCTGTATTTGGAATAAGGAATGTAGAATCATCATTCTCCAATGCTGGTAATACTTCTACATTGTGCGTTCCATCAGAGAACTTCACCAATACGACCTTACCCCAAGCATGAATCTCTTCTGTAGTAGAGTAGGTATCTTTTAATGCGTTACGACATTCCTGTAATATTCCTGATGCATTGTCCATGTATTTTTCATAAGAATTATTATCAATTTTGAAAAGCACATCAACATCAGAACCATCTTCAATTGGACGTATCGCAGTTTTTGTTTTGTAAGAACCAAATAGGTATTGATCACTATCATTTCTACCTCTATCGTAAAAATGTCGTGCAAGACAGTTGATAACACCTTCATACTTCTTTTAGCATCTTCCCTTTGATTGGGTGTCAACTTTAAGTTTTCTAAAAATTGAGAAAAGTTTTTTTCCATAATATTTTAATTATAAATAATAAAATGCGTACTAAATATATGTGTAAAATGTTCACCAATTATCGCCCTCATTACCTGTTAATCCATTCTTAAGACATTCTTCAATCTTGTCCAGAACAACGTTTGAATAAGCATGCGCCATTATGAGTGCCTTGCACGAAGTTTTTTTGTGAGAATCTTTTGCAGCAAAAGGAAAACATGTATCAAGTGTCCAATTTTCATCAGAACGTGTGGGAGGTGTTTTTGAGCCTCCAAGAGCACTCATCCATCCACCTCCAATCATCCTAACAACAGAATAGAAAGGCACGGTATAAGTAACTCGAACTTTCCCTTCTTTAATATCACATTTGATGACTGGTCTTATACTTACATCGTATGTGCTTGTTCCACCCGCGTGTTGAGCAATATCAGCTACATAGCCTTGTGCAATGATTGTTCCAAGCTCCTTGTCATTTAGTTTAATTACAGAATTAGCATCATTGAATGTAGATGTAAACCAATAGTTCAACAAAACATAGAGCTGGTCTTTTGTCTTTCCGGGGGCTTCTATTACTTGAACGTATGTAATGGCCTCGTTTTTATCCAATGTGAGCTGAGAACCAAGATTGGTGGCAGCTTCTACCCATTTATCACCAAATTTCTCTTTGGCGTATTTTTCCAACTCATCAGCACGAAGTATTTGTGCATTGACTGTCATGAAAGCTCCAAAAATCAGAGCGATTGATATGATTAACTTTTTCATAAATTTATTGTATTAATGATTGACTAAATCGTTGTTATATTAAAATTCATAACCTATCTTTAGAGTTATTCCTTCTGCATTATATATTTCCGGTTTTCTTATGTAGTTCAAGTTGTAATTACTTGTAAAATGAGAGAATGTTTGAAACTCCAATTTCTCGGTGGTATAACCTACAGAGATATTTACAGCTTGTTTGAAATTAGTTGCAATACGGCAACCAGCAGATAGATTGACATACAAACCGCCATTGTTGTTGACATAAGTACCGCCTTTCAAATCAATGAAAGGAGAAATTTTTCCTTTTAGGATATTACATCGAGCGTTGGCAAATACAGGAATATCAACCTTACTATCTCTCGTGTCCAAAGGAATGTCCATTCCAGAAGTCTTGTAAGAAGACATAAAATGAAGTCCCACACCTGCACCTACATACAAATATGGATTTATTTGATACCCATGAGAAGTATTTACTTCAAATCTTCCAAAATCATAATCACCTATACCAAAAGTATAGCCTGCATCAACATAACCGCGATAGCAGTTATTTGATATGTTTTGAGCATTAGCTGATGTAATAGTAAAAGCTAAAATTATTGCTATAGTAAAAATATTTTTCATCACATATTTTTTTATAAATTGTATTTTTCTGAATTATTATTAGGATAAAATATTCAGCCTACCTGTTATCTTAAAATAAACTTATCAAGTAAACTTTTAACCTGTAGTTTAACACTTTCGCTATTTGTTGCAGAACGAGATTTTGAATTGGTATAGGGCAAATAAGCAACGTATATTATTGAGGCAGAATATACCTGCTCTCCAATAATCATGGTAATTTTATCTGCAGTTAGCGCATTTACATATAACACCGTATAATTCTCTTCAGAAAATGTAGCCGGTGCATACCTTTCAAGAAGAAAATCAGTCAGACTGCTGAAATAGCTACTACTCACCACCATTACTACAGATGAAACCTTTCCGTCTTTTAATAGATATATATAACCTCTTACTCTGTCATTTGTTGTAGTATAAGCGATACCACTTTCATTTGACAATGAGTAGTTTGTTCCGACTTTTGCATATATTTCATCTTTTGTTGCTCCGAACAAGAATTGAGGTTCGGTGAATTGAGTGTAAACAGGTGTAACAGAAACCTTGATGGATTTTTGTCCATTTACATCAATA
>JAYRGW010000025.1:0-51272 GCA_041907665.1 Bacteroidaceae bacterium
GGAGCATACGCCATTGGCAACCTGTTTTGAGCAAGTAGAGAATGGCATCAAAAATGCCGCGAATAGAATATTTTCGTCTTCTTTTTTGTGTATTCACAGTTTTTTCTATAAATTGCCACTGTTTATCAGTGAGGTTGGTTGAATATTGTTCCATAACTTGATGTATTAGTAACCATAAAGTTACGAATAATACCTCAATTAACCAACTGATATTCAATATAATAAGTGATTACATAGTAATTATTTTAATCCATTTTTAAACAGCTTCTTATAGTATTATTGCCGGTGCAAATACGATATTGGATTATATAGACAAAGCCAACCTTTCTGATGATTTCAAGAATGATATTATTGGAAAAGCAAAGTTTGTCCGTGCATTCGCATATTTTGAGCTAGTTCAAAACTTTGGCAGGGTGCCGCTTCAATTACATGCCGTTACGAATGCTGCCGATGCTTTCCCTGCTCAGGCAGAGACAAACCAAGTGTATGATACTATTATCTCTGATGTGAAAGATGCTATCGATAAGTTGCCTACCGTCTCTTTTCCACAAGATGGATCGGCAACGAAGGGAGCAGCCAAAATGCTGTATGCTTACGTATTGCTCACAAAACCCGAAAAGGATTATGTAGAGGCACAAAAGCAACTTGAAGATATCACAAAGATGAAGTACGACTTATTGGAAAATTATGCCGATGTATTCAATACTTCTATGAAAAACAGTGTTGAACATATCTTTTCTATCCAGTATATGCAAGGCAATTATGGAATGCAGAGTGATTGGCTCTATTCTTTCATGCCTAGATCTTGGGATGGAAACGTGCTGACAGGAACTACAGATGCCAATACAAGCTCTACAGGAGGTTGGAATGTACCAACTGATGCGATGATTGCTTCTTACGAGCCCGGTGACAAACGTCTTCCGGTGTCTGTAAATTATGCTGTCGGAACGATCGATCCCGAAGATGGAAATATGGAGATAGATGGTGTACTTCAGCCGGGCGATCCATCGATCAGTGAATATCCCAACGCTCTGCCGTTTGTGAATAAATACCATCACACTCACAATACAGCTTTCAATACCGATGATAATTGGCCGGTATATCGCTATGCAGATGCTTTGTTGCTTTTAGCCGAATGCTTGGTCGATCAACAGAAAAACGATGAGGCGCTTCCCTATGTCAATCAGGTTCGTGCTCGCGCAGGGCTCGATCCTTTGACATCTGTTGATGCAGATGCAGTGGCCAATGAACGCAAACATGAACTTGCTTTCGAAAATCATCGTTGGTATGATCTTGTACGTACAGGAAAAGCTCTCGAAGTGATGACCAATTATGCTGCTTATATTAAGTCTGTAGATACAGGATTGACAAGCCGTACTTACAATATTACGGCACAGAAACTCTTGTTCCCTATTCCATACAGAGAACTTCAGATTAATAAGAAGCTCACTCAGAATAAGGGTGCAGCGGCAGATGAATAAAGCCTGCTCCAGAATTATTGTAAACGTAAATTTATAAGCAAAAGCTGTGAGAATTCTTTTCTTAGCGAGATGAATTCTACAGCTTTTGCTGTTTATATATACTATGAATCTTATTGGTTGAATTAGACTATTTGTATTTAGCGTTGTCAATCGTCCGATTCGTGCATTTTTGCTACTATTGCTTTGGCAGATTTATTCTCTTTGTTTCCAATATTGATCATCGTATATTCGTTTAAATATTATTGGTAGACTATATGATCTGAAACATTTCACTATCCCATCATTGACTACCTGAAATTTATACTTTAAAGACTTATATCTTTTTTCCAAACGATTTAACTCATCCAATGTCAATCTCAGTTTTCTATCTCCTAGACTTAAAAACACTACATGATTTAATTCTTGGGTAACTGTATTGAATTGCAAAAGACAGACAAAACGATAATCAATCAACTCTGCTGCTCTTTCTTTGGAAAAGATCGTTCGATACATTTTCTCGACTTCTTCCAATGGAGGTGTAATATGTACTTCCACATAGCTCTCTCCTTTGGCATTGGTCGACTCCAAGCTCTGAACAAGACCTTCAATTTCGGATACCAATCTACGAATTAATAGATATAAAATGATATGGCTACGACATGTACTGAATAAGCAATTTATTCAGCTCGAGAAGTGAGTTTATAATAGCGTAAAATGCCATAAGGATCTCACAATATTTTGGTCCTTATGTTTTCAAATTTTCATAAGGACGAAAATAAATTTTCTCCCTTATGAAACTTGCGACTCACGAGCGTGAGTCGCAAGCCACGTCCTTATGTCACCGTGACAATATATAGAAGTCATTGCAACCACGTCTTTATTTAATTATGAATAAATAAAGACGTTATTTGAATAGCATACGTATTATACTGAATTTTTTCGCAAATCGAATATTTAAATGCGTAAATGTATTTGTTAAAAAGATAATAATACTGTAGCTTTGTATCAATTAATTAAATCTTTGTAACGCATGAAAATGAAAGTACCTTGGTTGGCTGCTATGAATGATAACTGGTGTTTGTATTTGTGTTTTTCATAATTATTGGTGTGGCTATTTATATTTTTGTTGTTGTCGTGTTGAATTTGAAATATGAAAAATATCGTTTATGCAAAATGAATAAAATAATGAAAATCATAAAGATACTTTTTGTGTAAATGAAATGATATACAGTTCCGAATTACTAATGATAGCCAGTATGGCTATTATGATTGTTAATATTATTTGGGCATATCTGAAATGGAAGAATATTTTGGTTGTATGCGATTCGTATGAAAGGTAATTTTAAAACTGATAAAATGGTGATCTCAGCTTGTTGGTCATTAAAATAAAATTTGCTAGCGTTTATAGAAATTAATAATAATTATTATGCTGATTTGAGATGATATGTACCTCTATGGTGTATGTTCCGGTTAATAAGATTAGCGATGCATATACAAGGGAGGATAAATGAAAATACTTACTTTAAAATGGTTTGGAATACCACCTCTTTTTTAACATACTATCTAATTATTCAATGCTCATATTAATATGAAAGATCCTATTCTGATAAGATACTTGGTGTCAAATGAACAAGATTTGCTCTGGGGAATTACCGTGAAAAATGTAGGCCATCAACAAATTTCTCCCGGTACTTTGTATCCGCCTCACAATCATCCTTCGCAATATTTATTTTCGACCAATAAGGGGCGCGTGCTCAATGAATTCCAATTATTGTATATTACTCAAGGAAAGGGTAGCTTTGTCTCTACAAATGTCAAAAGTACGGAGATAAATGGGGGGACTATCTTTTTATTATTTCCCGGGGAATGGCATTCGTATCAACCGGATGTTTCGACCGGATGGGATGAATATTGGATTGGTTTTGGAGGAAAAGATATAGAGGAACGTGTAAATAATGGTTTCTTTAGTGTGCAGAAACCTCTGTTTAATGTAGGCATACGCGATGATATCGTTCAATTGTATAAGCAGGCCATAACTACGGCAATTGAACAACGGTCTGGCTTCCAGCAAGTATTGGCAGGTATTGTCAGTCATCTTATCGGAATCGCTTATGCCAGAGATAAGCATTCCAAATTTGAGGATCTGAGAGTTGTCAATCAGATTAATCAAGCCAAAATCAGAATATTGGAAAACTTCACGAATGATATTGACCTGAAAGCATTGTCTAAAGAAATGTCTATGAGCTATTCTTGGTTCAGGCGTATCTATAAACAGTATACAGGGCTCTCGCCTTACCATTATATACAAGAACTAAGAATTCAGAAAAGTAAGGAACTGCTTACCGACACGATGTTGACAAGTCAAGAAGTCGCTTATGATGTGGGATTTGAGAATCCTGATTATTTTTGTACCGCATTCAAAAAACATACAGGACTGTCTCCTATAAAATATAGAGAGCTTGTTCAAGGTGGAAAATCGAAAAGCTCTTGTTTATCGGCTGTTTAAAGTCTCTTGAACGTAAAGAGGAGGAATAGAATAAGATCTGTTCCTCCTCCTCATGTTTATTGAACCTTTTTATTATTACTCATCCCATATTGCGTAGGCTGATACAAGCCAATGGTTGAGATTCTCTTTGCAACGTCCTTGTGCTTTGGGTATGCTCACCGTAAATGTGTGTTTACCTGCACCGATGTTACCGAGTTTTACTTCTTGCGGAACGACATCCGATCCCGGGCACCAGTTGGAACGTGAGAGATCGGACGACGCAATAGGCTCTTCGATCTCTTTCTCTTCGTATCCTTTCTCGCCTATATAAGATGCGCGGCGTTTGATGAGCCAGACACCCGACGATGGATTGAACCGACGGAAAGATGCGCAGTCGTCGCGCCATGGCACGAAGTTGAGTATCTCTTTTCCGTCCAAACGGAGAATGTTACGTTGCGGGGTGAATTCGTCGCCACCATCGTTACCTCCGTGTCCGGTAGTGATGTATTTGATACGTACGTTCTTGGCTCCTTTTGGAATAGTAAAATAAACCGAAACATTCTTGCGTGCGAAGATGTCGGGATATTCTTGACCGATATAGTAGATTGTGTTTAAGAGCGGTTCGACATGCTGTTTGGGCATCACATCGTCGGCAACGCGACTTTCTCTGATGTCTATATCAACGCTGGCTACATATCCTTCGGGTGTCCATGTGTCGATGAACACTCCTATATATACTTCGCCTTTCAATAGCGTATACAGGTCTGTAATATCTTGCATCCAACAGGTTTCGTCGGCCCATTTAGGAATATACACAGGACGACGTTTGCTGGTTGCCGCTGTGTCCGATCGGCTATAATAGCCAACTCCAAAGGGGGTCATGAAACGCATTAATTCTACTGTCGGCAAATAGTCTTTGCCAGGCACGATGCCTACCATGTTCTCGAGTTTGGTACTGTCTATTGCCGGAAACTTTGCTTTTCCTTCGGCTATATTCATCAAGTTGATGGCCGAAGCTTTGGGCAAAACAAACACGGAGCCCGACTTATCCCAACGGTCGCCGTTCGAAGCAACTTTTACGGTTAGTCTGGCCGAGATGTTGCGCTTATAGTCGGGCAGCGTGATTTTCTTTAAGACAATACGTCCGTTCGTCAGGTGGATAATGCCTTGAGCATCGGCTGCCGAATAGTTGGTCGTATAAATCTTAGGTAGAAATTGTATCTTCTCTTTATTGAATACTTGTAAATGGCGGTCACCATAAGCCGGCATGCTTTTAACTTTTGCCGGTTTGTTACTGGCCGATAAGGTGATGGCTGTAAACAGTAGTGCCGTCGATAAGACTGTTCTGAGTTTCATACTTCTGTTATTGCTTGGTTATTTGGCTACTTGAAAACCTCTTTTGTCAAGGTATTCTTTAAACTTATGTAGGTATTCTTCGTTAGGACCGTCGAAGAATGATACACCTGATGCTCCATTATCGTAGGCTTCGTCAAGGGCTTTTTCGAAGTCATTTTTGATATCGTTGAACATCAGACCGGCATAAATCTTGGCTCTACCGTTTACTGTCTGTACGCTCTCTTTGACCGAACGTCCTATCCATTCGGGACCTTCGTAGTAGAATCCGTTATATATCATTGGATAATAAGCGTCTAGAGACCAGTTGCCCCAATCTTGGCGAACCATCTTCTTGGCCATTGAGGGTCCAGGAAATACAGCGGCAGATATTGTTTTTCCGTCGGCTTTGATAGCTTTGGTGATTGCGTCTACCACTTTGGTAATACCGTCGTATCGGAAATTTAGCCACGATTGATCTTCCATCGGATATTGTATGTCCATTGGATCTTTGCCTGTCAATGCTTTAAATTTGGCACGACAAACATCGCAGTAGCAATAATCGTACTGAGGTAATTCTTGTGTTTGTTCGATGCCGTAGTTCTTCCACAGACTGACGGGGAGAACTACATCCGGAAAGCGCACGTAATCCAAGTGTACACCGTCTACATAGGGTAGATTGGCTATTTTTACGTAGTCGTTGGCCAAATATTCGGCTACGCCCTCGTGGTTGGGACATAGAAAACGGTAATAGTCTACATAGGCCGGTTTGTCATAGCAAGATTCACCTTTACGGTTCACAGCATACCAATCGGGATGGATGTCTCTTACTTCTGCACGATTCATTGTCCATTTCCAATAGTGCGCCTCAAGTCCTGCTTCGTGACAATATTTGTATACTTCTTCGTTGTAACCTTCGAACATGACACCGCTGATGCCACATTCCTTGAGTAGCTTAAACCACGTTTTGAACTCTTCGGGTTTGTATTTACCGATACCCACCCAGACAAAGTTCTTAACGATGCGGGGGGCTATCTTTTCAATCGCAAATTTACCGTCTTGGTTGACTGTATATTCTACTTTCTCGTCGGGCAGTGTAATGGCAATATCATAATTATCGGCTGTAGCATTCACTTTTATCGTCGAACCTTTGGGAAGATCTTTCGTTTCGGCCTCTGTCAGGAAGAAATCTTTTGCGGTGCGTAGATAATTATTGTCTTTCTGGTGTTTATCCAATTGTGCGTAGAACATGCTCCACAATAATTTGTATACGGTCATGTTGTAGGGATAATGAAACTCTTCTGTTGTTGTTCCAACTTGTTTGTTCGAGAAGTAAAGATACCCCCAACGCTCGGGCATGTGCATGTCAACCTTTCCGGTTGGCATCCAAACCCAGTTATCGGCATTCTTTCCGCTCCATTCTACACGCGAAAAGTTGATACGCCACGTTTTTCCCGCGGCTAATGGACTGTTAAAGTTCCATGCGAGTGACTTGGCTGGAATAGCCATTTCTACTGTCCACATACGGTCTTTGTCTTTCGAATTGTTGAGTGTGCCGTCACGGTATACTGCAAGTTTTATTCCTGTACAGTTCCATGGAATAAAGAAATTACCTCCCGAGCGGTAAGGTTTGTCGAGAGTCAGATCGAATAGTACGCCACGGGCATTGGTCTCGAACTCGAAATAGTTGCGTCCGTCGCCTGCCGGATTCAGAAAAACCTCGAAGTCGTTATCGTAATAGATAATTGTATCGCGTTTGGTTAGTAGCGCTTTGATATCTGTTTCGTGCACAGTTGCTCCGATGTATAGATAATTATCGTCCCATAACATTTTGGCGTGGGTTTCTTGTTTTGGGGTAGGGAAGCCTTTTCCGCTAATATCTGCAAACGATGCAGTGGGAGCAGCTTTCTGCCAAGATGGTTCATCCAGTTTACCATCAATCTTCATTTTCCCGGCCGTACGGTAGCATACGTATCCATCAGGAAGGGTGAGCATTCGCTCGTATTTGCTGAATAAATTATTTTGTGCATTTGCCGTGAGAGCAGCAACAAAACAGAATAGTAATAAGAAAAATTTTTGTCTCATCTCTTTTTTTAATATGTTGTTAGGAAGTTTTATTAATTGCATGTGATAACTTGACCGGAACCGCGATACAATTTCACAGGTCCGTCGAGCAAGATAGCTAGCACAGTGATACTCGGATCGAGCACTCTCTCGGGCACGTCAATATAAAGATTCCCCGGCACCTCGCTCCAGTAGTTTTTATTGTATATTTTGTAAGTGAGCATGGCTCCATTGCCAACGACCCATATCCGGTTTACTTTGTTCATCAGTCCTTTTACTTCAACAGGTCCGTTGGGGCGATATGGAAGGTAGAGATAGAGCACATTGCCTTCTTTGTTGAGTGTGGTATAACCTTGAAAATGTTCATTCGGAATGCCTGCACGAGTGTTATAAATAGCTTCTCTGTGCTTAGAGGTCCAACGTCCGAATTCTTTCAGTATCGCTACTTCTTCGTCTGGTATTGTTCCGTCTTCGCGCGGTCCAATGTCCATTAGCATGTTACCGCCCATACTGAGGCAATCTACAAATGTGCGCAACAATATGAAAGGGGTTTTAAAGTTCGTATCGGTATGTTGGAATCCCCATGAGTCGTTCATTGTCATGCAGAGTTCCCAATAACGATCTTTGGGACGGACAATGGGGATACCCTGTTCGGGAGTGGCGTAATCGCCGTATCCTTGAATTCTTGAGTTAATGATGACATTCGGATTGGTAGAGCGCAAAAGGTCTACTATTTCTTTGGAATGCCAGTTTTCGGCACTTTGTTCCCAATCACCGTCAAACCAATATAGATCCGGTTTGAAATTCTTGTTCAATTCTGACAATTGGACGAAATTGAATTTTACAAACTTCTCCCAACGCGCAGGATCATCTTTTATTTGGTAGCGAGTTTCTGTATTTGTTTTGTTGGGATAGTTGTTGTTAGCCCAATCGAGTAGGGAGTAGTATAATCCTAACTTTAATCCCTGGCGACGGACTTCGTTGACGAATGGGACGATCAAATCTCGTCGGGCAGGAGTTTGTTTTACTACGTTCAGATCGCTGGCTTTTGTATTCCATAGTGCCATACCGTCATGATGTTTAGCCGTAATCACTGTATATTGGGCACCGCTTTCTTTTATTAAGTCCACCCATTTCTTAGGATCGTATTTAGATGCCGTAAAGCGTTTGCTTTGATCCATGTATCGGTCGTAGGGCAAGTAGTTGTTGTGAAACGACCAACTTTCGGATACGCCATCGACAGCATAAATACCCCAATGAATAAAAATACCCAATTTGGCACGATCAAACCACTCCATCCTTTTTGCCTTTTCGGTATTCGTTTCGACTGCCGTAGTTGTTTGTGCCATGCAACATTCTATAGCTGGCAATATGCATATAAAGGATACAAAAAAGATTAGTTTCTTCATCGATATAATTGTTTTGAGTAATTTTCTATACAAAAGGAATCTTTAGCCTTCAAAGTTAGTGAATTATTTTTTTATGTAATACTAAAATGAAATGATATTTTTTATAATATTTTTGTTCCCTACTACTTTCAAAGTGAGTGATGTATCGGAAAAATATCGAAAGGAGTAAATTTCTCAGAAAATGTATTTATATTTGTATAAATTATCATATTACTATCTTGATGACATCAATATACATAAACTAAAACGTCGAAAAATATCTTATGAAATTTTGGATACTGTCCATATTGCTTTTCTTATGTTGCAATATTTTTATAGCTGCGCCGCTGCATGCTTCCTGTCAATACTCTTTTAAACGGCCTATTGTAATAGAGGGAAACTGGAATTTGCCACCTTTTGATTTTATTAACGACGAAGGTAAACCTGATGGATATAATATGGAAATCCTACAAACAATTCTTCATCGGAAAAAGATTCCCTATATTATTAAGAAAAATAATTTTTCGACAGCTCTCAATAACCTACGCGAAGGCAAATCGGACTTGCTTTCTTTGATGTTTTCTAATGAACGTGCAAAAATCTATAAGTTTGGCGCAACGATCAAATATATATCAAAAGTTATAGTGTGTCGCAAAGGTGATCGTTCAATCAGTCGATTGTCTGATTTGCAAAACAAAACGATTGGAGTAGAGAAATCCACTCGGTCGTTGGATATATTGAAGCAAGAGAAGATCCCTTGTAAGTTACTACTCGAAAATAGTGCTCTCGACGAATTGAAGAAAGTTTCAAAAGGATCTTATGATGCCGGCTTTTGTAATTATGAGTCTGCCGTTTATTATATTCGAAAATATCAATTACATAATTTGAAATTGGTTGATTTGGGTATTGCTCCTCAAGAGTATTGTATGGCAGGCAGTAATGAAAATTTGCTTAAGTTGATGAGCCAGGAATTGTATGCGATGAAAAGGGATGGAACTTTTGATACGATCACAGACAAATGGTTCAAACAACATGAAACGATTGCAATTCCAACAGTAGTCTATTGGGTATTGGCTTTCTTGCTTTCTTTGGCTGTTTCGCTCTATTTTATTGTTTTGTTTTTGCGCAATAGGGTGAAGAAAACAGAGAGGATATTGGCTCAAAAAAACGATCAAATGTCTTTGGCTTTAAAAGCTGGCGAAATTAATATTTGGGGATATGATATTGTGCAGAAGAGATTTTATAATATTGAGAGCGAAAGGTTTCCACCAGACGGAAGATTGTTGGATGATCAGTTGAAACTTATTCATCCGGATGATAGGATTTTGATCTTGAACGCCATTTTTAATGCCTCAAAGGGTGTATTACCAACCAAATCTATTGTCATTCGAGTAGAGCATGGAGACGCAGGAATATGGCAATATATTGAACTGAATATCAATATAGAATATTCTGATGATAATTCTGTAGCTAGGATTATCGGTACGCATAAGGATGTTACCGATAGAGCTATAGCCAAGAATGAAAGAATAAATCTTCTGAAGAAATATAAAACCATTTTTGACAATGCCATGATTGGTATTCTCTATTTTGATAAAGATGGATGGCTGGTCGATATAAACGATTTGGCTTGTCAGCTTTTTAATATTGAAAATAAAGAAAGGCTTATCGAGTCTCATATTTCGATTTATAAGAATCCGATATTAGAAGATCTTTTGATTGATGCAGAAGATCTTCGCCCGTATAGTGGAATAATAGAGAGTTGCTTCAATGTAGTAGAGGATGGATCTCATTTCTCGTTCGAAAAGAGGAAAGAAAATCGATTTATTGAAACAAAAATCAATCCGCTGTACAATTCAGATAAGCAACTGGAGTGTGTTATTGTAACAGGTAAAGATGTAACAGAGGCCATCAATAAGGAGAAAGAATTGAAGATAGAAAAGGAAAAAGCTGAAGAAGCCGATCGATTGAAGTCTGAGTTCTTGGCTAATATGAGCCATGAAATCCGTACTCCGCTTAATGCGATTGTAGGCTTCTCGAGTCTTTTGGGTGATCTTGCCGATGAAAAGCAGAAAATGGAATTCGTAAGAATTATAAATGAAAACAGTAATATGCTATTGAATATTATAAACGATATTCTGGATCTGTCTCGTATCGAAGCGGGTACCATTGATTTGAACTGTAATACATTTGATTTATCCAATCTATTTGAAATATCTTATTCGTCACTCAAAGATATGAATCCGAATTCAAACATTCAATTCATTTGCAAATTGCCGCAAGAGAGATGTCTAGTGTATGCCGATCAAAATCGTATCTTGCAGATTCTGGCCAATTTTGTTACCAATGCTTTCAAATATACCGAGAAGGGTTATGTCAAAATGAGCTATCAGACTGTAGAAAATGGAATCAAAATTTTAGTTGAAGATACCGGGGTTGGAATTCCTGTTGAATCTCAAGGCAAGATATTCGAACGCTTTGAAAAAATAGGTTCTCTAAAGCAAGGTACTGGTTTGGGACTATCTATATGCAAAGCCATAGTAGATGTCTGTCACGGTACGATAGGAGTAGACTCTAAGGTAGGTTTTGGATCAACTTTTTGGGCTTGGTTTCCATTTATAGAAAAGAAATAATCGGTTATCGTATACCTCTCGCGGAATAAGTCATTAGACAAAACACTTGTTTAGCCTGCTATGATAACAAACGCCTTGATAGAGTGACATAACAAATAATAGGTTTGTTAGAAATGGCAACACTATAGTTGCATTGTGTGTTGGGATTATGGCAAAAAAAAACAGAACCGAAATTTGGTCCTGTTACTATATCTAATTTTTGTTTTTTTCAAAATTAAGCTTGCTCTTCGAGCAGCTTTTTCAATTGACCTTTTAAGGTTTGGCACATTACACCGTTACCCATAGCTTGAAAGCGTTGAATGCGGTACTGTAACATCTTAATTTCGTCATTCATAATTTTTTTCATAATCTTTTTTCTCCTTTTTTTATATCTCCACGTTTTGGAGATTCTGTTATCCTATATCTTTTTATTACGATGCAAAGATAAGGACTTTCTTTGGTTTTTATGTTGTAGAACATAAAAACTTACTATGAATAAACAATGTTTAACATTGTAAGGGCTTTTCTTTTGTTTTACGAGGCTATCTGAAAATATTTTTAACATTAAACGATTGACTTTGCTCGTTTTATGGACCTATCGACATGATATTTTGGCAGGAGGGGAATATTGGATGTATCAATGTCGCATCTTCGAACTTGAATGATAACTGTGCGGTCTCTATTGAAGTGTATTGAGTTTGCCAAGCTGTTATTGAAAACGCTTTATATAAAGTTTTACCCTCGTTACACATGTTGTAACGAGGGTAAAACTTTAATAAGATATTTCTTATGTATTATCACCTCTTTTTATGGTAGGGGTGATGTTTATGAGCTTATTTACTTGGCATAGCTTACTGCACGGGTCTCACGAATTACAGTAATCTTAACCTGTCCCGGATAAGTAAGTTCGTCTTGAATCTTTTTAGCGATCTCTGTTGACAGACTTTCTGTTTGTGTGTCGTCTATCTTATCGGCGCCTACGATGACACGAAGTTCACGTCCTGCCTGAATGGCATAGGTCTTTGTAACACCTGGATAAGACATAGCCAATTGTTCCAAGTCGTTTAGACGTTTGATGTAAGCTTCTACTATTTCGCGACGAGCACCTGGGCGAGCTCCCGAGATGGCATCGCAAACCTGTACGATAGGAGCAAGCAGTGTTGTCATTTCTATTTCGTCGTGGTGGGCACCAATTGCATTGCAGATATCTGGTTTCTCTTTATATTTTTCTGCCAATTTCATACCAAGTAGTGCGTGCGGCAATTCCGGTTCCTCATCAGGAACTTTTCCTATATCGTGTAGCAAACCTGCTCGGCGAGCTTTCTTCGGATTCAATCCCAATTCGGATGCCATCACTGCACATAGGTTTGCTGTCTCTCTTGCATGTTGCAAAAGGTTTTGTCCGTAAGAAGAACGATACTTCATCTTACCAATGATACGAATCAAGTCAGGATGCAGACCATGTATACCCAAGTCGATAGTGGTGCGTTTTCCTGTTTCGATTATTTCTTCTTCTACTTGTTTCTTTACTTTAGTAACGACTTCTTCTATACGGGCCGGGTGAATACGTCCGTCGGCTACCAATTGGTGGAGGGCTAAGCGGGCTATTTCGCGGCGTACAGGGTCGAATGCCGAGATGACGATTGCTTCAGGAGTGTCATCGACTATGATTTCTACACCTGTAGCAGCCTCGATGGCGCGTATATTGCGACCTTCGCGGCCAATGATACGCCCTTTGACTTCGTCGGAATCTATATGGAATACAGTAACAGAGTTTTCGATTGCTGTTTCAGTTGCTACTCTCTGTATCGATTGGATGACAACTCGCTTTGCTTCTTTGCTTGCCGTCATTTTGGCATCGTCCATAATATCGTTAATATACGACTGAGCTTGAGTCTTGGCTTCTTCTTTCAGATTCTCTACCAAGTGCTCTTTCGCTTCTTCGGCAGACAATCCTGAAATGACTTGCAACTTTTCAATCTCTTCTTGTTGAAGTTTCTCAAGTTCTTCGCGTTTCTTGTTTGCCAATGCGATACTATTGTCCAATTTTGCTTTGTCTTGTTCCAGTTCTGTCTTGTGGCGTTGAACTTCTTCGTGGCGTTGTTCGATGACCATTTCGCGCTGGCGGAGACGATTTTCCATTTGCTGAATCTTCTGGTTGCGAATGGCAACTTCTTTTTCAAGTTCGGCCTTTTTATTTAGGAATTTCTCCTTTACTTCGAGTAACTTATTCTTTTTTATCACTTCGGCAGCGCTTTCGGCTTCTTCTAAAACGCTGTTGTATTTTGACTTAAGAATATATCTGAAAATCAGATAAGCTATAACGCCTCCTACGACGAAACAACCGAAAGCTAATAATATTGATACTAACATTTCATTTAATTTTTATATATATAAAAAGCGCACTGCTCCACAAAAAGGAAATACTCCCCTCATGTCTATGCAGTGCGTAGAATTCTAATGTAACAAGAGCGGTTATTGTTCAGTCTTTTGGATATATTCTTCCAATAATTCGCTCAAATCTTTTATTCTGGTAGAATAGGGTTCGGTGTCATTCATCGTTTTACCTTCAAATTCGTTGACAGCGGACTGATATGCAGCCATTGTCATAGCTTGAAAAGGCGTCACTTCAAAATGCGCCCGAAAATTATTATACCTTGTTTCAACTTGCTTGGCAGCAGCCCTTACCAGTTCTTCATCTTTTCTGTCGATGTTTACAGGAAAGCTATAACCACCTATGGACAAGTTTATTGTCAATTTATCGTTCATACATCTCTCTTTTTATTATTCGTTCATCAAAGCGATGCATTTGTCGATTTCACGCACTATATTAGACAACCGCTTTTTAGAGTCTTTAACGTCTTGCGTTCTTAGACTTATTACAGTTGCGGTTTTCAAATTCGTGTAGTCTTTCTTCAGATTCTCCAGCTCAACTGTCAATGTCTCATTCTTTTTGGTTTCCATATCCAAATCTTTAGACAAATCAGCATTTCTTTTCTTCAACTCATCGCATAGATATAAAAGTCGATGAAGTCGAGTCTCGAAAATGTTAAGTTGTTTCTTTTGATCTTCTGTCATTACTACACCTAATTTCCTCACAAAAGTACGATTTATCTCTAAAATACAAAAACTTTTCTGCAAAATTTAATCACAAAAACTTATTTTTTGTTTGCTGTATTTCAAAGTCTGTTTACTTTTGTACTATGAAAAAGATTATTGTGACTTGTGCAACTCGAGAAGAGTTTGTTCAAATAGATTGGCATGAGGCAGAGATCGGCCATTTGTTGACTGGACTAGGGAAGACGAAATCGGCTTACTACTTGGCAGAGGCTATTCGTACTCAACGTCCCGATTTGGTTATGAATGTTGGTACTGCAGGGACTTTGCACCATCGGGTGGGAGATATTTTCGTTTGTCGCCATTTTATCGATCGCGATATGGAGAAGTTAAAAGACTATGGCATCTCTTACGAAATAGAATTACCCACCGACAAGTTGGATTTTGTACCGGCTTGCCTATACAATAATAATGGTATATGCAATACCGGTGATACTTTTCTGACAGAACACGAAGACGTAACCGGCGACGTTGTCGATATGGAAGCTTATGCTCAGGCGTTTGTCTGCCAGTCGATGAAAGTGCCTTTCGTCGCTGTCAAATATGTCACTGATATTGTGGGACAAAATTCTGTTGAGATATGGCAAGACAAGCTCAAAGATGCTGTGAATGCCCTTCGCACGTTCTTCAATAACTCGCCCCAAACGCTTTAATCTCTGGCGAGAATTGTCAAATCTTCTAGCATTTGTTTATACGCCAATGCTTTCTGCTCTATTTTCAGAGGATAGGCTCTTGACGAAGAAGGCATTCTGTAGAGGGTGATGTGTCGGTCGGCAAAGAATGTTTCGGTACTTCCACCTACTTCCGGCACTTGTACATCAAATTGTGTACATAGTGTTTGAGTGGCTTTCTGTCCGGTGGTAACGATTGCGTTGCACAGCGGCATTTGTTGCAGTAGGGCTTTTACGTCCGTGTATTGCTCTATTTCCAAAAACTGATCTGATGCATTGTTTTTCAATCGACGTACGGCACAAGCAGTGTCGTAGAGCGCTATTCCTTTTGCGCTAAGAAATGTTATCAGCTTCTCGCGGTCAAATTTCTTTTGTTCGGGTACGATGAAGTAATGTGTGTCGTCGAAAAATAGAAGTCCGAAGATACGCCACATGTCATTGTTGAAATTTGGGTAATAAAAATCCATTGACCAGCGTTGGCGTGGAGGAGGAAAACTACCCAACATCAGTAGTCGTGCACCCGAAGGTAGAAATGGTTGCAATGGATGAAATTCTATAGGATATTCGTTCATTTTTTGTGCAAAGATAAGTTTTTTTAATCTTTTTGTAATACCTTTGCAGGCATTATTAATATTTAATGAATCTAATGATGTATAAAAAACTCTTTTCCGGTTACTTGTTATTCGCGTTATTTCTTTCTTGTGGTATTTCAGCTCAAAATGTGCAGATGCACTATGATTTTGGTCGTTCTCTTTATAATAAAGATTTGAGCAAACGTCCCTTATGGACATCTACAGTCGAAGATTTTGTTCCCGACAAATGGGGTAGTACATATTTCTTTATCGATATGGACTATAATCATAATGGAGTTGCTTCGGCTTATTGGGAAATAGATCGTGAATTGAAGTTCTGGAAATCACCTGTTTCTATCCACTTGGAATATGATGGTGGTAATGTGAAAAATGTTGCCGAAGAATATAATATTCGTAATGCTTACTTGTTGGGTTTGACATATACGTGGAACAATAAAGACTATTCTGCCGGTTTCTCCGTTACTCCTATGTACAAGTATATCCAAGGACAATATTATCGCTCGTACAATAACTTCCAATTAACCGGTACATGGTATTGTAACTTTTTCAATCGGAAGCTTACCTTTGATGGTTTTGCCGATTTGTGGAGAGAACACAACGATCATGGAATGGCTATCTTTATTTCAGAACCTCAAGTATGGGTCAATTTGAATAAGTTCAAAGGTGTAGACAAAGATTTTAACCTTAGTATTGGTTCAGAGACCGAACTGAGTTACAATTTTGCAGGACGCGATGGTTTCTTCGCTATTCCTACACTTGCGCTTAAGTGGACATTCAAATAGAGAATAAAGTTTTCGGATACATATTTTCAAATATTTAAAAATAGAATTTATAACCCATGAAATCGGATTTGATCTATAAGCTGGAAGACAGACCACCATTCAAGGATGCCTTTTTTGCAGCCTTTCAACATTTGCTTGCCATATTTGTTGGAATTATTACTCCTCCGCTGATTGTTGCCAATGCGTTGCAACTCGATATGCAGCATACCAGTTTTCTTATTTCTATGTCTCTCTTCGCATCTGGAGTCGCTACGTTTATCCAGTGCCGCCGTTTTGGTTTCTGTGGTTGCGGGCTACTCTGTGTACAAGGCACCAGCTTCTCATTCATCGGTCCGATTATAGCTACCGGGTTGGTAGGTGGATTACCTCTCATCTTCGGTTCGTGCATGGCTGCTGCTCCTGTAGAAATGATCGTGAGCCGAACATTCAAATATTTGCGCAAAATCATTACTCCTATCGTATCTGGCACAGTTGTTTTGCTCATCGGATTAAGTCTTATCAAGGTAGGATTTATATCTTGTGGCGGAGGTCAGGCGGCTATTAAAGCCGGAACTTTCGGCAATTGGCAAAATCTGACGATTGCAGCAGTTGTTCTTTTGAGTGTCTTGTTCTTCAATCGCTCCGGAAACAAATATCTCCGCATGAGTTCTATTATATTGGGACTGATATTGGGCTATCTCGTCGCGTTCTATTTTGGCAAGGTCGATACCTCCGGTTTGTCTACTTCCAACTTGCTTAGCTTCAATATACCCATGCCGTTTAAATATGGATTAAGTGTTAGTTTCTCTTCGGTTATCGGATTGGGATTGGTATATCTCATTACTGCTATCGAAGCTACGGGAGACATTACTGCCAATTCGATGATTTCGGGACTGCCTGTTGAGGGTGAAGAATATATGAAGAGAGTATCGGGTGGTGTCTTTTCGGACGGACTCAACTCCTTCATATCCGGTATATTCAATACTTTCCCAAATTCTATCTTTGCTCAAAACAACGGCATCATTCAGCTCACGGGCGTTGCAAGCCGTTATGTAGGATACTATATCGCAGGCTTTTTGGTGCTTTTGGGATTGTTCCCCATCGTTGGTGTCGTATTCTCTATCATGCCCGATGCCGTGTTGGGTGGTGCTACCGTATTGATGTTCGGCACAGTGGCTTCGGCTGGTATTCGTATTATCTCCTCTCAGCAGATAGGTCGCAAAGAGACACTTGTTATTGCTGTCAGTCTGGCATTGGGGTTGGGTGTTGAGTTGGTCCCCAATATATTGGTAAATGCTCCTCAGACAGTCAAAACTATTTTCTCATCGGGTATTACAACCGGTGGTTTAGCAGCCATACTGTCTAACATACTTATTCAGATTAAAGAGAAAGATTAAGAAATTATCTCTAAACCATCTGCTTCTTTGTTATGATGTTTAGGGTGTGCCTTAATAATTCAGAAAAATCAACCGTATGTCGCAGCGGTAACTAACGGAAGTTACGGTAGCGACATACGTTAGTTTTTTTCTAAACGGTATTCCGCACTTCTCAAGTATTTATATTTACTCGATCGTCATTTCATTGATCAGGTTGCTGCATCCGCCCAACTTATCCAATACGAAAAGAATATAGCGGATATCTACGCATATACAGCGTTGCAGTTTATCATCGAAGTTTACATCACCACTCAGCGATTCCCAGTTGCCGTCAAAAGCGGCGCCTATTAGTTGTCCTTTGCTGTTCAATACTGGGCTTCCCGAGTTACCGCCCGTTATATCGTTGGTAGTAAGGAAGGCTACCGGCATCTCGCCATTGGTCATGGCATAGCGCCCGAAATCTTTATTCAGAATAAGTTCTTTCAGTTTTGCAGGAACAACAAATTCCGGATCTTTGGGATTCTCTTTCTCCAGAATACCATCCGTAGTGGTATAGTAACGACACATTACACCATCTTTCGGGTTGTACGATTTCACATTGCCGTAAGTTAGGCGTATAGTGAAATTGGCGTCCGGATAAGAAGGGGAGGGGAGTTTTATCTCGCACAGTCCACGAATGTATTTCTTATGTAGCGAGTCCAGTACAATTGTATATTTGTTATTGGCTTCATTGTTCAGAAATTCTGATGAAAAAAGAAGAATCGAGGCCGCATATTGCAATCCCATATCATTATCCAGGGCTTCGGTTGTCGGATTCTTAACGAATGCTTCGAATGCCTTGCGATTTCCGAAAATAGAAGAGCTAAATAGATCGTCTACATATTTATCGTAATCGCCATGATATTTAGATTCGATGGTCTTGAAATAGTAGGGACGTTGATCGAGCGGAACCATTTGTGCATAGAGAGGTAGGGTTGCTTTCATTATCTTTTTCTCTACTCTGCCATCGTAGTTCTTGTTATGAATATAATCGAAGTCTCTGGCAAAGTCGGTGATGTGTTTCTTTAGTGCTTTTATATCTTTTTCGGTAATATCCTTTCTCACGTCAACCAGATCGTGCAGTGTAGTCGTAATCATGTTGAATTGACATCCGCGGTATATCTCGAAGAAGGTGTTGCTGGCAAATCTGAAGTTTTTCGATTCTTGAATTGCTTTGTCTATTCCTTCGATCACTCCTTGATATTCGGGTTTGTCTTTTGCAAATTCTTCAAAGGCTTTTTCTTCTTGTTTTTTGCTTTCTATCACCCGATTGTCTACTATGGCTTTATTCATGCCGATGGAGTTTTTCCAGTAGTTGCTCGAGGTGGCAAAGATATCGGCATACTGGATGCGGATGGTATCATTGGTGCTCATTGCCTTTCTGAGTTCGCTCAACACGACGTCACGAACCTTGATGCGTGGTACGTTGTCCGTTTCCATACAGTCTTTTACTTCCGCCGCTGTTAGATAGCGGCTCGTGCTACCGGGAAATCCCATAATCATCGTATAGTCGCCATCTTTTATACCTTGAAGAGAGATTGCAAGATGTTTCTTTGTCTTGAGCGGAATGTTTTTCTCATTATATTCCTTCGGTTCGCCGTTTTTGTCGGCATAGATGCGGAACATCGAAAAGTCGCCCGTATGTCGTGGCCACATCCAGTTGTCCGTTTCTCCACCAAATTTCCCTATAGCCGAAGGAGGAGCAGCTACCATCCTTACATCTTTATATACTTTGTAGTATATCAGGTAGAAACTGTTGCCGGCATAGAAAGGCAGTACTTCTGCTTCAATATACTTTTTATCCTTATACTCGCTCTTGTCCTTGTACTCCGTAGCCAATGCTTCGCAGTACGAGCCCGATATCGATTCGGATTCACTTACTTTTTTAGCTCTAATATCGGCATTCACTCTATCGGTGACGTCTACTATCTTGTCTACAAAACGAAATTGAAGTCCATTCACCGGCAGTTCTTCTTTTCTGTTTTTCGACCAGAAACCATTGGTCAGGTAGTCGTGATCTACTGAGCTCAGTGCTTGTATCGACTCATATCCGCAGTGGTGATTCGTAAGAATCAGACCTTCACCCGAGATGATTTCTCCGGTGCATCCTTCGCCGAATATGCCTACCGCATCTTTCAGCGATATGCCGTTGGGGTTGTAAATATCGGATGCTTCAAGCCTCAATCCGGCTTTTTTCATCATGTCGATAGAGTGTTGTTCTTGCATGATTTGCAACAGCCACATGCCTTCGTCTGCGCGAGCAGATACATTTACTCCGATTAGTAGTAGTAAAAGAAGAAACTTTGGGTAAATTTTCATTTTTTATTATTTATCATATATCTAAACGCCACAAAAGTACTTCATGGAGCTAGCAATAACAAATCAAATAAGTTATTAAAAGTTTAAAATAAAAAAGAGAGATGTAAAATATAACTACATCTCTCTTTTTTACTATAGATTGTAACAATCTATTATTCGATCGTCATTTCATTGATCAGGTTATTGCATCCGCCTAGCTTATCTAATATGAAAAGGATGTAGCGGATATCTACGCAAATACAGCGTTGTAGTTTTTTGTCGAAGTTTATATCGCCACTCAGCGATTCCCAGTTGCCGTCAAAGGCTGCTCCGATCAATTGTCCCTTGTCGTTCATTACCGGACTGCCCGAGTTACCGCCCGTTATGTCGTTGGTGGTAAGGAAAGCTACCGGCATCTCACCATTTGGCATGGCATAGCGACCGAAGTCTTTGTTCTGGATTAGTTCTTTCAACTTTGTAGGAACAACAAATTCCGGATCGTTGGGATTCTCTTTCTCCAGAATACCATCTGTAGTGGTATAGTAACGATACATCACACCGTCTTTCGGGTTGTACGATTTCACGTTACCGTATGTCAGGCGCATTGTGAAGTTTGCATCGGGATACGAAGGAGTAGGGAGTTTCATTTCACCCAGTCCGCGAATGTATTTTTTGTGCAACGAAGCCAATTCTAAACTGTATTTGTTGGCATTGGGCATGAGGTATGTCCTGATGAAATTCGTAATCGAAGAGCCGTATTCAAGTCCCGGGTCTTCGTCCAATGCTTTTGCTGTCGGATCTTTAGCAAATGCATCGAAGTTGCTCAGGTTACCGAAGATAGAGCGATCGAACATATCATCAACATACTTGTCGTAGTTGCCGCCGAATTTTGTTTGAATGGTATTGAAAAAGTCGGGGCGTTCTTCGGGTGGAACCATTTGAGCGTAGATGGGCAGGATAGCCTTTAGCAATTTGCGCTCTACTTGTTCGTTGAAGTCGTTGGTATGAATCTTGTCGTAAGCCTCTTTCAATATCTGAATACCTTTCTTTACGGTTTTCTTATCGGACAACAGCTTCTTCACTTCTTCTCTACCGTTTGCGGCAGAAATGATGCGGTTAAACTGGCTGCCTCTATTTATTTCAGAGAAAGTAGTAACGCAGTAATTGAATTTCTTTGTTTGCTCAATCACTTTGTCAATGCCTTCAATTACGCCTTGATATTCCGGTTTGTCTTTTGCAAACTCAATGAAAGCCTTTTCTTGTTCTTTCTTCGTATCGAGTACTTTATTGTCAACTATGGCTTTGTTCATGCCGATTGAGTTCTTCCAATAGTTGCTCGAGCTGGCAAAGATGCTTGCATATTGAATGCGTACGGCATCACTGGCAGCCATCTCTTTTTTCAGAACATCGAGCACGGCGGTACGCACTTTAATGCGAGGCTCATTCTCGTCATTCATTCTATCTTCCACTTCCGATGCTGTAAGGTAGCGGCTTGTCCGTCCAGGGAATCCCATAATCATGGCATAGTCGCCTTCTTTAATTCCTTGTAGCGAAATGGTCAGATGCTTTTTGGTCTTCAGCGGCACGTTCTTTTTGCTGTATTCTGCAGGTTCGCCATTTTTATCGGCATAGATGCGGAACATAGAGAAGTCACCCGTGTGGCGCGGCCACATCCAATTGTCTGTTTCACCGCCAAACTTTCCTACCGACGATGGAGGAGCTGCTACCATGCGTACGTCGCTATATACTTTGTAATATATCAGGTAGAAGCTATTGCCTGCATAGAAAGGCAGCACTTCTGCTTCAATATATTTTTTATCCTTGTACGGGCTATTGTTCATTTGGTCTTTTGCCAATCTCGTGCAATAGTTCTGAGTGAACGACTCTCCTTCTGTAATTTTGCCAGCTTTGATATCGGCATTAACAAGTTCCGTTACGTCTACTATTTTGTCTACGAAACGAAATTTGAGTCCTGGAGTAGGAAGCTCTTCACTGCGCGATTTCGACCAGAATCCGTTAGTCAGGTAGTCGTGTTCTACCGAGCTGTGCTGCTGAATCGAGCTATAGCCGCAGTGATGATTTGTCAGAATCAGACCGTCGCTCGAAATAATTTCTCCTGTACATCCGCCTCCAAAAATACCGACAGCATCTTTGAGCGAAACGCCATTGGGATTGTAAATGTCAGTAGCTTCAAGATTTAGTCCGGCTTTTTTCATTAAATCAATAGAGTGTTGCTCTTGCATGATTTGTAGTAACCACATGCCTTCGTCGGCGCGGCTGACTGTCGCTACACAAAGTAACGATAATAAGAATAGGTATTTGAATTGTTTTTTCATAAAAATGTATTTATCATATATGTGACAAAGATACAACAAGAAATTGAAAAACTAAATAAAATGCGAAAGGATTGTTGTGTGTTAATGGTTTACGTCTTAACTTCACTTAATGCTTCCCTTTTACCTACTGAAGGAAGTCAACTCCATTGTTGATATTGTCTCTCCAATGGGTGGCTTATTTTGTCTAACTATTTAAACAAAACTTCTATCGCCGGAATTAAATATGCGGTGGCTTAATTCCTCCTGCCCATAAGGAATATTTTTTTTTATTCTCACGTTTTTGTGTTCGAATTGTAACCTGTTTCTCATCTGATAGAAACGCTACTGTATCTGTTTTGAAATCTGCTTCCGATAATTTTGCGGCAAAATAAAATTTGTATTTATGAATAGAACTGTTCGTTTTCGACCGCTTATTGTCGTTTTAATGTTGGCTGCCGCTTCTTCTTTGACTGTGCCAACTGTTGCAAACAATCTTAATCGCTCTTCTCTCTCGACTCCGCAACGAGTCGCTAAGATCCAAGTCACGGGAACTGTTGTAGATGAAAATGGTGAACCGCTGATTGGAGCAAGTATCAGAAACAAGCAAACCAACAATGGTATGATAACAGATACCGAAGGTAAGTTCAGATTGTCTGTAGAACCTGGCAATAGCTTGATCATAAGTTGTGTCGGTTATGCCAACAAAGAAATTGTGTGTGATGGAAAGACTCCGATCAAAATTAAACTTGAACCCGATGAACATCGATTGAATGAGGTCGTAGTAGTGGGCTATGGTGTTCAAAAGAAGATCAATCTCTCCGGTTCTGTCGATCAGCTTAGTGCATCGCAGCTGGAACAGAAGCCGATTACCGATCTGGCAAAAGGCCTTCAAGGGATGATACCGAATTTGAATATCGATTTCACCAGTGGCGAGCCTGGACAAGCAGCCAAAATGAATATTCGGGGCGAAGCATCTATCAACGGTGGTTCGCCTCTTATTTTAATAGACGGTGTGGCTTCCGATTCAGAAGAGATGAACCGTCTGCTGCCCCAGGATATAGAGAGCATCTCTGTGCTCAAAGATGCTGCTTCGGCTGCAATATATGGTGCCCGTGCCGCTTTCGGTGTCATACTCATAACGACCAAACGTGGATCTAGTGACAGAATTCGTATAGAATACAACAACAATTTCTCTTGGAAGCGTCCAACGATGATGACAGATGAGACGTCCGATCCATATATTTATTTGAAATTGAAGAATATCGCTGTTCTGAATACCCCTTGGAGTTCGGGCCATGTCACCAGTGATGAGCGTATGGAATGGGCACGTCAACGATCGGATAATCCCGATGGAACGCAGTCTATTCGTCTCGATCCTTTAGACAATACCCAATGGGACTATATGGGCAACCGTAATTGGACCAATTATTATCTTGATAAAGCGACGTTCAGTCAATCGCACCAGATGGCTGTTTCGGGTGCTACAGATAGAACTAACTTCTATCTGTCGGCAGGTATCGATGATGAGAACGGTATCTTTTCGGATGTTGTCGATAATGATAAATACAGTCGTTACAGTACTCGTAGCAAGGTCAGTTATAAGGTTTATGATTGGTTGACCATTGGCAATAATACTTATTTCGTATCTACTGTACGAAAGAAACCTAGTTACTATAATCTTAGTGATATCTACAATGCCAAACCTAGCGATGTGGGTGTCAATACAGATGGTACATGGGCCAATACCGATCTTGGCAAAGCCTTGGCGCAACTTACCGATGGTGGACAGAACAAAACAGTGTACGACAGGCTTCAAAGTACTTTCTCTATAGAGATGAACTTCTGGAAACGCATGTTGATGCTGAATGCCAACTATACCTTTGCAAAAGGAAATGAGAATACCGACTCCTATACCACAACGTATCATATCGGATATGGTCCTAAAGATATTCGCGAACAAGGTACTAGTTCGGCCGAAAAAGATAATACCAATACGCTCTATTCGGTACTCGATCTTTATGCTACATTCAACAAAGACTTTGGCAAGCACGCTGTCTCTGCCGTATTGGGCTATAATCAGGAATACAACCGTTGGGATCAGTTCTCGGCGCAACGCAATAATATCATTTCTACTTCTTTGCCATCGATTGCTCTTTCGTCGGGCGATCAGTTTGTGAATGAGACATATAAGGATTGGGCTATTCGGGGTGTATTCTTTCGTGCCAATTATACCTACGACAATCGTTATATATTCGAATTGGACGGACGTTACGACGGTTCCTCCCGCTTTCCCAAGAACAAACGCTTCGGTTTCTTCCCTTCGGGGTCTGTAGCTTGGCGTGTAGATAGCGAGAAATTCTTTCGTCCCTTACATCATGTCTTTTCTCAGTTCAAACTCAGAGGCTCTTACGGTTCGCTCGGCAATCAGCTGGTCAGCGAATATGGTTATATACCTTCAATGAGTTCGCAAATTGGAAGTTATATCATAGACGGCAAATTGCAACAAACGGTCACTGCCCCGGGGCTGGTATCGCCCGACTATACTTGGGAACGGGTAAAGACTCTCAATGGTGGTCTCGATATCGGCTTATTGAACAATCGTTTCACCGCTTCTCTCGATATATATACCCGCCGCACTATCGGCATGCTTACTTTGGGAAAAGAATTGCCTGCTGTATTGGGAACTTCCGAGCCCAACGAGAATGCGGCCAATTTGAAGACCAATGGATGGGAATTGTCACTATCATATCGCGATATGTTCAAGTTGAAAGGCAAACCTTTTAAGTGGGGTTTGAGATTCGTGCTATCCGACAACCGCTCATGGATAACCAAGTTTGATAATCCCAACAAGACGCTCGGACAATATTATGTAGGTCAGGAACTAGGCGAAATATGGGGATTGCAAAACGATGGTATGTTCAAGAACAAAGCGGAGATCGCCGCTCTCGACGAAACGCAGATTATTCCCTGGGGAGCACTCGAGATCGTAGAAGGATGGCCCAAATACAAAGATCTGGATGGCGACAAGAAGATAACGAAAGGTGCTACCGTCGACAAGCCTGGCGATCTCAGCCGTATAGGCAATTCATCTCCTCGTTATCGTTTCGGATTCAATCTTAATGCCGAATGGAATGGCTTCGATTTCTCTGCCTTCTTTCAGGGTATAGGCAAGCGCGACTATTATCCTATCAGTTATCTGTATTGGAGCTTCTATCAGCAACCTTATGCCGGAGGTCAGATTCATGCTTTCGATTTCTATAGGGCGGCAGACGATAATGATGTCGAAATGGCGAAGCATTCCAAATCTTATATTAAAGCAGGACTTGCCAGTCAGAACCTCAATTCCAAGTATCCCGTGTTTCAGGCATGGCTTGCCGACAAGAATCTTGGTACCGGAATCAATGGTATGGGACTCGCTATCCCGCAAACAGCCTACTTGCTCAACGGTGCATACCTTCGGATAAAGAATATCACTATCGGTTATACTCTGCCCCAGAAATTCACGCAGAAAGTACATCTCACCAGAGTCCGGTTCTATGTCAGTGGAGACAATATCTTCGAGTGGAGTGCACTCAAAAAGTATTTTGATCCCGAGGCGGTCACCGATAACGACTCTTACGGATATGTATATCCTTTCAATCGTCAATACTCTTTTGGCTTAAACGTAACTTTTTAAATGATAGGAAAAATGAAAACAATAATCTATATTTGTATCAGTTTCGTGTTGATGTTGTCTTTTATGTCGTGCAACGACTCTTTTTTAGACCGTCAGCCGCAAACAGAAATCGGTGCCGGCAGTTATTTTAATACCGAAGAAGACTTGAAAATGTATTGCTATGGATTGCTCGATACTCCTGCCTACAATTATGTAGCCGATGCAGGAACAGATGATCAGGCTACTACGGACAACGTGGAGGTCAAAAACATCATGACTTCTACCAATCCTTCTTCAGCAACGATCACTTCGGGCTGGACGTGGCAACGTTTATACAATATCAATTTCTTTCTGGAGCATTGCAAAAAGGCCAATGTTCCTTCCGATGTGTTGGCTCATTATACCGGCATCGCTCGTTATTATAGGGCCTCTTTCTATATGGACAAGGTCAAACGCTATTCGGATGTGCCTTGGTACGAAACAACGTTGGCTGCCAATGATTCTGCCTTGTACAAGGCTCGTGATAGTCGTGATTATGTGGTGAAGAAAATATTCGCCGATTTTCAGTATGCTGCCGATAGTGTCAAGACGGGACAGCCCAAGGGTTCTATCGACAAGTGGATCGTGTTGGCAACGATGGCTCGCCAAGCTCTCTACGAAGGAACTTATCGCAAATATCATAGCGAACTGAATTTGCAATCGTCGGCAGATACCTATCTCGAGATGGCCGTACAGGCTGCAACTCAAATAATGAATTCGGGCACCTTCAAACTCTACAACACCGGACACCCCGAGAGCGACTATGCTACGCTTTTCAATAGTTTGGATCTGTCTACGAATCCCGAGATGATTCAGGCGCACTATTACGATAAAGCAACTGCCGGTAATGGATTCTGGGCATACATGTTCGGTAACTATATTCCGTGTCCTACCAAAGATTTGGTTCAGGCTTATTTGATGAAGGATGGCAGCTATTATTCTTCGCAACAAGATTATCAGACCAAACAGTTTGTCGAGGAGTTCAAAGACCGCGATCCGCGCATGTCGCAAACACTTGCCTATCCGGGTTGGACGCTTGTCAATACCATGACCTATGCTCCGGGTGCTGGAATTTATGTTCAGTCGCTCAACAAAAACTTTTCGGGCTATCATCAGATCAAAGGGTTCATCAACAACAAGGACGAGAACTACTATCTCAGTGTCGACTATCCCGTTATCCGTTATGCCGAAGTATTGCTTATCTATGCTGAGGCACGTGCCGAACTCGGTAAATTGACTCAGCAAGATTTAGATCAATCCGTCAATTTGATTAGAAGTCGTGCCGGTATGCCGCAGCTGGTGCTCAATCCCGTTGCCGATCCTGTGATGCAAGCCTCTTTCCCCGATATATCGCCCGTCCTTTTAGAGATAAGGCGCGAACGTCGTGTCGAACTAGCTTTCGAGGGCTTTCGCTTTGACGACTTGATGAGATGGAAGGCGGGCAAATTGCTCGAAAAAGAACCCGAAGGACTTTATTTCCCCGCTCTGGGCAAATACGATCTTACCGGCGACGGTATTCCTGATATCTATCTCATCCCTTCTTCTCAATCTATTCCGGCAGAAGAGGACAAAGAGTCAAATTCATTGGGAGTAAAGCTGGTCTATTATAAGACCGGTACGATCGACGACCAGAATGCAACCGTTTATCTTACCGAAGGCACCAAGGGCAATATCTTGACGATAAAAGACATGGGTACTTTTGTCGAACCCCAATATTATTATCGGCCGGTACCCAAGCACCAAATGGATCTGAATCCCAAACTTGGTCCACAATTGTTTGGTTGGCAATGACAAATAATAATAGACAAAATACAACGATTATGAAATTCAGACGACTCTTATTTCTTTCTTTATTGATTCTAAGCGCTTTGGCAGACGTGTCTGCCAAGACCCGCAAAGTCATTTATGTCATCATGGACGGTATTCCTGCCGATTGCATAGAACGTCTTCATCCGCAAACTATTTACGATATTGCTGCGGTTGGAGGCTATAGTAGGGGATATGCCGGTGGCGAAGTAGGTACCTATTCTCAAACTCCTACGGTGTCGGCAATCGGCTATTCAAATATCCTTACCGGCACATGGATGAACAAGCACAACGTACAGGGCAACTCGGATATCAAACCCAACTACAATTATTGGACTATCTTTCGCATTGCAAAAGAGCAAAAGAAAGAGTACAAAACGGCTATCTTTTCAAGTTGGACCGACAACCGCACCATCTTGCTGGGTGCCGGCAAAAGCGAGACAAACAACCTCAAAGTCGATTACGTAGCCGATGGTTACGATCTCGATAAGGCAAACTTCCCGCAACAGAAGAATAGTACCGAGATCTGGCAGATCGATTCGTTGGTCATAGACAAGGCGGCGCAATGTGTCAAAGATAACGCTCCGGATTTGAGCTGGACTTACTTGTGGTACACCGACGATGCTTTCCACTTGTTCGGCAACGGCAGCTATTCAGACGATTATGTGCTAAAGACCGACCGTCAGTTACAGAAGATATGGGATGCCGTCAAATATCGGGAAAAGAACTGTAACGAGGAGTGGATGATTATTGTCACTACCGACCATGGACGTTCCGAAAACGGACACGACCACGGCGGACAATCTCAGCGCGAGCGTTGTGTATGGATGTCTACCAACATCAAGAAAGTGAACAAAGAATTCAGTAGCGATCAATTGTCTCATGTCGATATTTTGCCTACCATCTGCCGGTTTATGCATTTCGAAGTACCAACCAACCTCACTTTCGAACAAGATGGCATCTCATTTATCGGTAAGCGCGATATCTACCAATTGACGGCGTTTCCATACGACGATGCCATCACTCTCAATTGGAAATCGGACGGCACCACAGAGAAAGCAACCATCTTCATAGCAACCACCAACAACTACAAAGAGGGTGGAAGCGATCAATGGATAGAAGTAGCTACAGTGCCTGCCAATCAACAAAAGTATACCGTAGACCTCACCCAATACTCTCTCTCCAAGTTCTATAAGTTCGCAGTTGTTACGGCCAACAATCATCTCACCCGATGGGTAGAGAGATAGAATGATATGACGATGCAATAAGCTGTATATCGTTCTATTGCGCAAATAGTCGGTTCACCGAATGCTTACGCTATAATCGTTATCGTATTCATGTATGTGGTTAAACACATACATGAATGCTTACCTTCATGTGTGGGGGGCTGCTCTGGAAAAGGAAATTTCAAGCGACAGAACGGATATCGTATACTGCTGAATATTAGCACCTTAAATTCTATTGTTAATGCTTTTATCTAATTTTAGCCTTATCGGATGAACAAATTTGACGAATTTGAGAGCTTTTATCCCATCCCTTACGCCCTTTATTGAGTGGGGACGTTCTGTAATATGCAATTTGGCGAACCCTGTTTAGACAAAGATGTTGCGCTAATGTCAAATATATAACACCAATCATCAAGTCTAACTAAATTTCTATTAATGATGCACTTCATTGTATCACCTTGTGAATCTCTTAAATTTCCTCGAGGTCCATTTCTATTACCACTTTTCCAATAAATTCCATTAACAGCATATCGGACTTTTGCTTTTAACGGAGATTCCGAACATATTAAATATATTTTATCGTTTTTTAAAATAACCTTTGATAAGATGTTTTTATTATTAGGCATTATAACAGAAAAACCGTAATTATCAATTTTTCTAACAGATATAGTGTCAAATTCTAGTGGCGGGCATGGAATATTAAATGAAATAGTAATTGTATTGTTGTTAATATCAAATCGTTTTGGAGTTAGCCCTTTATTTTTTTTATTATCAAAAAGTTCCATTAAAGCCACACCTTCTTTATAACCAATAGCTTTCTGTGATTCACCATTTAAATGAACATATTCCCGAGTAATGGAATAAGGATAAGAAGGATTGCTTGCACTAAAATCGTTATTATCTCTCACTAGTTCCATCTGAGCTTCTGGTACCATGGTCTGAGGACAATTGTATCTATTCATTTTAAATGTATCTTGTGCAATAGATAAACAAGAAGTTTGATAAAGGATACATTTAACTTTTTCTTTTTGATGAGTTATTTTTTTTATATCATTATTAAAATCGCTCCTAAATTGAATCAGCTTTTTGCCATAATCTTTTCCTGTTCCCCAAACAAGATCATTTTCTCCTTGCATCCAGCAGAAGGCAGGAACAATAAATTTGCAATGTCTTTTCTGTGCAAGTTCATAAGCAATTTGTAGTTCTTTAAGAAGTTTATCATAACTAGAGGAACCCTTACTAAGTTCTGATATAGCCGTTGAGCCAGAACCTTCAGCAAATGTACACAATAAGTAATTATTGTATTTTGCTGGATTTTTCTTCCACTGCTGTATCAGATACTCACCCATACCATAACACGATATTTCAAAGGTTCTTTTATGGTCGCAAAGTATTTTCTTTAGTTTCTGCTTAAATAAAGATTCAGAATAAAATCCAAAACTTTCATCTAAATCTTCTGTCAAGATTCTATGATCATATTTTTCTGATAAAGTATCGAAATTTGTTATAAGTTTTGCTTCCTCACCCAATGCTAAACTTTGTCCATAAACAGGTACAGCAATGATTGTTTGGTTTTCAGGAATATTTGTAGAACAACCATAACACATAAATATTATAAGTAATATGCAAATAAGAGAGTACTTCATAGTATCTATTTTATATTTATATAGTTTTTAAGCTCATGACCAATTAAAGATGAATATATCTTTGCTCCAGTATCATTAAAATGCCCCCTATCAAAAAAGAATTTTTGTTTCCCCACAAAAGTTGTATCATTTAAATGATCAATATATATAAGATGATTTTTCTCTGCGAATTTATTTACAAAATGGTAAGCTCGCTTACATGAAGGACTGATTGTATACATCGGAGAAGACATTAATATCAACTGTATTTTTCTTTTCTTACATTTATTTATAAAATTCGTCAATATTTGTATCTTTCGTTTATCAAAAGGAAAATTAAATTCATCAGCTCTAGCATTTAACTCAACGATTTTATGCAAAGGTTTATAACCATTATCTTTTTGAGAATTTTTAATGAACATACCATCAACAAGTGTTACCAAACTGCTATTATAACGATAAAGAACTGAAGTCTTATATTCTAAAAATTTATGCTCAATTTTAAATAAACTGTCGCAGCCCTGAGACAATCCAATAAAAGGCGAGAGAGGAGATATCTTATCTATATCAGAATATGGAGTAGATAGAAAGTCAATGGGGTGCAATTCTAAACATATCACTTTGGGAGTGTATCTTTCTAAAAAATCGCAAAGAAGCCCATATTGAAAATATATATTTCTTTCCCCCCATAAAGCTGCATTATATACAGGTAAGCCTATTGAGTCACTAATGATGGATGGAATATACCCGTGATGACATCTTGAACTTCCCATGAAAACAATTGGTTGATTCATTTTATTGACGACGCTATTAATTTTATACTCATCAACAGCTTTAGTTGATTTATATAATCTCTCCATTATAATGCCGCCTATTCTATCAATGCATAAAAATATTATCAACAAGCTTGTTAGCCATATAATAAATTTTTTCATAATTTAAAATTGAAAATATATAAATTGTTCATCTCCAAAAACGCCCGCTATAATAATAATAAAGATATAAAAAACTACTGATAATATTGTTGGGACCTTTGATAGAAAAGGTAGGAAATTAAAAGCCTTATGCAAGTCATGAATTAATAAAATTATAATGCCCATAATTATAAAACATAAACTTGTATAATCAATGAATAGACTTCCCCATGTGGAAAAAAGGCCACTTAATGTATTAATTAAGCTGCTCATTGTCAATGATTTAAAAATAATCAGACCAAAAGCGACCAGAATATATGTAAGCAACATTTGGGGTACATTATTTATATTCGGTAGTCTCCATTTTCCGACTTTAATTTTTTTGTTTTTAAAAAACCTACCTGACAATATTAGCGGTATATATAATAAGCCATGATATAAGCCAAACAATACGAAAGTCCAACTTGCACCATGCCATAATCCTATTAAGACAAAAGTAATTAATATTGCTAATTCCGAACCCCAACTGCCCATATTTCTAAATTTGATGTTTAATGGCATAAAAACATAATCTGTTAACCATCCTGTAAGTGTCATATGCCATTTTCTCCAATATTCAGCTATATTACGACTAAAAAAAGGATAATCAAAATTTTTCATTATATCAAAACCTAATAATTTACCTACACCAATAGCCATATCTGAATAGCCAGCAAAATCTGCATATATCTGAATAGGATAAAATAGCGTGACAATCAGTATAGTAAAACCGTTATGATGAGTTATATTATTAAAAACGGCATTATTGTAAATCGCAATTCTATCAGCAATACACATTTTCATCAGCATTCCCCAAAATATAAGTTTAAGCCCCTCTTTAGCAAGTTCGTAATTAAATGTACGTTTTTGAAGAAGCTGCGGAATAAACTTATTTGGGCGGTCAATAGGGCCAGAAAGAATAGTTGGGAAAAAGACAACGTAAGTAGCAAACACTATAAAATTAGTGATGGGCTTCATCTTCTTGCGATGAATTTCAATTAAATAGCTCATTAACTTAAAAGTAAAGAAGCTAATGCCAATAGGTAATATGATATTAAATGTATAATGATCACTATGTAAGCCTATAGAATTAAAGAAAATAACAAACGAATCTATAAAGAAGTTTAAATATTTGAAGTAAAAAAGTAATCCTATACCCAAACAAATACCTATTGATGTAACTATAGAAGCTTTTTTTCTGTTTGCATTATTATATTTTGCAATTATGATGCCAAAATAGTAAATTATTACTGTTGCAATTAAAACTATTGGTATCGCATTAATACTCGCAATTCCATAGAAAAAATACGAACTTAACAAAAGTAGCCAATTCTGTTGTTTGACCTTGTTTCCAAAAACAAAGTAATACAAAAAAAACACTACTAAAAAAAAATAAAAAAAAATTAGAGAATTGACAACCATTGCTCTTTGATTATTTTATTAGAAAATGCAAATTAAATTTTGTCTGCAAAATAATAATTTTTCGACTATCATTCTATTTTGGGAACTTTATTGTTTAGTATTATCCTCTTTATTGATTCGCTCAAGAATACTATTAATCATTTCACCAACATTTTCCCACGAAAGAATTTCACTAGAAGTAAATTTAATTTTAAATGATTTCTCTATTGCGACAACTAGTTGAATATGCGACAAAGAATCCCATTCTTCTATATCATTTGCTGTTGTATTATCATTTAAGACAAGATTTTCATTATCCAATACATCTTTAAATATTTCATTAACCTTCTTTATTATTTCAAATCTTTCCATGTTTTTATTATTTTTATTTTATACGATATTTATTCCTGCATTAAGAGGTATATTCACACCATTTATCTGATTCGATGCATTCATAAGAAAAAGAACACATTCTGCTACTTCTTGAATTGTTAACAATCGTTTTAATGGGTGTCCTTTTATCATCTGTTCAATTAGACGTTCATCTGTATCTTTTGTCAACTCCGTCTGCATAAAGTTAGGTGATATACAATTACTTGTTATACCATACTTAATATATTCTTTGCTCCAAGATTTACATAGTTGATGAATATATGCTTTATTAGAAGCATATAGTGCGTAACCAATAGGAGGCGAATCAAATAAAGATGATGTAAGAATTGTTATTATCTTACCTCCTCTTTTTTGGCGCAATGTTTCTAGAACTTTCTGTGTTATTGAAATGAGAGGTAAGACATTTATTCGAAAACTATTCATAAATTCTTCTGTTCTAGTTTCATGAAAATGCTTTCCTTGAGGATTACCTATGTAAGCATTATTTACCAATATATCTAAGTTCCAACTAGGTATCATTGAGATAAAAGATGCAACACTTGCATCATTGCAAAAATTACAGTGTATCGCTTTTATATTATTATTATTTTGCATAATAGCATTTGCTATTTCTACATGAGAATTATAGGTAAAAAAAACTTTATTCTCTTCGATAGATGATGCTTTTTCTACAATAGCCCTTCCTAATCCCGAAGATCCTCCTGTTATTAAAATATTCATAATAATATTCCGATTTGTATATGTCCCTTTGAGACGATTACATTTTGTTCATTAAAAAACTTGAATTTCAATTCTATCACATTCACACTTTCATGAATATCTTCGACTTCTAAAAGCATGTCTAATTTATCGTTTAAAAAGAAAGCATGTTTATATTGAATATCTTGTGAATGAATAATAACATTTTTAGAGGGTAACTGCTCTCCTATCGCATTAGATACAAAAACATTAAGAATATTGCCATACATAACACATTCTTTAAAACCTTTTAATCTTGCAAATAAAACATTTGTATGAAGAGGATTAAAGTCGCGTGAACATTTTTGAAAAGTATTATATACATTCTTAGTGACAACAAAAGAAATTCTCTTTTTAAAACCTAAAAATTTACTTATTTCATCCATATCATATTACTCTTTTGATTCTACAATATAACACTCCTTAACTTTATATGTGTCAACATCAAGTATATATTGAATATTTGCGGTCCCTTCTATTTTTTTGAAACCAAGATTTAAATAATGATCTTCAACCATCTTATTTTTAGGAGTGGGAACATATTCTCCAATTATTTTTTTAAATCCTTCCTTTTTAGCTAAAGTCACCATAGTGTTAAGTGTGAATTTTTCCATGCCACGTTTCAATACACGACAACTCATAAACCAAGTGTCGACAAATAAGTTTTCCTTATTTAGTGCTTTCATAATAACGACACAAATCAATCCATTATCACTAAATTTATCTTTCAAAGTGAATGTTAATGGATAGTAATTTTTATCGATTTTCATAGATTCAATATTAGACTCTGTGTATCGAATAGTACGTAAATTAAATTGGTTACTTCGTTGAGACAACTGAGCAACTCGAGGGATATTAAATTTAGTAAGGCCTTCAACAACTGAAATCATTCCAAGAGATTTAAGATAATCAGTTTCATTCGAAAATGACTTTGAAAAAAATGCTCTCTGGGCTTGTATTTGATATTGTTTTGTGCGATCCTTGTCAATACTAGTATATGAAACAGTTTCAAAAAGATTAAGAGAATAGAGATATTCCAAATATTCACCAGGGTCATCAGGTAATTCAGGTACAACGATGTCAGGAATATTTTCTCGAACGATATTCCGTTCAAAAGGATTATCATCTAAAAAGACCATCGAGTCAAAACCTATATTTAATAATTTCTGAATAGAACATATATTATCTACTTTTGTTTCCCAATTTGCCATAAATACAGCAATATCATCTAAATGTAAAATCATGTCAGGATGCTCCTCGAAAGGCTTTTTCGCAATATCTTCATTATTCTTGCTACATACACAAATAATAATACCCCTACTTTTAAGCTTTTTAATCCACATTTGCAATTCTGTAAATGCCTTACCTATGCCTAAACCATGACCAAGCTGGATGCCTTCTATGCCATCATCTCCAACAATACCCCCCCATAAAGTATTGTCCAAATCTAAAATTAAACATTTTCTTAACTGCCCTTCAGTCGCAGCGATAATATCCAAAGTCCTCGCAGCAACCAAAGGTATGGCATCAATAGAAAAAACCATTTCCGTATTTATATAGATATTAGGTGCAAACATAAAATTACGGCCATATTTATTTTGAACTTCTGCTATATCACAAATAAAAAGGTTAGGAATTTCTTGGGATAAATTCATCAATTCATAATTGAGCCTTCTAATTTGATAGGTGAAAGAGGAAGTTACACTATTGGCATAACTACCAAACACTGCATCCCCTATTTCTGGGTAATTGTAATATATAATTTTTGAATTTTTATTAAAAAAACAAATCTCTTTTACGAATTCAAGACGTTCTTTAGCAAGTTGTTCCTGTTGATCAGTTGATACTTGAGAATGTATTTCACATAGTCTATGAGTTGACTGAAAAATAATAATATATTTTGCATGATAATTATATAGGTCGCTTGTCGAATTTACAATTTGTTGTACAATCTGATTATATTCTGCCTCTAAGAGATTTATGTTATATCCATAATCAATGCCTAATCCTTTTATTGCTATAGCTAAGAACTGAGTAGCAGTATCACCTAATAAAGCGATCTTTATCTTTGGTAAATCTTTGGCATCTATTTTCAAATTTTTTTTTATCTCTTTGAACGATTTCATATTATACTATTTAATTCCGATTGATTCTATAAAATACATAGATATAATTACTGCTCTTGCAAAGTTAAAGAATATTTCTTCTTTATCAATATTCTATGATATATTTTGGTGATTTTTTTATTATTTCCAATTAAAATCTTAGAAGTTGTGTTGAATTATAAATAAAGAGAAATAAGAGCATTAAATATCAGTGCGATAATTTAGTCCCTATGTTTAAATTTTATTCAGCAGACCCTATATACTAAGAGCCTATTCAACTTTAGCGAATATCGTTCTTATTATATAGGCTTTCGTATCAGCCGAATTGTTACTTTTTTTGAAATGACTAAACTAAAACAAAAAGTACTGGACTGATTTAACGGAAACCAAGTGGTGCTATATTATATAAGCATCTATACTATGCGATTTTACTTTTCGTATTGTAACCTTTATCATCAAAAGGTTGTAACTCTTCAATAAACATTTTCTCAAGTTTCTTTGCTTCTTTGCGATAGTCCACTATTTTAGTATCGTCTTGTTTTATTTCCATGAGAACTTCGTAGGAGAAATTTGCTTCTCCTAATTCAGACCAATCCTGTTGTAATTTCTGATTTGGATGCGAGCCCATGTTCAATTCAAATTTATATCTATTCCAAGTAGCATCGAGGTCTGTGCTACTTCCAACAAATATTTTGTTAGTAATAGTGTTTCTGATTTGAAATACTCCTATCCTAAACTTCATATCTTTATAGATACTATTTAATTCTTTCTGTGTTTTCATTTTCTTTCATTTATTATCTCATTTATGGGAAGAAGCCGCGAGTCTTCCAAAGCTGCAGTTCTATGCCTGATACCTTTCATATATTCTTGATTTGATTCAAAAGCGAGGAAACTCTCAACACTATTTTGTTTTATAAGCAACATTAAATCCCAACTCTCATTTGTTGGCCCAATTAAATAATTTCCACCTTCTCCCATTAGTAAAATCTCACCTCCTGAACTTTCCAAAAAAGGTAGGGTGTGGTCAATATAAAGTTGATATGCTTCTTTACCACTTATTGGTTTGTCAGGCATTAGTTCTGGTGAAGCTGAGTAATCGGCAATTTTGCGAAAACGAAGTAGGTTGAGCATGATAACATGACCTTTAATCTTTCGCATTACAAAATCTCGTCCTGCTTCTTGCGTTGGCATTAAATAAACTTCTTTCATCATACTTTTTATCTTGTTATTAAGCTCCTATATATTATGCGGCGTCTTGTATCTTGTTTATTTACTATTTGACGTTTATTGAAATCAATGAATTTTGAACTTTTTGCATGCTGTTTTGATTGTCACCCGATACAATATTGTTTTTGTTACAATACAGTAGATAATCTATTTGAGCTGTTGCCTGGTTAACAAATTCCGAATAAGAAGATGGTGTCCTTCTATTAATGTATAGTAACAATATTCCAATTGTCAAATATCTTAATTGGCTCTTTATAGATTCCACTTTTTCAATTGGTATCAAATTATGACCTATACAATAATCCCATTCTTTCTTACATACATTATCTAATGATTTACTTATTAAATCAATTGTTGTTTGTTTAGTTCCAAAATCATCTACTTTCGTTAGATAAAATAAATCAAAAATTCCAGGATATTCTACAAAGTAATCCATATAAGAGAGAACTGATGATTTAAGTCTCTCAAGCCCTTTCGCACTTTTTTTTATCTGGCCAGATACAAACTGATCACATTCATCTTGAAAATCGCTGACACATAAAAATATCAGATCGTTGATATCTTTGAAATAATTATATAAAGTTGCATAAGAATATCCAGCCTGATTAGCTATATTTCTCACGCTAAGACTTTTTATACCCTCTCCTCTCAAAATGTCCTTAGTAGCTTGAATGAAATACTCTTTCATTCGTTTTTCTTGAATTTCTTTATTTTTCATTCTCTCAATTTTTATTTTTAACGGTGCAAATATAATGAACACTATTCATATAAACAAACATTGTTCATTATATTATCGTCAGTCTGCCGTTTTAATTTGATTTATGTGGTAAAGATGCCCGAAATTAGGTCAATTTCTAAAAATGATTATGCGTTGCCTTCATAATATTTTTATTCAAAACCCAAAGTTGCGATGTAAGTATTGGAATTCAATTTTTGCTATTATGACGGGTCAAGAGCCTATTAAACTTTAGCGAATATCTTTTTATTATAGAGGCTTTCGTATCAGCCGAATTGTTACTTCTTTGGATGCCAGAATAAAAGAGGTGCTGTTTTCTACGCCACAAACAGTACTTCCTATTATCTATTTAGGAGCATATTCACTGCTTTTTGGAGGATGCAAATTTAAATATCAGGATTTTTTTAATAATTATTTGATTATTGATTTTTATTTTATATGTTTGTTGCGACTTTTCAAATGAAAACACTATATAAATTACGTAAATACTGATGAAAATACAATATCGAACATTATTCATTACCTGACATTAAATGCCGAGAAAGACTCTTTCTATGTTGCTCGCCTCAAATAATCTCGTAAAGCGCGAAGAGAATTTGCTACATTTCCAAAGTATTTGAAGAGTAAATATATCAAAGAAATAAATTATATCCAGTTGCTACTTCTGTAGTTCATTTTCGCCTATTGTATGACACAAAACTACAAACCATGCAATTGGTCTATCTATCTTCATATTTTAAAATTATAAAAACTAATTATTATGGCATTATTAGACCACAACGGTGAATGTGAATTCCCTTTTAGAAAAGAAACCGTTTTTGATGCAATCTGCAACGTTATCCCCAACATTAGTGGAATGACATTAAATAGTTCTGACAAGTTAACAAATAGAATTATAGTTAAAGCAGGTGTTAGTATATGGAGCTGGGGAGAAAATATTCCCATACAATTGTCTTCTATTACAGAAACAAAAACAAAAGTTCAAATTACATCATCTCCCAAAACAGGAATTATGTTCGGGGGAGCTTACGATATGGGGAAGAACAGAAAGAATATTGAGAAAATTCTTTCTGCTACTTCAGAGTATTTATCTAAACTCGATCCAGAGCCGCAGCCTACTGAGGCTTCTAATGGTGAGAAATCTGTCGCAGATGAAATCAAAAAGCTAAAACAACTGTTGGACGATGGCATATTGACCGAAGAAGAATTCTGCCAGCAGAAGTCTAAACTATTGAAATAGGAACTAACCGCTCAATGCCCAGAGATTTCATTTCTATGGGCAAGCACAAAAAAAATATAAAATGGCTTTAACTGAAATAAAATGAAAAGTCCTATACTTATCAGTGATGAACAAGATTTGATCAACAATTTGGAAAAAATTGAGAGCTATTTGGATCTAGATTCCTCAGAGGAAAACTTCATTGAAATGGTGGAATATATAAAAAGAGGTCACCATTTTGTCTGTTACAATGTGAGTAATGAATATCACTTCGTTCCCAGTCGTTTTGTTGGGTATAAAGATAATACACTATCAAAGCACAGAAAATACAAAAGCAATCGTATGATAACAGGAACAGATACGGATAAGCGGTTATCAAAAAAGTCTCTACTTGGCAATGCCGAAGAAAATGATGATATAGACAAGCATTATTTAAAGTTTTGTGCTTCACTAGGTATTACACCTAGTGAAAAGAGACAAAGGAAATATTGGCTTTTTAATAAGTATATTAGTTCTTTTGTAGAAAATGCAGGACCATACGAAGAAGGAAAACAAAAATTGAGATATCACATACAACGAGAACGAAACAGAAAAGCGAGGGAAAAATGCATCGAAATTAAAGGATTAAAATGCTGTATTTGTGGTATTAATTTCGAGAATGTTTATGGCAAGGTAGGTAAAGGTTTTATCCAAGTACACCACATTACACCAATTTCCGAGAAAAGTAAATGCTATGTCGTAGACCCTATAAACGACTTAGTACCTGTTTGCCCTAATTGTCACGCAATGTTGCATAAATCCGAAAACGGAAAATTCTTATCAGTCGAGGAACTCAAGCAAATTGTTAACAAATAGCAGTCAATAGACAATCGTTCTATTTGTCATGGGAAGAAAAACAAATGCAGGTTATTCATTAGCAAGAGAAGTACATTTATACACAAAACTTATTTTTAATAATATTTTAATTATGGACAATACACTGAAAGGAAGAATAATGGATCTTCTTGGAACAGAGGAGATGCAAAAGGTTATTAAGGCAGAGGATTTTTATTTTTCTAAAGCCCGTGAAGCTCTTTATGAGTTTCTAAAATATGAAAATAGTGAACTGATAGACGAAATATATGATTGGGAATATCAAAAACTACGTGGATCAAGTCGAGAAGATATAAAAAATTTGTTACTTTTAATAGATCGCTTAGTGGCTTATTGTGATCTGCATGCTTACAATAAATCCATTCTCAATGAGTACGAAGATAAACGGGTGCTCGCTCAGGCAAATATAAAACAAAATGCATGGATACGACAGCTATTATCATATAAGAGAGATAAGACCAAGTGTACACGTCCTATTCAAAATACGATCAATTATATATTGAAGCCAGAAGCAAACATTAATATTCTGAGTGAAGATCATCGTAGTATGATTTCTCAACTATTATTAAAAAAAGAGTACAACTCCGAGAATTTTGTTACAGATGTATGCAATTATTTTCAAGAGCTCAATATATCGTTTACTAGCCCTATTAATAAGACTCATCTTTATTCTAGGTTGATTTATAATTTGAAGGATATTTGGTGCAATATCATTAAGGGATTAATTGCTCGTGACACTACCGAATGGAGAGACGAACTGGATGAGAATTTTAGGGATGGAACGAAATATTGTGTTACATGGTGGCATGAATTGCCACCCGATAAAACAGAAATACTTGGAGGTTTAAAGAAGACAATAGAGAAAGAAGGTCATTTTGATTTTTATTACGTACAAAATAATCTTGCTGTTTATAAGGCAAAGGTTGAGGATTTTATAGAAGCATCAGAGTATTCACAGAAAGTGAATGAGTGGAAAAAGAAATCTCCAATTTGGTTTGACGAATCATTAGAAAGCTACGCAGACGATAATAAAAAGGCAAAGATACTTTTCTTGTCTTCAAGCTTTGAACGTTTACAAGACCCCTTTTCAATAGAGCTTTTTGAAATATATAAAGGAAATAATCTCCCTGTTAGATCTCATTTGGGAGTCTTTTCGAGCATAGACCAGATAGAAATTAATACGATGAAAGAAGAACTAGAGCTAGAGACGAAAATCCTATTGCAAAAAAAACAGATCATTTTGCAAGGTGCGCCAGGTACTGGCAAAACATATAGTACAGCGGCATTGGCATTATCCATATTGGGCGTTTCTATTGATCCCAACAATCATGAAGAAGTGATGAAGCAGTATAATGAATACAAAAAGCGGAAACAAATCTATTTCACCACTTTTCATCAGTCAATGGGGTACGAAGATTTTGTGGAAGGGCTTAAGCCTATTATTGCATCTAATAAAAAAGATGTCGTTTATAAAGTGGAGGATGGTATCTTTAAGAACGTTTGCCTTCAAGAAAATGGTTTATCTTTTGAAAACCAGTACTCTCTGTTGCTAGAGGAATTGAAAAATGCACCGCTATCTTTTGAAACAAAGACAGATCATGCTCCTTTTATGGTAAAAAATAATAGTGCTGGAAATTTAACTATTAGTTCGGGAAAGAATTTGAGTAATGGAGATCCGGCTACTAGTATCACTCGCGAGAAACTGAAAGAGAAAAATCCTAAAGATAACAATATTTATTATATAGAGGTAATCCGTGATTATATGGATAAGATGCAACAACCGCACCCGCGTGTTCTCATTATTGATGAAATAAACAGGGGAAATGTGTCCAAAATATTCGGTGAACTTATTACCTTGCTGGAAGCGGATAAGAGGAAAGATGGAGAGCATCCTATATCTGCGATATTACCTTATTCGAAAAAGGAATTCATGGTACCTTCTAATGTTTATATCATAGGAACGATGAACACTACAGACCGTAGTACAGGACGAATTGATTACGCCATTAGAAGACGTTTCGCTTTTTATACACTAGAAGCTGATTTAGATGCTATCGCTTCTTTTTATGCAGATAAAGAGGCTCTTGGAGATAAAGCCAAAAATCTCTTCAATGCGATTAAACAGTTCGTGAATAATAATAAAGTCGAAGACATGGAAATGGAAGAGTTGATGATTGGACATAGTTATTTTTTGGCTGATACATTAGAAAATTTGAAATTGAAACTCAAATATGATATTGTGCCTCTGTTAAAAGAATATGAAAAAGATGGTATGCTATTGTCTTCTAATCATTTAAATAATAAAATAAAGGAATGGGAGAACCTCTTGGATTAACGAATCGAATTATTTACCTCGAAGAGCACGGTGAACTTTGTGAGGAAGATTCTTTGTGTTTACGTGATATAGGTATCAATTTGCATGAAACCAGGTATGGTGAAAAACCTAAATTTTTAGGCATAAAACCTGATATGAAAGCAAGTTACTATATCGGAGCAGATTGGTTTGATGAAAAGAATAATCTGGCAGTGGTAGTACTTCCTAAAAAGGGCATGGAAAAGGTAGACTATTTTAAAATGTTCATGTCGTGTCTGGAGAATAACCTAAGTCCAGATTATTTTTCATCAATATATGGCATTGATTATGAAAGAAAATTTATTCCTTCCGCCAGATTTCAGGATCAAATAACACCACTTCTGGTCATGCATTATCTTGCCGCCCTCAAGGGGCTCGTGAAACGTGGGCTTAAGAAGGATTATGTATTACAAGAAGAGAACCTTCATTGCAAAATAAGAGGACGTATCCTAGTATCTGAAAACTTACATGCAAATATAATACCTCATAGACTGGACAGATGTTGTTGCTCCTACCAAGAATATACCGTTGACAACAAAGAGAATCGTCTACTAAAGAAAGCACTGTTATTTGCTTCCCGATTTATCAAAAAATTCAGTTCGCACGAATTATATCCCAAACTTGTGTCCTTGACAAATTCTCTATTGTCTCATTTTGAAAATGTTGGAAGCGATATCGAGATATATCAGATTGGGCAGGTTACCTCCAATAAGTTGTTTAAGGATTATAATACAGCTATACATTTGGCAAAACAAATACTCAGACGGTTCGGATATTCTATCGAAAAAATCCATAATCAGAGATCGGATACTCCGGCTTTCTGGATCGATATGTCACGACTTTATGAGGTTTATGTATATGGCCTTTTACATAAAGCCTATGATAGCGAAATTTTATTTCAGGTTCCTGGATATAATAAATGCGCTGTCGATTTTATCAAACTAGACGAAAAACTGATTATTGATACTAAATATAAGCCTAAATACGAAGACGGTAATCAAGGAATTATTCCTGATATACGCCAAATAAGCGGTTATGCAAGAGATGAAAATATCATCAACCACATGGAAAAAGAAGGGAAAAACAATGAAATATATCCTTGCCTAATCATTTATCCTGAAAAAATTAAAGAGGATGATATAGAAGTTTTTGAATTCGATAAGAAAGAAAAGCTGTTGCAAAAGGCGCAACCGATTAAGGCGTTTAGAAATTTCTATAAGCTAGCAGTTCAGTTACCTTTTAAACCATAACACTGAAATAGACAAATCATTGCAGAATATCAAAAAAAAGAGATTCTGCAATGATTTTACTGCATGGATAGTCTCTTATCATTATCTTTCAATTTCAAAATAATTGCCACTGCTGGAGATTGTACTCTACCGGATATGTATTTTTTTGCAGCGACTGTATTTATATTAGGTACATTCATATATAAGTTATACAGTTCATCGATTTTTATCTTTTCATATTTATTATTTTGAGGTCTTTTAAAAAAGACTTGCAAGTCTTTTACGCAGATAGAGTGATATAATATACCGGTAATGCTTTTTGCTTCTTTTATTTTAGAAAGCATCTGTTTAAATTGATTTATGTCCATAATGTTTTTATTTTTATTATTTCAAATGTAAGAATAAATATTATATATTAAACTTTTCCTATTACTTTTATAGATCACTGTTGATAAATTCCAGCCTTTCATGCCGAGGATTGAATTGATGTTCCGGAGATTTAAAAAACATTAGTTTGAAATCTACTCAGAATAGGAGTAGAGGGTGAATGTTATACCATTCTATTCTCGGTCTTTTCTCTATTTTTGCAGACAAGATGGTGCAATTACCAATTAAGGCATTAATGAGTAGATACTGCGTACTTCAATTATTTACGGTAAATGGCATCTAACGTCTGTCCGTCCTTATTTTTCCACTTCGTCCAACCATTGTTGCTACTGCCTGTACAGAAATCGGCAGCCGTACTCGGACTGGAGAAAGTTTTGTCCGAATCCAACACCAGCTTACCGTCTTTCATCGAGGCATATTCCGCTATCAATTTATCTCTCTTTTCTCGCCATTGATGTAACGACGGAAGCGAATCTTTCGCCAGTATACTGCCTCTTAGTACCGTAAAATCGGTAGCGTTGTAGAAGCCTTTGGCATCGCATCCTCGGCTTTTGATATAGAAGACACAGTCTTCTTGCACCGCTTCTACGGCATCGAATATATTGCAACCACAGAACGTTGCCAGAAACTTAACATCCTCAAAAAACTCGTCCATCGCATTTCTCTGATATTCCGGAAGATTCGGGGCTTTGGGTATTTGCTTGTTTTCGTTCAGCACAAACGTGTTTGCCTCTTTGGCATCTGCAATAGCTCGATGCTCCAAGTATTGCACGTCCGCTTTGGTTATATTTTCATCTTTCGCCACAAACACCAAAGCCCTTTGCCAAAAAGTCTTTTTGCTTTCATGGTCTTTCACTCGTTCTCTGAAGTTCTCCGTTTCGCCTATATAAGCCTTCGGCTTAGCGTTCTCGTCCTCACCCAGCAATATATACAATGCAGGCTTCTGAAGCTCTTCGCGATCATCCAGAATCGTACGATTGAGACGTGGAATGATATACATTTTGCAAAGGCTATTGCTGATGAATACGTATTGCGTCCCTTTCGGGGTACCATCTATCAAGTAGGTTGTTATTGTTTTGCCCATATATTTGCAGTTTTAGCATCATAAAGATTTACTTTACACTTAATTAGTGGTCTTACTGCTTGAATATGTTCGTAGTCTGCTTCAGAAAAAATTCCAATATAAACGCTATTTAATCTAGGAAACTCTTTTCTAGCTGCAATATTTATTGCTTTAATAATATGCTTGTCGTAATCTCCAAAGCCAAAACCAAAGACGATAAGTGAACCGTCTATATTACACAACTTATCATAGCAAAAAGAAAGGTAGCTATTATGCATAATATGATTCAGCTTTTGGTCTCCATCTCCTGCTGTCACAAAAACAGGATATTGTCCTCTATTTATCCTTTCTTTTATTTTATCTAACAACCAAGAAGATTGATCATATTCCTCTTTGACTATATCTATTCCATCATCAAAGATTGGTAATGCACCGTGCAAGTAATGAATATTCTGTTCTTTTTTATGTTTACCCCATCTTAATTCTGAATATTCTATATCTTCTTCTTTCACAAAGGTTTCATCGTCAAAGTTTTCTGCATCTCTTCCAAAACCGTCTATACACTTATCCGAATTGTTTCGCATTAAAATCCAATATAATAAGAGGTCATAATTGGTCGAAAACACATGTCCGTTATTATCTAAATATTCGTTTATAAATGAGGCACAAGATTTGCTTTTCTTTTCTGGAACATCAAAGACTTGTTCTGGATGTAGCAACGTTATTGCATCTATCAATTGATCTTTCAGTTTAGTTGAGATATTAGCAATCTTAGCCACAAAATCATCGGGAGCTTTTAAAAGTTTAGATATCTTTCCAAAATTATCTAATTGTTGCATCACCAATTCAAAGTTTTGAGTATTGAAGATATTAAAAACATTTTTCAAATCGTCTTCATTACTTTGCATTATTGTTTTATTCAATGCGTTATAAGAGAATATTTTCCCATCATAAGCAATGCTGAATCCGTTACCTAACAATAAATGATGCGGCCTATTACACTTATGTAAGTGTTCTATAACAGTACTGTAAGATTGTAAGTCATCCATGGTATAGTTTCTATATAATTATTTTTTTTAGTTTTCAGCTAAATCATAGCATCCTTTCAATAATTCTAATATTTATATTTGAAGACTTTTATCCTCCTTTACTACTGGATGGGGATGCTCTGGAATATGCATAATAATATTAATAATCTTTTCTGATGCGCTCAAAAGATGTGACTTTACTAATTAGTAGTAATCTATTTTCTTCTGACATATTTTCATTTCCAAAAATAATTTTTGAATTACGTAAATATTTAATCATTGTGCCTATTTCAGAATCTTTCTCTACTACTATATGGGTTATTATTGAGGCTACTTTTTCTTTGTCGAATACAATATGCCCTTCTTTTTCTTTTTGGATTTGATCATCTAAGAAACCTTTTTCTTTTTTGAATTTCTCTTCAGACGAAAACCATATCCATTGTGTTTCACGCTTTTCATTATCTTGTTTTATCACTCTCCATTCTCGTTCGTCATAAAAACATTCTTTTGTATTGTTATAAGGTTTGGTAAAACCTATAATATTATTAATTGCGTATATTAAATTTCTTTCCTGAGATAGCTCATTTTCTATAACTGAACTTTTTAATAATTTAGAGAGGGATAAATCGGATTCGTTTGTTGTTTCTTGAAATTTAGCAATGACATTAGGATTATAAATCTTAGTTATACAATCATTTTTGAATATTGATAATTCTATAAGCATATTAGACAACGCTTTTGATTTTTCATATAGTACCGGATTAATTACATCCTTGTCATTGTCTAATTCTTCTGTCAATTTTTCTTTGTCAAATCCTATCATGTATTTCCCATATCTATACACATGTTTATCTGTTCTCATTAAAGGCATATCACAGAAGCAAACCATAGGAATTCCAACTCCGCTAATTGGGTCTTCTTCACCTTCCGAATATAAAAGACCTTGTGTGGCAACTTCTTTAGCAAATGGCTCGTAGTTATAACTAAACCTTAATCCATTTTTGATAATAGACTTAAGGGTTGAAATTCCATCGGTAAAATGAAAAAGAGAAGAAGAGTTAATTGTATTCATATAATTAGAGTTTTAGTAACAAATACAAAGGTATTAATATTAGCAGAAAAAAAAATGATTTATAAAGAATTATTATCACATTTAAGGATCTGATATAATCACAACTACTAATCATGCTATCATCCGCTCTGACCAAAGAGAAGAAAAGTATTGTTCCTTATTATCTTTTTCTCCAGGAAATATATCACCATACACGTCATTCAGAGAAAAAATTTTATAGTAAAAACGATTGATTGCTACCACAAAAAAAATTTAAGAAATCTTTTTCTCCTATATTATTCATATTAATGGTAATTTGATTCTTCAAACAAAATCAATATTGTTCAAATATCTTAACAATATGTACTTACTAGGTAGCTTACGGTATTAATTGCTATTTTTCTATTTTTAATAGTTTTACGTCAAAAATGAGTGTAGAATATGGCTGTATTATTCCTGCACTTTGTTCTCCATATGCTAATTCTTGAGGAATATAGAAAATAAACTCTGAACCAACAGGCATAAGTTTCAAACCTTCAGAAAAACCTTTAATGTTCTGGTCTACTACTAAAGTAGCAGATTCTTTACGTTTGTAAGAATTATCAAATTCTTCTCCGGTGATTAGAGTTCCTTTGTAATCTATCATGACTTTAGAATTATCATTAGGATAGATACCAATGCCTTTTTTAATTATTTTGTATTGGAGTCCACTTCGAGTAGTTATTATGCCAGGGTTCTTCTTATTTGCAGCAAGAAATGATTTACCTGCAATATAAGCAGAGTCCTTCTTCATAAGTTCTAACTTACTCGCTAGTGCCTTATTTGCAGCATTTCTAATTAATATTGGAACTCTTTCAGCAACTTTCATATCAACATCCGGAATTGTCAGATCCGTTTCTTTTATCTTTGTATTGACACTTAAAATAGCTTCATTGACGGTTGAATTAAATTCAGAGATTGTTCCTTTCGGACTTTTACATAATTCATATAGTTCATTGGTCTTATTATATATATCGTCAAAACATTTTTGCACTTCTTCAAATTTAGAAGGCGTATGTTTCATAATTTTCATTTCATTTTTCATCTCTATAGAAATACTGTCCAATATTGAGAATGTACCATTATTAATATAAAATTGGTGACGCCAAGAAATAGCATCACTAAAATTATAACAATATACGTATTCACCTTTCTGATTTAGTACTTGTTTATAATCTATAGCCTTTGACAAATTATCGCTATAGTCATTCAATATCTTCTCACAAAAGCCAGAGAGCACAAGAGAATTAACTTTCATTTCTTCTGCTACTTTTTCATAACGATGTTTAGAATATTCTCCATAGGCAAAAAACGAAATGCCTATTAATACAATTAAGCAACCAAAATATATTAGTTGTCTTTTTCCGATGTTTATAGTCATAATATCAAACTGTTATTTTATGTAAAAGTATAAACGAATTAAATTAAAACCAAATAAAGGAATATGCTATTGAACATATCAATAACGTCTACAAAGCTTCTAATGAGTATCTATAAAGGAAAATTCAATCCTTTTTCATTTAGCACCGATATAGGGTCTGAATCTAATTTTGGAATGTAAAAGTCTTTTATATTCCACTGAGGCTCTGAAATAACTTCCAAGACTTTTCCAACCTTTTCGCTCCAAAGATCATTTCTATACCCAAATTGAGCTATTAAAATTATGGCATACGCCGCAATTGAATTAATAGCATTTTTCAAAGTCGCTTTATAAAAATTCGTTTCTCTATCGTGTTTGATTTTATTATATGCATTATACCAAGCTAAACTTTTTGTTGGATATTGGCTATTCCATTTAGCAAAAGGAGAAAGATTCGGCAAATCATTATGCCTGCTGAAACTTAGCGAGTATTCTCTTAATCTTAGAGGTTCTAAAAGTTTTACATAATCATTCGTAGTGCGGTATTTTCCTTCACGTTTCACCCCATTCTTGTCCAATATATTGTTCATCATTGCATCTATTTCGGTACAAGCAAGGATAATAATATTTCTAATTGAATGGCCGAAGGCTTTTAAATTATCGGTTCTAGGTGCTAGAGTTTTAAATATTTCATTTAAATCATCAATAAGAATTTCTAATTGATTAAGAAGATTATAATATTCTTGATTATTACGCACCTTTGAATCCGCATAATCGTTTAAGTTTGGGTTATAATCTATTAAGCTATCCTTTGAATAGCCTACAATATTAATATTGAATAAAGGTCTATAAATATTATAGTACTTATCTCCAATATAAAAGTTCGATTTTATTATTTTCTTTTTATATAAAGTTCCAGATTTCAAAGAAGAGAACGATGAGTCTAAATATTGATAAACTTCATCATCAGTGGAAATATCTAATCTGCAAGGCTCCCTAAAAGATTGACAAATGCTGTTATCATCTATTGGATTTGGCATAGAATCATCGAATCCATATAGCAGCATTTTATCATCGTTTATAGAAAAAAAATTTATTATCTTCTGACATTTGTGTTTAGGACAATCAGTATAGGTTAAATAGAAATAAAAACCATTTTTTAATTTCATAATAGTTGTGAGTGCTTATATGCCATTCCTCATCGGCTCTATATTCTTTTATGCATAAGAAAGCGAGATCAGTTACCTATCGGTTTAGATACATCGTCATACGTCCAAAACTCCAAACAAATAATATACTGACATATAATGAGTATTATACTTACTATTTATAGAGTGCAAATTTTAGCAATTTTCTTTATTAACAACAATGGCAAAATACCATATTCCTTTTAGGTTAAATGCCAAAGTTATTAATTATGAAAATTAGAAACAAATTAAATTTGAGGAATTTTACAAAGGAAATGGACTCACAAAAGGAATCGAAATAAATTCAAACGCTCGATGCAAAACATATATAATGATACGATCTACAAAACAAACAGTACAGTTGCTCGTTGTCGTATGTTAGTTTTTTCGGTGACGTCCTTAAGTTTTTCGCGCCACGTACATACGACAACAAAAAAACATACATACGTGGATGGGACGAAGTATGGATTATCGGTGAGCCTAGCGAAATCGTTTTGTGTTGTTCTTTTTTACCAAAAATGCCGAAGGTGCCGAAGTACATATAGAGAGTTCTGAATTTTTTTTATTCGACGTTTTATACTAATATCAAAAAGATATATATAATTAGTAATTATACTATACAAAAAAATAGAAAATAAAAAAAATAATGAGGAGTAGAAAGTTCTTCGGCACCTTCGGCAGGGGTATGTCGATTTTCGAAGTCATAGTATATTGTGACTGCGATTTTTGGAAAAAGGAGTTTTTAAGTCACTTTTTGAAATTTGCAGTATATTCTCTTAAAAAATATATCTTGCTATATCTTCATATAGCTAATAAAATAAGCAGTTTGCAATCAATATGATATCTTATATTTGATTTACCATAAATAGTGATATTATACAAAAAGGCGTAAAACACAAGATTTTACGCCTTTTTCAAAATTTACGAAAAAAACTCCCTAGAAGGGAAGTGTGCCTTCGTTTGTAAAATTAATATCTCTATTTTCTTTGATGTATTTATTATAAAGTTTCTGAGCCTCTTCCATTTTCCCATCTGTCTGATCCAGAAATTCGCGCGCTTTGCAGATAT
>JAYRGW010000026.1:0-48882 GCA_041907665.1 Bacteroidaceae bacterium
CATTCCGAACAGAGAAGTTAAGCCCCGCCGCGCCGATGGTACTGCCCGCAAAGTGGGAGAGTAGGTCGCCGCCGTTTTAGAAGGAAAGGTTCCGGTAATGCCGATCAGGCTGCCGGAACCTTTTTCTTGTTCTTATAATACTATCGAATATCTGGCTCTCCGGCCGAATCGGGTTTAAAATAATCTTTGTCACTTCCGTATCACATGATATCGCGCTGCGTCACGGTAGCTTAATGTATGAGTGTCGAACGTGACAAAAATAACCTTCGAAGAAATATAAAAAGTACTTGAAGAAATATTGGAGATAACAGAGGCAGACATAAAAACTGTTGTATAAAATGAAGAGTTTCTCTAAATGGCTGGAGCACATCGTATATGTATAAATCGGCTTTTCAGCTATCCGTATAGGTATATTTGGAGCGAGTCTAAATAGATCCCTACCGGAAATAACGTTCCTGCAATGTGCTCCAGAGTCGATTTTGAGGTCTCCTTTCGCTGGCGTTGTATAGGGTGTGCCGTTAACTTGCTGTGTATTAATTCGTAATGGTGTCATACGGAAGTGACAAAGGTTTGAAATACTATTTTATTAGGAATATTGAACCAAATAGATTTGTTATATATTTTCAGTTGTTTCATATTGAGGTGTCCTTTCGGTGCGGTTAAAATAGTATCTGTATCGTTTCCAATATTCATCTCCGAAAATGTTTCGGGAAAATTATGCTTAATCAGTAGAAAAAAAACATATTTATTTGCTTAAATTTATTTTTTTGTTACATTTACGGTGATTTAGTAGACCTGCAATATAAACTAGTTATAATATTATGAAATTTATTCCAGAAAGTAGACTCAAAGAGCTGTTGAGTGATAAACTCGACCTTTTATTCATATTGAATATGGATGGGAATATTATTGAAATAAATCAAGCCGTGGCTTCTATTTTGGGATATGGCTTAGAAGATTTGTATGATAAAAACTTACTATCTGTCTATTCTCCTCTTTATAAAGAAAAAATAGCGGCTATTGTTTCATTGGCAATAAAAGGAGATGTTTTCTCTTGTCCGTACCCTTTTATTGCAAAAAACGAAGAATTAGTTCCTGTTAATACTAAATTTTATGTTGGTTGGTGGAAAGACCAGAATGTTGTTGTGGCTGTAAGTACTAACTTGTCGGCTAAATATTTTTCACAAGAAGTCTTTTTTAATATATTCAATAGCTCTCAAGTAATGATGGGCATAACAACCGTTGACTCTAATATTATCTTCAATGTAAATAAAGCTTTTATCCAAACATTGGGATATTCTTTGGAAGAAATATCAGGGAAGACTGTTAGAGAATTGGATATTTATGAAAACTATTCTCAGCGAGAAATAATGCTTCAGCAATTTGCTGATACAGGAAGGGCCGAAGGAGAAGCAACAATAAAAACCAAATCTGGAGAACGATTAGAATGTTTATTCTCTTTTGAACAAATAAAGATACAAGAAGAGGATTATATGATAGCTGCTATAACAAATATTACCCAGCGTAAGCAGATGGAAGAAAAGCTGAAACATTTTATCAATCAACAGAAATTGTTAGTAGATGTTGCACAACTGCTCAATAAACCTGATGATTTTGATGATATAATTAATACAGTCTTAAGCCTAATAGGGCGACATTCCAATGTCAGTCGTGTATTTGTATTTAAGAATACGGATGATGAACAATTTACAAGCAATACTCACGAGTGGTGTAACGAGGGAATCGAAAGTAAAAAAAATGAATTTCAAATGTTTCCTTTTGCAAAAGTTCCTTCATGGAAAAAAATGTTATTGGAGGAAGGTCGTATCTTTTCAGAAAATATTAGTGAATTACCTCAAGATATAATTGATTTATTTAAACCGTTGAATGTTAAATCTGTATTAGCTTATCCTATAAATATCCAAAATCATTTTTGGGGATTTATGGGATTTGATGAATGTTTGCGTAACAAGAAATGGCCTGAAGACGAGATAAATCTGCTCTTAACTGTTACTAATAATATAGCTAACGCTTTAGAGCGAAAGTTATATCTGAACCAGTCTCAGGAGAACGGGCAGCGGCTTAGACTTGCGTTAAATGGTGCGAAGGAGGGAATGTGGGATTGGAATCTTCAGACTGATGAAGTGTATTTTTCTGATACCTGTTATACAATGCTTGGATACGAGCATGGTGAATTTACAAAGACTGGACGTAAGTGGCAAGACCTCATTCATCCTGACGATTGGGTTAGAGTATCGAAAATGTTTGAAGAACATTTAAAAAGTAAAACTGATTATTATGAAAGTGTCTTTCGAATAAAAGACAAATTTGGCAATTGGAGATGGATATTGGATCATGGAAGAGTAATTGAAAGAGATAAAGAAGGCAAGCCTATTCGTGCAGTTGGAACCCATATCGATATAAGCAAACAAAAAAAAGTCGAGCAACAACTGCAGGAACTACTTCTTACCAAAGATAAACTATTCTCAATTATAGCGCATGATCTTCGTGGACCAGTGGGGAGTTTCATGCAAATTATAGAGCTCTTGACCGATGATACAACGATTACTTCAGAGTTAAGAAATAGTTTCTTGAGTGAGTTAAAAGTTATGTCAAAGAATACCTATTATTTATTGGAAAATTTACTTAATTGGTCTCGATCTCAACGAAATGAAATTGTTTGTAGTCCTAAGATAGTTATTTTAAATGAGTTGATCATTCAAAACATATCGTTACTCTCTATTGAAGCAAGTAAGAAATCTATAGAAATACAGTTTGAAGGGAAAATGAATTATGAAGTCTATGTTGATTACGATATGATAAATTTAGTCATTCGGAATTTACTTTCCAATGCCATAAAATTCACAAGACCTCAGGGGGTGATAACAATTAATCTTTCTCAGCAAAGTGATTTTGTAGAGGTCACGGTTGCAGACAATGGATTAGGGATGTCAAAGGATATTGCAGATCATTTATTTGTAGATAATAACTTTCATTCAACACAAGGTACTAACAATGAAAAGGGATCGGGATTAGGGCTCGTATTATGCAAAGACTTTGTTACCAGAAATGGAGGGACCATAAGGGTTGAAAGTCAATTGGGGGTAGGTAGTAAATTTATCTTTTCTGTTCCGCTCAATGCTCAGTAAGGTAATATTAGATTTTTTATCGGACAGCAATATTTTTAAATTTATTGCCCTAATGTGTATCACATTTTTGTGATGCGTGCCATAAATCTGTAGCGCATTTCCTTGATTTTGCTTGCTTTTGCTTGCAAAAATGGGCACGAATCAATTAAACTTAATTCGAGCCGATTGGCATAAATGATTGATAATCAGTAGTAATAATAAAAATAAGGGAATTTTCATTCCCTTATCGTAGTGACCATGGTAGGATTCAAACCTATAACCTGCTGATCCGTAGTCAGCTGCTCTATTCAGTTGAGCTACATGGCCATCATTTCCTTATTGTAGTGACCGCGGTAGGATTCAAACCTATAACCTGCTGATCCGTAGTCAGCTGCTCTATTCAGTTGAGCTACGCGGCCATCGTTTTAACGGGTGCAAAGGTACTAATATTTTTTAAGTCTGCAAGGGTTTTCACCGCTTTTTTATCGCGTTTATTCAATAAATCTATAGTTGAATAATTGCCATCCCAATGTAATGCCAACATTCCAATCGGTCTTAGGGGTACTATAGTGATTGACATACAGAGAAATAGATGTAAAAGGTAAGTGATATACCAATGATGCTTCTCCCATATATTCAAATTGACTGAATGACCTACCGTAATATGCTTGATTGTTGCTGTTACACTTTATAGGGTATATGGGCATAAATCCATAAAATTCTGTTCGAAAATGTATGCGTTTACTGAATCGAAAGATAGGACGTATACCTCCCGAAATATATTGGTTTGCACGAAAGGCATCGTGATAACTTAATTTGCTATTGGGCGTTGGAGAAAACTCACACGCATTCATTTTGGTTGCGGCATAGTTTGATGAAAAGTTTTTGGATGCATATAAGGCCTGAAAAAGCCAGCCTAGTGTCCAGTGATCAGACATTGTATGATATGCCTCTTTCATAAAGGATAATTGCAACCATGATTGGAAGTTATTTGTAATTGTCTGCTGTGTACTTGCTTCTCCCGGATAGAATTTCTCTTTACCTAAAAATAATTGTGCAGAAAGTTCTGTATGGTCTCCTGTCGTTGGGTACTGTTTATAATTGAGGGTACTGCCATTGAAATTAATAAAACTACCAAATAGCTGGTGTTTTGTCATATCGCTGTAGTCGTTATCAAAGTTGATGATATTTGTTTGGAAGTATTTATCTCTCAACAGTCCATATCCGACACCAAATTCTGCTCTATTGTTTGTCAGAAAGGGGAGTGTCGCCATCAGTTTGATAAAGTATTCATCTTTTTGATTGAAAGCTGGGGTTGAATTGTGAGAAAAGATTTTTTCTTTCTTGAAATAATCGAAGGTCGACATGGAACCGATGATACGAAAAGATACTGGAACAGAATAAGGCAATTCAAATTTGGTCATTAGTTGTAGGTTATTATACACTTTACCCAATTGTCCATCAAACGTTATTTCTTTTGCTTGATATGCCATGTTTTGGTAGTTCACTCCAAAGTATATCTGATTGGAAGACGAAGAAGAAACGCTACCACCTACACGTATTTGGACATTATCTTGCATCTTGACATTTAAGTGTAGATCGTACGTCTTATCGTTTTCATTATATATTGCATGCGGTATGATTTCTGAAATCATATTGTCGGACAACAACCTGAAGTACCCTTGTTTTAAATCTTCAAACGTGAATACATTTTTTCCTGATTGTTGGAATGTGTTTTTAATATAAGTAGCTTGGTGAGAATTTACTCCTTCTACATATATATTGTGGAAGTATAGTTCTGGAAATTCACTTTTGTATATCAGTCGCCTGAGTCGTACATTATCTTTATTTACTCTACGGAATATCTTACTTTTTATGGTATCCATCATTTGTATCGTTCTGTCGTAACCTATTTTACTAAGTTCGTCTATTCGATCAAAATCCATAAGTTCTACGTCGGTATATTTGAATGTGAGTAAGACTCCGTTCGAATCGGGCAATTGATAATTGCTCTTTTGCATAATCATGTTTTCCAATTGTCCATACCAATCGTCTTCTGTCGGTTTTGAGGGATTAGACGATACGACACTTCCGATTATTACATCCGGATGAAAATCTTCTTTCATTACGTCGGCTGGGAAATTGTCGTATATACCTCCATCGTAGGTTAGTATTCCATTTATCTGAATCGGTTTGAACATGATGGGAAAGCTCATGGAAGCCCTTACTGCATCTCCTAAATCGCCTTTTCTGAGGATCACTTCTTTTTTGTTGTATACATCCGACGCTACGCAGCGAAAGGGGACGAAGAGCTTATCAAAATTATTATCACATGCGGCGGTTGCCCGTGCAAATATATTGAGGAATGCTAGATTCATTTGTGTAGGATCTACTACACTTTGAGGTAGAAATTGCGTCTTTATTTTAGATTGATCTTTGCCTGTAGCCGAAAGCCTGATGCTTATAAATTCGGGTGTAGGAAGGCTTTTCTTAAAATAGTAGACGTATTTTTGTTCTATCTCGCCCGAATACCATCTTTTGAAGTCGTCAGATTTTAGTAACTCTTCCATCTCGTCTGGAGAATATCCCATCGCGTATAAAGCTCCAATGATTGCTCCCATAGAAGTGCCGGCAATATAATCGATTGGGATATTGTTTTCTTCAAGCGCACGAATAATGCCGATATGGGTTAAACCTTTTGCTCCACCTCCACTCAATACAAGCCCCACTTTCTGTGCTTGCATATTGTAGGATAGTAGGCATAGTAAGATTATGAAAATATATTTAATTCTTTTCATGTAATGTCTTTTGTGAAATACTAGTCAAATATAGAAAAAACATTCTTAATAATCAATATTCGGTTAAGAATTTAAATATATTCAATATACTGTCGCAATAGGGAGTTTTGTGAGTTATAAAGAGTCGGTATGTTTCTAACATTCTGTTTGGCAAATCCCTATCAATTTAAGAATCTCATTCAAAAGCGTTAAATATTAGATATTTTCATCGTAAGTATTGCATGTTAGAAATATTAGAAATACCTTTGTTGCACAGATAAATGAACAGAAAGTAAGTAGGTGCGAGATGAACCATCTATAGAATTTCTGAGATATAAATATTTAGCATTAAAATAAAGTAGAGACGATGAAGACTGCAATAATTATCATAGTGATATTAGTGATATTATTTATTCTAAAGTTTATGGCCAAAATGGCATGGCGTATGTTCTGGCTATTTGCTATTATAGCTGCAGCTATTGTTATTGCTATCAAGTATTTGATCTAAATCTTTTTATTCCAAACGTTGCGGATAGGAGAAAGGGCTTATTTCTAACTCGTATGAAGAGTGAACCTATCGGCATCTTTCCATGCCGCAAATTTATCGCGGAAATGTGTTAAACTATCCAAGTCTATTGTTTTAGTTACAAAACTTTCTCTGTCATCTTCTACGGATGCTAGAATGTTTCCTTTTGCCGATATAAGTACGCTTCCTCCATCATAGGGGAGGCCGTTGCCGTCTGTTCCTACTCGGTTTACACCACACACGTAGCTCATGTTTTCTATGGCACGTGCTTTTAGGAGTATGTCCCATACGTTTCGTCGAGATGCCGGCCAATTGGCTACATATATTAATAGATCATAGCCATTGTCTATGTTTCTGCTCCATACCGGAAAGCGCAAGTCATAACAGATTAATAGAGATATACGAAATCCTTTGAAATTGATAATCTGTTGTCTGTCGCCTGCACAGAAAAAGTCGGATTCTTTGCCCATACGGAACAAATGACGCTTATCATAATAAGAGGCATTGCCATCGGGTGTTATAAAGAATCCTCTGTTGTAGTTTTTAGAATCTTTCTCTTTTGCAATATAACTACCACATAATGCCAATTGATATTTCTGACTCCATTTTTTCAATGAAGAGACAGTCGTTTCTTCAACACTTTCTGCAAGTGCTTCACTATTCATGCTGAAGCCTGTAGAAAACATCTCCGGGAGAACAACCAAATCGGTTTGTCCGTTTAATTGTTCAAGATATTTTTCCAATCGTTTTAGGTTGGCTTGTTTATCTTCCCATACAATATCAGTTTGCAATAAGGTAATACGCATTTTTATATGGCAAAACGCTCGGGATGTTTGCCTTTAAATTGAGCAAAGTGTTGTTTTATCTCTTGCATTTGAACGTCAATATCTCCATTTGGTATAATATATTTGTTCGTTACAATTGTTTTTGTTGCATAATCGATGCCTGCAAGTATAATAGGTACTTTGGCTTCGAGAGCTATATAATAGAATCCCTTTTTCCACTCTGAGTTTGCAGAGCGGGTACCTTCGGGAGTAATAGCTAAAGTAAAGCATTTGCGTTTGGCAAAAATCTTTGCCATTTGTTGCGTCATCGATACTTTATGCTTGTGCCCTCTATCAACGGGAATGCCTCCTACGGCACGAAAAAATATACCTAACGGGAAAAAGAACCATTCTTTTTTCATCAAAAAGTGAGCCCGTCCATTACTTACAATTCCAAAAAAAAGTTTACCTAAAAATAAGTCTGAATTTGTGGTATGAGGCGCTGCGCAGATCACACACTTGTCGAACATTGGAACAGTCACCTTGTATTTCCACCTTAATATATAGGTATAAATAAAGTTATAGAAAAGTTTCCTCATTCAAACTTAGTTAAGTTTACCTATCGCTTCGACAAATTCATCTGTCTTAGCATTAAAGTCCTCACGGAGTTTTTTGAAGAATCCTTTTACATTTCCTGGTTCAACATGGCTTATACGGCGAAGAAAATCGTCTTGACAAGTGAGGATTTCTCCCATCAGCTTATCTGCTTTTTCTTTATCTGTACCAGGAACATATAGGCTTTGTACCAAACACTCAGTGAACAATTCACCTGCAATATAATTAATATTTTTCTTGATGTTTCTCTTGTTTGCCATAACTGTAAAGCTTTAAAATGACCATTTATTTATTTCGGTCAAAGATACATCTTTTATAATTAAAAAGGTTCTTTATTCAGAAAAAATCACGAAATTTGCAGAACATTATAGGTAATTAGTAAATTTAATACACAACAAAGAAAATGACAAAAAGTGCACTTCAAATTGAAAGGGCTTCTTATCAGCCCAAACTCCCTGATGCACTCAAAGGCTTAGCTAAGGCTGTAGAGGGTGCTCCTACACAGTCGGTAGCCGATCAGGAAGAAATTAAAAAAATGTTTCCAAACACGTACGGGCTCCCTATCGTTAAATTTGAATCTACTACAGAGAAGGCTGATATTGCTGCTTTTAATGTAGGTGTCATCCTATCTGGCGGACAAGCTCCTGGAGGTCACAATGTGATTTGTGGTATCTTCGATGGTATTAAAAAACTCAACAAAGATTGCCGCCTGTACGGCTTTTTGATGGGTCCTTCGGGGTTGATCGATCACAAATATATCGAACTTACGGCAGATGTTATTAATGATTATCGCAATACCGGAGGTTTCGATATGATCGGTTCTGGCCGTACCAAGCTCGAGAAAAAAGATCAGTTCGATAGTGGACTTGAAGTTCTGAAGAAACTTAATATCAAGGCTGTTGTTATTATCGGTGGTGACGATTCAAACACAAATGCTTGTGTGTTGGCCGAATATTACAAAGCTATTGGTTCGGGAATTCAGGTTATAGGTTGTCCTAAAACAATCGACGGTGACTTGAAGAACGAAATGATTGAAACTTCTTTCGGCTTCGATACTGCAACAAAAGTATATTCCGAAGTTATTGGTAACATTGAACGTGACTGTAACTCTGCTCGCAAGTATTGGCATTTTATCAAACTGATGGGTCGCTCTGCGTCTCACATCGCTTTGGAATGTGCTTTGCAAGTACAACCCAACATCTGTATTATCAGCGAAGAGGTTGAAAAGAAAAACATGTCACTCAACGATATTGTTACTTATATTGCCGGTATCGTTGCCAAACGTTCTGAACAAGGTAAGAACTACGGTACGGTTTTGATTCCAGAAGGTCTGATTGAATTTGTTCCGGCTGTTAAGCGTCTTATTGCCGAACTCAATGATTTCTTGGCAAACAATGCCGAAGAATTCTCGCACATCAAGAAGTCTCATCAGGTAGAATATATTGCCAGCAAATTGTCGAAAGAGAATGCCGAAACTTACTCTTCACTTCCATCGGGTGTTGCTCGTCAGTTGGCATTGGATCGTGATCCTCACGGAAACGTTCAAGTATCGCAGATTGAAACAGAGAAGTTGTTGAGCGATATGGTAGCTACCAAATTGGCTCAATGGAAAGAAGAAGGAAAATACAATGGTAAATTCTCTTCGCTGCACCATTTCTTCGGTTACGAAGGACGTTGTGCTGCTCCATCCAATTTCGATGCTGATTATTGCTATTCGCTCGGAGTTGCTGCTTCGGCATTGATCGTAAACGGAAAAACCGGTTATATGGCTTCTGTTCGCAACACGATAGCTCCTGCCGAAAAATGGATTGCAGGTGGTGTACCTATTACGATGATGCTCAACATGGAGAAACGTAACGGCGAAATGAAACCTGTTATCAAGAAAGCACTTGTTGAACTTGATGGAGCTCCTTTCAAGGCATTTGCTTCGCAACGCGAAAAATGGGCTGAAGAAACGGATTATGTATATCCGGGTCCTATCCAGTATTTCGGACCGTCTGCTGTTTGCGATCAGACAACAAAGACTTTATTGTTAGAACAAAACAAATAAAATAAGTTATTTTGAATAAGCCGACATCACGATCATCACGTCCCCGTAAGACCTCGCGCAAGCGACGGAAACAAGAACATTCTATGCCGCAATGGCTCCGAAGTTTACTTACCGTGATGATCGTGGTTGTCTTTTCTACCGCATTTTATCTGTTTTTTATCCGCCCTTATGCTTTCAGATGGCATTTGCATCTCAATAGGGCTCCATATTATACTCAGCTACCTCGAGGATACGAGGTCTGTGGTATTGATATCTCTCATTATCAAGGTAACATCAATTGGGAAAAACTAGCCAAAAACCGTTATACCGACATTCCGCTTCAATTTATTTTTATTAAGGCTACCAATGGCAATGATATAGTAGACGAATCTTATTTTCGCAATATGGCACAAGCCCGAAAATATGGCTTCATCGTAAGTGCGTATCATTATTATGAACCTCAGGTAGACCCTTTGCAGCAAGCCGATTTCTTCATTCATACTGTAAAACTGAAGAAAGGAGATCTGCCGCCTGTATTGGATGTGGAGAAAAGCGGGCATTTGGTCAAAGATGTTTTTCAGAAAGATGTGAAGCAGTGGCTTCAACGCATAGAGGCACACTATGGGGTGAAACCCATTTTGTATACTTCTTACAAGTTTAAGTTGGATTATCTCGATGATGATTTCTTCAATCGCTATCCTTATTGGATAGCTCATTATTATGTCTCGTCTATTGCTTATAAGGGCAAGTGGAGCTTTTGGCAATACACCGATGTGGGCTACGTCCCAGGTATCAGTGGTGATGTCGATTTGAATGTCTTCAATGGTTCGATGGACGAGATGGTCTCTTTGCTCCTCAATTAAAGGCTGTGCTGTCCGTATCGTTCAGATCGGAGAATAACGACGAAACGATCATCGTTATAAATCTTATATATGTTTTTGTGATGTCGTATTGATGTCGCTTGCGACTCACGCCCGTGAGTCGCAAGTTTCGTCCTTATGTTTTTCCGACTCACGGGCGTGAGTCGCAAGCGACATAAGGTCCAAAATTTAATTTCGTTTCTATCTTTTCTATATAACGATACATACTGATAGAAAAAAGGCGCCTATAAGAGCGCCTTTGTCTGTTTATTCTTTCTATAATATCACCAGTTGTCTGTTCTGAAAGGTATAAGAGGCAAGTCTCTGGTGTTTTTTACATTTCCCAATTGGAAGTTGCGGAAACAATATCTTACAGCCACAGGAGCAGATACTTCTGATGATGTAACTTCTATCTGCTGGTTGTTTACCATCTTTGCCGTAGCCGGATGAAAGACTTTGTCTGCACCGGCAATTTCAAAGCCTAGCATACCGTCTAAACGGTTGAAACCGTCTTGAGCGTGGTTGAATGAAAGAATGGCTCTGTTGTCTTTTATCTCCACCGATTTGTAAGATGGTCCGTTGGCTTCTATTCCTTCTTGTTTGTAGGTATTGGCAAGAGCCAAGTAGCAGAGGCGTTTGCCAACGTGTTCTTTGTCTTTGGGGTGTATGTTGTATTGTTCATACGGTTCTACCAAGTCGTTGGTGCAAACAATGCCACTGTTGGGAATAATAGTCGATGCTTTGTATTGGGCTTCGCGCAGATAGGCGCCTCCGTCTCCTTCGCCATATTGATAGGGAGCGATTTCGACCATATAGAAAGGTATATTGCCTTCTCCCCATTCTTCACGCCACAACTTCACCATGGTAGCTAGTCGAGCGGCATAAGTTTGGTGACGTCCTACGTTCGATTCTCCTTGATACCATAAGAACCCCTTTACCGTATAGCCAATAATAGGATGTAGCATCCCGTTGTACATGATTTCGGGTTTCAACCATTCATCTTTCGGTTCTTTTATGCGGTTTAGGTCTATATCGCTGTAGCCTTTCAATACACTCTCCGGCAACCAACCTTCAACTGTCGAACCTCCCCAGCTACAAACAAGTATTCCTACCGGAACGTTGAGTGTCTTGTTCAGTTCCATGGCAAAATAATAGGCTGTTGCACTAAAACCCGGAGCGTTCTTCGAATTAGATTCTTTCCAAGTACCTTTGCAATTATCTTGTGGGGTAGCAGCACCATTTCTCTCTACCGTAAGGCAGCGTATGCCTTTGTGAGTAGCAGCTTCGGCAATCATATCGTTGGCATTGACAATGGGGCAATTCCAATATCCGTTCAATGTGATTTCCATATTGCTTTGCCCCGAGCACATCCATACTTCACCTATTAATATATTGTTCACCTTGAGCGCCTCTCCATCCGAGATAATAAGGTTCTGAGGCTGGTACGAACCGGTTGGCGTCTTGAGTCGGGCCGTCCAACTACCGTCTTTAGCGCTTCTCACCATAACAGGGGTTTTGTTCCATGAACATTTGATGCTTACGTTAGCATCCGGTTTCGCTTTACCCCATATTTTGACAGATGTGGACTGTTGCAAAACCATATTATCGCTAAATAATTCCGGCAATACCACTTTGGCTTTTGTCGAAAGGCAAATTCCCAAAAGTAGGAATAGTGAAAGAAATCTGTACTTCATTATTGTTTTAGAGTTTAAGTTTACAATCTATTGTTTATTTTCTATGTTTCGTCTAGCTATGTCTTTGCAAAAATATAATTTTTCTACGAGAAAACATCTTTCGTCCGACTCAACTTATTGAAAAATATCGTTATTGATTTAAATAACGCTAAAAAGTTTCTTAAATTTTAAGAAGCATATTAACTTTGTTGCTTTACAAATAATAAATAGGATTATTATGCAATTTAATAAATTACTTCCGCTACTATTTGTGATGGTTGTCACGTTGACTTCGTGTGGCCATAGTTATAAGGTGAGCGGTACTACTTCTGTCTCTTATATGGATGGGAAAACTCTTTTCCTCAAAGTCCTGAAGAACGACAAATGGGTTAATGTAGACTCAGCGGAGGTTATTCATGGTACTTTCAAAATGAAAGGCAGCATCGATTCTATAATGGTTGCCTCGCTTTATATGGACGATCAAAGCCTCATGCCGGTTGTTCTCGAGAGAGGTACTATCAAGATAGATATTACGGACGATGATATGAAAGTTAGTGGTACGCCGCTGAACGATAAATTATATCAGTTCATTACCAAGAAGAATGCGATGGATCAAAAATTGCAAAATCTAGACCATCGTTCTACTCAAATGATGATGCAGGGCATCGATGAATCTACAATTCAGCTTCAGCTTGGGAGCGAAGCCGAGTCTATAAACAATCAGTTGAATACGTTGGCAAAGAAATTTATAAAAGATAATTATGAGAATGCGTTGGGACCGAGTGTATTTATCATGCTGTGTAGCAGTATGCCATATCCCATTATGACTCCGCAGATAGAAGACTTGTTGAAAGATGCTCCGGAATCGTTCAAGAACAATGCTTTGGTAAACGAATTTATATCAAAGGCTCACGAGAATGCTAAACTGATGATAGAACAGCAGCGGATGGAACAAAACGAGGCTACGCGTGGTCAACAGCAACCTCAGTTGGGTGCCCAATCTTCGAACAGTGCTTCACAGGGTGGTATGCAGATGCCTCAGCAGGGAGCTCAACAAGGTCAATAGAAAATAAATTTTATTAAACTGATATAGAAAAAGGATATGCGCTTCTGCTAAAGAAGACATATCCTTTTTCCGTTATCATTGTTTTGTGTGGTGCTATTTCCGGCTATAGTATTCCATATACGACTTGAGGTTGTCGCATCTACTCAAGCCTTCGTTTATAAACACTGTTGTAGAGCGGTAGGCATATAGTTGTGCAAATAATTGGGCTTGTGAGCTCTCTTCGTGGTATTCGGGTATCTCCTTATCAGTCTGTTGATCGTACAACCATGTTCTCCATGGGCTATCAGCCAATGAAGCAAGAGCGAAGAGACAGTTTATCTTGTTCGCCGTTGTCTGATTCTGTTTTATTGACTGTTGCAAGCACTCTTTGGCGTGAGCAATGTATTGCTCTTTATAGTTTTTGACTCCGAATATAGAATCCACACTCCATGCATAATGTAAGTATGCCCAGCAATAACCAATATTCGAAGCCTGAATATATTTCTTTGCCAGTTCATAGTTCAGGTTCCCCTTTTCTTTATCGTCGGTGGCCAACATCAGGCGTTGGCGCAGTGCCAACATGTTGGTGCAGAACAAAAGTTTAGGATTGGTAGTAAGCATCACTTTCATGCATTTCGTCTTATCCAAAGCTTTTCGGCATTTCCAGGCATACCACATGGGGTAGGAGCTATCTGCATGTAAATAGGGCGCTATGTTCATGCTCGATATAAACGGCTGTGAGACTTTTTTGAGATACTCGCTTGCCTTTTCGAAGTCTTCGACTCTCATATATTTGGTACCTATCAATTCGTTATAATAGTTCATATCATTGTAGCAGTAAGAGGCTGCATATTGCTCCAGTGCATTGCCTTTTCCAGGATGCGAGAGAAAGTCTTGATAGGACACTACATCTTTTACATTAGCCGTATCGAGTAGTGCAAAGTAGCAATCGTTATGGTCATTTTGATAATATCCTTCTGTCCAGTCTGCCATATATTTGTTCGCTCTTTTGTTATTTCGTATGCACATGTTGACAAATTCGTTGGCCATTCCTGTAAGAACTGCTCCTGTATTAAACTTGCCGGCTCTTAAATAGCCGGGTGTGAGATTGTAAAGAACGATTCGTTGCAATACATCCGTATAATGGTTTCTGACATAGTACTTGTAGTTGTAGTCCGCAAATACCGGTTCGCTTTTGGCTTTGGTCATTAGCCAACGCAATTCATTCAAAACATATTCGTCGAACGCTTGGTTGTTGTAGTACGACGCATCGGATTCTACCATTAAGCGCAGTACACGGATATTCTCTTTCATTCGCTCAGTGCCTTTCAGCTGAATAGCTTCTTTCAGTTCATCTATAGCTCTCTTATTTTCTCCAAGCAGATAAGCAAAATATGCTGCCGCCGATTTCCATAGAGCTGGATTCTGTACTTTATCCTCCTTCAGAACATGGTCTACAAATCTTCTGAAATCTTTCATCTCTGCAGTTACTATTTGTCTAACCGAATCTGTTTCTATCGATTCTTCCCAAATGGGATGCAGATCGTTGTCTATAGAGTTGACATAATCTTGAATGAGATAGGGGAAAGCTACTGAATTGGGAGCTTCGGCATACAACTTCTGGATGCCTTTGAGTCCTATATCGTTTCTAAAACACCATCGTAAGCTTTGCAAGTCACCAACTTTGGCATAAAATTCGCGAGCCTTTTCTCGTTCTCCATTCTTGTACCAATAGCTGGCAAGGTAACCTTCGGCGAGTATTCTGATATCATTAGCAGGATAGTTGGATTGATACTTTTCCCAGAGCCTCTGGCATTGTTCCTTATTGTTAGTATAAAAGGCGGCTCGCATAGCCATCAGCCAGTAACGGCTGCTCAACTTTCGAGAATAAACGATACGGCGGGAAGCATCGTTCAATATATTTGTCCATATTCTATTATTGTTAGCCAGTTGCTCTTTCGTTGGATAGTCCCATGCATTACCTGTATCTATCTTTCTCATTTGTTGCAGCAAAATCAAGTAATGAGATCCATTCATATCTTTGTGTTGTTGCAAGTATTTTATTAAATAGCCTAAGGCTTTTGCTTCGTTATTGAATAGAGCATCCTTAATAGTCTTAGGGTTCACTCTGTTTTGGAAATAAGATTTCCAAAAATTGAATTGGGCAACATCCATCTTATTCGATTCGTTGAAAGTGTACATTCTATTGAAATTATACAAATCGTTGTGGTTGTACACGCTAAACATATTGCACATCTCGGGCGTATAATAGTCTGCACAAGCTATCGTTCGATAGCCATATAGACACATTACGATGCTAACGGCGATAAATTTTATCCATTTCATAAGCAGAGAGTTTATTGGTGTTGATAGAATTCAAACTAAAGATAATGACTTGACGGTTGATGTTCGGACGTTTTGCTTCCAACATCGATTCTACTTTTAATAGTGTGTTGGCAGATACTTCGTCTATTTTAACTTCATCGCCTGCTCTAATCATCAGGCCGAAACTGTTCGGATCGGGCACTGCGACAGAGTGAGAGCGGGTAACAATGTATTTTGTATCTGATATCCGGCGAAACAAAGTAGAATCCGTTAAGTCGGCTTCTCTTAGTATCGTTCTGAATTGTCCTTTTTCAAAAAGGAGTTTCCAACCGAATGTCGGATAAGCAGCGCATAGAGGCAGTGAATAGTTGGCCAACCGATTGTTAATAAAGGGGTGGATCTCTTTTGTATCAAGTATGGCGTTTGCTGTATTGTAGTCGTGTATATTGCCTGTATTGTAGCACATCAATACCCCATAATCTACAGGTGGCTCCGGTTGGCTTAATTGATGCAGTCTTATTGTTGCAGACAACACAAAATGGCCACGTTGGTCGAGCAACTTCTTGATGTCGCGTAGCAATTCAAAATAAAGAAGACGCGAGCGATTGTTCCAATCACAATCTATCTGCAATTCGTTTATCTCCATATTGTTTGTCGACGCCATCGTGAACACTCTGCTCACTATCTTTTGGGCAAGATCGCAATGCTCTTTCAAACAGTGGTTTTCGATATAAACCACCGGTATTATATGGATTTCCGAAGGGACTTTCGATTCAAATTGTACGGTTCCCATTGGAATAGGGACTTGCTGTTCGTTGAGATCGACATCGAAAAAGCGCAAATAGATTTTTTTAATATCATGCCGTTTCAAAAACAGTTTTTGAATGCTATCTAGTTTGAATACTGTTTTCCAGTAATATACCGAAGGTGCAGGGAGAGGCACCATATCGTTGTGGCGACTCGAACACGAAATCATACTTATGAGTATAATCGTCGTTGCAAACAAAAAGAGTCGTAATTTTTTCATTCTGTTTATTCGCTGGTTATTAAATTTCAATTACAAAGATAATCAATCAAACGAATAATAAATGAATATGAGTAAGAAAAACGGATCTTTTGTCGAAATATCTTTTTGTTTTCATAAAGCTTATATCGTTTGTTCTGAACACTTTTTTCTGTATATAATATTAAGATATGTATTCTTATTTGACACTTTGTAAACGATATTTTATAATAAAAAATACGTTGTAATGCTTTTCTTCTTCCTTATAATTCGTCGTAATTATTGGCGCATTTCTAAAGTTTATTACTTACCTTTGCCGTGAATTTAAACTTAGTAAATACAACGATGAATTTTTTTGGAAAACGAAAAATGGTATTAATCATGGCATTAATATTATTTTCTTACACTTCGGATGTATTCGCTCAGGAACAAGAGTGTTCCTCTACCGATACAACGAAGACTATTGATGTGAATCAAATGGTCAATACTTTGGTAAATCGGATCAAATTGAGTGGCTATGCTCACGTGGGTTTTAATTATAACAGTCAAGAATCGCCGCGTGATGAATTTAAGATAGCCCGTATCATTTTTATGGCCGATGCCCGCATCAACAAACAGTTTAATATGTATTTTATGTTCGACTTCAAGTCGGCTTCATTACATGAGTTATATTTAAATTATACCGCTTCGCCGTGTTTTAATGTTCGTATGGGGCAGTTCAAGACCCCTTTCTCTATCGAAAATCCGATGTCGCCTACCGTACTCGAATTAATTCCATGTACCTCACTTGTCACAGGCTATATGATTGGTGGTGGCGATGCGTTGATGATGAAAGGCTCTTCCGGACGTGATTTGGGCTTGAACGTATATGGTAGCTTCCTTAAAAAGAAATTAGATTATTCGCTTGCTCTTATGAATGGGCAGGGTAGAAATAACAGTGATGCCAATTCGCAAAAAGATTTTGTAGCCACTGTCGCAGCTCATCCGTATAGATGGCTCACTCTTAGCACTTCTATGATATTGGGTACCGGCAATATTCCTGTGACACCGCTGTCGACAAATCCCAGTCAATACATTTGTTCTTCTGCTCCCGGTATAACCGGATTTAAAGGAAACGGCAATTATACCAGAAACCGTTATGCTGCCGGTTTCTCCATTGATACCAAACATTTGGGTGTTCGTAGTGAGTATATGCAAGGTAAAGACGCTGATTTCGTGAGCAAAGGATATTATGCTACTGCTTGCCTCAAGCGAATTGCTACAAATCTCGATTTGATAGGTTCTTACGATTGGTTGCGTATCTATTCGGGCAAACACAATCGTTATCTGGGGGGATTACAATATTGGTTTTATCCCAGATGCCGCTTTCAGTTGAGTTATGATTACGAAACAGCCGACGCTTGTCGTTGCCAGAATGTAGTGCAAGCCCAAGTACAGGTTCGTTTCTAATAAATGTAATTTTAAATGACCCTAACTAAAATGCCATACGTATATGAGACGTAAAGATTTTCTGTTTGAGGTTTGTGCCAATTCCATAGAGAGTTGCATACAAGCCCAGTTGGGTGGGGCCGATCGGGTAGAACTCTGTTCCGGTCTGTCAGAAGGTGGCATAACCCCTTCTTATGCTACTATAAAAGAAGCTCGTGAGGTGCTCGATATAAAACTAAATGTTATTATACGCCCTCGCGGAGGTGATTTTCATTATTCTCCTCTCGAATTGAAGATGATGGAAAATGATATTCGTATGGCTGGATCGTTGGGGGCCGATGGGGTAGTGATAGGCTGTCTCAATACGGACGGTAGCATAGATATGAATGCTACTGAACGGTTGTGTGAAAAAGCAGGCAATATGTCTGTGACATTCCATCGGGCATTTGATTGTTGCAAGAATCCTGAAGAGGCGCTTGAACAGCTTGTCAGCTTGAAAATAGATAGAATACTGACTTCCGGAGCCGAAGCAAGTGCGTCTATCGGGACCAGATTGCTCTGCCGTTTGCATAAGCAAGCAGCAGGGCGTATACATTTACTTGCCGGCTGTGGCGTAAACGAAACAAATATTGCCGACATTTATCATCAGACCGGAATCCACGAATATCATTTCTCTGCACGCGACAAGTTTCCAAGTTCTATGACTTTTGTTAATCGCCGTGTCTTCATGGGAAGTCCGGATGTCGATGAATACACCATAGAAACCACATCTGCAGAGAAAGTTGTGCGTACTATCAATGCACTGATAAAGTCCGAATAAAAACATTCTATAGTGATACACTATATATAAATTAATATAAAATGAAAAAATCATTGATTTTATTGTTTTTGCTTTTGTTTTCGGCATCAATTATGGCTCAACAAGGCAGTGTCGCTCGCCCACGGTTAGTAGTAGGTATTGTTATTGACCAAATGCGGTGGGATTATATTTATCGTTACTATAATCGTTATGGTGAAGGCGGCTTCAAACGTTTACTTCGGGAAGGAGCTTCTTGTGAAAACACGATGTTGGCACATATCCCTTCATATACGGCAGTAGGGCATTCTTGCATTTATACCGGTTCTGTTCCGGCTATCGATGGCATTTCTTCCAACGATATGGTCGATCAAAAGACAGGTAAAACGTTCTATTGCACATTCGACGATAAGGTGAAATCTGTCGGAACTACTAGTGAAGATGGAATGGAATCTCCTCACAATTTGTGGGTAACTACTATTGGTGATGAATTGCGTCTTGCTACAAACTTTCATTCAAAGGTTGTAGGTGTCTCGTTGAAAGACCGTGCATCTATTCTCCCTGCGGGCAAAAGTGCCAATGCCGCATATTGGCTCGATTCAAAGACCGGCCATTTTATTACCAGTACTTATTACATGGATAAGCTCCCTCAATGGGTTGTCAATTTTAATAAGAAAGAATTGGCAAAAGAGTATTTGAGCAAACCGTGGGTTACTCTCTATAATATAAATACGTACGAACAAAGCTGTAAAGACGACAATCCTTTCGAGCGTCCTTTCTTCAGTGGGGGCAGACCTACATTCCCTATAGACTTGCCACGTTTGCTCAAAGAAAGACAGTACAATGCTATTAAGACAGTGCCGATGGGCAATACGTTGACTTTCGATATGGCCGAAGCTACTATCGAGGGGGAGAAGCTCGGAACAGGCGATTATACAGATTTTCTAGCCATAAGCTGTTCGGCTACCGACTATGTGGGGCACCAATTCGGCGTTAATGCTATTGAGACCGAAGATACTTATCTTCGTTTGGATAAAGACCTTGGCAATTTTATCAATTATCTGGATGAGAAGATTGGTAAAGGCAATTACACATTATTCTTATCGGCCGATCATGCTGCTGCTCATAACTACAATTTCTTGAAAGCACACAAGATTAATGCCGGTGCGTTCGATATCAAAGAGGACTATGCCAAGATAGATAGCGTACTTACTAATAGGTATGGGGTGAAAGGATTGGTGAGAGGCCTCGACAATTATCAGCTAAATTTGGATTACGATAAGATCAATGCTGCTCATATTGATAAGGAAGAGCTGAAGCAAGTGGCAATGAACTACGTGAAAACATTGGAAGGAATCCTTTCTGTAGTCGATATGACAAAGGTTTCTGCTACCACTCTTCCTGCTGATATGAAAGTGTTGTTGAACAATTCATACAATAGTTCTCGTAGTGGAGAAATCCAGATTCTTGTCAAACCGGGTTACTTTGAGGTATGGAGCCCCGAAGAATCAATGGGTACCTCTCATGGTGTATGGGCACCCTACGATCTTCATATACCTTTGCTGTTTATGGGCTGGGGAGTTAGACAAGGGCAACTCAACCGGACAGTACACATGACGGATATAGCCCCGACTCTTGCGTCATTGCTTCATATTCAGATGCCCAATGGATGTGTTGGTCATGCTATTCCCGAGATACTTTCTGCTGCGACTCTCGATAAGTAAGATTCTTACACTTTCTACATAATAAATTCGATAGGTATACCTAGAAATGGTTATACTTACCGAATTTTTATTATATTTGTAGTCGAATACCTATTTATGGTGATTGTGGGTATTGATGGAAAGTGTTAATTTTGTATCCAAATAATCAATTTAGAATAGAATGGCAGATAAGTATGTGGCTTCCGACAAGATGAGTGAACTAATAAACGATGATTTTCGTTTGTTACAAGTAATCAGTCGATTTGGCTTATCCTTAGGGTTCGGTGACAAAACCGTAAGAGAAGTATGCGATGAGCAGAACGTTGATTGCACCACTTTTTTGGCAGTTGTCAATTTCACTCATCTAGGCGAGAAAGTATCCAATATATGGATTGATAAGATATCGATCAAGTCGCTTACCGAATATCTACGACAAGCTCATACGTATTTCTTGGATTTTCTACTGCCTACCATTCGGCGCAAGCTCATAGAGGCAATCGACTGTTCGGCGCACAATGAAGTGGCTTTTCTGATTCTTAAATTTTTTGATGCTTATGTGGCAGAGGTTCATAAGCATATGGAGTTGGAGAATAATACAGTCTTTTCTTATGTTGACGAATTGGATGCGGGCAAGTATATCGAACATAAATCATTCGATAAACTGATGCTTCATCAAGATCCGGTAGAGCAAAAGCTCTCTGAACTGAAAAATATTATTATTCGCTTTTATAACATTCCTGGCGACAGCAATTTATTGAACACTGTACTATACGATATTTTCTTGTGCGAAGAAGATTTGCATACTCATTATCGGATGGAAGAGGAGTTGTTCATACCGGCCGTACATCGTTTGGAAGATTACAACAAACATCAATTAGGTACCACTGTTTCTGCAAATGCTCAAGATGATGATTCAAATGCCTTGAGTGATAGAGAGAAGGAAGTTATCACTTGGGTAGTGAAAGGCATGACCAATAAAGAAATAGCCGATAAGCTTTTCATCTCGATCAATACCGTTACAACACATCGCCGCAACATTGCACGCAAACTTGATATTCATTCTTCGGCGGGACTTACTATCTATGCTATCGTCAACAAGCTGGTAGATATTCACGATGTGAAGGGGTTATAATGTGGGGGTATCACCCCATTGACGCAAGAAGAAGCGATGATATGATGCTTTGTGCACAATCATTTTTCATAACAGATCCCAAAGTGAACATTCTCCGATTATTCTGATACTTTCTTATCCCAACATAAGCTACAGCCCATTGTAGGCGACTATTTTTGCTATTGTTCCATCACTCGAATATAACTCGAATTAGAGCTACAGTATAGGCATATTGCATATAATCCATTGATAGACAGCGAGAAATTCATAAGGACGAAAATAAATTTTTCTAGTTACAAACTTTTAGTTTCGTAATTATGAATTTTTGTGTTCGTCGTTATCATTTTTCGAAAACTAAGTGTCGATTCCGCGCATTTGAAAGTATCACTTCGGTATGGTTAAAATAGTATCAGTATCATTCTTAATGTTCACTTCTGAAAACGAGGTTTTACATATCTACAAGAGGGTATCTTTTAGTATCGGTAAGAACCGACGACTTCAACAAATCTGTATTGTCTTTATCCTTCCAAAACGTCATATGCTCCTAAAAATGTTGTCGTATGTTAGTTTTTCCGAAAACATAAGGACGTCACCGAAAAAACTAACATACGACAACGACGGCTGTACACTTGTTTTGCCTTGCAAAAAATCAACCGTATGTCGCAGCGGTAACTAACGGATGTTGTTGGAGAAACTAACGTTAGTTGTCGGGATAACTTCCGTTAGTTACCGCAGTAACATACGGTAGTTTCGGTTGCGACATACGTCTGTTTTTTAAACCATTTGTTGATACAATGCTTAAGCCTTCTTGCTTTTAGGCGATCGGTTTTATTTTAATTTGTCAATCACTTCTTGCAACTGGGCTCCAAGTCCGATGGTATAGCCTTGTGATACAAACACGACTCTGTCGAACGTATCGGCAATAATGAAGATAGGCAGCAGCGTTCCATTAGCCAATTTCATGTTCTCGGCTATTTGTTTCTGAATGGCTGCGTTTGTATCGATGCCATAGTGAATTGAGGTCGGTAATTTGCCGAATTCGTCCGATTTATATTTCTTCATTTGTTCTTCGTCTGTAAAAAGAAATATCATAGGACGTCCCCATTTATCTAACGATGCTTTCATCTTGGCTATGTCGCGTAGTGCATGGTTCGTGGGCTCTTGTCCTACACCCAATATTCCTACAATGAAATATCCTCTACCTGTTTGTTCCAAAATGCTCTTTTCTTTCAGGGTTTCGGTAGAATAGAATTTCGATTCAGAATTGAATTTGCCTATTACAGAAATATCCGAAGAATTGGAACGCAATTTCAGGTCGAGTGTTGTCGTCTGTCCTGCTTTAATACGGAATATCTGCGTATTTGCAAGCACACTTCCATTGGCTAGGCGGGTACCGCTTACTAGAATGTAGGTGCCTTGATCGAGTGTTGTTCCGTTTTTGAATACGTTTGCCCAAGATGTGCCACCGCCCATATCTACTTGTCCTTCGTCAAAACTGAGCAGATTGGTCTTTCCCTCTTTTATTTGAGTGATGGTGAAATGAGAGTAATATTCCGGATTTTGCAATGTAGCAGTAGGCTGATAGTTTAGTACTATACGACCAGTAGGAGTGGCAATTTGCTTAGCCGAATCAAAATTCACATCGATCCATTTATGATTCTTGTCCTGGTATTGAATTTTGGATGTAACGGGGTCTTGGCGAGCCTCAATACCCAACGAGCGGGCTACGTCTACAAAGAAAATGTTGCGCGAACGACTGTTCGTCGTTCTAGCTTTCCATACGCCTTCGGCCGACATGGCATTGGTTCCGGCTTCTGCATCGGTTACTACTTTAATGTTTTGTTTACACCAATTAACCAACTTATCCGGCGATGTCCTGAATTGCTCTGCCTGATCTTGTGGAATGGCTTTCAAGAAGAACTGTTTGTACGGAGTAAGCATCTCTAGCTCTACACGTGGATTCAGTATACCTGCTTTTGTATTGTAGCTGTCTTCGAGTACATCATCTGTTATATCACGCAGATCCTTGTCGCTCAATGTCTTCAATAATTGAATGGCTCTCTCATCGGTATGTCTCTTTATAAAGTTGGCTATGATGCGATGATTCCCTCGTGCCTTGACAAGTAATGGTACTACCGAATCAGGGCTTAATGCGATGCTACCCTTATCCGATGATAGCGATTTGACAAACGTGGTAGCTGTCTCTTTGTTCATGAAAGTTGCCGTGTATGCGTTTCGTATTGAATCTTCGGCCGATTTGCGTCGCTCATTTTCTTTGCGCATAGTGTCGCTCACATACGGAAGTTTCACTTTCTCTGGTGGAGGAACAATATCAATAGCTTCGATAGGAAATGCTTCTCGCGAAGTATCGAATTTCTGGTCTCTAGTCAGTTTTATTGTCACCAACTTATCTTTCCCGAACGAAGCTTTGGCATAGTTGTATTTCCCGTCTTTAGAAGCCCATACAAGCATGTCGCCCTTACCCGATGTCAGAAAGGTCATTCCTTTGCTATCTGTATATTTAGTGGCTACAGTACAAAACTCGGCATAGTTGTATATCTTAAAATCAATACGTGCATTGGCTACTGAATGACCGTTGGCATCTACGACTTTGAAATCGGTACGTGCTGTTTCAGCGTAGTTGTCAATTAAGTTTATTTCAGTAAAGGTAGCTGTCTCGAGCATTACCTCTTCCGGACCGTTATAATGGCCGAATACTCTGGTATGCATCAACATAGCCCGACTTGCAGGAGCGTTGAACCATCCCAGGTTGAGCACAGCTTCGGGTTCGCATGCACCCAAGAAATACCATTTTCCATCGGCCCATGCCTCTACCCAAGCATGATTGTCGTCTGTATGTGCCCAGCGTGGAGTATATACTTGGCGAGCGGGAATGCCTACGGATCTTAAGGCGGCGACAGTAAAAGTAGATTCCTCTCCGCAACGTCCATAAGCCGATAGCACTGAAGCGCTCGGAGAACTGGTGCGTCCGTCGGAAGGCGTATATGTCACTTTCTCGTGGCACCAATGATTTACTTCCAGAATCGCTGCTTTCATATCCAATCCGGCAACACGCGTTTTCAATTCTTTATAGAAAGACATACGAGAGCGATCTAGATTTTCGTTATTGACGCGTATGGGTAGCACAAAATGACGGAAAAGCATCTCCGGTATCTTATTCCCCCAGTTCATTTCGCGTCGAGTTTCAAATGATTGACGGACGTTATCTAAGTAGTATGAGGTGGAATAGTCTGTGACATCGCCCATTGGCATATAAGCATAAAGGAACTTTAATGCTTCGGTCTCTTCCAAATTGGGATGAAGCGACTGTATGGCAAAGAACTTTGTGCCCATTAGTTGCATTTTCTTATTGAAATCTTTTTCAACACGTAGCCGATAACTGTTGTCGGTCAAGAAATGCTTCTCTGCACCATGCACGCAATAAGGAACGCTGCAATATATACAGAAAAAAAGTAAAAAAAGTTTTTTAATCATTGTTCTTTAGGATATGTTTTGAAAACTAAGTTGTTACAAAAATACTCTTTCTATAATAGACTACCAAAAAAATATCTTAAATTTGCATCATTAATAAAATGTCGATGATATACTATTTTAGTGGTAATGGTAATTCGCGCTGGGTGGCAGAGCAAATAGCGGCAGCTACAAATGATGCGGTAGAAAATATATCGGATTATATCAAAAACAAGAAAGAGCTGCAGTGCCCTTCGCAAGATGAGAAGGTTGGCATCGTATTTCCGATTCACTCGTGGTATGCTCCTCAACCTGTTATCGACTTTGTAGCAAAGCTACAACTCACAGCCGATACATATCGTTATATTGTCTGCACGTGTGGTGACGATGCGGGAAAAACGGCATTGAGATTCCGCCGTCATTTCAAGTTCGATTCGGCTTGGTCGGTGCGTATGCCCAATACGTATATCCCGATGTTCGATTTGGATTCGGATACTGTGGCACGAATCAAAGTACAAGAGGCAAGAGAGAAGATAAAAGAGATTGCCGAAGACGTTAACGATCGAAAGAAGAAAGTTCGTGATATTTTCGAAGGAGCGTTCCCATTTGCCAAAACATATCTTATCAATTATCTGTTCTACAAATTTGTCGTTACTGCAAAAGGCTTTACCGTAGACGATTCGTGTATCTCTTGTGGAAATTGCCGTGATGCCTGTCCTGTGAATAATATACATCTGGTGGACGGACGTCCTACCTGGTCCGACAATTGTATTCATTGTATGGCGTGCATTCATACTTGTCCGCAGCGGTCTATAGACTTTAAGACGGCAACGAAAAAGCGTGGCAGGTATCTTCTGAAGCGATATATATAAAGATAAAACATCTTTTTATCTTTTTTGTCTTTATCATTCCGATAGAAGAGGTTATCTTTGCGGTGTAGTTAAGATTTTTTCAGATGCTGAAGATAAATAGCCAACACAGCAAAAAGGCCGTTGCATTAGGTCTTTTATTCATCATCCTTTCGTCGATGATGATTAAGGCTGTGCACTATCATCATTCTTTCGAGAAAACGGTTGTTGCTACTTCGACTACCGGATATCATCAATACTACATCAGCAACGACGATTACTGTTCCATTTGTCAGTATGTCTTTTCGCCTACCGAGGCACCTATCATATATCATTTCTTTTTTATCGCTACACTGCTCGGACTGCAATGCGCCATTGTATTGCTCTCGCGTACCCGTGCGGTCAGCATCTGCCATCATCTTAGAGCTCCTCCTGTTTGTTTAACATATTAATTTGTGGAGCTTTATGTGGCTGTCGGAGGAGTAAATCCATCCCTGCTGCATGTCGCTCTATATTATGTATGGTCAATTATCCGAAAAGGGTTCATTGACACTATAAGTCTTATCTATTTCAGGCTTGTTTTATTATATCATTTCAAACAAACAGTAATATGAAAATAAAGAAAATTATTATTGCTACGCTCTTTTTGGGCGTTGCCACTTTCAATATAGATGCCGATAATAAAGTAAAAACAGAGTTGCCTATCGATACTGTGTCGCTCAACGAGGTCGTTGTCACTGCTACTCGCAATCCGACGATACGCAAGCTGGCACCTTCTTTGGTAAACGTTCTCCCTCATAAAATATTCGAAGATACTCAAGCCAGCTGTTTGGCGCAGGGACTCAATTTTGTTCCGGGTGTGAGAGTAGAAAATAACTGTCAGAACTGTGGTTGGACACAGGCTCGTATCAATGGACTGGATGGACATTATTCTCAGATTCTTATCGATAGTCGTCCTCTCTTTTCGGCATTGACCAATGTGTATGGATTGGAGCAACTGCCTGCCAATATGATAGACCACGTAGAGGTGATTCGTGGTGGAGGGTCGGCTTTGTTTGGCTCTTCGGCCATAGGAGGGACGATCAATGTCATTACTAAAGAGCCTTCTAAGAATGGTGCCGAAATAGAACATACACTAACCTCGATAGGAGGGAAGAATGTTTTCGAAAACAATACGACAATGGATGCTTCTATTGTTTCTGATAACAAGAAGGTGGGATTGATTGTTTTCGGTTCTAACAGGTATCGCCAACCATACGATGCCGATGGTGATGGATTTTCGGAACTCAACAAGATAAAGACAAAGTCTATAGGCGCGCGACTCGTTATGAAGCCGGCCGACAATATGAAATTATCGTTCGATTATCGGGGGATAAGCGACTATAGAAGAGGTGGTGACAATATAAATCTGCCGCCTCACGAAGCCGATTTGGCAGAAACGACCGAACATACCATAAATGCCGGAGGGGTTAATTTCGACTGGGGAAATCCTGCATCGAAAGATAAGGTAAATGCTTATGTATCTTTTCAGAATACCGATCGCAACAGTTACTATGGAGCCGACAAAAGTTTAAACAATTATGGATTGACTCACAATTTAACTTATGTTCTTGGAGGACAATACACTCATCAATTCGACAAGTTGCTATTTATGCCGTCCGTTTTGACGTTGGGTAGCGAATACAATTCGGACAAGATAAACGATGAATCGATAGAAAACAAGGTGTTTACCAATCAGTTGGCTCATACCTCAAGTGCCTTTTTTCAAAACGAATGGCGAAATGATAAGATTAGTCTGCTCTTCGGTGGCCGACTCGACAAACACAACATGGTAGACCATGTCATCTTTAGTCCTCGTGTCAATTTACGCTATACTCCAAGTGATGCCTGGAACTTCAGAGTCAGTATGAGTGGTGGCTTTCGTGCTCCACAAGCCTATGACGAAGACTTGCATGTAGACCTGGTCAATGGAGATAGGAGAGTAGTGAGGTTAGCCAATAATCTTCACGAAGAGAATTCCACAAGCTGGAGCGGTTCTTTAAATTATCATCATCGCTTCGGTTCGCTGATTACCGATTTCATTTTCGAAAGTTTTTATACTGATTTGCGTCATACCTTTGCTATTCGTGAGTTGGGACAGAAGACTCCCGACGGCGACGAGATAGACGAACGATACAACGCTTCGGGTGCCAAAGTATACGGTGTCAATATGGAATTGCAAGCTTCGTTCAATTCGTTCATTGACTGGCAAGCCGGATTGACCCTCCAACGTAGCCGTTACAATGATGCGCAGCAATGGAGCGATGACCCAACTGTTCCTGCCGAGACAAAGATGTTTCGTACTCCAAACGTTTATGGTTATCTGACGACAGATATAACTCCAGTCAAACGTCTTTCTATTTCTCTTACGGGCGACTATACCGGCAGCATGCTTGTACAGCACAAGGCCGGTTCGGGTGTAGCCAAAGACGTCGCTGTTACAACTCCTCGTTTCTTTGATGCTAATATCAAGGTAGCCTACGATATTCCGCTTTGCAGCAATGCGTTGACTATGCGTGTGAGCGGTGGCGTGCTCAATGCCTTCAATTCTTATCAAAAAGACTTTGATAAGGGAGCCGATAGAGATTCAAACTATATCTATGGTCCAATGATGCCTCGTAGCTATTATGCTGCCGTCAAGTTTCTATTTTGATTCTTTTTATTATAATACTATTTATCCCGATTCATCTTTTTGAGTCGGGATATTTATTTTTATAGAGGGTGGCAAGTGCTATCGTTTGCAATCCTGTTGCAATAAACTGATTGGTTGCCCTTCTATTCTTTATGCTCGAGTTCGAGATTATTGGGCTATCCCCAACTTATAATTGAGGAGTAAAAAACAATCAAATGAGATTTAATATCGTTTCGATTGAAAATTTAGGGAATATGTTATTGAAAATCTTGGGATTTTTATACTTTTGCATCTAGTTTAATATGAAATGAGAGATATGTACTATAGTCGATTAGTTGAAAAAGAAATAGAACTGAAGTTGAAAACCTCGGGTGCTGTCGTTGTGGCTGGACCTAAGTTCTGTGGAAAGACCACAACATGCATGCTATATCAGAAGAGTTTTGTTAAGTTGAATACAAAACAGGCTATTGCCATGGCTAGGATGAACACCAAGGCTGTTCTTAAGGGCGAAACGCCTCGATTAATTGATGAATGGCAGAAGGCTCCCGACATTTGGAATCAGGTAAAGGATGACTTAGATTTCAATTATGAATTTGGCAAATACATTCTAACAGGTAGTTCAACTCCTGCCGACAAGTCTGAGGTTCACCATAGTGGAGCAGGCCGAATTACTCCTGTAAAGATGCGTCCTATGAGCTTGTGGGAGTCCAACGAATCGAAAGGAACGGTTTCGTTGCAAGCTCTGTTTGATGGGGGAAACAACTATCCATGGGAGATGAATCAAGATTTCACACTGGATGATGTCGCTCATCTGCTTTGTCGTGGTGGTTGGCCTATCTCTGTATTGGCTCCCAAGAATATTGCCATTGAGATTACAAAGAATTATTGGAATGGACTCTTTGTGTTCGAAGATTGTGAGAACGAACGTTTCCGTAATAAGAAGCCTGAAATACTGAAGATGATTGTGAGAAGTTATGCACGACACGTCTCTACCGAAGCCGCAATTTCGACCATCATTGGCGATGTACGTCAGACTAATGAGAGAACGATGGATCCAAAGACGTTCGATGACTATATGGAAGCCTTAAAGGATCTCTATATTATAGAGGATATGAGTGCTTGGAATCCGAATATTCGGTCCAAAACGTCGATTCGCTCAACACCGACACGACACTTTGTTGATACTTCGATTGCTTGTAGGGCATTGGGGGTTATGCCAGAGGATTTGATGCGCGATTTGCAGAGCTTCGGACTATTCTTTGAGGATATGGCGGTTCGCGACCTGAAGGTGTATGCAGGTACTTTAGGGGGCGAAGTTTTGCACTACAGAGACAATGCCGGATTGGAATGTGATGCACTCGTTCATCTAGAGGATGGCCGATGGGGAGCCATCGAAATCAAACTTGGAGGCGACGATTTAATTGAGGCCGGTGCCACATCTCTAAAAAAACTTAAGGCCAAGATTGAGGAAAAAAGTGACGAAAAGGCTCCTTCTTTCTTAATGGTGCTCACCGCTGTAGGTGGCACTTACCGAAGAGAAGATGGTGTGTATGTCGCTTCAATCAATCAGCTAAAGCCGTAGCAAATGGTTATGAGATGTATTTATAAACTTGATGATGTTCTATTATACTCGATTTCTTGTCTCAAAATTTGGTATTTCTCTGAATAAATTCAGGTCCTTATGTTTTCAGAAAAACGTAAGGACGTCATCCCAAAAACGAACATACGACAAAATAGAAAAGATATTGTATGGGTCGTGATAAGGATGGATTGTAAACAATCGTCTAAAATATATGAAAATATATTAACTAGTTTTACATATCGATTGCTGTGTAGTGCGCCGAAAAATGACTACTTTTGTACTTTGAAATAGTAATGAGGGATAATATGAAACAGAAAAGAATACCTACCGAGTTGGGTACCGAGAAGATTGGAAAGTTATTGATGAATTATGCCACACCTGCTATCATAGCGATGACGGCATCTTCCTTATACAATATCATAGATAGTATTTTTATTGGTCACGGAGTAGGACCACTCGCCATATCGGGATTGGCACTTACGTTTCCGTTGATGAATTTAGTTGCTGCCTTCGGCTCTTTCGTCGGTGTGGGCTCGGCTACTTTGACATCAGTGCGCTTGGGACAAAAAGATTATGGTAGTGCCAATATCATTTTGGGCAACTGTTTTACGTTGAATGTGATATTTGGCCTTACGCTTACAATTTTGGGTTTAATCTTTTTGCGACCTATATTATTGTTCTTCGGCGCATCAACTCATACTTTGCCTTATGCCTACGATTTTATGTTTATCATATTGATAGGCAACTTGGTCACCTGTCTTTATTTCGGACTCAATGCCATGCTTAGGGCATCCGGAGCACCCGAAAAAGCCATGTATGCTACAATCGGTACGGTGCTTATCAATATAGTACTGAACCCTTTATTCATCTTCGGTTTGCACTTTGGTATCAGAGGTAGCGCTCTTGCTACCGTTATTTCACAGCTCACGGCGCTGTGTTGGCAGTTGGGCTATTTCCGCAACAAGAATAACTTTATTCATTTCAAGAAGGGAACATTTAAGCTTCAAAAGCAAATAATCAAAGATACTTTATCCATAGGTCTTTCACCTTTCTTGATGAATTTGGCTTCTTGTCTCATTATCATTCTCATCAATAAGGGGCTCAATAAGTTTGGTGGCGATATGGCAATAGGTGCATTTGGCATCGTCAATCGCTATGTTTTCGTCTTTGTGATGATCGTGTTCGGCTTCAATCAGGGTATGCAGCCCATCGCAGGATATAACTTCGGGGCGAAGCTTTATGGACGTGTCAATCAGGTACTCAAGTTGACCATTATATGTGCTACCGTTGTTACCACCATTGGATTTGTCTTGGCCGAGCTCTTCCCCGAAACCATTGTGAAGGCTTTCACTACCGATGCTGATCTTATCAAACAGGCGGCGCTGGGAATGAGAATCGTCATGGTGACGTTTCCTATTATCGGTTTTCAGATGGTCACATCCAATTTCTTTCAAAGTATTGGTATGGCCAAGAAAGCGATCTTTTTATCGCTCACCCGACAGATGATATTCCTCGTTCCGGCCATTATTATTTTACCATTTTTCTGGCAGTTGGACGGAATCTGGTGGAGCATGCCTTTCAGCGATTTATTCGCAACGGTCACTTCGTTAACGATGCTCTATTTGCAGTTTCGCCAATTCAAACGGTTAGAGAGTAATCAAATACAATCTGATAGATTATGATTATTAAAAGAAAAAATACTAATTTTGCACATCATTTTGAACTAGTAAATAATAAAAAATAAATAGAATGGCAGTAGAATTGAAAGGTCTTACAAAACGTAATGACAATTACTCCCAATGGTATAATGAGTTGGTGGTAAAGGCTGACTTGGCAGAGCAATCTGCTGTGCGCGGTTGTATGGTAATCAAACCCTATGGATATGCTATATGGGAGAAAATGCAGCGCCAATTGGACGATATGTTCAAAGAGACAGGTGTACAGAATGCGTATTTCCCGTTGCTGATTCCCAAGTCGTTTTTGAGTCGTGAAGCCGAACATGTGAAAGGCTTTGCCAAAGAATGTGCGGTTGTTACTCATTATCGTCTGAAGAGTTCGGACGATGGTCAGAGTGTTGTTGTCGACCCCGAAGCCAAACTTGAAGAAGAGCTGATTATTCGCCCCACTTCAGAGACTATCATTTGGAATACTTATCGCAATTGGATTCATTCTTACAGAGATCTTCCATTGCTCATCAATCAATGGGCCAATGTGTTTCGTTGGGAGATGCGTACTCGTTTGTTCCTTCGTACAGCCGAATTCCTTTGGCAAGAGGGCCATACGGCACATGCCACCAGTAAGGAAGCCGAAGAAGAAGCCGTTCGTATGCTGAATGTATATGGCGATTTTGCAGAGAAATACATGGCAGTGCCTGTTATCAAGGGTGTGAAGAGCGCCAATGAACGCTTTGCAGGTGCTCTCAATACATATACCATCGAGGGCATGATGCAAGATGGCAAAGCCTTGCAATGCGGAACATCTCATTTCTTGGGACAAAACTTTGCAAAAGCTTTCGATGTACAGTTTATCGATAAAGAAAACAAGCTCGATCATGTTTGGGCTACCTCTTGGGGTGTGTCTACTCGATTGATGGGCGCGTTGATCATGACTCATAGCGACGATAACGGATTGGTATTGCCTCCCAAATTGGCTCCGATTCAAGTGGTCATCGTTCCTATATACAAAAAGGAAGAACAGCTCCAACAAATAGGCGACAAGGTTGCCGGAATCGTATCTGGACTCAAAGCGTTGGGCATATCTGTCAAATATGACGATGCAGACAACAAACGCCCCGGATTCAAATTTGCCGATTACGAACTCAAAGGTGTTCCTGTTCGTTTGGTAATGGGTGCCAGAGATTTGGAGAACAACACCGTAGAGGTGATGCGCCGCGATACACTCGAGAAAGAAACGGTTTCGTGTGACGGTATCGTAGATTATGTCAAGAATCTGCTCGATGATATTCAGAACAATATCTATCAGAAGGCTCTTGATTATCGCACACAAAGAACCATCGAGGTAAACAGCTACGACGAGTTTAAAGAGAAGATCGAAGAAGGTGGTTTCTTGCTTTGTCATTGGGACGGCACTACCGAAACCGAATTGAAAATAAAAGAAGATACAAAGGCTACCATCCGTTGCATTCCGCTCGATGGCGATCAAACTCCGGGTGTCGATATGGTGACCGGCAAACCATCTGCACGTCGTGTCATCTTTGCCAGGGCTTATTAGTTCGAACAGGGCATGTACGAAGATAGAGTAGTCAAAGCTGTAGAGCTTTTCAAAGAAGGTTATAATTGTTCTCAGAGTGTGGTAGGTGCATTTGCCGATCTGTATGGCTTTACTCCCGAGCAGGCTTTCAGAATGTCGTCTTCTTTTGGAGGTGGCATAGGCCGAATGAGAGAGACTTGCGGTGCGGCATGTGGCTTGTTTATGCTTGCCGGACTCGAGACCGGTGCTACAACAGGATCGGATAAGGAAGGTAAAGCGGCCAATTATGCGTTGGTTCAACAGCTGGCCGACAAACTGAAGTCCGAGAATGGTTCGATTGTATGTGGCGTTTTGTTGGGACTTCGCAAGCCGGAGGTTGAGTTGCAAAAGGCAAACGAACTTTCTCCCGTACCCGCCGAACGTACGGAACAGTATTATAAGAAACGTCCTTGTGTCCAACTAGTTGAGCAGGCTGCAAGCCTTTGGGCTCAATATTTGGAACAGAAGAAGGGAATATAAAACGATTTTTTTGGTCAATTTGATAAAACTGGTAAAATTATTTCGGAAAAAAGTGTTGTATAACATATAAAAGATTATCTTTGTAACGAAATTAATTTGAAGAGAATAGGATAATTATAAAACGTCTAACATCTAAAAACTAAAAGAAATGTTGAAAGTTAAAGCAGGAGAGTTGGCCGGATCTATTTGGAACGCTCTTAATGGAACGGAAGGCATGACGGCTAAACAACTTAAGAAAACTCTTAAAGTAGTCGATAAGGATCTGTATTTAGGTCTGGGTTGGTTGTTGAGGGAAGACAAAATTTCTGCAGAAGTGCAGGAAGCAGATGTTTTTATCAAATTGATCTGAATTGATCAATCCTTTTATAAAAATGCGTTGACAAGTCATAGAGTGTCAACGCATTTTTATTTTAGTAGCCATGCCCCCGTGTGCATTCTAAAAACCGGGAGTGGGCGATAGGGGAGTATCGTGTTTTACAATAAAAATCAATCAATTTATTTTCTATTCTCTTCCTCTTGCACTATCTTTGCATACAAATAGAGGACATAGCATGAAGAATATACGCAACTTTTGTATTATTGCACATATTGATCACGGTAAGTCAACTCTTGCCGACAGGTTGCTCGAATATACCAAAACAATCGAGATTACCGAGGGGCAGATGCTTGATGACATGGATTTGGAGCGGGAACGTGGTATAACGATAAAGAGCCATGCCATCCAGATGGAATACAACTATCGAGGAGAAACTTATATACTCAATTTGATTGATACTCCGGGACACGTGGATTTCTCTTACGAGGTTTCGCGGTCTATTGCTGCTTGCGAGGGCGCTTTGCTTGTTGTCGACGCATCGCAGGGGGTACAGGCTCAAACGATTTCCAATCTTTACATGGCTATTGAGCACGACTTGGAGATTATTCCCGTCATCAATAAATGTGATATGGAGAGTGCCAATCCCGATATGGTAGAAGACGAAATAGTCGATCTTCTAGGTTGCAAGCGCGAAGACATCATTCGGGCTTCGGCACGTACGGGCTTGGGAGTCGAAGAAATTCTAAACGCAATTGTAGAGCGTGTTCCGCACCCTGTGGGCGATGAGGATGCTCCGTTGCAAGCATTGATATTCGACTCGGTATTCAATCCCTTCCGTGGTATTATTGCTTACTTCAAGGTCGAGAACGGCGTGCTCCGTTCGCACGACAAAGTGAAGTTCTTCAATACCGGTTGCGAATACGAAGCCGATGAGATAGGTGTGCTTCGCATGGATTTGGTGCCGCACAAAGAAATGCGTACCGGCGAAGTAGGTTATATCATTTCCGGCATAAAGAATTCTACCGAAGTCAAAGTGGGTGATACTATCACTCATGTCGAAAATCCCTGTAAAGAAGCAATCCGAGGGTTTGAAGAAGTAAAACCCATGGTCTTTGCCGGTGTTTATCCCATCGCGCCCGAAGATTTTGAGAATCTGCGTGCTTCGCTCGAGAAACTTCAGCTCAACGATGCTTCGCTCACATTCTCTCCCGAGTCGTCCATTGCTCTCGGCTTTGGCTTCCGTTGTGGTTTCTTGGGGCTGCTGCACATGGAGATTGTTCAAGAACGTCTCGACAGAGAGTTCAATATGGATGTTATCACTACCGTTCCCAACGTATCTTATCAGATATACGACAAGCAGGGCGAGATGACCGAAGTGCACAATCCGAGCGGTATGCCCGATCAGACATTTATCGATCACATCGAAGAACCTTATATTAAAGCGTCCATCATTACCACCACCGATTTTATAGGTCCCATTATGACATTGTGTCTTAGTAAACGTGGCGAACTGCTTAAACAAGAGTATATTAGTGGCAATCGGGTAGAGCTTTACTACAATATTCCTTTGGGCGAAATCGTGATAGATTTCTACGATAAACTCAAGAGTATTTCGAAGGGTTATGCTTCGTTCGACTATCATCCCGATGGATTCCGTCCGTCCAAATTGGTGAAACTCGATATTTTGCTCAATAGCGAGCCTGTCGATGCCTTGTCGTGCCTGACTCATGTCGACAACGCCTATACGTTGGGACGCCGCATGTGCGAGAAGTTGAAAGAGCTCATTCCTCGTCAGCAATTTGATATTGCCATTCAGGCAGCTATCGGTGCCAAGATTATCGCTCGCGAAACCGTTCAACAGGTTCGCAAGGATGTTACCGCCAAGTGCTATGGTGGCGACGTGAGCCGTAAACGTAAGTTGCTCGAAAAGCAGAAACGCGGTAAGAAGCGCATGAAACAAATAGGTAGTGTCCAGGTACCCCAAAAGGCTTTCTTGGCAGTACTCAAACTCGACTAATACAAGAGATAGATCTTTTCTCTTCTCGATCGAAATTTTAATCGGCTGTAACAATCAACTGCATCAACAAGGGCAGATGGTCGCTGTAGCCGTTTTCGTATTTCATACCGTAGTAGGTTCTATAGGGGCGTTCTCCTCCATACGTTTTGTCTTCGGTCAGCAGAAAGGGCAGGTGCAGGATTCGTGCCAACGACTCCGAAGTATATACCGTGTCTGTAGGGTGGAGCAGGCTGCCCGAAACGATAACATGGTCCAGCAGATTCCACTCTCCTCTGAATTTGTAACTGCCTTCTTTGCTTTGTTTTACCTGCCGTGCCAGCAGATGGTACAGTTTGTTATCGTCTATTTCTCTTTCGGGTGCCTTTGCTGCCAATACTTTATTGATGGCGGGGCTCTCGGGCAAGTCGTTCAGGTCGCCCAGTATTAAGATCTTTGGCGTTTTTCTTTTGCACTTCAGTTGGGCTATTTCGGCCATTAATGTTTTTGCAAAATGTATCCGATAGGGGCGAGAGAGCATTTCTCCGCCACTTCGCGATGGCGCATGCACCACATAGATGTCGAGCGTGTCTTGCAGTGTTATCAATCCCGTCACATGAAGTATATCGCGGGTCGGTCGGAAATCTTTCAAAGGGGTTACCCGAATACTTTCGTACTCCAGCAATTTGAATCGGTCTCGTTGGTATAGCAAAGCCACATCGATGCCTCGCTGATCCATGCAATCGGTCATAACGTATCGATAGCCCAATTCTTTCAATGCCGAATAGCGAGTCAAAGCAATGAGCACACTGTCGTTTTCTACTTCGCAGAGAGCGATTAACGAAGGTGGATTCCAGTTGCCTGTCGATGCCACAATAGTCTTGGCTATTCTATCCAGCTTCCGACGGTAACGGTAATAGTTCCAATGGCGAAGTCCGTCGGGCAGAAACTCCGTATCGTTCTTCAGCGTGTCATGCCGGCAATCGAACAAGTTCTCTACATTCCATTCCATGATACTGATCGTATCGTTAGAATGACCGAAAGCAGGCAATGTCGCATACAAAAATACGATGAACAGCGGCAGTAGATGGTGTTTCGTGATAGTATTCATAGGTTATAGGCGTTTGCTTTTCAAGCAAACAAACGGCCCCGAGTTAGCAAGAATTGTATGTCAGTCTTTCTACCCCGGGGCTTTTATATCAATATGCGCGTGGCGCTTTTATTTTTTCTCTGGAATATTCTTCAATATCTCAAGCAGCAACTTCCAGAACTTGTCGACAGTAGGAATCAGCAACCGCTCGTCGGGCGAATGTACGCCTACAAGCTGCGGACCGAAAGAAATCATATCGAGATTGGGATATTTCTGCAAGAACAAACCGCATTCGAGTCCCGCATGGATACTCCGAACGATGGGTTCCTCGTTAAAAAGACGCTTGTACGATGCCACCGTGATATTCAGAATCTCCGAATGTGTATTGGGTTTCCAGCCCGGATACCCGTCATTGTGAACAGCTGTAGCACCTGCCATCGTCATTACGATTTCTACCATGTTGGCAATGTCGTTGCGCGACGATGTGATGTCGCTACGTTGGCTTGTCTCAATGCGAATCACGTTGCCCTCTTTCATCTTCACAGAAGCCAGATTGGTCGATGTCTGAACAAATCCGGCTATCTCCTGACTCATTGCAAAAACCCCATGAGGCATAGCGTAGAGCATCTTCAGCAAGTTGGCAGCGCTCTTTTTGTCGATGGCTTTCGACTCACTTTCAACCGATTCCAATGTCATCTTGAAGTTGGGTTCCGTCACACTGTATTCGTCCTCTATTTCCGAGATAAAGATATTCAGATCGGCACGTACGGTATGTTTCTCTTCTTCCGGAATGGCACATACGGCGTAAGCCTCGCGTGCAATGGCGTTATGTAGATTTCCTCCGTCGATAGTGCAGAGGTACATATCCATTTTGGCAGCCTCTTTGTATAGAAAGCGGTTGAGAATCTTGTTGGCGCAAGCCCTGTTCTTATTGATATCGTCGCCCGAGTGTCCGCCCACTAAGCCCGATACGTGGACTTTGAAAAAGTAGTAATCCTTGGGCGCATCGATCTGTGTGTACTTAAGTTCTCCTACGGTGTTGATACCGCCGGCACATCCTATAAACAGCTGTCCGTCGTCTTCCGAGTCGAGGTTTATCAGAATGTCGCCGCTCATGAATCCTTCTTTCAGCGCATTGGCACCTGTCAATTGCGTCTCTTCATCTACGGTGAACAGACATTCGATAGGACCGTGCTCGATCGATTCATCAGCCAGGATAGCCAGTCCTGTCGCTACGCCGATACCGTCGTCGGCTCCCAGAGTCGTTCCTTTCGCCTTCAGCCAGTCGCCATCCACCTCTGTCAGGATAGGATCTTTCATGAAGTCGTGCTCTACGCCGCTATTCTTTTCGCATACCATATCCGTGTGACCCTGCAAAACAACAGTTTTCAGGTTCTCTTTACCTGGAGTGGCAGGCTTTTTTATTACTACGTTGCCCGCATCATCAACTTTGGTTTCCAAGTGATGCTTCTCACCGAATTCTTTCAGATAAGCAACAATCTGCTCTTCGTGTTTCGAAGGGCGTGGTACTTGGCATATTTCATGAAAATAATGAAATATACCGGCCGGTTTCAAATCGGTTTCTTTCATAATACTAATATTAAAGAGTCTTTTCAAAAGACTGGTTGTGCTAAATATGTTTAATCTGATAGGCAATTATGACTATTCCGTCTGATTTTACATTGAAAACATAGCGATAAATCGTCACAAAAGTCTATCTTTGCATCGCAAAAGTAATTGAAATGTACCTAATATTGTTATTTACATTGTTAATAGTTGCTATTTGCGTCCTTTTTTTGGGCGTGAAAGTTTTTTTTGTGAAAGGAGGGAAATTTCCCAACGAGCACATCAGTCAAAACGAAGCAATGCAACAACGTGGAATACATTGTTATACTGAGCAAGATGCCCAATTCCAGAGCGTTTGCCGCCATGCGGTAGCCGAAAGAAGGAAAGACGGTAAAGAGTGAATATGGTAACTAAAAAATATAAACTATTTAAAGACAATATCAAAATTATGAAGAGAATGAAACTTCTTATCAACGTCATTGCAGCACTTGCGATCGTTGTTCTTTTTGCCCAATGCAATAAAAAATCGGATAAGGACAATGTCGATGTAAAGCCCATCCCTGCCGGTTCTTTAAAAATTGCATATGTTGAGATAGATACATTATTGACTAAATACAATCTTTGCAAAGATGTTAATGAAGCAATGGTGAAGAAAGAGGAAAACAGTCGTGTGGTATTGAATCAAAAAGCCAGCGAGCTTGCTAAGGACAAACAAGAGTTTCAGAAAAAATACGATAACAACGCCTTCCTTTCAGAAGACAGAGCAAAACAGGAATACAATCGCCTGATGAAGATGGATCAAGATCTTCAGACATTGCAGCAGAAACTGCAAGCCGAATTGGCTTCCGAGAATCAAAAGAACAGCTTGCAATTGCGTGATTCTATCAATGCTTTTCTGAAAGATTTCAATAAGAAGTATCATTTCAACTTGATTATCAGCAACACCGGTATGGACAATCTGTTGTATGCCGACAAGTCGATGAACATTACCAACGCCGTGCTTGATGGTTTGAACAAGCGCTACGCTATTTCGAAGAAATAATAGTTTTCAATAATAAGTATTAGATTTTAAGGGAGGCATCTAGCGATGTCTCCTTTTTTTCATTTTCTGAATGGTCAGAAAATGAAGCAAAAGAACCATTGACACATCTTTACCTACCTCATTTCGTACTTGTTTAACCTTCATTTTCTGTGTGAACAGAAAACGAAGCAAAAGAACCACCGGCGCATCTTTACCAGTCTCATTCCGCACCGGTCTGAAGCCGTAAATCCATTAACGCCTTCCCTACGGTCACTTGAACGAAATGGATTTATCGACTTCATCCTCGGCACTCCATGGAGACGTAAAGCTGAAGCCGGAGAGCCTCCGGAATTGGACGCGGAGTGGACAATACCAATGCTTCAAATTGAATATTAGCGGTAGTATCCAACAAGTGCTAATTACGTCCAATTCAGGTCCAATCCCGGAGGCTCTCCGGCTTCATGAACTTTCGCTCAACAAATCGGGCGAGTATGGGTCTTAAATCTTCATTTTCTGTGTGAACAGAAAACGAAGCAAAAGAACCACCGGCGCATCTTTACCTGTCTCATTCCGCACCGGTCTGAAGCCGTAAATCCATTAACGCCTTCCCTACGGTCACTTGAACGAAATGGATTTATCGCCTTCATCCTCGGCACTCCATCGAGACGTAAAGCTGAAGCCGGAGAGCCTCCGGAATTGGACGCGGAGTGGACGATACAAAGACTTTTAATCAAACAATACTCAGTGGTAACTATGTCTAATTACGTCCAATACAGGTCCAATTCCGGAGGCTCTCCGGCTTCATGAACTTTCACTCAACAAATCGGGCGAGTATGGGTCTTAAATCTTCATTTTCTGTTTGGTCAGAAAACGAAGCAAAAGAACCACCGGCGCATCTTTACCAGTCTCATTCCGCACCGGTCTGAAGCCGCAAATTCCTCAACGCACTCCCGATGGTCACTTGAACGAGATGAATTTATCGACTTCATCCTCGGCACTCCATCGAGACGTAAAGCTGAAGCCGGAGAGCCTCCGGAATTGGACGCGGAGTGGACAATATCTACGCTTTCATATAAGTAGCAGTACTATGTTAGTACCAACCATGAAATATACGTTCAATTGCATCCAATAAACTCTAATTACGTCCAATACAGACTTAATCCCGGAGGCTCTCCGGCTTCACGAACTTTCGCTCAACAAATCGGGCGCGGATGGGTTTAGGAAATTCATACCGTTCAAACGACCATAGGGAGAGCGTTTATGAATTTTCAATCCCAGACCGTTCGATTTGGAGTGAAATTCGTGCGCCGGCAGCTTTCTTTGCTTCTGTTTCTTTGTCTGCACAAAGAAATGAAGATTTAAATCCAATATAGAGGCTTAGGAAATTCATACCATTCGAGGGAGGAACGACTATGTTACTTCTTGCGCAGCCTTTCAAACTCGGGGATAGCGTCGAAGCAGGGGCATTCCTTGATGCGTTCGAACTTCTCTATCACTCCGTTGCCATTCAGATCGGGCGAGAGGTCGCGGTGCCCCACTACTCGAGCCTGCGGGTATCTTGTCCATAGTTGGCGCACGAGCTCGTGCATCGCTATGGATTGCTGTGCCGTACGAGTGTCGGCGGCCTTTCCGTTCTCGTCCAGTCCGCCTTCGTAGCACACTCCGATGGATTCGCGATTGTGTCCGTAGCAGTGCGCACCGATGTCTTGCTCGGGGCGCATGCGTTCTATCCTTCCGCTCTTCCTCACATAGTAGTGGTATCCCCATCTGGAATAGCCGAGGTAGCGGTGCGCTGTGTCTACATCGCGTGCCGTGAAGTCACGGTTTACACGTGTAGCGGAGCAATGAATCACTATCAGTTCTATATCTCGTAGGATGGTAGGATTGCCGCCTACTGCGGCTTCCCCTGTTTGTCTTGTATTTGTTATCATAGTTATTTCTATTTATAATTGTTTTTTTAGAGTCTTCATTTTCTGTGTGGTCAGAAAACGAAGCAAAAGAACCACCGGCACATCTTTACCAGTCTCATTCCGCACCGGCCTGAAGCCGCAAATCCATTAACGCACTCCCTACGGTCGCTTGAACGAAATGGATTTATCGACTTCATCCTCGGCACTCCATGGAGACGTAAAGATGAAGCCGGAGAGCCTCCGGAATTGGACGCGGAGTGGACAATATTTACGCTTTCATATAAGTAGCAGTACTATGGTAGTACCAACCATGAAATATACGTTCAATTGCATCCAATAAACTCTAATTACGTCCAATACAGACTTAATCCCGGAGGCTCTCCAGCTTCACGAACTTTCGCTCAACAAATCGGGCGAGTATGGGTCTTAAATCTTCATTTTCTGTTTGGTCAGAAAACGAAGCAAAAGAACCACCGGCGCATCTTTACCGGTCTCATTCCGCACCGGTCTGAAGCCGTAAATCCATTAACGCCCTCCCTACGGTCACTTGAACGAAATGGATTTATCGACTTCATACTCGGCACTCCATGGAGACGTAAAGCTGAAGCCGGGGAGCCTTCGGAATTGGACGCGGAGTGGACAATACCAATGCTTCAAATTGAATATTAGCGGTAGAGTATCCAACAAGTTCTAATTACGTCCAATCCAAGTCCAATTCCGGAGGCTTCCGGCTTCATCACAATAGCTAAACAAATGATTAGGGAGAGAGCTTAAAAATTTGTACCCGTTCAACCGACGTAAGGAGGGCGTTTACAAATTTCAAGCTCTAAACCAATTATTTGTTAGCTATATTGTGATGCGCCGGCAGTTCTTCTTGTTTCGTTCTTCTGTCTGCACAAAGAAATGAAGATTTAAAAAGAAGAATTAGAGAACGCTTCTTCTAATTTCTTACGTAAAGAAAGTATCTCCTCATGCATTTCCCGCATTTTGGAGGACAGTTCGCAGTAGTCGTCGAGTACTTTACGGAGTTCCTCTACGAGGAAGTCCAACTGTCCCGCCACCATATCGGAGAATTCACGAATCTCCTTCACATCCTTCTTCTTGAGGAAAGGAACTACTGCCAGTAGGCAGTCCACTATTTTCAGAAATATTGATTTCATAATACTACAGTTTTAATTGATTTTTATTTACTTTTTTAGAGTCTTCATTTTCTGTGTGAATTAGGGTCTTCATTTTCTGTGTGAACAGAAAACGAAGCAAAAGAACCACCGGCGCATCTTTACCGGTCTCATTCCGCACCGGCCTGAAGCCGTAAATCCATTAACGCCTTCCCTACGGTCACTTGAACGAAATGGATTTATCGACTTCATCCTCGGCACTCCATTGAGACGTAAAGCTGAAGCCGGGCAAAGTGGATTGGACGCGGATTGGACAATACCAATGCTTTAAATCAAAATACTAGCGATAGCATCCAATAAACTCTAATTAGTCCAATCCAAGTCCAATATAGGTCCAAGTCCGAAGGCTCTCCGGCTTCATTACAATAGCTAAACAAATGATTAGGGAGAGAGCTTACAAATTTGTACCCGTTCAACCGACGTTAGGAGGGCGTTTACAAATTTCAAGCTCTAAACCAATTATTTGTTAGCTATATTGTAATGCGCCGGTAGTTTTCTTTGCTTCTGTTTCTTTGTCTACACAAAGAAATGAAGACCTAATCCATAGACTCGTCGCCCGGTTTGTCGCCCCCAGTGTTGCCTCCGGTATTTCCTCCGGTGTTCCCACCGGTATTGGAACCACCACCATTGATTTTCGCCTTGAGTGCCGCTTTTTGTTCGGTGACCGTTGTTTTCTGTTCGAACGAGAGTTCGCTCTTCTCTACTTTCAGTTCCTTGCACGGGTGGAACACAATGCGCAGGCGTTGAATCATTTCGGGTGTGAACTCCTTCATGGTCTTAGCCCCCTTGCTCGAGAACGACAAACGAAACTGCCCGAACTTATCGAGGAATACCGACTGACCGTTTTTCAGACCTTCGGAGATGATACTGATCAAGCTTTCCACGATGTGCGACACATCCGCCTCGGTGGCCATCGTAGCCTGTGCTATTCGTTTTTTGATCGCTTCGAAACTGAAGTTGCCGTTCTTCTGGGCAGCGGCATAATACAATTTGGGCGCGTCTTTTTTCAATGGATTGCGACGCTGAACCAGTGCATAAAATACATTTGCCATAATAGATTAATTTTTTTGTTTGTACTAATGATTAATTTGTTGTGTTCTATCGCGATTGAACAGTACAAAGGTACTATTCGGGCATTTGGTGTAAGCCCCATTTGCAACAGAGGTGAACAAACAGAGACGAATAGCGATTATTGATTACATATTGTTGCGTGCGCGTAGCACGAAAGCTGCTTATGATGATCTTCTTAGAAGTTGCTCGTAAGTAAATTCTCTAAGAATATTAACGATGACAAGATAAAAGCAGGCAAAAGCAGTGAGAGTTCTTATCTCTTTAAGGTATATATAAAATACTATAAATATAAATGTTTGTTATAGTAAACATTTGTATTTATATTGTGCCGTACAATAAACATTCGGTATGAGTAGAAAAACATTTGGTCGTGATCTTCAGGATGCCGAGCTTAAAAAATAGAAGAGAACGACTGGCAGCGCAAGAAGAGCAGAGACCCGTGAGGACGCTAAGCAATTATGACTATTTGGTGGGTATAGAAGACCTGACAATGATGGGTCTGTATGTATAAAGATAAAGATAATAAGTGAATTCTCTAAATTTGGCGAAATCATGTCATTTCCATAGTGGTTCATTCTCCCAATCTTTCGGAAATCCCATTGGGGCTTTATCAATAATGGGGAATTCGTTGAACAAATCTTGCAAACGTTGTTTTATATGATTATTTGGTGATATAATGTCAGCGAAATATTTGATAATTGACAAATTGTAAAATATACGCTGTTGGTTGACTGTATCATCAATCCACGGGCGAGACATTTTTCCCATTTTGCGCGAACGTAATGTGTATTTCCTATTCCATACACGTGCATGATGACAACATGAATTTCTTGTAAGGGTAATTATTGTCATCCAAGACTCAAACACAGGGATATTTAGATAAAAGCGTTGCGCTATCTGCTTTTTTGTTTGATAACTTTTGATATTTTTGAAGACACGAGTCAGTACTCCTAACGGTAATATTTCAGACAATTGCCATGCAGGAGGATATGAATTTGAATATGTTAAACGGAAATGCTGAATGAAATCCTCTTTTGATTGATCGTATTCTTTCTTAATCAATGACAGCATGTGTTGGAACTCCTTCTCGTTTGCAAACGCATCTTGGTCTGTCATCCAAAACGGATCCCTCGTCTCTTTTGCCGTGATGTTTACAATAACACTTCTAATTGCGACTTCAATCTTTTCAATCTCGTTGAACATCAGCATTCTGAGCTTCCTGTCAAACCTATACATCTGCATAACCTTTCGGAAGCTGCTTCCCTCTTTAAAGTAATGTTGGGCCTTTGGAAGGGCCAAAAAGGGGTAGAAGTAGGCACTCAGACGAAAGTAACCTATATTCTTGATATATTCTTCGGTCTTTTTTTCATCTTCAGTTGTTAAGCCTCTCGTTTTCAACAACTCAACAAGATCTTGGGGAGATGTGTATTTTTTCTGGTATTGCTTCACAGGTTCATTATAAAATAAAACGACCCGCCGATTTAAGCATTGTTAGGAGGCTTGGCGGGTTCTAGTAATGCAAAGATATGAAGTTTATTCCAAACGGCCAAATTCTTCTATTAAAAATAAACGTTATAGTCGTCAGATTACCGCATTTGGTGTAAACTCTATTTGCAGCAAATGCAAACAAACGAAAACGAATAGCGATTATTGATTGCATATTGTTACTTATAAATCAATATGGAAGCGCCTGTTTATCGTATTCTCTTTAACTTTTTGGGTAGATTTTTATGCTTTTTTTCGCAAAAGAAGTTGGAAGTTTACCCGACAGCTCTTATTTTTGTAACAGAACTATTGCAAACAAACAATCTAACCCATGAAAATACTCATCGCATACCTACCGGCACATAGCGACGAAGCCCACGGCTCAGCTTTCGTGCCCTCCTCCTCGGGAGATCTCTTTTTTATCGACGAAGATAGCTAATACCTGCACTGCGTACTGCGCCGCGGCCGGCTCCTAGGTGGATCTCTGACCTGCGTCTACGAAGACAAAACTCGCTTTTGCCTAGGGGCGTACCATGCCCTTAAAAAGCAGGTTTGAGGGTGATGAAAAACATTCTTTTTGTTGCGAATTATTCACACTTAAAAGTTGCAGTAATGCTCTAAATTTAGTATCTTCATACATTAATAACCAATACTTTAAAACATTATGTATATCGACGATTTCGAAGTGAGAAGTTACACCAAGTCCGAATTGGCAAGGCTCTACAATCCGCAGCTCACCACGTCTGCCGCGCGCCGCCTGTTGCGCCGGTGGATAGACTACAACCCACGGCTCAAAGACGAACTCAGGCGGCTGGGCACACCCAAACATGCACACGTCTACTCGCCCCGCCAGGTGCAGGCCATCGCCGAACATCTGGGCACGCCTTGAGCGCCGGCAGTGGCTATTAGACAACGAAGTTATTATTACTACTTGAAACTGTTTTTAATGGTATCGACAAGCGTTCGAAACAAATGTTGATAACCCGAATTATTTTTTTAACTATTAAATTTTAATTATGAGTGAAAATTCAATCGGCCAAACGCCGCCGTTCGAGATGACCTATTGCCCTTCCATCTCGAAGGTACAGGGCACCATTACCTTAACCAAGTATCATGAACTCATCACCACCGGATTTGTGCGCCCGCAGATAGAAGCCATCCGGCAGGCTGCCGCCCAGGGCGACAAAGAGCGTTGCGCAGCCCTCAAGCGGTCGCTGCCCGCCGTCATCGTGGGTGCCGTGTTCGAAGGGCAACGCAAGAAGGAGGGCTTCCGCCGCGGACTGTGCCAGCTGGTGCTCGACGTGGACAAGCTCGACCCTCCGCAACTGGCGGACCTCACCACCTACCTGCGTAAAGATCCCATCGTGCAGTATTTCAATATCAGTCCCAGCGGCAACGGCGTGAAGATATTCATCAGCTACACCACCGAGTCGGGCGAAATACCTACCGATTGGGCCACCTACGAGGCGCTCCACCATACCGCCTACGACTACGTGGTCGAAGCTTTCCGCCAGTGCTACGGCTACGACATCGACACCACCGGGCGCGATCCCATGCGCATCTGCTTCCTCTCGTACGATCCCGACGCGTACTACAACCCACAGCCCAATATCGTAGTGGTGGCTTTCGATGCCGGCACATGCTCGTCGCGCGGGGAGGCGAAAGGGGAGGAGAGGAAACCTGCCGCCACCGCCAAACCGCCTACGAATCTGTTCGAAGGCAAGTCGAAAGAGAACCTCGAATCGTTGCTCACACCCACACGGGCCAGCGAAGACAGGCTGGACGCACTCTTTGTCATCATCTGCAAGAACCTCTACAGCGCGGGCGACCGATTCCAGGACGGCAGTCGCAACGACTTCGTCTACAAAGCGGCGTGCGAACTCAATAAGTATGGCATACCCCGCGATAAAGCCCTCGTGATCATTCCCCGCTCCATGCACAAAATCATCGAGATAGAGACCGACGTATCGTTCGAGAAAAAGGTCGTGACGCCGCTCCCCACCCCCGAAGTGGAGAGTACGGTGAAGAGCGCCTACGACAACAACCGCGCCGATCACGCCACCATCAAGTTAGGGTGTCTGCTCATGAAGCACATCTATCTGCAAGTCGAAATACAGCGCACCGTATGGCTGCGCAAGAACCTGCTGTCGCTCCGAATCGAATACTGCCGCCGCACCGACCGCAAGCTCACCGGTAAGGAGCACTACAAAGAGTTTGACGACAACCTCGAAAATTACTTCTCCCTACGGCTCAAAGAAATGGGACATCTCGTTACCGTCAAACAGGTGCACGAATTGGTCAACTCGCCCTTCACTCCGGCGTTCGACCCCGTAGAAAGCTATCTCGAATCGCTTCCCGCATGGGACGGATCCGACCATATCGGCCGCTTTGCCGCTTCCGTCTGTACCAACGATCCCGACCGCTTCCGTCGGCTGCTCACCATGTGGTACGTGGGTATGATCAAGGCCTACCGCGACGACGACATCACCAACCACATCGTCATCGTACTCTACAGTGCCGGCGGCGGTATAGGCAAAACCTTCTTTGTAGACCACATATTGCCGCCCGAACTACAGCAGGCCGTCCATCAGGGCATGATACGAGCCAAAAAAGACTCGATCGAGAAACTCTCCACGTGTCTGGTCATCAGCATCGACGAGCTCAACCACTTCAAGCGCGAGGAGATGCGGGAACTCAAGGAACTCATCACTCGCAAGATAGTGGACTTCCGTATCAACTACGACCGCTTCGGTCACCTGCATCCCCACCGCGCCTCATTCATGGGCACGTGCAACAGCACCAATTTCATGAACGATCCCTCGGGCAACCGCCGTTTCCACGTGTTCGAAGTCACCAGTGTCGACATGGACTACCGGGTAGACTATAAGCAACTCTTCGCCCAAGTCATCCATCTGTACGACACGGGCTTCAAATACTACTTCACGCCCAAGGAGCAGGAAGAACTCTCCGCCTACAACTACCAGTTTGAGGATAACTATGCCGAATATGATTTTCTGGTGGAATACGTGCGCAAATATCCGGGCAACTGTAAACAGCGAAAAACGCATACTGTAGCCGAAATATTGCAAAGAATGAAATTCTTCTTCCCCGAAACCGTTATAGATAAAGCTACGTCTGCACGCATGGGCAAAATGCTTGCCCGCAAAG
>JAYRGW010000027.1:0-46576 GCA_041907665.1 Bacteroidaceae bacterium
TTATCCAGTCAGGCATTGTGTATTTGCTACCCAGACGAAGGAATACCTTTTGACTATCATAACAAATACGCACTGCTACAGGAAGTTCTTGGTCATAATCTCCTGCTTTACGAATATCAAGTATGAGAGAGCCATAAACGCTACCGTTGGCAGAAGTGAATTTTGCCAAGCACTTTTCTCCTCGCCTACTAGATTTATGAGAAGGACTTTCACTGAAAGTGACCTTGTTTAATGATTTACTATTCATAAAATCCTTTATTTACAGTGGTTAATAGAATTGTTTAGGTGACCTTTAGGTGACCTTTTTGGTTGAAAACTCCTGCAAATATAAGATATTTATTGAAATGATTAAATACTGTAACTCATTAAATTACTGAAACTTAATATTATTTATAATTCTATGAAATAACAACCGAATCGTCTCATAATCTGGAGGTCCTAGGTTCAAGCCCTAGATGGCCCACCCGAAAGAAACGCTAAATACGCTACAATTAAGCATGTTTAGCGTTTTATATTTTCAAACCAACTCATTCCAACCCTAATTACTTGCAAACCTATTGCAAAAAAACAGACGTATGTCACTGCAACAACTAACGGATGTTACTGCCGTAACTAGCGGAAGTTATCCTAACAACTAACGTTAGTTTCGTCGACAACATCCGTTAGTTACCGCTGCGACATACGGTTGATTGTTTGTAAGGCAAAACAAGTGTACAGCCGTCGTTGTCGTATGTTAGTTTTTTTGGTGACGTCCTTATGTTTTCGGAAAAACTAACATACGACAACAATTTTAGGAGCATATGTCGTTTTGGAAGGACAAAGACAATACAGATTTGTTGAAGTCGCCAGCTCTTACTGATACTTAAAGATACCTCGTGTAGATATGTAAAACCTCGTTTTTTCTATTCTAGTTACGAAAACGTTTCTGTCACCGTTACTGGTTGTATATCAGACTCATACGCGCGTACGACATTAAAATGGGACACGAAAAACATGTTTTCTCTCAGAGAATCAATGCGTTATGATTTCTCTCAAATTTGCCATGATAATGGGCGATACAAGGGGGTACTGAGAGTTGGCGTGCGAGAATTCTTTTTTATACCCCGTTTTCAGAAGTGAACATGGAGAGCAATACTGATACTATTTTAACCATATAGAAGTGATACTTTCAAATGCGCGGAATCGACACTTAGTTTTCGAAAAATGATAATGACGAACATAAAAATTCATAAGGACGAAAATAAAAGTTTGTAACTAGAAACATTTAGTTTCGTAATTATGAATTTCTCGCTGTTTATCAACGAATTACATACAGTATGCCGATGTCGTAGCTCTGATTCGAGTTACATTCGAGCGATGAAACAATATCAAAAAGAGTGGTCTACAATGGTCTGTAGCTTCGGTTAGGATAAGAAAGTATCAGAATATCGGAGAATGTTCACTTTGGAATCTGTTATGAAAAATGATTGTATTCAAAGCATTTTATCGTTGCTTTCTTTTGCTGAAATGGGGTAGCATTCTAATTATTTGCATGGAAATAAGACAACATATATGCGGCTATTCATCGATTCTTTTTTTCTGCAATACAACTCTATTCTCAACCTTTGTCACTTCAGCATGACACCATTACGCACTATCACACAGCATATTAATGATACACCATATACAACGCCAGCGAAAAAAGGTCTCAAAATCGAGGCAAGAGCATATTGTAGGAACGTTATTTCCAGTAGGGGTCTATTTAGACTCGATCTAAACACGCCCATACAGATATCTGAATAGCCGATTTATGGATAGACAAAGGACTCCGGTAATTTTAATAAGCACTTTACTTCTGATGGAAATTAGCGAACAAATAACTCATTGAAAAATGATAATATGATTCCCAATATAACACATCACTTATAGTCTCTTTCAATGAGGTCGTAGTGACTAGTTCTTGTTTCTACTACAAAAGAGGGACTTGTTGCAGCCTCATCAACGCCGCTTTGGTTGTACAGAATACATTTCTGACATCCTTGTGCGATAAGGTATCAAACTTCCATTTACATTCATACAAGGACTTCAAATAAAGCTGTCTATGTTTCGCATAGCAGAAAGAAACAAGATAAAAATCGAATCATACGAAAAAATCTAATCATTATCTCTCACAAACAAATGAAGAGACAAGCTCCTATTAGCGGTGAAGTTGACTGGATTAGTTTCATCATTGCACTCAGATCACTAGTCGAAAGTAAATACCAAAAGAATATACAAAGATGATAAAGTTCATTATTATATCCGTTTTTGGTAAGTTTTAATTTACCGGCCTGAAGTTAGCATTGATATAATCATCTATGCAGAATTTTTTATTCAGTACAGGCTTATCAAGTGACCTCACTTGTTTGTGAATAACTACTGGCTGTTGCTTGTCGACAAATTGCGAAAGAAACTCTTCTATTTCGACAATATTAGTTCTCATCGGTGATTCGGATATTTCGTGTGCTGCATTTTCTACATCATAAAAATAGTAGGGATTCTTCAGTTTATCAAACTCTTCTGTGAGACTTTTTGATCCGAAAAAACAATATCGAAAAAAAGAAACTTTATCATAAGGTACTCGATTATCGGCATCGCCATGGAAAAGCAGAATGGGACACGGCTGCTTATTCCAACAGAGCGTTTCTGAAGTACTCAGAATAGCTCCGGCAAATGAAATGACGCCGGCATATCGGAATTCACCTGGCAATTTTCTTATACGTTTATTCCCAGAGCAGAGATAATATTCAGCCTGCAATACAGACACTGCACCGGCACTTGATCCGTTGATAATGATACGAGCGGGATCGACTTTCCATTCATCTGTTTTACTAAGAATAAAATCAGTAGCATCATACAAATCTTCAACAGCTACATTAATAGCATTTTCAAACAAATGAGGATATTCTGTTTTAGCGATTTTCTCTCCTTTCTGTAAACGCCCCAATAACGGTTTCAACCCTAAACGATAATCAATAGAAAACACGGCATAGCCTTTCTCTGCAATCTTTTTAAAATAAGAGAGGTAGCCTTCCCAATCACGACTTCCTCCTACAAATCCGCCTCCAAACATAAAAATAATACATGGCTTTACCAATTTATCACTTCCATTTATAATAGCATAACGATCTAGACGAAGCGTATCATTGCCTTTTATCGAATAGATATAAGTACTTTTGACTACCTGTGCCATACTTACTATGGAAACAAGCATAAAGAATGTCAGTGAGAAAATTTTTGCACGCATGATATTGATTATTAGTATTTTTATTTTCATGGTTGCCGTCTAAACAGCTATTAAAAAAATTCTATTTTTATATATTGCAGATAGCGTTCGGTAAAAAAGCACATCAAATTACAAGTGAAACTCCTTATGTTCCTCTTTCGATGGTTGTAAAGTTATTAAAAATATATTACTTCACAACCTATTAGTACAAAATATATAACAAATCAGCAGGAAAGTATTTAACTGCGTGGTATATACTAAATATATTTGTGACAAAATATTCACTACATATCAGCAAGATACGTATAGTTACTATGGAAACGAACCTTAGCCTTTACGAAAAAACTAACGAATGACACTTGCGAGTCACATTCGTGAGTGGCAAGTGTCATTCGTTGTTTCTTTTAAAAATGTATGAATAAAAGTATTTTAGGGAGATAGTCGTTTGTTTCGATAACATGAGAAGGTCTGTTATACGAAAGACTATACCATACTTATCTACAATTTCTGTTTGAGCATCTTTTTCGACAAATAGCGCACCGGATACCATACGGAAAGAAAACCCACTATGATTACAGTAAAGAATATCACCACAATATCCATTGGGTGTACGCTAACAGGATACGCCTTAACTATAAAGTTATCTCCCCCGTTACCCAATTGAATAAGACCATATTTTTGCTGCAAATAGCATAGCAGTAATCCCAATAAGATACCAAAGACTGCTCCAATAACAGATATCAGACGCCCTTCAAAGAGGAAAATACGAGAGATAACTTTGTCATTGGCTCCCAAACTACGCAATGTAGAGACATCGTCTTTCTTATCCAAAATCAGCATAGAGAGCGAACCTATTACATTAAAGCAAGCTATCATCAATATAAAAGTGAGGAAAAGATACGAAATAAATTTCTCTATTTTCATAATCTGAAAAACATCTTCCTGCTGTTCATAGCGATTCTTTACACTATATTTCGGACCTACCAATTTTTCTATCTTTGCTTTTACGGATTCGACATCAGAATTGGGCATTAGTTTGAGTTCAATGGCCGAAACCTCGTTGTTATAATTCAGAAGATGGCGTGCAAATGCCAAAGAAGTAATAATATATTGACTATCATACTTACGCTGTTTGACAGCAAACACAACTCCGGGCGAGTACAGATATTCCATATTAAACGAGCTGGATGGATTGACCAAATCAACAGGAGCATCTCGCTTGGGTACATAGATCTGCAACGGATCTAAAAATTGTACACCACAACCTAGAGTAGAAACAAGTTCTACCCCCATTATTCCATAATCGGCGATAGTATCGTGTAGCATAAACAGCCCATTACCAATTAGAATACTATCAATAGACGTAAGTTTTTCAAAATTCTCTTGCACTCCCTTAATCACAGCCATCGTCTGACGATCTTTATATTGCACCATCGCATTCTCTTCTAACGTGAGGGTACAGACTTTGACATCGGCCATCTTTTTGAGCTCCTTATAATGAGCATCTGTCGGATTAAATACTTTGCCCTCGTTTACAGTAATTTTCAGTTCAGGATCGAAAGCAGTAAAAAAGGTCGCCACCATATCACGAAAGCCATTAAAAACAGAGAGCGTACATACAAGCGCCATTGTTGCAAGGGCTACGCCACACACCGAAACACCCGAAATAATATTGATGGCATTGTGTTTCTTTTTTGAGAACAGATAACGTTTAGCTATGTAAAACGGAAAATTCATTTCAATAAAGAATCTATATTTTCAATATAATCCAAAGAATCATCAAGGAAAAACTTAAGTTCGGGAATGATACGCAGCTGGTAACGTACCTTGGTGCCCAACTCGAAACGGATAGACTTAATATTGGAATTGATATTATTAACCAACTCTTCTGCCTTTTCGGAAGGGAAAACACTCAAATATACTCGAGCATAACTAATATCAGGGCTCACCCTTACTGCACTAACGGAGATCAACACGCCGTGCATCTTATTTGTTTGCTGACGAAAGATTTCACTTAACTCTTTCTGCAACAAACGCGCTATTTTGTTTTGTCTTGTAATTTCCATAATCTATTTTTATAATTTACGAATCACTGTCAAACCGTCTCGCATAGGAAGAATCACTTTTTCGATACGAGAATCAGCTGCTATATAATCATTAAAACGCTTAATACCCCACGATTGTTTGTCACTTTGTGGAGGTGAAGTCAACACATGTCCATCCCAAAGCGTATTATCGGCAAAAATATACCCACCTCGATCAAGTTTTTGCATAACCATATCAAAGTATTCGATATAATACCGTTTGTCTCCATCTATAAAAGCCATATCAAATGTTATGTCCATCTTTGGAACAAGGAGCAAAGCATCACCAATAATAAAATCTATTTTGGCTGCATAGGGCGATCCTTCTATCCAAGGGCGAGTAAAATCTTCCTGTTCATCGTTTATTTCAAAAGTATACAAATGCCCTTCTTCTCGTAGTCCCTCGGCCATACACAATGCCGAATAACCACTATATGTCCCTATTTCCAGAATATTGTCGGGACGTATCATCTCGACAAACATCTTTAGCATCCTTCCTTGCAAATGTCCCGATGCCATCCGAGGACGCAACAAATTGACACAAGTATCACGGTATAGCCTTCTGAGATACTCGCTTTCCGTGTCGATATGAGCCAATATATAATCTTCTATATCATCCGTTTCTTCCATCACTCTTTCTTTCGTCCTTAAAACGACAAAACTATCTTTCTCCCAACAACGCCCGAATAGCAAGATCGTAAGACTGTAACCCAAATCCGGCGATGACTCCTTTGCAAGCAGGCGCTATCATTGACGTATGCCGAAAATCCTCGCGCGCATGAACATTAGATATATGTACTTCAACTACAGGAGCAGGGATAGAACGAATAGCATCGAGCAAAGCTATGGACGTATGTGTATAAGCCCCGGCATTTAACACGATACCATCTACCGAAAAGCCACATTGTTGAATACAATCGATAAGAAAACCTTCAACATTCGACTGAAAATATTCAATTTCAACATCAGCATATTTACGATGTAACGCTTCCAAACAACTATCAAACGTTTCATTGCCATAAATAGTGGGCTCTCGCTTGCCCAACAAATTAATATTGGGACCATTTATAATCTGTATCTTCATTGCAAATTTCTCCCGAATTTCGTACTTTTGTTTGCCAATAAACGGTTAATCGTGCAAAATTAAGAAAAAGAAATGATATCTGGCAACAAAAGTATTGATAATAACAGTTCTACCTCCAAAAGAATCATAACGAGATATAAGCAATATCTCACATTAGAGAAAGCGTTATCCCCCAATACCGTAGACGCCTATTTGCAAGACTTGAGCAAACTGATGGATTACCTGAAGATAGAGCAAACAAGTATACTGGATACTACACTCGACCATCTGGAACAATTTGTTTCAGGACTACATGATGTGGGTATTCATCCTCGTTCGCAAGCACGCATCATATCAGGTATTCATTCTTTTTTTCGTTTTCTTTTCATAGAAGACATGATAGAATCAGACCCAAGTGAAACGTTAGAAAGTCCACGTATAGGATTGCACTTGCCAGAAGTGCTCACTATTGAGGAAATAGACCGAATTATAGCAGTGATAGACCTAAGCAAAGCCGAAGGGCAACGCAATCGGGCCATACTAGAAACGCTATACAGTTGCGGACTTCGTGTTTCAGAGCTATGCAATCTAAAGCTATCTAATTTGTATTTCGACGAAGAATTTATCAGAGTAGAAGGTAAAGGACAAAAAGAACGCCTTGTACCCATTTCGCAACGTGCCATAAAAGAAATCAGATACTATATGCTGGATAGAGAAAGGATAAGCATAAAGAAAGGCTATGAAGACTATGTTTTTGTGAGTGCCCGGCTAAAAAAGAAACTTTCTAGAATCATGATATTCCATTTAATAAAAGAATACGCACAGACAGCCGGCATCACCAAAACAATTAGTCCACATACCTTTAGACATTCATTTGCCACTCACCTACTGGAAGGTGGTGCCAACCTACGCGCCATACAATGCATGCTCGGACATGAGAGTATTGCAACAACCGAAATATACACTCATATCGATCGTTCCATGCTAAAAGACGAAATATTGAACCATCATCCTCGAAATCTTGAATTTGAAAGGCGTAAATTGTAGTGATTTAGCATTTATTGAGGAATTATAATAATTGTAAAACAACAAGTGCAATATAAATATACTACCTTTGTAACGATACATTATGAGAGAGGTATCAATGAAAAAACGAACCAATCTTTAAACGTAAAATTTAATAACCAAATGACAAAGAAGTTTTACATGCCATTAGTGGCTCTTGCTGTTCTAGCGCTCTGCTCATGTAGCAGCAAGATGGGTGCATTATCACCCGACTATTTTACTTGTACTCCACAAGTTCTTGAAGCTGTCGGTGGACAAGTACCGGTAACTATTAACGGAAAATTCCCTGCAAAGTATTTCAAGAAAAACGCTACAGTAGAGGTAACTCCCGTACTGAAGTGGAATGGCGGTGAAGCGAAATCGTCACCTGCTTATTTCCAAGGTGAAAAAGTAGAAGGTAACAATCAGGCCATTTCTTATAAAATGGGTGGCAATTACACGATGAAAGCTAACTTCGGATATGTTCCCGATATGGCTAAATCAGAATTGTATCTTTCTTTTAACGCCAAATCGAAAAACAAGCAGATCGCTATTCCGGACGTAAAAGTTGCCGATGGTGTTATTTCAACATCTGAGCTTGTCAACAACACCTTGTCTTCATCTAATCTTGCAATGGGAAAAGACAAATTTGAACGTATCACAAATGATACCTTGAACAATCAAATTATGTTCCTTATCCAGCAGGCAAACATTCGTGCTAACCAGATGAAAGCTGCTAAAGACTTCAACAAGACTGTTGCAGCTTACAGCAAAGATGCTAACAAGAAAGTTTCTAACGTAGAGATTTCATCTTACGCTTCTCCGGATGGTGGTGTTAAGTTAAATACCAACTTATCAAAGAAACGTGAAGCAAACACAACCAATCTGATCAGCAAACAACTTAAGAAAAGCAAATTGGCTACTGACGTAGATTCCAAGTACACTGCTCAAGATTGGGAAGGCTTTAAAGAACTTGTATCAAAATCTAATATACAAGACAAAGATTTGATCCTTCGCGTACTTTCTATGTATCAGGATCCGGCTCAAAGAGAAAGTGAAATCCGCAACATTTCTACAGTATTCGAGAAATTAGCCAAAGAGGTTCTACCTAAATTGAGACGTTCACGCCTATCACTGAATTACCAAAACATTGGTAAATCGGATGAAGAAATCAACAGCCTTGCCAACGACGATCCTTCTAAACTGAACATTGAAGAATTGCTTTATGCTGCTACTCTTACTAAAGATAATGCTAAAAAAGAACAAATCTATACTGCAGCCACCAAACAATATCCAAATGATTATAGAGCATACAACAACCTCGGTAATCTGGCATACGAAGCTGGTGATGTAGATAAAGCCGAATCTTATTTCAAACAAGCAGCTAGCTTGAATGAAGCTCCCGAAGTAGATAATAACATGGGATTAGTTGCATTATTAAAAGGCAATAAGACAGAAGCAGAGAACTATTTGAGTAAAGCTACTGCTGCTCCAGAATCAAATGAAGCACTTGGTAACCTTTATATCGCACAAGGTCAATACGACAAAGCAGTTAATGCATTTGGCGACACAAAGACCAACAGTGCTGCTTTAGCTCAAATATTGGCTAAAGATTACAACAAAGCAAAAACAACATTGTCTAGTGTTGAGAAACCAGACGCCTACACAGATTACCTGATGGCTATATTGGGAGCTCGTACAGACAACGAATCAATGGTAACAGAAAGCTTGAAGAGCGCTATCTCTAAAAACGCATCTTTGGCTAAAAAAGCTGCCAATGATCTTGAATTTGCTAAATACTTCTCAAACTCTACTTTCACTAGTATTGTAAAATAAGTATATTTCAGATTAAGAACTTATATTGTCAATGCCCGTCAACAATTTGACGGGCATTTCCTTTTTTATTCCCAATTAAATCCTTACTTTCGCATAGTCAATTTTTAAGGATATGAGAAATAAACTTACCATATTAATATTAATAACTCTGTGTTTAGTATCATGCGGCAAAAAGAAAGGAATGGTACATCTCAGTGGTGATCTTAAAGGCACATCTACAAGTGAATTATACCTTTATGGACAAGATGGATCTTTCGACTATATTGATACTATTCCAGTAAGAAATGGACACTTTGATTGTAAAATACATGTAGACACTCTATCAGCTGCATATTTATATATCAACAATGCCGAATACCCTATTTTCTTTGAAAAAGGAGATCATATAAAAATCAAGGGAGATGCTATGAGACTCTCTACATTGACCGTAACAGGGAATGAAAACAATGACGATTTTACCGATTTCAAGAAACAATTACAAAAGAAAGGACTTCTCGAACAATTAGACTTCACAGGAGGAGACATGTCTGCCAACTTAATTCGCCCAGAGGCGGAGACATTTATTACTAAACACAATTCATCTCTTGTTAGCCTATACCTACTCGATAAATACTTTATTCATCAACCCGCTCCCGATTACTCTCACATAAAAGGGATTATCAAGAACCTAAGCTCTTCTTTAAGAGAAGCACCAAGAGTTATTGAACTGAATGATTTTATCACCCGTTGGGAAAAATCAAAAATGGGAGCAGTAGCTCCAGGATTTTCTATGCCAGACGGAAAAGGAACCATTATAAACCGTTCTTCGGAGGAATTGAAAAACAAATACATATTACTCACATTTTGGGCTTCTTGGGCAACAAATCGAGCACAATCGGCTGTAGAGATGAGACAACTCTATAGATCCTTCCATAACAATTCCAAATTTGCAATGGTGGGCATTTCGCTCGACACAGACAAATATGAATGGAACAGAGCTATCAAACAAGATTCATTACAAGGCACACAACTTTGCGATCTCAATGGATTCAATTCACCAATCATCAACCAATATGCAATAACTGCTACTCCTGCATATATATTGATAGCACCTGATGGTGTTATTCTTGCACGCGATATGCATGGCGATGCTCTAAAAAGGCAAATTGCAGCTTCGTTGAAATGAGGCATATCCCAGCCTTCCTTAATCTGTATAACAAAACAACTACAATATAAACTTTAATCTTATTATCTCTATGCTAACCAAAGTTTTTGGAGCCGCTGTTGAAGGCATCGACGCCATTGTTATTACCATTGAAGTCAATTCTTCACGGGGGTGTTGTTTCTATTTAGTTGGATTACCCGACTCTGCGGTAAAAGAAAGTCATCAACGCATTATATGTGCCCTGCAACAATCAGGTTATAAACTACCCGTGATGAACACAATAGTCAATATGGCTCCTGCCTATATAAAGAAAGAAGGTTCAGCCTATGATTTGCCAATAGCCATCGGTTTGTTAGCAGCTAACGAGTTAATCGTATCAGACAAATTAGATCGTTATATGATGATGGGAGAACTTAGTTTGGACGGATCAATATTACCTATTAAAGGAGCGCTTCCCATAGCGATAAAAGCCCATCAAGAACATTTCGATGGGCTCATCGTACCCAAACAAAACACCCGTGAAGCAGGAGTAGTCAACAAATTAAAGACATACGGTGTTTCCAATATTAAAGAAGTAATCGACTTTTTCATAGGCAAACACGAATTAGAACCGACCTACGTAAATACTCGAGAAGAATTTGAGGCAGAGCAAAACTCATTTGATTTTGATTTTTCGGATGTCAAAGGACAAGAAAACGTAAAACGTGCACTCGAAGTAGCAGCTGCAGGAGGACACAACCTGATAATGATCGGTGCCCCGGGGAGTGGAAAGTCAATGATGGCAAAACGTCTTCCTTCGATTCTACCCCCACTATCGCTTCGCGAAAGCTTGGAAACGACAAAAATACACTCCGTAGCAGGAACTCTTGACAAGAATACTTCTCTCATTACAACCCGTCCATTCCGCGACCCTCATCATACTATTTCACAAGTTGCAATGGTTGGTGGAGGCGTTTATCCACAGCCAGGTGAAATAAGTCTATCCCACAATGGCGTACTCTTCTTAGACGAACTACCTGAATTTAATAGAAGCGTACTCGAAGTATTGAGGCAACCTTTGGAGGACAGAAAAATAACGATATCGAGAGTAAAATACAGTATTGATTATCCAGCAGGCTTCATGCTGGTAGCATCAATGAATCCTTGCCCTTGCGGATATTACAATCACCCCACCAAACGCTGTAACTGTCAACCGGGACAAGTACAACGATACCTTAATAAGATTTCAGGACCACTTCTAGATCGTATTGATATTCAGATAGAAATAGTTCCTGTTCCTTTTGAAAAAATAGCCGACTCGCGACGTGGCGAACCAAGTGCCGTTATTAGGCAGCGTGTCATTGCTGCACGAAAAATTCAGGAAGAACGTTATTCCGATTGTCAAACAATTCACTGCAATGCACAAATGAGTCCAAAGCTACTGGAGAAGTATGCACATTTGGAGAGCGAAGAACTCAAGATGCTAAAAAAGGCAATGGATATGTTCGATCTATCTGCAAGAGCATATGATCGAATCCTAAAAGTGGCACGCACGATTGCAGACCTTGACAATTCAGAGAACATCAAACCTCATCACCTGAAAGAAGCAATAGGGTATCGTAACTTGGACCGAGAGAATTGGGCGGGAAGTTAAGTCAAAATATATACTACAAACAATAGACACTATATATTCGCACAAATATTATAAAATTTCTCTACCTTTGCATAATATAAAGTAAAATAATTTTCAAAGAAAGCATACGTAACTTTTTGTTACAGCGCCCACTTTTAAAAACTTAAATAAAAATGGACAATTCGTTATATAATCAAGAGACTCTCGTTTTACATGTCAAAGAAGGATATGAGGAAAGAGCGATACACATAGACTCTATGCTAAATAAAATGCAGATTCAATTTAAATATATCCTAGATGGAGACAAGTCTGATTTAACCCAAGATATTCTTGATAAATACTTTGCAGACGGAGGTTCTGTAGAGATGTATGGGAAGTTTTCTAGGACATCATGTGCTTACAAACACATCTTAGCATACGAATATATAGTAAATCATAACATTTCTGGAGCATTAATATTAGAAGATGACATCATTTTACACCATAATTTCGTGGATATATTCAACAAATCCATGATGGAGATTAAAAAATGCTCTTATACCAATTTTATGATTTCATACGAGAACAGCAGATTGCGCTTTATTCCTAGAAGTAAACGTATCAAGGGAGTATATCTATATCTAGGCAACAAGGACAGAATGGCAGGAGCATACTATATTGATCAAATAGCGGCAAAATGCATTCTCGATAAAATAAAGGAAGAAAAATGCATAGAGCCTATTGATATACTCCACAACAAGCTACTTAAAGAAAAGCGACTCACTTATTTCTGGTGCCAACCAACAATAGCGTCGCAAGGAAGTTTTACAGGACTATTCAAAACCTCAATATCCAACAAGAAACAAAAGTGCGAAAAATTACAATGGCTTTTTAAGCTCAACTATAAAAAGATGCTCTACTTCTTTAGATAAAAAAGTACCTCCCATAGATTCCAACTTAAAATTTTTACAATGCCGTCGTAGATATATCAATTTTAATGCTACAAAAAGCATTTATCGCTGCTGCGTCATACGGAAATACTTATCGAGAACCAACAACGATATTAGCTTTTCACGTTTACAATCTTTAAATTGCTCAATATATTCATGAGCATGCTGAATAATCGCATTTGCCTTTCCGGGATTGTCAATATAATATTGTAACTTTTCTTTCAAATCAGAAAAATCTTCTTTTATCTCTATATAATGATAGTCTGGTATCAGTGTACCTTCCATAAACCACGTTTCACAAGTAAGGCGGGGTGAAACAGCAATAGAATTGGACGACATAACCCATTTCAGATTACTAGCCACATCATTTCCTTCAAGCGACATAATAAATTTGGATTTCAGATGATCATAAAAAGACATCTTCTCTTTTTTTCCATTCTTGAGGGAAAGAAGAACCATGGTCTACATTCCCGATATCAAACATCGGATCTCCATAAAACTTCTTCATAAAGTCTATCCTATTCTCCTTATTTGAAATCTTCCCACGAAATATAACTTTATTCATTTTCTTTTCAAAAGGAATATTATCTTTCAGAAAAGTAAAATGCCTATTCTTTTCCAATTTCATAATAACAGAATTCTCATTATCATCTCCTATCGGGCGACTTTTTGTAATAGCATAAGTAGGGAGTGTACGACTTATATCACCGGGCACATAGCTACATAATAAATTTGGAGAAAACCAACGGGCAAACTCAAAGAAATCGAAAAAATATACCGAAGCATGATCTCTAACTTTTACGTCCTTTAAAGCAATAGCATCATCACCCAATTTGCAACCATGATTAGGCTTATTATAATAATCTACCCTCCTTTTAATATATTCTGCATCAGCACATCTATCAACCTTCCCCAACTCATGTTCAAGCCGCAGGCGATAAATGAAACGTGGCATAAGCAATCGGATATAGCTTATAGCATAATATTTTATTTTTGAATTCTTACCATTATGAAATAGATATCGAAGTGAAGCCATAACTAACTTTTATTTTATGATTGTTGCAGGCAAAGGTAAAAAAAATAAATATAGAAATCAGCACGAACACAAAAATAAATGGCGATAATACTTTGTGCAAGGGATTTTCATCTTTCCTAACAACAAAAATATTATCGCCGATCATTAAATTCTGTCCATTTTCATAGTATTAATATAGATTTATAATTTAATTCTGCTTTTTCTAAACGCGCAACTCGACTCCCGTCGAATTGTGCGCTTCATGAAGAAACACTTCCTGTTGGAAGTTTTCAAGAGATACAGTGAATTTATTTATAAACTTTAATAGGTAATTCTCCTCTCATAGCACTAAGTGCATTCATCGCCAGCGCTGTCAGTTCATCTTCACCAGCATAAACATAAACAGGAGCTATAAACTCAATACGTTCCGTCAAGCGCTTAATGACGTATTCGCTATAAGCAATCCCACCTGTCAAGATAATAGCATCGACTTTACCATACAACACCGGAGCCAAACCTCCGATACTTTTGGCTATCTGATAAATCATTGCATTCAATACCAATTCGGCATGCTTATCTCCATCCTCAATCCGTTTAACAACAGTAGCCACATCATTTGTACCCAAATGAGCCAACAACCCACTTTTGGAAGTGACATATTGAATCATTTGTTCATGGGTATATTTGCCGCTATAACAAAGATCGATAAGAGGACCAACAGGCAACGTACCCGAACGTTCGGGAGAAAAAGGACCTTCTCCAGTCAGTGCATTATTGGCATCAATAGCTCTACCATGTTTATGAACAGCCAATGAAATACCACCACCCAAATGACACATAATAAGATCCAAATCCTCATATCGGGTGTTGTGTTCTTTAGCAAATCGTCTAGCAATAGCTCGCTGATTGAGTGCATGCCAGATAGTAAAACGCGGCATTAATGGACTACCATTGATACGAGCAATATCGTCCAACTCATCTACAACCCCCGGATCGGCCATCAAAGCTTTGCAATCAGGTAAACGCTTTGCCAAACTATTGGCTATCAAAGATCCTAAATTACAAGCATGCTTGCACATGGCATGTTTCGTATCGCTATATATTTTTTCATTAATCTCATAAACTCCACCTTCTACTGGTTTCACCAACCCACCTCTACCAACTATTACATCAAACTCAAAAGGGATACCCTCCTGCTGTAATGTTTCTAAAACAAGATTCTGACGATAATCAAATTGCTCCATCGCATCAGCAAAATGAGCCAATTCTTGGGGTTTGTGCCGAATAGTACTATGCATAATCAACTTTTCGTCGTGGAAGACAGCAATTTTAGTAGAAGTAGAACCGGGATTGATAGCTAATATTTTCATACTTTTATTGTTGTTTTGCAGTTAAACAAGCCATTGCAAGGCTATAATATTTTGAGAGGCCGCTATCTCCTCTAGAGGGAAGTACCACAGGGCAAATCGGTCCCTGAAGTGTTCCAGCCATATCAGCATGAGCAAATAAAGAAACCGTTTTATAAAAACAATTACCAGATTCTATATTTGGGAAAATAAGAACATCGGCATCACCGTTAATGGGTGAAACAATTCCTTTTACTTCAGCACTTGCCTTTTCACATGAAGTACGAACATCAAGCGGACCATCAATGATCGCATTTCCAAACTCTCCTGCTTCACACAATTCTACAATATTCACATAATCTAGTGAATGTGGAAATTTGGAACTCACTTTCTCTGTACAATGGATGAGCGAAATACGAGGTTGAGTGATACCAAAATGGTGACACGTATTAATAGCATACCATATCATCTCTATGCGCTGTTGAAGCGTTGGACGTGGAATAACTGCAGCATCCGAAAAAAATAAGAGTTTATGGTAATTAGGTATCTGCATCACTGCCAAATGAGTCAAGACCTTGCCTTGCGGGAGAAGCCCTTCTTCTTTATTTAATACAGCCCGAAGCAGATTGTCTGTATTGATGATACCCTTCTGTAGAATGTCTGCTTCACCGGAATGAATCAGTCGAATAGCCTCACGAGCAGCCTCATCAGGGTCTTCAATATGAATTTTGCGGATATATTGAGTATAATTTTCTAGCTCGGTATATTGTTCCAGTTTACGAGCATCGCCCACTAAGATAAATTCTGCAATACCTTCTTTCAACGCTCTATTTATGGCATATTGAGTATGATCGTCGTTAGCGCAAACAACGGCAATACGTTTTCGCGAGTTTAACGATCTTAAATGTGCCGTCAATTGTCCAAAGGTTCTTATCGGTTCCATAGTGATTATTTTGTAGCAAATATCATAAAAAAATTCATAAGTTGTACACTTTTATAGCTATTTTTTAATTTCATTCGTAACATTTTGTCAGATTTACAATCTATTTTAGCCTAATAAAAAATAAACAATATTATATATTCGAACTTATTCGGTTAAAAAACAAATGATTTGTTAGAAGTAGTCTGTTTTTAATGTATTTTTGTAAGCCGAATAATAGAAAAACAAAAAAAATATGGAGATACAAATTCCTTCGTTTTTGAAAGAAAGAGATAAGGTCGCTATCATTTCACCGGCTAGCAAAATAGACAAAACATTATTAAAGGGAGCTATCGCTCGCCTTTCTTCATGGGGATTATGCCCTTATCTCGAAAAGAATGCGTCGGGTGCCGCAGGATACTATTCAGGAAGTATCAAAGAGCGTCTATCTGATTTCCAACACGCACTAGACGATAAAGAAGTAAGAGCTATTCTATGTAGCCGAGGCGGATATGGAGCCGTACATCTGGTAGATAAGCTAGACTTTACCACATTTAAAGAATCACCAAAATGGCTGATCGGTTTCAGCGACATAACAGCGTTACACAATCTAATACAATACAACGGTTATGCTTCTCTTCACGCCCCCATGGCGAAACAGTTGACCGTGGAACCCGAAGATGATTTATGTTCCAATTACTTAAAAGATATTCTTTTTGGCAGATTGCCCGATTATCAAGTTGAACGCCATCAGCTAAATCGATATGGAAAAGCCAAAGGTATATTAAGAGGTGGAAACATGTCGGTCTTCTATGGACTACGTGGTACTCCATACGATATTCCAACAGAAAACACCATTCTTTTTATAGAAGACGTTGGCGAGAGACCCCATGCAATTGAAAGAATGATGTATAATTTAAAGCTCAGTGGCGTATTGGAAAGATTGTCGGGATTGATTATTGGACAATTTACCGAATATGAAGAAGATAAAGAATTAGGTAAAGATCTATATGGTGCAATCGCAGATTTAGTAAAAGAGTACGATTATCCTATTTGCTTCAATTTCCCCGTCGGCCACGTCACCGACAACCGTCCACTAATAGAAGGAGCACAAGTAGAATTAAATGTAGATAAAAAAGGAGTAAATTTGCGTTTCAATGTATAAATCGGTAATTAATTTCAAGACATTATCGGCTGCCTTAGTAGCCATTCTTATCATTTCTTCGTGTGGCAATTGTATAATGAAACCAACTTCAAGGTTAGTTTCAAAGAGTTGTAAATTTCCACCTTATCTAAAAGAAGGCGATAAGGTCGCTATTATTTCGCCCGCAGGAGCCAGTGACAGTATAATGTTAAACGGAGCGGTGAAACGTTTGAAAGAATGGAAACTTTCTCCCTGCCTTGAAAAATATGCAGCAGGTACTTACAACGATTATTCAGGCACTGCCGAACAACGGCTATCTGACTTACAGCAGGCATTCGATGATCCGGATGTGAAAGCTATTCTTTGTAGCCGTGGCGGATATGGAGTAGTACACCTTATGGAGAAAATAGACTTCAGCCATTTCAAAAAACACCCGAAGTGGTTAATAGGCTACAGTGATATAACAGCACTTCATAACCTCATTCAACTTCATTCTATTGCATCAATTCATGCTCCCATGTCCGAACAAATGGCCTATGAGCCCGATAGTGACAAAAGTCTGGGCTATTTAAAAGATATTTTATTTGGAAACCTTCCCAAATATCACATAGCCAACGACATCAACAACCACCACGGCAAGGCAACAGGAATTCTAAGAGGAGGCAACCTCTCTGTCTATTATGGACTACGCGGCACTCCTTATGATATTCCTCCCAAAGGTACAATCTTGTTTATCGAAGACGTTGGAGAGCACTACCACACGATTGAGCGTATGCTTTATAATCTCAAATTAGGAGGTGTCTTGGAAAATCTTTCAGGATTGATTATCGGCCAATTCAATAAAATTGATAAGAAAGAATGGATGAACGATAAAGACACTTATCACTCCATAGCTGCTCTATTGGCAGAATATCATTACCCCATCTGCTTTGGTTTTCCGGTAGGTCACGTCACTGAAAATTATCCATTAGTAGAAGGAGCCAAAGTAGAAATGAACATCGATGCTAATGGAGTAGACATTCATTATATGAAATAACTGCCATACAAGAAATTTATTCAAGAGATAAAAGAACTCACCGATAAAATCTATGAGCTTAAACTATATTTAGGAGTGTCTAACATGATAACCATGACGTTCGAAGAAGCAACTAAAAGAAACTTAAAAGTTGATGACAACAGGAGTAGATGTAAAATAAATTGTCGGAAATAAAGTACTTCTCAAAAAACGGATGAAGCACATTCGTTATGCACAAATCGACCATTCAGCTATCCGTATAGGCCTGTTTAGATCAAGTCTAAATAGACCCCTACCGGAAATAACGTTCCTACAATATGCTCTTGGCCCGATTTTAAGACCTCTTTTCGCTGGCGTTGTATATGGTGCATCATTAATATGCTGTGTGATAGTGCATAATGGTGTCATACTGAAGTGACAAAGGTTGAAAATAGAGTTGTATTGCAGAAAAAAAGAATCGATGAATATTCGCATAGATGTTGTCTTATTTTCATGCAAAGAGTTGGACTGATCACCCCATTTCAGCAGAAGAGAACAACGATACAATGCTTTGCATATAATCATTTTTCATAACAGATCTCAAAGTGAACATTCTCCGATATTCTGATACTTTCTTATCCAAGCATGAGCTACAGGCCATTGTAGACCACTATATTTGCTATTGTTTCATCACTCGAATGTAACTCGAATTAGAGCCACAACATAGACGCATCGCATGTAATTCATTGATAAACAGTGAGAAATTCATAATTACGAAACTAAATGTTTCTAGTTACAAACTTTTAGTTTCGTAACTATGAATTTTTATGTTCGTCGTTATCATTTTTCGAAAACTAAGTGTTGATTCCGCGCATTTGAAAGTATCACTTCGATATGGTTAAAATAGTATCGGTTTTGTTCTCCATATTCACTTCTAGAAACGTGGTCGGTAAGCGTATCCGCTATTATTTCAATAAATTGGTATTTGAATTTGTCAACTACCTTAGGTTTACTATTTAATACACTGTTCAAGTTCCCCTTACTTTATAGGTGATGCTCGAAAAAGGATAAGCAAGTTGCTCTTACAAACAATGCAAAAGAAATGAGGCAGATATATCACATACCCACCTCACTATTACGAATCTTTAATTATAAAAAAATCAGTGTTTCATGGTTGCATTCCAGACAGCTTTAGTCAAAGTTTCTTCGCTGTCGTCTCCACTACAATCCCAGTAACACATGCCTTTCATTCCTAATCCTATAATCCAAGCACCCTTTATCCCTATGCTTTTTGCATTATCATAACTGTAATACATCTGACCATTCTTTGTCACATAGGGAACGCTAGCACCAGCATCCCAATTATCAATTTTGTATACGCTCTTGTCGAGAGTAAGGATATCTTTATAATTTATCGTTTTGTCCGAGAACGTATGCCTTCCATAAAACGGAATGCCGAGCAGCAGTTTGCTGACAGGAGCGCCAGCATTAACATAAGCATTGACTGCGCGTTTACAATCCCAATAAGATGAAGGATCATCCAACGCCGATTGATACCTCGGTGCCGCATCCATATCATAAGTCATTATATTGACATAATCGACGTAGGGCATGACTGCAGCAATATCAATATATTGGTATCCTCCAGTAGTAGGTTTTTTATCCATTACGTACCCGGCAAAAGTCAATAAATAATTGCTTCCTAGAGTTTCCCTCAACTGTTTCATGAGTAATGTAAAGTTTGCCACATCATTAGCAGGATCGCATGCTGCCCCACTCCATGAAAGACCGGGGAACTCCCAATCCATATCAATGCCATCAATACCCCATTTTTTGATAAATGCGAGACAATCTTCGGCAAATTGTTTGCGATAAGCGGCATTGGCAGAGATCGCAGAAAAGCTTCCTCCCTGCGAGTTGTCGCTATTCTCTACGACATGCGTAAACGATATCATGATTTTCAATGAAGGATTCAACTTCTTAAGATTGACAACCGATTGGAACCTCGATTCCGTACCTTCCAACTTAAAGCCTTTGTAAACGCCACCGGCAACATACACTTCGGCAAAAGCATAGTTAATATTCGTGACATATTGCGGATCGGGCAGAGTGGAGCCATACCATGTACAATAAGCCGCCACTACTCGTCCATCGACTTTCTGCTCCGTAGTATCACCATCACCTTTCGTCGAAGGCACCGAATTGTAATCGTCTTTGGAACATCCCGTAAAGGATAAAGCTATCGCTCCGAAAACAACACATGCCCAATATTTCAGTCTAATAGTTCTTAACATATTAAATATTTTAGATGAAAAATCTATTTTCAGAGAAGCACATTCTATAGCCATTCTATGCAAAAGACAAAACGTCTATAAAATGTGCTTTTATTATCTATTTAGCTTCGTAGTATACATACCAACCACTATCATCCCAATCAGAACCACCTTTATATTTGTCAGGATGATAAAGAGTCATGTAATTATCTGTCAAAGTAAGAATCCAGAATGTATTTTTAGTATTATTCTGGCCCTCATCATCATACTCGTGTCCAATAACAGGAATGCTGGTGATTAATTCTCCAAGAACACCTTTTTCCGGACTATTATGAGTATACGAGAAAGAGCCGCTTGCAACATTATCTCCATTCGGTTTGTAGGTCAAAAGTTTACCGCCATCATAGACCATAGACATAGATTGGTCGCCTATCTTATCGATGGACGAAACATTATTCCACCATGCGAAGTTCGATTCAGGAGTATAACCGGCATCGGTATATTTCCAGCCGCCATGTGCACCCATATTACAGACAGAGCCCCATGCCACAACTCTAAACTTCCATATCTTCTTGGCCGCTTTATCAGACTTATCTTTTGCCCCTGTCAGATATTCATCATATTGGTCGAAAACATTTGTTACGTTGAAGGTGAATGGTTCTGTCTGGACAACCTTATTACCAGAAATGCCCACATAATACAATTGATAATCCCCATTGGCAGGACAAATAATGGTATCATTATCCGTACCATAAGTGTACTGTGTATCTCCATGAACCAAATGCCATACGCCCCCAATATCAGGACGAGTATTTTTTATGATAACATATTGATCTCCCATAACTTTCCCATCCTGATTAGGCAATTGAGTGAAAGACAATGCGGCTTTCAGATCGGAAGCAGAAATAGAAGTTCCTTCCTTATCAAAATTAGACTTATCCTCTAGCGGATCACAACTAAACAAAGTAATCGCTGTGACAAACAAAATTACATATTTAAAATAAGTTTTCATAGTCATCCTCTATTTTAAATTATTCCAATCGTTAAATTGAGCTGAAGCATCCCAACCCGGATTCTGTTTAAGGACGCCATTAGAAAGGTCTATTTCGTCCTGAGGAATAGGCCAATACCCTTGAGTCTTTTGCAATCGTGCGGCATAATCGAAATGGACCATAGGAACAACGACAGCAGCATTAATCACCTTAAAGTCATTTTGTTTATTAAGCGCATCACCGGCTTCTTTCAGAGAAGGTCCCGACCAACGCAACAGATCCCACCAACGAATAGACTCAAACGCAAGTTCCCAACGACGCTCTTCCTTAATCGCCTCAAGAGAATAGGTCACCGGAGCCATATGCGAACGTGCACGGACTTTGTTCAATCCATCAGCATTCTGTTCCAATTCGGACTGCATCAACAAAACATCTGCAAAACGCATATGTATTAAATCGGCTATATTCAATAAAGATTGCGAAGTCTGATTGGACATATTCGGATACATCTTCTTACTAAAAGGAAGAATATTCCCTTTATCATACGCATTGATATTGATATATTTTTTCTGAAAATAGCCAGTCTGCTCATAATATCTCTTAGAAACTGTATAGTCCGGCTCATCGGTATCCAATCTGGAATCCATCAACATCGAACCTTTGTGATTAGGGTCCATTGCTTTATACGACCATATAGAGCCTGTCAAACGCGGATCTTCCGTATAGCCATCAAGGAACGTCTGTTTACCCGACCACTCTTTCCATTCGTTCACCATTGCAGGAGAGACAGGTCCGGCTCCCCATCCGGTACCGAACGGATAACTTACGAATTTATCATAATCATCAGCCGAAGGAGAGAAATATTGAGACACAGTATTGGTGAACCATGTATAGGTCCAATCAGATTTCATATTGTGCTTATTGGCAAAGAGTGTTTCATCCGAACTATTGCCTACCCAACTCAATTTATTATCGACCACATATTGATAATGATAATCGGTATTGTCTTCTGTTGCCGTATTTGTATAAGCCCACAAATTACGTTGATCGCCTACCAGCTTATATCCAGAATTATTCACGCAATCATCAATCCATTGGCAAACCATATCCTTTGTTATATGACCAGGCAATTCCGTTTTGGCATAACGCCCTGTATAGAACAAGAATATACGTGCCATAAAGGCTTCCGCTGCATATTTTGTAGCATGACCAGCCCTTTCAGATCCCGCAGGATATATTTTGTTGGGCAACATTTCTATCGCATTCTTCATATCCGAGGCAATCAATGAATACACACTGTCCACGTCGGCCCGAGGCACATTATTCGCCTCGATTGTTTTACGAATAGGAACACCGCCAAACACCTGAGCCAATTCATAATAAGCTATTCCTCTTAAGAAGTGTGCCTCGCCATAATGCCTGTTTTTCTCTTCTTCACTTGACCAGCTCTTTACATTAGGAAAAGAATTAATGGCATTATTAGCACGATTAATCAATGTATAATCACGACTCCAAAGTCCCAAAAAGCCATTCAAATTGTCCTTATACATTAAGAAATTAGTAGCGCAGTTATTAGAGAAGGATAAGTTACCTCCCAAACAATCATCACCTGCTAATTGTGCAATATAATATTCAGAAGAGTTTTCTGGCGATTCGAATAGCAAATGGGCATAAATAGCCGTCAACATTTCATCAGCATCTTTCTCCGATTCGGGAAAGTTTGCCGTTGTCTTATGTGTCAAGTCACTCGTATCTAAAAAGTCATTGCATCCACACAACAGCAAGACCGTAGATATTAAAAATATAATCTTTTTCATAATTGCAGACTAGAATTTGACATTTAATCCAAACAATACATTGCGAGAACCTGGATAATATCCAAGATCAATGCCTTGAGCATAGCTACCCGCATCTTCACCGCCGAATCCAATTTCAGGATCCATTCCCGAATAACCCGTAAAAGTATACAGATTTTGTACTGTTGCATACAAGCGCAACTGAGTGAACGGAAGCGACTTGAACGTCTTCTTAAAATCGTATCCGATAGTCACATTCTTTATCTTCAGATAGTCTCCATTCTCCACATACAAGTCTGATATTTTATTCCAATTGCTACTAGAGGAGCTTGACAATCTAGGCAGTCTATTCGATGTCCCTTCACCATGCCAACGTTTCAATATATCTGTTGTGTAATTTTGTAACGGAGATGAACTGAAGTCACGATAGCATTTCATTATTTGCTGACCGAATGCGCCATACGTTGTTACAGATAAGTCTAGAGCTTTCCAAGTGATATTGAAAGACAACCCCATTGTAAAGTCCGGATGAGGATCGCCCAACTTTGTTCTATCATTGGAATCAATCACACCATCATGGTTAACATCCTCCCAAATAACATCACCCGGTTGAGTCTTTTTCCCATTGAGCAACGCTCCTTTATAATTATCTATTTGAGCTTGATTCTGAAAGATTCCTTTCGATTTGTATCCGTAGAAATAACCAACAGGTTGCCCCGGTTCAGCTACACGATAGCATTCTTCTGCTCCTTCCCAAAGCAGACTGCCCGGACCATGAATAAGACCTTCCGAATTTCCTACCTTCGTTACTCTGTTTCTATTGTACGAAATATTATAATTAATTCCGTAATTGATGTCTTTACCAGCCTTATCATTCCAATGCAATGTCAGCTCCACACCATCGTTCTTTATATTACCACCATTGACAGATGGAGGATTGGCACCACAACTATACAACACAGGAGCTTCGACAAGCCAGTCTTTTGTCACACGATGATACCAATCGAATTCTACGCCCAATCGGTTTGAAAGCAAACGGGCATCAAAACCGGCATCGGTCTGCTGCTCTGTTTCCCATTTCAGATTAGGATTTGTCAACCTATAAGCATAAGAACCTGTTGATATATTATCCATCGAATCGCCAAAAGAATATCCGCCATAAGTATTATTGGACGCTATTTGAGAAATCCATTGAAATGTATCGACTCTGTTATTACCATTTTGTCCCCACGATGCTCTGACTTTGAGAAAATCAAGCCAGCCCGCAGTAGATTTCATGAAATTTTCGTTTGACATGACCCATCCGGCAGAGAACGAAGGGAAATATCCCCACCGATGACCACGGGCAAAGGTAGAACATCCATCTGCTCGCATTGTAAAAGAAGCCATGTATTTCTCTTGGTAATTATAGAGTATACGACCGAAGAAAGAAGAAACAGCCGCTTGAGAATACGGTCCGCCACCCAAGGCCGTTACGCTTGTAGGATTTGTAGGGACATTGACCATATAGGCATGAGCCAGATCAGTGTAATACGAACCGACTTTCGTTCCATTCAAAGTCTCGCCATAACCCGATTTCTCGAGAGTGGAACCTACTAGAATATCAAAATGATGATCATTCAAGTTATAGAGATAATTGACAGTATTCTCCCAAGACCATCTATTATAAATAGACATAGACTGAGTAACCTGATCTTTATCACTGATGAGTGTTGAGGTCAACTCATAAGTAGGGACATAACTACGATAGCTGGAAGAACCGTAGATATAACCGAATTGAGATTTAATCCTCAAATTCTTCATCGGTTGCAGTTCTGCATAAATACTCGACTGCAAATAGTGCCCTTTATTCTTATTTTGATTCATGAAATAATCCAAATAGGCAATCGGGTTTTTATCCGAGCTATTCGATATATCCCAGTTGTATCCGTCGGCTATTCTATCTTTATACATATAGTAATCGCCATCAGCGTTATAAGCGTGCATCAGCGGACTCATCACAAGCATATTGTGAACGCCGTTCCAGTAGATACCACCTGTACCGAACGAACCTCTTGTTTCTTCGTATTTATAATTGATTGTTTCACCGACTTTAAGAAAATCCAGATCTCCCATTTTCTTTACGATCTGGGAGGTGTTGACGCGGAAGTTATATCTATGCAAATCGGGAACAGCTCTAGGCACACCCATTGTAGCTTCTTGCGTAGTCATAGACAAACCTACCGAATAGGTAGAATTGGAGGTACCCCCAGAGAAGTTTAAAGAATGGTTTTGCACCACCGCATTCTTGTTTTTAATTTCTTTCAGCCAATTAGTCCCTTTCCACGTACCGTCTTCTATTATCTTCAAATCTTTTGCAGGAATATAGTTCGACCAGTTATAGGGATCCAATCCATCCATTACACGTCCCTCATCCTGCATCGACATGTATTCTTTTGCATTCAGTATGGTTGGTATTTTATATAAATTCTGTACACCATAGTATCCGTCATAACTAACGACAGATGTACCCGACTTACCTTGCTTTGTTGTTATCAATATGACACCGTTGGCAGCACGAGCCCCATAAATAGCCGACGAAGCTGCATCTTTAAGAATATCTACCGATTCGATATCCGATGGATTCAACCCATCCAAACTTGCATTGGCAACTCCATCGACAACATACAGTGGTTCGGAATCTCCAATAGTGCCGATACCACGGATATTGACCGTATAGCCTGAGCCGATAAATCCATTAGACTGAGTGATATTCACACCGGGCGCTTGACTCTGAAGCGCACCCATCACGTCTACCGTGTTCAGCTTCGCAATATCATCACCTTTCACCTGAACGGTAGCGCCTGTTACAAGCTTTTTCTTTTGAACGCCATATCCTATCACAACTACCTCGTCTAAAGATTTAGACTCTTCCACCAATACAACCTTCATATTCTTACCGGCATTCACCATCTGAGTGCGATACCCGATATAAGATATGACAAGAGTAGAGTTCACTTTCGCAGAAAGGGTAAAAGCGCCATCTATATTGGTAGATGTGCCATTGGTTGTTCCCTTTTCTAAAACACTTGCACCGATAATAGCTTCTCCTTTTTCGTCAACAACTTTACCAGTAACCTTTACTTTGTTTTGACCTTGTTCGTTTGTTTCCGGAGATTTTTCTTTTGAGGTAATAAGAACAGCATTATCCGATGAGAAAGGACTTCCATTATTAGCTTCGGCTTTGTTAGAGCCGAAGACAAATAATGAAATCAATGAAAATAGATAGATAGATTTAGTTCTCATGGTATTTGTTTTAATTATGTGTTATTTAGAGTACATGAAGCCTCTTTTGATACTCATCAATAGCCTCATCAAGGCGTTCTTGAGCAGTAGTATCCCCTGGAACATTATGCGATGGATTAATATAGAGATGAACACCTCTCTCTTCAAGAATCTCACAAACAGTTGTAATCGTCATCCATACCATTGTGACAAATCCGAGTGTAGAAAGCGGACCTATCTTATCAATATGATTCTTCATCGGAACAGAAGCATCTTGCAATGGAACACACGAATCAACTACAACATCTGCCAGCTGAAATAAATTCTTCTTGGAAGAATGACGCCCCGGTTTATCACCCGTAGCAGCAGCCGAACCATAGACAATTACTTTCATTCCACATTTTTTTGCCTCAAGAGCCATATCGATATTCACAGCATTGATGCCTGTATGAGAGAATATCCACATGCAATCCTTCGAATCGAAATGATAGTTCTTCATGATCTGTTGTCCATAACCCTCCTGACGTTCCAGATATAAAAATTGATGAATACCCATTTGCCCGACAATCTGTGTAAAGAAAGTCAACGGCAATTCGCAAAGCGGATGAAAGCCTACGATACCGCCAATACGTGGATACATTTCTTCGCATGGAATCGTGGCATGACCGCATCCCCATGTATGCACCCAACGACCGGCCTGAATACTATCGGCCATTATCGTCGCAGCTTTTCGGATGCTGTCCATTTGGGTAGATTCAATACTGTCCATAACGTTATGGGCGTTCTTTAACCATTCTTTTGCTAACATAATTTTATTATTTAAAAAGTGAATAATGTTTGTATACTCTAAATAAGATCAACATCATGATGATGCAGACGATCATCACAACCGGATATACTGTCAGACTAATGACATGTGACAATGTACCCACCACGCTATTAATCAGTGTATTTCCCACAATACTGATCGTTATGGCCACACCAAAGGCTGTTCCCAGCAGCGAAGAATAGTCTTTGCCTACTATACTGAGGACAATGGGGAATGTTGCCGAGATACCTATGCCGACAAGTATCATTCCCAACGCTGCCACAATAAAGCTATGCGCAAACGATAGACAAATGAAACCGAGCATGGCAATCAGAAAGCATGAGGTGAGAATAGTGGACTGTTTCCATTTCTTCAACAATACAGCCAGACACAAACGCGACACTGTCAATGCAACTACCATACAAGTAAGAGTCTGCAATATCAATCCCGAACGAATATCGGTTGACTTCTCCAGATACAACGTCGTCCAGTTATTGCACGAGCCCTCAATGCCGCTCTCAAAAAAGAGAACGAAACTCAATATCAAAAGGCTCTTTTCTTTCAGCAGACCGGCGGCTTTCTTGAAAGGAAAACTCTGAGCATGCTTTGGTACAGGGAAAGGAGCATAAAAACACACGACGATACATATCAACATCACTGCTCCTATAAACCGAATGATAACTCCGTAACTATAGTATTCCGATAAGAAGCCTATCAGCAAAGGCATACCTATTGCACCTATGCCATAGAAGGCTCCCAAAAGACTAAGCTTCGAGCCACGCAGCGAATCATCATCATACAAATCGGCTACCAATGCGTTGGTTTCTCCATTGAGTACTCCACCTCCAAGGCCTATCATAAAAATAGAAAACTGAAGCAACGGAATATCGAGAAAAAATGAAAGCCCCATCAATCCCAGCAAGACCGAAAAGCAACTGAACAGGAAAAGTATCTTATAACCATAGTGATCGCAAATAGGACCGAATATCAATGATCCTATCAGTATACCCAAAGGAAGGAATGCCACCAAAGCCGATGCCTGCAACGTATTCAGAAGCATCTTCTCCGTAAGACATGGCAACACCGAACCGAGCGTAATCATGGAGATTCCAAAGAAAGACATCCCGATGCACGCCGCAACGAACGAAAATGTTTTATTGTCTGTATCCATATTCTTAGGCTTTTATTTATTCATTTGTCGTTTCGGGATGAAGAGCAATATAACCAGCACCCAACAAACCGGCGTTGCCCGAAAGTTTGGACGGTACAAAAGACACTTGCTTAATACTGATTGGCTGAGCCCATTTGCAGGCCTCGGTATAGATGTCGTCTATAAAGACCTTGGCAGGGCCGAACACTCCTCCGCCCCACACAATTTTTTCGGGGTTCAATATACTTACAAGATTCGCCGCTCCCATTCCCCACATCTGTATAGCTTTCCTTATCACCGTTATAGCTATCGGATCATTGTCCGCATATACGTCAAACACATCGTTTGTGGTTATTCTGCTGATAGGCATCTGCCTCAGCTTGCCTCTATACGTTTTGTTATCCCTCACGGCATCTCTTGCCCTGCAGCAAATACCGGATCCCGAGGCATAATATTCAAAACAGCCGGCAGCATCATACTCCGAATTATAAGGAGGTTCCAACGCCATCCAACCCGTCGCACCTATTATATTATCCGCACCGTGAAGAGCTCTGCCATCTATGATGATCCCCGCACCGATACCCGTACCCACAGCAATGAAAATAACATTCTTGCAGCCGATGGCTGCGCCTTGCCACATTTCGCCATGAACATAGCAAATACGATCATTGTCGATATATACATTTATCTCCGGATTGTCTATTGCAGCACGGAGTACTTCTCTAAGAGGATAATTTTTCCATCCCGGTATGTTGGGAGCCCAAACCCTACCCGTCTGTGGATTGGCATTTCCGGGCACGCACACGCCGACGCCTTCTATATCTATCTTATGATACTTGGCTTTCATGATCAATCGCTTCAAGTTCTCCGCAATCAATTTCCCCACATCATTACCAACGCGTCCCTTCAACAAATTACGATGATTGAACATGATCTTACCATCTGCCGACATAATAGCGCTCGCTATTTTCGTTCCACCGATATCAAGTGCAATAACTGCCATATTAGTGTTTTTAAATTAGACTTTTATTCATTACGGTTAATAGGATAAAAGAACTCATCAAAGTCTTGGTGCCTTCCATTATCAATTAGACAAATTTATGTATAATACATATTTAGTATCAAATTATCATATTACATTTTACACATAAAAATAGTTGTAATACACTAATCAGTTTTAATATCAAAAGAAACCACTCCACTATAAAAGCAATAAACAATTGAATAACAGAGATAAAATAGAGCAGGCTCATTTTGATAGAAATGCCTATTTGATGCACGTTAACATATAATTAAAGTATAAATACGGACATGCAATGTTTAAAAAATATAAATAGCAGAAACATTTTTATCACACAAAACATGGCATCCATATAGAAATATATTCACTAAAAGAGCCGTTTTTGTAATGCAGCACAAACGGACCGATGAAAGCTGTCATGCCTTACCTCCAAAGATTTGATCTATAAGATTCATCGTTTTCATACTGACGGTTCATTCGTTTGGTCGTGACCATACACATGTTTGCTCATGACCATACACACGTTTGCTCGCGACCATACATATGTTTGGTCGTGAGCAAACGAATGAAAGTAAAGGACAACATCGATGAGCGGTCCTTATGTAAAATTTGAAACATATTGATCATAAGCCATTTATGTATATCATGTTACTAAGATCACTGCATTTCGCCGTATATTCATGTTGCCTCAACAAAACAATAGAGACACAGGCACACCCAAACAAAAATTATTCGGCACACAGTGCTACTCTTTTATATTAAAAAACAAGGGATTTTAAACATTAAAATGTACTTACTAACTTTAAATATCTTATTATATGCCGTATTAATGATATTTATCACTAATTTTGCAATAATAATGAATCTCCTATTATGAAATATTTTAGCCTCATAAACGCTGCAATCATTACAGGCGGAGAAATACTCCGAAACAAAGCTGTAATAGTAAAAAACGATAAAATTGTAGATATAGTCGACCAATGTTCTTTACCACATGATATAGAAAAGATAGATTTAGGAGGAAATTATTTAGCACCTGGCTTTATCGACGTACAAGTAAATGGTGCGGGCGGAGCTTTCTTCGGAGGCGTTCCTACGGGCGACGGACTGAATATTATGGCGAAAGCGTTACTTAAAGAAGGTACTACCGGATTCTTAGTTACTGCTGCCACCAACACATTCGACGTTTACAAGCAAATGACACAATACGCCAATGACTACAGAAAAGAGGCATTAGGCAATTATTTGGGACTTCATCTTGAAGGCCCCTACATAAATCCGCGCAGCAAGGGGGCTCACCCCGTTGGGTTAATTAAAAAAGCGACTCTCGACGAAGTGAAAACGTTGTTGGAATGGGGACACGGCGAAATAAAAGTCATGACCATGGCACCCGAACTGCAACCCGAGGAGGTTATCCGATACCTGGATACGCAAGGCATTGTTATCTCCATAGGACACAGTGCGCCCACATACGACGAAGCTATGCACTTTCTGACGGGACGTAAGCGTATGGCGACTCATCTATACAACGGCATGCAACCGATGCATCACCGATACCCGGGACTTATACCTGCCATATTCCGCGCTCGCCCATTCACGGGGATTGTTGTCGATGGCATTCATGTAAGCTACCCGATGGTAAGACTGGCGAAGCAAGCATTGGGCGATTCGTTGATGCTCGTCACAGATGCCGTAACAAGTTGCAAAACGGGAGCTTATCAACATACTCTTCGAGACGATCATTATGTAACAATAGGAGCCGATGGGAAAGAAACCATATCGGGCTCGGCCCTCAGCATGCTCAGAGCAGTACAAAACTGCGTGGAGCATGTCGACATATCGCTTGCAGAAGCTGTAAATATGGCATCGCTCTACCCTGCACAATCCATCGGTCTGGCAGACAGAATAGGACAAATAAAGAAAGGTTTCGATGCCGATTTTATTGTTTTCGACAGCAATTTCCAGGTTTGCAAAGTCTGCCTGAAAGGAACATTCATGTGCTAATAACATCTATTATTCTGATCTGCTATGAGACGTACTCTTTCTTTCATACTAGTTGTCCTTCTTTCGACATCGGCGTTTTCGTCGTCGTTTATGCCACTTGTACGACACTACTCAGTCAAAGATTATCAGGCAGACAATCAGAATTGGTCTGTCACTCAAGGACACAATGGCGTAATGTATTTTGGCAATTCGGGCGGGTTGCTATCCTATGATGGCTATCAATGGAAGCTGACAAAAGTTGCCGGAGGGCAAATTGTCCGTTCCGTGTTTGCCGACGGACAGCGCATCTATATCGGTTCTTTCGAAGAGTTCGGTTATTTCGATACGGACATCTACGGACAACTCAAATACCATTCGATAAGTAAGAAGCTCAAGAATTACCAAATGAGAAACGACGAAATATGGAAAATTGTCAAAGTAGGCAACTCCATTTGTTTTCAGTCGTTCAGCAGTTGTTTCTGTTACGATGGAAAAACCGTAAAAGCATATCGTGACAAGTACTATGGTCCGCTATTTCTATTTTCGTGTTTCGGCAAGATGTACGTGCAGCTTATCAATAGCGGCTTTTCTATATTCAATGGACATTCTTACCGTGTTATCATCCAACGATCTCAGCTAAACAACTCGGACGTAGTGGCAGTATGTCGTTACAACAACAAACAAATGCTGCTAGTCACAAAAAGTGGGAAGATATATTTCTACACCCCAAGTACCAACAAACTCTCGCCATTCAAGACGCAAGTCGACGGTGACTTGGCAAGAGCTACCGTAAACAGAGCCTTGCTAACAAAAGACAATCTGCTTATCATCGGCACTATATCCGACGGATTGTATGCTCTCCGTAAAGATGGAAGTCTATTGTGGCACTTCAATCGAAGCGAATCGTTAAGCAACAACACCGTGTTGGGATTGTGCTGCGATGCCAACAACAATATATGGGCGAGTCTGGACGATGGAATTGCATTCATCGAATATAATTCCCCCCTTACCCTGCTCACCCCTAAATACAATCAGCCGCCCATCGGAATGATTTATAGCATACTCCATCAAAACGACAAATTCTACTTAGCAACCAATCAGGCTTTATATACATTAAACACAAAAGTCAACGATTTTAAGATCATTCCCAATTCCAATGGTCAGAATTGGTACATCAACGAGTTCGACGGACAGGTATTTGGAGGCAGCAATGCCTATTGTATTAATGTGAAAAACGATGTTGCCATACCTATAGATCAAACAACAGGTAGCACCTGCATCAAAAAGTGTACGATAAACGGGAAAGAGATATTGCTCAACTCTACTTATGCAGGACTCGAAGTATTCGTAAAAAACAGCGCTAAGCAATGGCTATGGAGCCATAACATATCAGGATTCGCGAACCCGATCAGACATTTTGAAGTCGACACAGATGGCTCCATCTGGCTCACCCATATGTACAAGGGTGCCTATCACTTATGGCTGAGCGATAATCTTCGCTCCGTTCGGTATGCCAAATACTTCGATACGCTGAATGGAAAAGACGAAGGACATATCCATGTGATGAAGATTCAAGGAGACATTGTCTTATCCAACGAACAATCGGCCTATGTATATTCGAACATCAAACACGCACTTGTTTCATTTGTACAACTTAATAAGCTGCTTCCCGAGCCAAACAATATACTGGGAGCGGTAGAAGTGAACAGCCACCTTTTTTGGATCATTACTTCCAAAGGATATATATTAATAGATGGCTACGAAGGACAGTTCCGCATCAAAGCATATATACCTTTTTCAAAGTTCGACAGCTCCATACACAACGAAAGTTCGGTGTTTGTAGATAAAGAAGGTAATTCTTATTTCAACTTGAATAACGGTTTCGCTCATTACGATTTAAGAAACAGGAATAATAATTCCAAACTATTCAAGATGAGCATCGAACAAATAGAATGCTTCAACAATAAAAGAGAATCCATTTTTCTCCCAATCAATGAAGACGGAGAGGTAAGTTTTTCATATAGGGAAGTTTCTTTCAGACTGCTTATGCCCCATTACGACCTAACACCCTATATGGTACATTATTCTTTGAAAGGAAGCGGACTTAATTTGGAAACCGATTCTTACGATCCGGTAATGCACTATGGCAACTTAGATTATGGCACTTACGAGTTCTCGGCAATAATCTACAACGATTTGAATCAGAAGATTGGAGAAGTGAGTTATCATTTCACCATAAATCGCCCATTCTACCTCTCCTGGTTGGCTATCTGTTTTTACATCATCTTGCTTGGCACATCTATCTACTACATCAGTAGATGGAGACTGCACCATTTGATGAAAAAAGAAAAAGAAGCCTACGAAATAGAGCAATCCAAACAGAAACTAAAAATGCACGAACAAGAATTGCTCATCGCCGAACAAAATAAGAAACTCTTGGAATCGGAGATATCGCTCAAAAGTAAAGACCTAGCAAGTATGGCAATGGGTATTATTGCCAAGAATAACATGCTCGAAGAGCTCAGGTCAATGATTCAGGACCAATTGAATAAGGGTACAACAACAAACAAATTCATGAAACAACTGCTCACCAGAATAAGCGAGGACATAGAGAACAAAGAATTCTGGGAGCTGTTCCAGCAGAACTTCGATTTGATACATGCCAACTTCTTCCGCCACCTGCGCGAAAGATACCCCGAGCTTACGCCAACCGATCTCCGCTTCTGTGCATTGCTTCGTCTGAACCTCACGACAAAAGATATTGCACAGATAAACAATTTAACGGTTAGAGGAGTCGAAGCTGCCCGATATAGAATTCGTAAAAAGCTAAACATTTCTGAAGAAGACAGCTTGGTAGACTTCTTGATCGACCTGGTATAAACACTATTCCGTAGCAGTCTATTTATACAAAACTCAAATTATATTTATTTAATTTACAGTATATTAAATATCATAGCAGTAGTAAAAACGTAGTACGTTAATAAAACATTTTTATCAAAACGTACTATCGTGATACTGCCTTTTTTGGTGCATTTATTCTTTTTGTATTCATTTGCATCCAGAAAACTTTTTTTATAAACTTTAAATTAATAACATGAAAGAAAGATTCATTATTCTCTTTTCTGCGTTATTGATGTTTGCCAATTTAGCTTTTGCGCAATCAAAAATAACAGTAACGGGTACTGTACTCGAAGAAGGTACAAATGAACCCATCATTGGGGCCAATGTCCTTGTCAAGGGGACAACTAATGGAACCGCATCCGATTTGAACGGTAAATATAGCCTACGCAACGTTCCTTCTAACGGAACTTTGGTTATCAGTTACATAGGTATGAAATCAATAGAAGTACCGGTTCACAATCGACAAATAATCGATGTCACTTTATCAGTCGACGTACATCAGCTCAATGATGTCGTAGTCATCGGTTATGGTACCAGTAAGGCCAAAGACTTAACATCTCCTATTGCAGTAGTCAAAGGAGAAGAGATCAGCGATATTGCTACCAGTTCTCCGATGTCGGCACTGCAAGGTAAAGTTCCCGGATTGTCTATTGTCAATTCAAATGCTCCAGGTGCAGGACCCACGGTAACGATTCGTGGTATAGGTTCCTTCAACGGTTCCTCTCCTCTCTATGTAGTAGATGGTATGTTCTACAGCGATATCACGTTCTTGAACAATAGTGATATTCAAGAGATTTCTGTTTTAAAAGATGCATCGGCAGCAGCCATTTATGGTGTTCGCGCAGCCAACGGCGTCATTATCGTTACAACCAAAAAGGGATTCAAAAATCAGAAGCCCAAAGTAAGTTATGAAGGATATGTCGGAATACAGCATGCATCGAATGTACTGAAAATGGCAAATTCTCAGCAATATGCCACAATGATGATGGAAGCCGACTACAACACTTATTCTTCTTACATGAAGAATTCGATAGACCTCTTTGGAGGAAGTTATGCCGATAGCGATTTCCACAATTGGACATACGGAGCCAATACCGATTGGTACAAACAGCTCCTACGCACGGCTACCATTACCAACCACAGTTTGAGTATAAGCGGAGGTTCGGACAAAGCATCTTATGCTATTGGCTTCAACTACCTATACCAAGATGGTATCATGGACTGCACGAATAACTATAAACGTTTGAACTTCCATGCAAACTTGGATTATGACGTATACAATTGGTTGAAAGTAGGAGCTAGTTTCGTAACAAGCAATTCGAATCAACGGGTTCCGAACAACTCGGCTTGGCAGCAAGCTTTCAACATTCCGTCAATCATCCCGGTCTACTCGGACAAGAATACCGATGCGACTCCAGACAAATATGCATCTCCTTCTCAAGTTGGATTCACGTCGAACTTCAACAACCCGATCGCTACGGCGAACTATTACAATAGTAAGAACGAAACATTCCAAGTGTTACCTACTTTCTACGCCGAAATAGGTCTTATCCCAAACAAATTGAAGTTCAGAACACAATTCAGCCAGAACTTCTCGCTAACAAACAGTCGTGTATTTATACCTTCTTATTATGTCAGTTCGTGGCAGCAGTCTTCTCAGTCTTCTTTGACTAAGTCAGACAATAAATACTACAACTACATCTTAGATAACACACTGACTTATCAAGACTCTTTCGGCAATCATAACATTACTGCCATGATCGGTCAGTCGAGCCGCGAAGAGAACTATCGCCTCCTCTCAGGAACCGCAACCAATGTGCCCGATTTGCGTGAAGAGTATCTTTATCTGACCAACGGAAATACAACAGGACGTACCGTCACTGACGGTGGTACCACCTATCGTGGTTTGTCTTATTTCGCCAGACTACAATACAACTACGCCGACAAATACTTATTGAGCGCTACGATGCGTGCCGACGGTTCTTCCAAGTACAACAATAAATGGGGTTACTTCCCATCTGTAGGTATTGGTTGGGTCATGAGCAATGAGAACTTCATGAAAGATATCAAAGCTATAAACTACCTGAAGCTCCGTGCCAGCTGGGGTAAACTTGGTAATGACAACATTGCTGCAAGTGATGGTTACGCAGGACTATTACAGGGGAAAAACGACTATAACGGCGTTTACGGCAATACTACCGTAGCAGGATATTATTACGACGGTTCATTCAGTTGGCTTAGCTGGGAAGTTGTCGAAGAATTCAATGCCGGTTTCAACTTCACGACCCTAAACAATCGTTTATCAGTAGATTTGGATTATTTCAACCGTACTACCAACAATGCCGTTATCAGCACAACACTTCCGTTGAGCAACAGTACATTGGCCGGAAACAACGGCAAGATCAATAACCAAGGTTTTGAACTATCACTGAATTGGACCGATAAAGTAGGAAAAGATTTCCGCTATAACGTTGGTGTGAATATGTCAACTCTGAGAAATCGTGTTCGCAGTCTGAACGGAGCTCCTTATATATACGGTGGAAGTGCAGAGAATCGTACCATCGACATCGTAGGCAAACCGATGAATTCATATTATGGTTATCGAGTAGCCGGAATCTATCAGACAGCTGCCGAAATAGCTAACGATCCTGTTGCACAAAACATCATCGCTTCGGGTATCACACTTGAGCCTGGTGACTTCAAATACAAAGATGTAAATGGCGACAAGATGATAGACGATAAAGACCGTGTTACATTGGGTTCGAACATACCAAAACTATCTTATGGCTTGAATGCAGGTTTCCAATATAAGAATCTGGAATTCAGTATGGCATTGGCAGGCGTAATGGGCAACAAGATTTATAACAGAAAACGTGGTCTACGTTATGCTCAAACCAACTACAACTTCGATTACGATATGTACAAGAACAGATGGCACGGCGAAGGTACATCCAATAGCTATCCTTCTGCAAGAGCACTTACCAAAGGTTGGAATGTGAGCCACACCAGCGACTTCTATGTAGAAAGTGGTTCGTATTTCAGAATCCAGAATTTGCAAATGGCTTATAACTTCAGAAATATTAGAATGGGTGGTTTCATCATACCAAATATCCGTATGAGTGTTAATGCCGAGAATCCATTGACAGTATTCAGCGCAAACAGTTTCACACCAGAAGTAACTAATTCCAATGGGTGGGATACCGAAGTATACCCAATGTCGTCAACATATACATTCGGTCTCCGCATTGATTTCTAACCTATTAAAGCAATAATAACATGAAATATTTAAAATCCATATTTTGCCTACTATTCATACTACTTATAAGTAGTTGTAGTAATTACTTGGACAAAGCCCCCGAAGTGACAGTCGATGCTAAGACTGTTGACTATACCGATATATCCAATATGTATGCTCCAGTTTCGGGCGTTTACTCTTGGGTGAGACAAGAAGGAACCCATTGGGCTGTTTATGGCATGACAATTACCCGCGATGATGATGTAGATCCCGGAACCACCGGAGACGATTGGGTAAAATTGAACAACTACAAGTACGATAATTCTCTTTGGTTTTGGAACGAGCCGTTCAGTGTTTTGTACTATCGCCTCATCAAATACTGCAACACTGCATTAGTTGATCTACAAAAATTTGAGGCAAATTGTTCAGGCACAAATCTCGCGACCAATCATTCTTATCAGGGTGAAGTTCGTTTTCTCCGCGCTTATGCTTATTACCGTCTTGTTCAGCTTTTCGGTCCGGTGCCTATTCTCAAAACAAATGATCAGGCAGACGTACACCGCAGAAGTGTGAATTCGGTTTATGCTTACGCTCTCGAAGATCTACAGTATGCTATAGAGAATTGCCAAAAGTGCCGTCCCAATCAAATGGACCACACAGGAGCAGTAACGGCTTATACTGCAGAGATGTTGGCTGCTAAGATTTATCTGAATCAGAACAACTATCAGAAGGTTTACGATTTGACAAAAGATATCGTTGACAATGGAAAATTTTCTTTGTATTCCAACTATAAAGAGTTGTTCAAGATACCTGGAAAACTTTGCGACGAATCGCTTTTCGAAATACAGACAACAGACTTCGGAACAGGTTCGGGAGATGTAGTCGGAACCAACTGCTGGTTCACATTCCAAGGCCCGGCTAACGATGGTAACATTTCAGGTTGGGGTTGGATCAGTCCGAACAAGAACTTCCGCGATTGGGCTACTGCACGTGGAGAAACAGTCCGTGCACAAAACGATTTTCTATATGCAGGCACAACCACCGATTGGGGTGATGTTATCCGTCCGGCACAAGGAGCCGAGACAGGTTGCTACAACGGAAAAGCCTATACGCCCGCTTCTGAGCTAACACCGGGCCGAACAGACTATGGTTGCAACAATAATGTAAGAGTATTCCGTTATGCAGATGTATTACTGATGTATGCCGAAGCATGTCTCCAATTGAATCAAAATCTAAGCGACGGTATCGCAAAATTCAATCAGGTTCGTACTCGTGCAAATATGCCTACCGTTTCGTCTTTGACACTCGATGGAATATTGGACGAACGACGCATGGAACTTTGCATGGAATGGGGCGAGCGCTTTAACGATTTGGTTAGAACCGGAAAGGCAGTCAGCGTACTCACTAGCGAAGGATATACGTATACTGAAGACAAACAATATTTCCCGATTCCAAAAGCAGCGATAGATATTTCGCCGCAATTGAGTGAAGATGTAGTAGAATAAAAGTCATCAGTGCTGTAGCATTTATTTGCTACAGCACTATATTACAAATTCAGGATTAAAAACAATAACAAGATTTGATATTTGATTATCATAAAAAAACGATAATATGATAAGTACTATTAAGAAGATAGCACTATATATTCTACTAGTGAACTGCTGGGGTTGCGCTTCCGCTTCAAACGGAAACGGATCGAATACAACAAATCCAGATACATTGGATGTAACACGCCCTACCTCTTTCGCAGACGATGATGCTTTTCTGGATTATATCCAGAAAGTTCATTTCAACTATATGTGGGATGGAGCAGAACCAATATCCGGTATGGCGCCCGAACGAATTCATTTGGACGGTGTCTATCCGGAGCACGACTCATCGGTGGTTACTCTTGGTGGTAGCGGATTCGGTGTAGCAGGTATTTTGGTAGCTATCGAAAGAGGATTTATAACACGCGATGCCGGTTTGAAAAGACTCACCAAGATTGTAGAGTATTTGTCGCGGGCCGATCGCTTCCATGGTGTCTGGCCGCATTGGTTATACGGCCCTTCGGGCAAAGTAAAACCATTCGGAACAAAAGACGATGGCGGTGATTTGGTCGAAAGCTCTTTCATGATGCAAAGTTTGCTTTGTGTAAGACAGTATTTTAGAGGAGGCAATGAGGCAGAGCAACAGTTGGCCGATAAAATAGATGTTCTATGGAAAGCAATGGAGTTCGATTGGTATCAAAACGGACAAGACAAACTCTATTGGCATTGGTCGCCCGATTATGATTTTCAAATGAACTTTCCTCTCGAAGGATACAATGAAACGATGATTACGTATATACTTGCCGCTTCCTCACCTACACACTACATTTCGGCTTCGGCCTACCACAATTGCTGGGCGAGAGGAGGAGATATTGTAAGTTCGGCAGTAGCCTATGGATATCCTTTAGTATTGAAACATAATGGAGCCGAGGCTACTGGAGGACCTCTATTCTGGGCGCATTACTCGTGGATAGGTTTAAACCCAACCAAATTAAAGGATGAATATGCCGAATATTGGAAAGTCGTACAAAATCATGCGCTATCGGATTATGCCTATTGCGTGGACAATCCCAAGCACTATAAAGGATATGGCGAAAACTGCTGGGGATTGACAGCCAGTTATTCTATTGACGGCTATTCGGCACATGCACCCAACAACGATCTAGGAGTCATTACACCTACCGCAGCGTTATCCAGTTTTCCATATACTCCCGAACAATCCATGAGAGCGTTGAAATACTTCTGGAATAAAGGAAATTGGATATGGGGAAAATATGGTTTTTATGATGCATTCTCCGAAACGGCAGATTGGACAGTACCCCGTTACCTGGCTATCGACCAGTGCACCATTGCACCGATGATAGAGAATTACCGTAGCGGATTGCTTTGGAAACTCTTTATGAGCTGTCCCGAGGTTCAAGCAGGGCTGCAAAAACTAGGTTTTACTTATTGATTATTAACTATACAGATCTTACAGAATGAAAATTAAGAGCTACTTATTTATCCTGTTACTACTACCAAGTTTATTAGCTGTAGCAGGCAAGCCGGTCAAAAAATCGACAAAGGTGAATAAAGCACCGCAATCCATGGAACAGTTCATCGACAATTTGATGAATAGAATGACTATTGATGAGAAGATAGGACAACTCAACTTGCCCACTTCCGACGGTGCTGTTACAGGAGAAATAAAAAGCAGTGGAGTTGCACAAATGGTCTGCGACGGAAAGGTCGGTGCCATACTCAACATGAAAGGAACAAAAGATATCCGCGCCATGCAAAAGCTGGCAGTAGAAAAGAGCCGCTTGCATATTCCTCTTATATTCGGTTTGGATGTCGTTCATGGTTACGAAACAACGTTCCCCATACCACTCGGCATGTCGTGTAGCTGGGATATTCCAGCTATTCAAAACTCGGCACGTATTGCTGCTATCGAAGCCAGTGCCGATGGAATATGTTGGACATTCAGCCCCATGGTCGATATCTGTCATGATGCTCGCTGGGGAAGAATAGCCGAAGGTTCGGGCGAAGATCCATTCTTAGGATCGGCTATTGCACAGGCTATGGTAAAGGGCTATCAACAGGACTTCTCTTCCAATACTGACATCATGGCTTGTATCAAACATTTTGCCCTCTATGGAGCAGCCGAAGCAGGAAGAGACTACAACACTGTCGACATGAGCAAATATAGGATGTATAATGAATATCTGGCTCCCTATCAGGCAGCAGTCAATGCCGGAGCCGGAAGCGTAATGACTTCTTTCAACACGATCAATGGTATTCCTGCAACGGCAAACCACTGGTTGCTCACCGATCTGTTAAGAAATGATTGGGGATTCAAAGGTTTTGTTGCAACAGACTATACAGCCATTACAGAGCTTATTAATCACGGCATCGGCAACGAACAGGAAGTAGCCGCTCGCTCATTGAAAGCAGGTGTCGATATGGATATGGTTTCCAACGCATTCTTGAATACGCTGAAGAAATCGCTCGAAGAGGGCAAGATAACCATAGACGATATAAATACCGCTTGCCGCCGTGTATTGGAAGCTAAATACAAACTGGGACTTTTTGCCGATCCATACAAATACCTGGACGACTCGAGAGCCAAAAAAGATATTTTCACAGCCGAACATCGTAGCGCTGCTCGCAAACTGGCTACCGAAAGTTTTGTATTACTCAAGAACGACAACAATTTGCTACCTCTGCAACGTAAAGGCACCATTGCCATCATCGGCCCCATGGGGAACACCCGCAATAATCTACCGGGAAGTTGGAGTGTTGCCACAAGACGCAATGAATATCTGTCGGTTTACGAAGGACTAAAACAAATGGCAGGCGATAAAGCTACCATACTCTATGCCAAAGGGAGCAACTTGGTAAGCGATGCACAATACGAAGATCGTGCTACGATCTTCGGCAACAAATTGGGACGCGACAACCGGAGCGATGCCGATTTACTAAAAGAAGCATTGAATGTAGCAGCCCAATCGGATGTCATTGTCGCTACTTTGGGTGAAGCTGAAGCAATGAGTGGAGAAAGCTCTAGCCGTTCTCAACTCGAAATGCTCGATTCGCAACATGCTCTACTCGAAGCTTTGCTCAAAACAGGCAAACCTGTAGTATTGGTATTATTCACAGGACGTCCCGTAGTGCTCACTTGGGAGAAAGCGAATGTTCCTGCAATTCTCAACGTATGGTTTGGAGGTAGCGAAACCGCTTTGGCTCTTGGAGATGTTCTATTTGGTGATGTAAACCCAAGCGGAAAACTAACAACGTCTTTCCCGCAGACTGTAGGACAGCTACCCTATTCTTACAATCACCTGAACACCGGTCGGCCGATGGACAAAAACGGTTGGTTCCAGAAATTCCGCTCTGGATATCTGGATGTAAGCAATGATATGCTCTATCCTTTTGGATACGGATTGAGTTATACAACTTACAAATATAGCCCCGTAACACTCAGTTCGTCGACCATGAATAGCGATGGCAGCATCACTGCAAGCGTCACAGTAGAAAATACTGGTACTCGCGAAGGTGACGAGGTTGTACAAATGTATATTAGAGATGTGGTAGCCACTTCGTCACGACCGGTGAAAGAGCTCAAAGGATTTCAACGCATTCATCTGAAAGCAGGCGAAAGCAAAACCATAGATTTCACCATCACATCCGACCTTCTGAAATACTACAACGAGAACCTACAACACGTAGCCGAACCGGGAGAATTTCAAGTAATGATAGGAGCCAACAGTGAAGATGTGCAGATGCAATCGTTCAGACTAGAATGAGAGATGAGATTATATAGATAGTAGTGTGAAAAGGGATGGAGGAACTGAAATAAGTTCCTCTATCCGTTATAAGGCAAACGACTATTAGATACTGGTGCAATACATTGGCTCTTGAGAGCTGTTCTTAATATTAAGTTTACTCAAAAAGATTGTTCAACATGACACGCTTTTTCAATGCAATTTTCTTCGTATGTTTATGTCTGATACCTGCAAAGGCTTTTGCGCAGGCAACCAAAGTCGTAAAAGGACAAATCAGCAATTACTATATTCCCACCTCTCACGAACGAGTAATAAAGGGTATTGTAACAGACTCTCAAGGACATCCCTTAGAAGGAGCTACTGTGATGTTTTTTGCCTCTCCCATCCATTGCAATACCGATATTGAGGGACATTTTGAACTGAAAGGAAATGATGGCGATCGCCACCTCTATGTATATTATCCTCAAAAGAAACTTTATAATAAGATATTACAGCTCACCGACAACGACATTCATATCAGCCTAGAGAGTGACAACCGTATTCTGCCCCAACGCTACCATACAATTGCCACACGCTGGTACGACATGAATAAGCCGAGCAATCGCACTTTCTGCAACCCAGTAAACATCAGCTACAATTTTGAGCCCTACAATAACAACTCCAAAGAGGGCAATTCTTTTCGCTCTACGGCCGACCCTATGGCATTGGTCTACAAAAACGAATACTATCTATTCTCTACAAATCAAGGAGGATACAATTGCTCAAAAGATTTGGTGAATTGGGAATTCATTCCTGCATCTTTTCAACGTAAACCAACCGACGACGATCTTTGTGCTCCCGCGGCATTCGTCAGTGGCGATACATTGTTTTATGTAGGATGCACCTACGAAGGACTACCGGTATGGTATACCACCGAGCCCAAATCAGGACGCTTCAAACGATATGTCGAAAAGACTGTTTTACCGGCCTGGGATCCCTACATATTCAGAGACGACGATGGCAGGCTTTACTTATATTACGGATCGAGCAACGAGTATCCGGTCAAAGGTGTAGAGATTGATACACGCGACTTCTACCCCATCAGCAAAATAAAGAATGTGTTATTGCTTCATCCCAAAGAACACGGATGGGAACGTTTTGGAATGAACAATGACGACTCGCTCACACTGGCACCTTTTGTCGAAGGCGCTTTTATGACTAAACACCAAGGCAAGTACTACTTACAGTATGGAGCACCCGGCACAGAATTCAAAGTCTATGCCGATGGCGTTTATGTAGGCAATTCTCCATTGGGACCTTTCACATACCAAAAGCATAATCCGATGAGCTACAAACCGGGCGGATATGTTCAAGGATCCGGACACGGAGGAACCTTTGCCGACTTATCGGGCAACTACTGGCACGTATCCACTTGTATGTTGTCTTTAAAATATAAGTTCGAACGCCGTATCGGAATATATCCTGCCGCTTTCGACAAAGATGGGATCATGTATTCTTCAAGCGCCTTTGGAGATTATCCCACCTACTCTGCCGTAAACGACATCAAAGACCCTTCCCAACGTTTCGCCGGCTGGATGTTATTGTCTTACAACAAACCTATCGAGGTTTCTTCAACGGATAGTATTTTTGAAGGACGCTTTGCCGACGACGAATCGATGCGAACATATTGGGCTGCCAAAACAGGCGGACCTCAAGAATGGTTGAAAATGGACTTAGGGAAAATAGAAACCGTAAGAGCCATTCAGATAAACTACTACGAACACCATGCCGACCAATATAACAGAGCGATGGATTTATATCACCAATATCGCATATTTCATTCTATCGACGGCATTCATTGGGAGCTTGTAGTAGACAAATCCAACAACGACAAAGACGTACCACATGACTATATTGAACTCAACGAACCACTACAAACACGATATCTAAAATTTGAAAACATTCATGTTGCATCCGGGCAATTGGCATTATCGGGCTTCCGTGTATTCGGAAATGACAAGGACAAATTACCGTTGCCAATAAAGAAATTCAACGTAGCGCGCGACAAGAAAGATCCCCGCAATGCTATGATAACATGGCAGAAATCACTCAAAGCTTATGGCTACAATATATATTACGGTATAGCCCCCGATAAAATGTATAATTCCATCACTGTACTGGGAGCAGAGAAATACGACTTCCGAGGTCTGGACAAAGCAACAACATACTATTTTGCTATCGAAGCCTTGAGTGAAAGTGGGCGTTCTCCATTGTCCAAAATCATTCGGAGATAATCTTCTGGCAGCATTTGCATTCTAATACGATATAATAGGCGCCTTTATTCTGACTAAGAAGTAGTAAAAGAAAACATTCCGAACATACCTACAATATTGAGTAGCAACTTCTATCCCATCATCTCGATGCACATCAGGATATTAGCTCATTGGCAAAAGTGTGAGGGATATACATAGCTGTTTTATTTACACGAATAGAACAAAAAACTGAAATATTTTGAGATAATATTCCAAATCACGGGAGACTTTGTCACTTCCGTATGACACCATTACGCACTATATCACAGCATGTTAACAATGCACCACATACAACGCCAGCGGAAAGAGGTCCAAAAATCGACTCGAGAGCATACTACAAACACGTCATTTCCAGTCGACCTTTATTTAGAACGAATCTAAATGGCACTACACAGATAGCTGATGAACCGATTTCACATAAGTACGCATGTTCTATCATTCTTTGACAAGCAATTCATTCCCAATGAACTTTTTCGGACAAATAAATGCAAAAAATCATAGGTATACCTGACCTTTCGTTAGCAGCATAAAAACAATTTGGATGCTCCGACCTATGACAGTAAATCGATGTTTTTACCTCTTCAAAACGACATATGCCCTTAAAAATATTTTCGTCCATACGTTTTCAAAAAAACATAAGGACGTCACCGAAAAAACTAACATACGACACTTGCGACTCACGCTCGTGAGTCGCAAGTGTCGTCCATATATTATCGCAAGGACTAATGTTAGTTTCTATAGTAGCATCTGTATCTTACCATTACTAGTTACTAAAACAACGACACTACCACACGTGTCTTCCAATCCCATCCCCAATAATATGTTTCATTTTTGAAACGTGCATACCCCATTGACATAGTAACACTCTAACTGGCAAGTGCTTATATTAAAGTCGTTTTTCAGAACGTTTTTCGAAGTGAATATTTGTCTCTACACTGATACTTTCTTATCCTCACAGGGATCACACATCCCAATAGAAGAATTCTATATAGTGTTCTGAAAAAATGATAAGGACGAACACAGAAATTCATAAGGACGAAAATAAAAGTTTCTAGTTATAAACTTTTATAGGTATAGGCGCTTAAGTCGCACTATGCAACTTATTGGTTTGCAGCCTAAGAGGTTCTAAGTTGACCATCCGTCTGATAAGCACATCGAATATTGTATCCATGTTATTGCGTCTGTTGTATCGAAA